>NZ_FUYA01000001.1 GCF_900167065.1 Desulfobaculum bizertense DSM 18034
AAATTCAAACTTGTTGGGCATAACGTCGAGAGCTTCTTTCTCTTCTGCGAGTTCGCCACCTTTTTCTTTTTGAACGCGAGCGTTCAAAAAGAAAGGGTTGGAGCGCAAAGAAAAAGAACACACGGGACGCCCACTAGGCCAAAATTAAAGGGCCGGATGTAAGGGAAAGCCAACGGCTTTCACACATCCGGCCCTTTAATTTTGGGCGAAATCGGGATTCCCAAGGGCCTCGTCCTTGGGCGGGGTCAAGGGGCAGCGCCCCTTGCAGGGTTTGGGGCAGCGCCCCAATAAAACTGCGCCTGGGGCTGTGGCCCAATAAAACACCACCACCTGTGAGCTGTGTCGGCGGGGGTGAGAGGGGCTGCTGTTGCCCCTCTCATAACGCGGCTAAGGCTGCGCTATTCCCCGCGCTGTAGATGGGCATGCTCAGGAGCGCTGCTTCTGCGTTCTGAGCGTGAGGCTTCCTCTGCTGACGAGGCTGTCGCGGGCCTGTCGCCAAGGGAGAAAGCTCGAAGGAGAAAAGAGCTGGCGGAGCCTTTGGAATGAATGGTTGAACGGCAGCTGCTCATAATGCCTCCTAACAGTGAGAAAAGTTGTGTGAATGCGTTGCCTGAAGCCTGTGCCACTGCTGAATAAGTGCAGGGATACTCTTGAGGAAGGCCTGAACGACGTCTGGGTCGTAGAGGGTTCCGGAGAGTGATTTTATTTCTTCGACAGCGGTTTTAAAATCTTTGCCAGGGCTGTAGGGGCGATCCTGCATCATAGCTGAGAGGCTGTCTGCGACGGCGATGATGCGAGCACCAAAGGGGATGCGATCTTTTCGAAGTCCGTCGGGGTAGCCAGAGCCATCGTAGCGTTCGTGATGATGCAAAATAATTCCGGCGATTCCGTCAATTTCTGCAAGTTCTGCGATGGGGTGAACGATATTGTAGCCCATAACGGGATGCTGTCGGATGAGATGCCACTCCTCATTGGTGAGTGGTTCCTGTTTGTTCAGAATGGCATCGGGGATGCCTATTTTCCCTATGTCGTGAAGGTGCCCGGCAATGTGGATTGTTTCTGCGGCTTCGGTGGAGAAGCCGAGTTCGAGGGCAATGATCTGACTGACAACGGCAACATCTTCTGAATGAAATCGAGTTGAGTGGTCTTTTGCATCCATGGCGTTCCCGAGGGATTCTGCCAGCTGATGCGCAACCGGGGAAAGCGGCTTGGGACTGGGCATGTGTTTCTTCCAGCCTCGCGTGGGTGCAGGGTGAGGTGCAACGAGTGAGACACTGTTCATGCATGAGCCTTGAGGATGAGTTTTAGGCGGCCAGTCCGTGTAATGCCGTCTGAATTCGGCGATAAAAAGAGCTGTGTTCAAGCTGCGCATCGCTAACGGTCTCAAGGGCGCTGGAAAGGAGCCTGTGTGCTTCATCCCGACGTTCCGAGAGGGTCAAAACGAGAGCGAGGTTGTGCTTGATTTTGGCACCGGGGAGCGGTGAACGACATGCAGAAGAACGCATAAGGGCCTGTCGGAGCAAAAATTCTGCATTGGAAAGATTTCCGCCACTGGTGCAAATGTGCATGGCTTCCTTGTTTAGCTGTCCCATTTCCATGATTGGGTTCATATGTCCTCCTTGGGGGGGATTACGCGTTGGACAGGCAGCTCCGCAGGGTGGAGATGCCACAGGAGTGAGACATGTGGAGCTGAATGTCGTTGGCCTTGGCGTAGGAGACAACTTCCTTTTTTGCCTTGTGGGAGACCTGATTTGTGAAAAGCACGATCAGGTCGGCCTGTCCCATTTTGGGAGCGATGACATTTTCTTTGCCGGTAAAGACCTTGAGTCTGATTCCAAGACGCTTTGCGGTGTCAATGTAATCACGTTTCAGACGATCCATTCCGCCAACAACAACTGCGCACATAATAACCTCCTGATGGTGCGGACCCTGCACCGGGGGTGGGCTTGGTGCAGGGCCGCAATGCGTTAAGGCTTACAAAGAGCTTCCTACCTGATAGACGAGTGTCGCCAGGCTGAAAGCGAGGACGGTGTTAAAACCAACCGAGAATGCTGCCCATTTCCATCCAGCTTCTTTTGCTATGACGACGACCGTCACGAAGCATGGAGCATAGAGCAGGGTGAAGATAATGAGGCTGATGGCCGACCACACTGTGAATGCGGGGTCAGCAGCCAGTCGAGCCGAGAGGCTATCTGCTGCCTCAGGATCAACTTCGCCAAGGGAGAATGCTGTACCAAGGGTTGAAACAATGACTTCCTTTGCTGCGAAGCCACCAACAAGGGCGATGTTTGTTCTCCAGTCAAATCCTGCAAGGGAGGACAGAGACTCAAGAGCAGTACCGGCGCGCCCTGCTGCGGAGTTTTTCAATGTAGCTTCGGCTTCAAGGTTGTCGACCTGAGCAAGCTTGTCTTCGAGATTGGCAAGTGCTTCAGGGTTTGCATCTGCGGCTTTGACTTCGTCTATAGTCTGGGAAATCTGAACACGCTGCTGTTCAAACTGCTGGGCCTGATTTTCGGGAAGTCCCGGGAAGGTCATAGCGGCCCAGAGCAGGATGGAGATAGCCAGAATAACGGTACCGGCCTTCTTGATGTACTGCCAGCCGCGTTCCCAGGTGTGGATAAGCACGCCACGGAAAAGCGGGATGCGGTAGGGCGGAAGCTCCATGACAAAGGGGGTGGGTTCACCTTTGATGACCGTGGAACGAAGTACTCGTGCAACGATGAGAGCCATTGCCCAGCCGCCGAGAGTAATCAGCATCAGTACGTCTGCGCCATACTGCGGGAAGAATGCAGCAGCGAGCAGAACGAAAACAGGAACCTTTGCACCGCAGCTCAGGTACGGGGCAGTCAGGATGGTTGCGAGTTTCTCGCGAGGACTGCGAAGGGTACGTGCAGCCATGACGCCAGGAACTGCGCAACCACCTGGAATACCACCCGAGATAATGAAGGGCATGACAGAGCTGCCGTGCAGGCCAAACATCTTGAACACACGGTCGAGCATGTACGCCATACGGGCCATGTAGCCGAAGTCCTCAAGGAAGGAGAGGCAAAAGAACATGACGAGAATAAGCGGCACAAAACCGAGCACGCCGCCGACACCGTCAATAATGCCGGATGTAATGAGGGACCGGAGCAGGCCGTCTGGCATTGCTGCCGTGACAGATGCGTTCAGCCAGCCAAAGAATTCTTCGACCCATCCCATTGGAATTTCACCAACGGCAAAGGTGAGCTGGAACATGCCATAAATGACACCGAGCATAATGAGCGGACCAAGGAAGGTGTTGGTCAGCACTTTATCGAGGCGGTCAGAAAAATTGATGCGTTCCTGAGTGACGTCTTTTTTGACGACACCCTGACGCAGAATGGAGGAGATGAAGCCGTAACGATGGTCAGCAATCAGCGCTTCAGGCGAAGTGTCCAGAGTGGTCCGAACGTGCTTGGCGAGCTTGTGGGACGTTGCCTCAAGCTCCATAGACAGCGCATCGGCTTTGCGGCCGCGGGCCAAAACCTCTTCGTCACCCTCAATATATTTGAGCGCAATCCAGCGGGCAGGCAGGCGGTCAGTCATGAAGCGGGCAGCAAGAATTTTCTGCTCCATTTCATCGAGAGCCTTGTCAATGTCCTCGCCGTAAGAAATGCGGACGGGGTTCAGCTCAGAGCCTTTGTTCTGCTGGGCAAATTCAATGGCTTCCTTGAGCATTTCCTGTTTTCCTTCGCCTTCGCGGGCGACGGTTTCGATAACAGGAACATTGAGAAGGTCTGCAAGGCGGGCAGAGTCCAGCCTGATTTTGCGACGGCGGACTTCGTCCATCATGTTGAGAGCAACAACAACGGGCACGCCAAGCTCAAGGAACTGCACGGTGAGGTACAGGCTTCTCTCAAGGGTGTTGGCGTCCACAATGTCGATAACGGCGTGTGGTTTTTCGTCAACGACAAAGCTGCGGGCCGCCAGCTCTTCCTCGGAGTATGGAGTCAGAGAGTAGGTGCCGGGCAGGTCAACGATTTTGACGCTTTTGCCCTGTGAGTTCACGACACCTTCTTTTTTGGTGACGGTCACACCGGGGTAGTTGCCCACGTGCTGGCGGGCGCCAGTCAGGGCGTTGAACATTGTGGTTTTGCCAGAGTTCGGATTGCCAGCGAGAGCTATTGTAAATTCGGGCTGCATCTAGGCCTCCAGAATATCGACGGTAATATGGTCTGCTTCACGGTTGCGAAGCGTCAGAGTAAAGTCCATCAGCCGAAGAGCGACAGGGTCGTGCAAAGGTGCGCGGCCCACAACGGTGATTTCAGTGCCCGGAACAAGACCCATGTCACGGATGCGACGTCCTAATTCTCCATCGGCGTGAATGTTCTTGATGCGAGCTTTTGTGTTGACTGTCAGCTTGCGAAGTTGAGTCCCCTTAGCCATGAAAGCCTCCTCGGAATCGATAGAATGAATTTGTAATTGAAATTCATTCTCAATCATATTGTAAAAAGAAACGGACAAAGCGCCCATCTGCTTGTCCGTACGTGCATTTCACAAAGCGAAGAAAAGACGAGAGTCAGGGATGAAAAGCACGGCAACAAGGGAACGCTATTGAAAATGAATTTCAGTGTCAAGCTTGAAATAAAAAAAAGCTGTCTTCTGTTGGGGCGGCTTGCTGGATGTGGTGGCTTTTGTTTCTGCAAAAGCTGGGGAAAGCTTTGTGAAGAGTGGGTGTTGATGGTGAGAGCTTGGACGTCTTTTTTTGTGAAAAAAGAGAAGATGGAAAAGGAGCGTGGTGCAAGCTTGTGTTTTTCTTAAAGGATACCTTGGGTCTGCCTGAGAGGGTATGCTGAATGCTGTGGAGCCTGAACGCTTTGCCTTGGTGCTGTTTTGGGCAAAAAGGAGTCGCGACCCAGGAATGATGAGCTTTTTTTGAAAAAAGAACTGTGAGGCTAAGAGCCTGATTTTTAGCCTGTAAATGCCGAGATTTCAGGCTCGGAAAAATCTTTCTTTGGGGTTTTATCGTGCTCGCGATAGAAGCATTTTTCTTCTCTGGAGTAGGACTGCTCATGTGAGTTTCTGCACAAGCTGTGCGGCGAAGCTCAGATCACATTCTGTCTTTACTGAGGAGAAGAAGATGGCGAATGAGGAAAAAAAATCTGTCCTGAAAGAATTTCTGGGCGAAGCATCACTTGGCAATTACATTTTCTGGGCAATGACCCTGCTGCTTATTGCTGTTGCAGCCAAAGAATCTGTGCACCCTTCGTGGGTACTGCACTGGGACCACGGTGACTGGGGGGCAGTTGATGTCGCTCCGCTTATGGGCATCGGTGTTGGTCTGGTTGCTGGCTTTATGGGTGGTATGGTTGGTGCTTTTATTTCCATGTTCTCCGTCCCGCTTTACACAATGTGGCTTGGTCTTCCCCTGAAGGTCGCCCTTGGGACAAATTCTCTCGCCTCTGGAGTCATCGGTCTTTTGGCCGCATGGGTTCACTTTCGAAAAAAGACACCAGACATGAAGGTCGCGGCCTCCATGATGGTTTTTGGTCTGCTCGGCGCTGCAACTGGTGCCTACATCTCACTTGGTCTCCCGGCCAAGACGCTGAAACTCTACTTTTCCATTCTTGTTTTTGGTGCTGCCTGCTGGATGGCGTACCGCGCTTTTGTTCCACAGAAGGCCAAAACCGCTTCAGAGAAAGACCAGCGCACGGGCTTTTTGATTGCCCGTGGTGAATGGAAGGGTGAGCGTTACTGTACAAACGTGCTTGGACCTGGAATCGCCAACTTTTTTATTGCGATTCTCGCCGGACTTCTCGGTGTTGGCGGTGGCTTCATCTTTACGCCTGTTATGAACGCGTTTTTTGGCCTGCCGATGGTTGTCGCTGTGGGAACTGGCAACTTCGTCAAGGTCGCCAATGTTGGCTCGCAGTTCATTGTGCGTGGAGTCGCCGACACGGTTATTTATGCTCTGGCAGTTTTTGCCATGCTTGGCGGGTACTTTGGTGCTCGACTGGGTCGTCGGGTTGGACTGGTCGTTGACCAGAAATATCTGCGTATCGTTTTTGCGGTGGCCCTGTTCTTCATTGGCATGAAGTGGATCGGAATCAAACTTTTCTAAGAGGGGTGGGGCGCTTGCTCCACACTCTTTTACGGAGGAAAACATATGCCAAATATTCCTGGCGGGCCTACAGTTCGTGAGTTGCCCAAGTCTCTGGACGAGGTGAAGATTGAAGTTGTCGATACCGACATTCTGGTCATCGGCGCAGGTAACGCAGGGTGCTTTGTGGCTGTGGAAGCCAAAAAGCAGAACCCGGACGTGACCGTCACCTACATGGAAAAGGCCGAAATCATGCGCTCTGGTGCATGTTCTGCAGGCATGGATGCCATCAATACCTATATTCCGGACGACAAAACTCCAGAAGATCTGGTGCGCTGGTCTAGGGCACAGGTTGGTGGTGGGCCTCTTCGTGAAGACCTTGCGCTGTCCAACGCCGAAGAGCTGAACGAAGCTGTTGACGATCTAGAGCGCTGGGGGCTGCCCATCATCCGTGATGAAGACGGCAGCATCCACTACCGTGGCAAGTGGGATATTTCCATCCACGGTGAGCAGCTCAAGCCCATCATGGCCGAAAAAGCAATCGAGAACGGTGTGGTGTACAACCGTATCGCTGCAACTGGCCTGCTGATGGACGGTGAACGCTGCGCAGGCGCAATGGGACTCGGTGTCCGTGATGGCAAGTTTTATGTTTTTCGGGCCAAGGCAACCATCTGTGCAACAGGTGGAGCTGGCACCCTGTACAAGTCCTACACAATGGATGGCACCGATTCTGGAAGTCAGATATGGATGTGCCCTTACTGCGTTGGTTCCGGCTACGCTATGGGCTTCCGTCAGGGCGCCGAGCTGAGCAGCCTTGAGCAGCGCTGGGTTGCAACCAGAACCAAGGACTTCTGTGGTCCTGTTGATACGATTTCCGTTGGCTACAAGGCTCCCATCATCAACTGCAAGGACGAGAAGATCATGCAGGAGCGCTACGCTCATCTCGGTGGTGATGCTGCTCCCCGGTTCGTTCGTGCCAATGCGCCGATGTATGAGTGGCTGGAAGGCCGCGGCCCGACATACTGCGATACCCGCAACATGGAATCCGAGACCGTGAAGGCTATGTTCACGGATTATCTCAATGAGCGTCCATCCTTTGTCCTTTTCCTTGCCTCTCGCGGTCAGGATGTCACCAAGGACCCCATCGAAATCTTTGGTTCTGATCCCTACATCATGGGTGGTCACACCATGGGCGGATTTTGGGTTGAGATGGATCGTCAGACCACGCTTCCTGGCTTCTTTGCCGCAGGTGAGACGGCAGGCGGTCATCCCAATAAGTTTGTTGGTGGCTGTTGCGTTGAGGGCAAAATCGCTGCCCGTGGCGCCATGGAGTACATCGAAGAGAATGAGCTGAACGAGTTGCCGGAACTGGATATGGAGCAGGTGAGGGCTGAAATGAGCCGTGTCTATACTCCGCTGTTCAGGGGGGCAGATTTTGACGGCGTAAAGCAGCTTGAAATGCGTGAACGCCTTCAGCGTCTTATGGACGAGTATGCTGGCGGAACTTCCCAGTTTTATCGCACTAACGAAGAGCGTCTTGATTATGCTCTCAAGCACATCGCCATGCTTCAGGACCAGTTTAAGTTTCTGCACGCCGAGAGCCTGCACGATTTGATGCAGTGCCTTGAGACGATGGACCGCGTTGATGTTGCAGAAGCCGTGTGTCACCACCTCAAGGCTCGAAAAGAGACTCGCTGGGAAGGCTGGCAGACTCGTTCTGACTACCCGGAACGCGACGATGCAAACTTTGATTGCTTTGTTGAAACCCGTCGTGATCCCAAGACCGGAAAGGTTGATGCCTTTACCCGTGAGTACAAGCAGATCATCCCCGGTGATCGCTACACCTGCTAGAGCATAAGGAGGTCAGAATATGCCACCAAGAATAGATCTTTCAAAGTGTAATGGCTGCGAGGGCCGCTCTGAGTCTTTTTGCGAAGAAGCATGCCCCGGTAACCTGATGGCTGTGGATCCAAAAACCGGGCAGTCTTTCTGCCGCAGCACTCGTGACTGCTGGGACTGTATGTCCTGCGTCAAGGCGTGCCCCAGAAATGCCATCGAAACTCGAATTCCGTATCAGCTCGGCTATCACAAGGCCACGCTAAAACCCATTATGGGAAAGAATTCAATCACGTGGAAATGTACCGATATCCACGGCAAAGAAATGGTCTACAAGTACCGCAATCGCCTTGACCGGTAGCGTGCTTGACAAGCGCCCATGACTCGGCACAGTGAAGGGAGGCTCCAGTCTGGAGTCTCCCTTTTTTGACGTTTGCGGGAGGCGTAATGAAACATTTGTGGCACCTGGAAGGTGAGGACTTTTTTCGCCCCCTTGCTCCTGAGTTGAAGGTGGCATTTGAAGAGGTCTCGACCTCGCATCAGTACAAGAAAAATGACACGATTTTTTTTGAAGGTGATGCGGGAAATTCCTGCTTTTATGTTGAGAAGGGGCTACTGCGTATTTTTAAGGTGTCCCAGAGCGGAAAAGAACCAAGTTATTTTATTCGGCGCACTGGGGAACTTTTTGGCGTTGCCGAGGTTTTGGAAAGTCTTCCCAGAAAGGCCAATGCGCAGGCCTTGACTCCGCTGATACTTCGCGAAATTTCTCGCTCTGCCCTAGAAAAGCTTCTTGAAGAATATCCGCAGTTCTCGCGACGGGTCATTACGGAACTTGGGAAGCGTATCCGGTACCTCGGAGATCAGGTGGAAAGCCTGATGACCTGTGACGTGACCGTGCGCATGGCGCGGCTTCTCTTTTATCTTGCTCAGGATGAGATTGCGGATGAATCCGATCTTGATCGGAAAATTACCATTCCTATTTCTTTGACCCAGCATCAGCTCGCAGCCATGACAGGCTCCTGCCAGCAGACCGTGAGTGACGTGCTTGGTCGTTTTCAAAAGCAGGGCCTGCTTCGGCTTTCCCGAAAGCGTATTGAGCTTTTGGATCTTCGGGCACTTTCAACGCTGTCTGAATCTTAGGCGTGGCTCAGCCTCTGCCCCTGTGCTAGAATTTTGCAAATTCTGGATGAGGGAGGCGAGTATGCTTTTTCGACGTATTTTTTATTTGGGCCTTGGGGTGATGCTGTTTTCTGGCAGCATGTGTTTTGCGGCCGAGGCTGGACTGGCAGATACAGGCAAACCCGCGACAGCGATTTTTGCGGGAGGCTGTTTCTGGTGCATGGAGAAGCCTTTTGATTCTGAGGAAGGCGTGCTGTCGACGACGGTCGGCTACACTGGTGGCACATCTGGCAACCCGACGTATGAGCAGGTTTCTGGTGGCGGGACTGGGCATGTGGAAGCCATTCTTGTCCGGTATGACACAATAAAGGTGAGCTACGAACGGTTGCTTGAAATCTACTGGCGCAATGTCGACCCGCTGGATGGACAAGGGCAGTTTTGTGATCGGGGAAACCAGTATCGCCCTGTGATTTTTGTGGCGGACAAGGTGCAGGAAGAGGCTGCAAAGAAATCAAAGGCTGACCTTGCCTTGTCTGGTTTGCTGATCGACAAGATTCGGGTGGAAATTCTTCCTGCGGAAAAATTTTGGCCAGCAGAAGAGTCTCATCAGGATTATTACCGGAAGAATCCTATCAGGTATGGCTTTTACCGAAAGTCATGCGGGAGGGACAAGCGGCTGAAACAGGTCTGGAAAGATGCAAAATAAGTGAAGCCCCGTGCTCATGTGAGGACGGGGCTTTTTTTTGTGGAGACGTCTACTCGTTACACTGCCGTGGCTTCGGCCTCGACAGGGCAGGGGAAGACAACGTCGTAGACCCAGTTAAACACAAAGGCGTAGCCCATATAGAATGTGGACATGCCGATGTTTGTGACAAGAGCCTTGCTCAGGGCGATGTCCAGCCACCATGCAACGCCGGGAAGGGTCAGAAGCATGAAGGTGACTTCAAACATCAGTGCGTGGAATGCGCGCATCCACACGGGACGCTCATTCACGGGGCGCTTGAGCATGACCAGTGCGTGGTCAAAGAGCCAGTTGTAGGCATAGTTCCAAAACATGGCGCTAAGGCTCAGGGAAATGCTCAGGACGCCTGTGTGGCTAATGGGCTTATTCAAAATCCAGGCGAGTATTGGGGCGGAAATCATCAACCCACAAATCTCAAAAAGGATGGCATGACGAATGCGGTCGTTTGTCGTTCTCATTGTAAACCTCGTAAAAAATCAGTGAACGTGTGCTCTATTATCGCGTTTACAGGTATTATCCAGTCAGGTACTATCTGCTTATCAGATAGATAAAGAGAGGAGCACCGGTGTGGATTTGCATTTAGATCAGCTACGAGCGTTTGTAACCGCCTCAGAACAAGGCTCTTTTTCTGCTGCTGCACGAAAGCTGGGGCGCGCTCAGTCCGCAGTGAGCACAGCAATACAGAATTTGGAAATTGATCTTGGTATTGATCTTTTTGATCGAAGTGGAAAATTTCCGCATCTGACAGAGGCTGGCGAAGCACTCCTGCAGGATGCCCGACAGATTTTGGAGCGGGGACAAGACATGCAGGAGCGAGCACACTCTCTTGCCTCCGGCTTTGAAAGCCGGGTCACCATTGCGACGGACGAAATGGCGCCGCCAAGGATGCTGGAGCGGGTTTTGCGTTCGTTTAGCACTGCGTTTCCCCGGGTTGAGCTGGAGTGCCTTTTTGCGGCGTTTAGTGATGTTGGGGAGTTGGTGAGTTCTGGGCGCGCGCAGATGGGGCTGGTGACGCCTCTTCGGTCTGGTGCTCCGCAGGGCGTGAATTTTCGGCTTATGCTCAACATTGAATTTGCTGTTGTAGCTGCGCCTGAGCATCCTCTTGCGCGTCAGGGCATGGTGTCTTTGGAAAACCTTTCTGAATACCGGGAAATCATTCCGACCAATCGTGGCGGCGAGCGCATGGAAGAGACCTCAATTATTGGGCGATCCATTTGGCTTGCCGAGAATTATTTTATTGTGCGGAGTATGGTGGAGTCTGGTGTGGGCTGGGCATTTTTGCCGCAGCAGCTTGCGCAGGAATCTTTGCAGGCAGGGCGGATTGTGGAACTTCCGCTGAGCTTTAAGGGAGCGCAGGTGACGACGCCACTGTATCTTTTGTGGCCGCGAGGCCGTCGGCTTGGGCCTGCGGCATCATGGCTTCTCTCTGAGCTGGAAAAAAGCATGTAAAAAAAGGCCGTCCCCAAAAGGAACGGCCTGTATTTTATCTGAAGGAGAATGTCTTAGAAGCTGTAGCTTACAGACATACCGATGAGGTGAGAGTGTCCACCCTCAAGGCGGGACTCCGGAACACCATCATGCGGGCGGGCTTCGATGTCACGACCCTTCATCCACAGGTAGCTGTAGGACAGGTCAACGGTCCACTGGTCAAAGCGCATGCCGACACCGGTGTTGACCATCTGGCGGTCATTGCCCGGGACAGCGTAATCTGCGTATTCGTCCTGAATGGGGGATTCGTCAAAGACGTAACCTGCACGCAGGTCCATCCAGTCGTAGAGGCGGTATTCTGCACCAACCTGATAGCGCCATGTGTCGTGCCAGTTTTTGTCGGACACGATGTCAGAGGGCATGCTGTCGATCTCAAAAGTGAGGTCGGTGTAGCTGCTCCAGTCGGTGTGAATGGCGTCAACTTCGATGCTCAGGCGTTCGGTGGGTTTCACCATGACGCCGAAGGACGTGGAAGCCGGGATTGGGGCTGTACCCTGTGCGTTGGAGCGTTTGCCAAACATGGCATTCAGGGTGGGGTCGGCGAGGTACGCTTTGCCGCCGGGGTTGGCGTCGAAGTGAGCCTTGCCTTCAACAGTCATATCAATCTGGCTGTGGTATGTGGCACCAAATGCCAGCCAGTCAAAAGGCTTGTAGTGCAGACCAACGTTCCAGCCCGGTGCCCATCCCTGTGCACGAAGCTTGGTTTTGATGTCGTAGGTGTTGTCGTCGTAGTCATAGTCAGAGCCACTCAGAGTGCGAGGATCCGTTGCGTTATCAAAGGCAAATTCCATGATCATTGCCTCGAAACCAACAGCGAAAGACAGGTTGTCCGTCACTTTGAATGCGAGGTTGGGGTTCACGGAAACGGCCTTGATGCCTGCATAAGAGCAGTTGTAGCGACCTGCCCAGCTTTCATCGTCCGTGTATTCTGTTCCCAGACCGACACGGGAGAACACGCCCAGACCGAACCATGCGCGGTCACTCATCTGGTGTGTGTAGTATGCGTGAGGAATGGTCCAGGCGGTGTTGGAACCTTTGCCGTCAGAACCGGAGTCACCCACCTTGATGGTCGCATTGGGGGCAATGATGGTCATGCCGCCCATGACATTGATACCCTCAAGCTGGGTGATGCCTGCCGGATTGTAGGCAACGGCGCTTGGGTCGTCTGCGCGGGCAATCAGTGTGCCGCCCAAAGCATTTCCTCGTGCGCTCCATTCATAAATTCCGTAGCCAGCTGCAAAAGCCTGTGATGCAAAAATGCCCAGCATACAGACTGTCGCAAGCAAAATTCTCATTGTGGTCTTCACTGCAACCCCTCCAAAAATCTCTCATTCATTCTATTTTTCAGACACGTAAATCCGAAACTGGGAACATATATGAATTCTATTGCTTTGCAATGGAACTGGCACAAAAAGTTCATTCATATTTTATGAAGGTAGAGAGGGGCGTTTCACTTTTGATGAACTTTTGGGTATATTGCTTAAGATATGAGGCCGTAAAAAGCGCGTTTTGAGTGAGGTATACAATGCAGGATCAACTTGAATTTTACAGCAAAGGTCTTGAAGATTTTCAGGATTGTGGCGTTGTGTTTCGGCGGGACGGGACACTGCTTTTTGCCAATGAGGCGTATTTGAAAAAGCGGGGCATGAGCAAGGAAGATGCTCTTGGCCGGAATATTTTTGATCTCATTGACCCGATGGAAGAAGAAACGCTTCGGGGGGCTGTGCTTCAGGCTGTGGACAGCACGCACATGTGTGAAATCGTCTTGCGCATGCGAACTCTTGATGGCTCTGGAGTGAGGCAGTTTCGCTGGCAGGGAATGGAAATCCTGACTCCGGAAGGACAGGAGAATCTCATCGTTGCGCAGGGGCGCCCCCTGCATCCACTTGGTGAGGATGATGACAGCGTTATGGGCTTCACCATTAGCACCAACGGAAACATTCTGGACGTCAGTGAGGACATTTGCACCATGTGTGGCTACACCCGCGAAGAAGTCCTGAACGTCAACACCTCACAGCTCTACTACACCCCGGAGGAGCGGCGGACCATTCGTAATCTGCTTCGGCGCGGTGGCATTGAGCGAGGGCAGGTGACCTTGCGCTGCAAGGACGGCTCCCCCATGAATTTTTTGTTCACTGTGCAGCCCGTTCGCGATGCCAAGGGGCATATTCGTTCATTTTCTGGCTATTTTATTCCCAGCGGTTTCCCGCACGCTGCGCGTCTCGTCAAAGACTTCACTCCCGTTGTCAATGCTCTCCCAGATATTGCCTGGGCGCAGGGGCGAGACCATCGCCTCGTGGCTGTGAATGATGCCTACTGTGATGCCTTTGGACTTTCTCGTGACAAGGTCCTTGGGCATTTGGAAGCAGATTTTTTGCCGCCGGAGCAGGCTCAGCTTTTGGTTCAGGCCGCTATCAACGTGTTTCAGGAGCGCCGGGAAATTATCACCCCTATGGCCCCGCACTTTAATGGTCAGGAGCGCTGGTACAGGATTGTTCGGCGTCCGGTTTTTGATGACGCCAATCGGGAAGTCATTGGTTTGGTGGGGATTTGTCGCGATATTACATCTGCCGTGAAACAGGAAACCGAGTACATGCGGAGTCTTGGCGAGGAGAGTTTTGACGCGCTCATCGTTATTGACGGTGAAGGTCGCATTATTCGGCGAGCAAGCAAGGTGCTCGACCCGCCTGTGCTTGGCGACGAGGCCGGAGTGGGGCGGGTTGCTGGTGATCTCACGCAGATTGTGGACATCCTGCATTCAGACGACCTTGAGCTTGCGCAGGAAGCTATGCGAAAAGTCATGACCCGCAAGAAGCCTCTCAGCTTTGAGTGTCGTGTGCGCAACAGGAGCCGACGCTACACGCGTGTTTTCATTCGCGCGCATTACAACGACCGCTTTTTTGACGAACCGCGCATGTATGTCAATGTTCGCGATCTCTCTCATGCTGAGTCGCTCAGGTCTGCCGAGAGTGTTCTCTCCCGGCTTCGCGAGGCGACATCCAGCGAGACATGGAAGGAGCTTGCTGCATTTTTGAACGTGTCTTCTGCATCCGTTTCCAATGCCCGCAAGAACAACCGGATTCCACCGGATTGGCTTATTACGGTTGGTGCACGCACGGATACGTCCATAGACTGGCTTTTGACTGGGCTTGGTCCGCAGCATCGAAAGCATGTCGTTATGGAAGAATAGTTCCTTCTATACAGAAAATACGAGGCGTACACGCACACTTCACGGCAGGTAGGGATGCCGTGTCGTGTCGTGGTGTGTTAATGAATAGAATATGGAGGTTTTCCTTCAACTGATGAGGGGTCTATGAAGGAGGATTTTCCGCACGCGCCGTGTGGTTTGTAGGAGGACGGTGCACGGCGCGTGCGGGAAATTGGGTGAAGCCGGAATGTGGGACGGCTTCGTAGTAGGATACGGTGTTTGGCAGTTTTCGAATCGTCAACGGTCTTCGTTTGCAGATTCTCTATCGTAGCAGGCGGTGGGAGCTACCTGCATCAGTCCAAGGCGTTTGTGACGGAACGGACCTCGGAACTGTTACGATATGGGGGCGTTGGATTTCTCCGTTGCCCTTGAGAATGATTTGTAATTATTTTCACAATACATGGCAACCCTTTTGTGAAATATTTTGCAAATAATTTTAAACCCCGTGAAATCAAGCAATTAGCGGGGTTGTTCTAAAAAAGTCGTTTGAATGACAAAAGATTGATAGCAAAAAGTTAATCAAAATCAAGTAGTTAAATATAGTAAAGGTCTTGAATTTTTGGCTCTCGGGCTGCGTTTTTGCGCTATCTCTATGCGACAAAATTCACAAATAGCCGCGCGGCAGCGTCTTTTTATGAATGGTCCTACCAATAAAGGCTTTTGGCGGTATGCAAGGGCTGGATTGGTGGGAGGGGAAAAGATTGGGGGCCTGCCCCAGCCTGTGAAGGCTGGATGGGTGGGAGGGGGAAGTTGGGGGCCTGCCCCCAAACCCCCGCGTAAGGGAATGATTCCCTTACGTATCCTCATCGAGTTTGAATTCCATCCACGCTTCGCGTGAATGGAATTCAAACTTGTTGGGGCTAGCGTCGAGAGCCTCTTTCTCTTTCCCGTGCGTTGCCACCATTTTCTTGCTGAACGCTTGCGTTCAAAAAAGAAGGGGGTGAGGCGCAAAGAAAAAGAACACGCGCCCAGTTAATTAGGCCGAAAAAAAGGGGCCGGATGAAGGGGAAAGCCAAAGGCTTTCACTCATCCGGCCCCTTTAATTTCGGGCGAAATCGGGATTCCCAAGGGCCTCGTCCTTGGGCGGGGTCAAGGGGCGGCGCCCCTTGCAGAGGTGCGGGGATAGAGTCCCCGCCCACCCTAGCGCCCTTGCAGGGTTTGGGGCAGCGCCCCAATAAAAAAAACACCCACCCGCCCTGCGCCTCTTGCAGAGCACGAGACGGAGTCTCGTACCCCACCCACCCACTTAACTAATGGCGCTTCTTTGGGTGAAAGCGGTGCTTCTGGCGCTGGCGAGCTTCTTCGCCATGGGTGCTGGGCTGAATCTGCCGGCGGAGGTTGCGCTTGAAGGCGGCCTTCTTGCCCTGAATAAGTTCAAGGGTAATTTCGAGACGAGAGAGATTCACATCGCTGAGATAGACGCGAACGGGCTGGCCGATGAAGAAACGCTTCTTTGTGCGCTCGCCCCAAATCTCCTGCCGTTCTGGAATGAAGGCATAATAGTCATCAGAGAGAGAGGAGAGGCGGACACTTCCTTCGGCCATAATCTCGTTGAGTTCGACCCAAAAACCGTAGTCGGCGACGCCGTTGATGATACCGGTGAAGTCCTCTCCAACCTTGTCCTGCAAAAAGAGAATAGTGACACGCTTCAGTATCTCACGCTCAGCACGCATGGCGACACGCTCGCGCCCACTGATTTGGTCTGCGATTTCCTGAAGAGCGTCGCCCTGCGGCACACAATGGGGACCCTTGCCAGTCGCGGCCTTGAGCGCGCGATGCACAATGAGGTCGGCATAGCGGCGAATGGGCGAAGTGAAATGACAATAGCTCTCAGAGGCGAGGCCAAAGTGGCCGTCGTTCATGGGGCTGTAGGATGCCTGCATCATGGAGCGAAGAAGGAGACGGCCGACAATGAAGTCCATGCCTAACTCCGTGGCGGCGTGCAAAAGCTCTGGAATGATGGAAGGTCCAGCGCCGTCTGGAATGAGCTGCCCAAGCTCGGTGTGCCGAAGCATTTTAAAGGCGTTGCGGAGCTTGTCGGCATCGGGTGAGGGGTGAATACGATAGAGCGCAGGCTCGCCGCGATCCTCTAAAAAGCGCGCAACGGCTTCGTTGGCGGCAATCATAAATTCTTCAATGAGCTGATGTGCAAAGTTCCGCTTACGGGGCTGAATGTCATCAGGCACGCCGTTGTCGTCAAAGGAAATCAGCGGCTCTGGAATTTCGAAATCCAGAGTGCCTCTGTCCTTGCGCAGGGCGTTGAGCTGGCGGGCAAGCTTCTCTGCGGATTCGAGCATGGGGAGAACCTCGGCCAGCTCGGTGCGGGTGGCGTCGTCATTCAGCTCAAGGGCACTGTGAACCTGATCGTAGGTCAGGCGCGCGTGGCTGCAAATGACGGCAGGGTAGAACTGCTCCTCTGTGATTTTGCCCTTGGGTGAGACAAACATCTCGGCAACCATGGCAAGGCGGTTCACATTGGGGTTCAGGCTGCACAGGCCATTGGACAGCTCAACCGGGAACATGGGTTCCACGGATGTCGGAAAATAATAGGAGTTGCCGCGTTCAAGGGCTTCCTGATCCAGCGCACTTCCGGGCTGCACGTAGTGACTGACGTCTGCAATGGCGACAAAGAGCCTGTGGCCATTGTTTTCTGGGCGAACATAGATCGCATCGTCAAAGTCGCGGGCACTTGCTCCGTCAATGGTCACGAACTGGGTTTCGCGCATGTCGCGACGGCCTTCAAATTCAGCCTCAGACGGTTCGTCAGGCAGCGCCTGTGCCTCTTCTACTGTGGCAGACGGGAAGTCCTGAGGGATGCCGTGAAGCATCTTTACCATGCCTTCCTGCACGGCAACGGATGTTTCTGCACCAAGGAAGACCGTAGCGTCAGCAGCCCAAAGCTTGGCGTCCAGCTTTTCGCCGGGCTTGGCAAAGATGATGTCGCCAACCTGTGGCTCATCTTCAAGCTCCTGCGTGTCCACCATGAAGTTGATTTGCATGGTGGTGTCTGTGGGGTGCGAAACAAACATGTCTGGGCCAAGGCGCTTGATAAGGCGGACGGGCATTTCGCGGTTTTTGCGGTCCAGAATCCGAACAATACGGCCCTCTGGATTCTTGCCCTTTCGGGTCGGAATCAGCGCGGCTACGACCCGGTCGCCGTTCCATGCATCACCAAAGTTATTTGGGCTGATGAAGACGTCCTTGCGGCGCTTGTCCTCTGGCAGCAGGAAGCCTACGCCAGAGCGCTGGATTTCCAGTGTGCCAGTAATCAGCGACATGTTTTGCGTCAGGCCGTAGGTGCCACCCTTTGTGCGGATGAGCTTTCCCTTCTCTTCAAGGGATTTCAAAATTTCTTTCAGCGCTCGCTTCGCCTCCTTTTTCACCTTGAGCGCAGCAAGTATCTCGTTGCGGCGAAGCGGGTGGTGGGCGTCTTTCAGCGCTTGAAGCACGGTCTCTTGCGTTACTCGCGGACCTGCATTTTTGCGTTGTGGCTTTCTTCTGTGTTTAGGCGCCATGTTTTTCTTTTTCCTTATATAAATTTTGTAGAATGTGCGTGTTGGAGAGCTGTGTGGGGGGGCGTGCTCGTTAGTGCTGGATGGGCGGGCGGGGGAATGGAATTGGGGGCCAGCCCCCAAACCCCCGCGTAAGGGAATGATTCCCTTACGTATCCTCATCGAGTTTGAAAGCCGTTCAAGCTTCGCTTGGACGGTTTTCAAACTTGGGTGAGAAGGCGTAAAGAGCTTCTTTCTCTTTCCCGTGCGTTGCCACCATTTTTTTTGAACGCGAGCGTTCAAAAAGAAAGGGTTGAGGCGGAAAGAAAAAGAACGCACTGGGTGCCCACTAGCTGGAATATGGGGTTGATGGAGAGGAGAGCGTAGCTCTCATCCCACTCAACCCCATATTCCAGCGAAAGCGGGATTCCCAAGGGCCTCGTCCTTGGGCGGGGTCAAGGGGCGGCGCCCCTTGCAGGGTTTGGGGCAGCGCCCCAATAAAAAACAACACCCCCCCACAATCAGCCTCTGCTGAATATATTCTATCGTTCTTGAGGGTGGATGTCGTCTTCTTTTCCGACGAGGGAGTTCCAGGACTGCTTCCACCATTCGGGGAAGTCGAGTTCGGTAAAGGTGGACTCAGAGAAGTCGAGGGTGTGCTCAAAGGTCCAAAGGTTCTGCGTTTCGAGGCGGGCGAGTTTTACGGCGTCCTTGGCGGTGCAGAGGATGTGCTCAACGCCGCGGCGTTCTGCCTGCCGGTGGATGCTGTCCCAGTCAGCCTGAGAGTAGTCGTGATGGTCCTCAAAACGGAGGTGCAGGGCGGGGCGCTGACCGAGCAGCTGCTCTGCGGTGTCGATGACCTGATACGGTTCGCCGACGCCAGTGACGAGGATGTAGGGCTTTCCGCCGAAGTCGCGGCCAAAGTCGGCGCGGTCGACGCGTTTGACGCCGAGGGGGCGGAAAGAGAACTGAAAAACGGGCTTTTTGTACTTGGCGAGCCGGGCCTGAATGAGTGGCCCAAGGGCGCGATACTCGTCACGGGTGCATTTTATGAGGAATGCAGAGCTGCGGGTGAGGGCAGACTTGTCTTCGCGCCATGAGCCGGAGGGAATGCAAATATTCCATTCGTCAGTGAAGTCCTTGGGGCGCAGGAGAACAAGGTCGAGATCGCGCTGAATGCCGAGATGCTGAAAGCCGTCATCAAGAAGGAAAAGGTGCGGGCGATAGTTCTGCCAGGTCCACTGGGCAGCACGGGCACGCTTGGGGTCGACGACAATGAGGCTGTCGGGGCAGGCTCGCTGGAGGAGAAGGGGTTCGTCACCTGCTTCCTGCGGGGTGCTGTCGGCTTCGACAAGAAAATGTGGTGTTGGAGGCTTGGCGCCATAGCCGCGAGTGAGCACGGCGGCGGCGAGGCCGTTGTGCGCAGCCCAGCGAAGCAGCCATTCGGTGAGCGGAGTCTTGCCACTTCCGCCCCAGCTAATGTTGCCGATACTGACGCACGGGCACTGCGGGCGATACGATTCAAGTTTTCCTTTTTCGTACCAGCGACGGCGAAGCCGCATGACCCCGGCATAGATTTTGGCGGGGAGAAAAAGAAGGGGGGACAGTGAGCGCTGAATCTGGAGGAGTATCTTCTGCATAAAATAAAAAAGGGGGCGGACAAGCCGCCCCCAGATGAGCTTAGTCTCTGCTGCTGCCAAAGAGGCGGAGCAACATCAGGAAAAGGTTGATGAAATCGAGATAGAGAGTCAGGGCGCCAAGAATGGTGCCACGGCGCAGGGCGTTTTCGTCACCCATCGGGGCGCTTTCACCCATGTAGCGCAGGCGCTGGGTATCGTAGGCTGTCAGACCAGTGAAGATGATGACGCCAAGGATGGAAATACCCCATGCCAGAGCGGAACTCGCCATAAAAATGTTCGCAATGGAGGCAATGATGATGCCGATGAGACCCATGAATAAGAAGCTGCCCATAGAGGTCAGATCTTTTTTGGTCGTCATGCCGTAGACACTCATTGCACCAAACATTCCAGCACAAATGACAAAGGTCATAAAGATGCTTTCCTGCGTGTACGCAAGCAGTATGCTGGAAAGTGAAAGACCCATAAGTCCGCTATACACAAGGAACATCGCCGTTGCGGTTGTTCCACTCATGCGGCTGATTCCAGCGGACAGGGCAATAACGAGAATAAAGGGCGCAAAAATGACTGCGTAGCCCATAAGGGAACTTCCGAACAGGAAGTTCAGCATAGCGGGGCTGCTTGCAGTAAAGAACGCAGATGCTGCGGTGACCAAAAGGCCTGCAGTCATCCAGTTGTAGACGCCACGCATGAAAGCATTAACGCTTTCGACGGAACGCGACGAAGTGCGTCCAATGGTCTCAAACCTGTTCATTCCATATCCTCCTTGGGGGACTTTACTTACAGGGATCGAATTTTAAAGGTAATACCGATTCTTTGAGCTGGCAAGGGATTCCGGTTTGTACCACCTGCCCCTTGCAGACCATCGGCATAACAGAGAGAAATCTTTACAGGAAGGATGGAATCCAGCGTGCAAAACCAAGCACGAGCAAAAGAGCGCCTTCTTTGCGGCTGATTTTCCAACCTGTTCGCATACATAAAAGAATAATGGCCATTGAGCCAATAAGCATGGTCATGCTGGGCATGGCTGTCTGTGAAATTTCAATGGGATGCAGGACGCCTGTCACGCCAAGCACGCCGCAGAAATTGAAGAGATCGGAGCCAATGAGGTTGCCGAGCAACATGTCATTTTTGCCTTTGATGGAGGCAGAAAGACAGGTCACCAGTTCGGGCAGGCTGGTGCCTGCGGCAACAATGGTGACACCAATGGCCCATGTAGAGACGCCAAGATGCAGGGCAAGGGTTGATGCGCCGTCAACCAGCAGGGTGCCGCCAAGGGAGACACCGGCAAAGCCCGCAGCGAGCTTGGGGTAGTCAATCCATGTTGCGGAGCGTTCATTGCAGTTGGCCTGCTCGTCGCAGTGCGTCTTGGGGCGACGGAAGATCAGGACCAGAATGTAGGTCAGCAAAATGCCGATGAGAATCAGCCCTTCGATGCGGCCGATTTCTCCGATAAAGGCAAAGCCCGTGGTCAGGGCCATGACGGCAAAAAGGAGAAGACCATCGCGCAGGACCACGGTCCGGGAGGCAACGATGGGGCGCAGAATGGCCATGAGGCCAAGGATGACGCCAAGGTTAAAAATGTTTGAGCCCACAACGTTGGACAGGGCCATGTCCGAAAGACCCTTGAACGCGGCTGTTGCAGTGACGATGAACTCGGGGGCAGAGGTGCCGATGGCCACAATGGTGAGGCCAATGACGAGTTCGGGTACGCGGAAGCGCCGGGCAATGGCTGCCGCAGAATCGACAATCCAGTCAGCGCTAAACCAGAGCAGAAATGCTCCAAGCGCGATGTACAAAATTTGAGTGAGCATTGGGGAAATGTATACCCTGAAAAAGTGAAAATCTAGTGTCGTGCTTTGCACAAGATGGCCAAAAGCCCCGCCAGCACGAGCCTGAACGCCTTTTGCCACAATATAAAAAAGGCTCCGGAATGTCTTCCAGAGCCTTTCGTATCATTTTTATGCGGACTGCCTATCTGGTGTGATGGTGGTCCATGCCGTTTCGGACGTATTTGACGTCTTTCCAGACATTCTCGTGGAAGCCAGTGCTGTTTTCTTTGGACGGGAGCACGGAAAGTTCCCGCTCCTCGTCACCCTGTCGCAAGATGACAGGAGTCTCTGTGCCTGCGCGGCGGGCGCGCGGGGAGAAGTACGCTGTCATGGCAGCGGCATCACGCAGGGCTTCTTCGCTCCATTCACCAGCAAAGGGACGACCAAGGACCAGCGGTCCGGGGTAGTCTTTGAGCTGAAACACGTAATCCGTCGGGCGGATGTTGCGTTCAATCATTTCGTTGCTGATTTTGTCGCGACCAATGGACAGCCAGTGTGTGCCTGCCCAGTACTGACGGCCAACGTTCGCCAGGTAAAAGTCCTGGTCAGTGGCGTCAGGGTAGTGCTCAAAAATGGGCGCATAGCGGCATGCAGACGGGGACTCCGTCAGGCGGCAGCCACCTGCGGGAGTTGGAATGTCTTCTTCGCGAACACCAAGTTCACGAACAAGCGCCATCTGGTCCTTGCGGCCACGGCCATAGAATCCGTAGAGCTGCTCGCGGTCAACAAGCCCGGATTCCTCCATAGGAGTCGGAGGAAGGTGCTTTGCAGACAGCGGGCGCAGCAGGAAGCCTTCGGTTTCGGAATCATTACGGATACTGTTCAAGGCATCGGGACGCTGGGACATGGGGCGCTGCCCCACAACTTCGCCAGTGGCGATGAAAGAAGCTCCGTACTTTTTCAGCAGCTTTTTTGCGGTCGACAGCATCAGAATCTTGCAGTCCACGCAGGGGTTAAAAAGCTTGCCAAAGCCATACTTGGGGCCTTTGCGCATCATATCAACGTATGCATTGCCGACGTCGATAATGTCGATGTCCAGCCCATATGTTTTTTCCCATCCTTTCACATGGCCGGGGTGCCCAAAAAAGGGCGTTACAAAATGAAGACACTTGACCCGCAGGCCCTGCTTCATAAGTACCTTCGCCGTGAGAAGGGAGTCCAGACCTGCGGAGAACAGGACCAGAGCATCATATGTGGTGTTTTCTTTCATAGGTGAAGAGGCTATAGTCATGGATTTAGAGAGAGGCAAGTCCAGAATTCTCGTGAACAGACTGTTTTTAGCGGATTTTGGAGCAAAATTATCAGCTTGCAGCCATGAAAAAATTCAGGCTTCCCACGCTGTCGCGGAGTTGCCCGTGTCGGGGTGTTCTGCTATGTCTCTGAGGCTTCCGTTAAGACAAATTTTTATGGAGAACAGCATATGGCTAAACGTCGCGGTGCGCAGATGAATCCTGAGGAAATGCGCAAAGAGGCCCTGAATACCGCTCTTTCAACTATCGAGAGAAAATACGGTCAGGGATCTGTTATGCGCCTTTCGGATGATGCTCACGTGGATATTCCGACCATCTCCACAGGCTCCATTGGCCTCGATATGGCTCTGGGCATTGGTGGCATTCCAAAAGGCCGTGTGACAGAAATTTATGGACCGGAGTCTTCTGGTAAGACGACCCTGTCTTTGCACATCATTGCAGAATGCCAGAAAAATGGCGGTGTTGCTGCGTTTATTGATGCGGAGCACGCTCTTGATGTGAACTATGCCCGCCGTCTTGGAGTCAAGACTGACGAGCTGATTATTTCTCAGCCCGACTACGGCGAGCAGGCTCTCGACATTGCCGACATGCTGGTCCGCTCTAACTCTGTGGACATCATTGTTATTGACTCTGTTGCGGCCCTGATTCCGCAGGCCGAGCTTGATGGCGACATGGGTGAGACCCAGGTTGGCGGTCAGGCCCGACTGATGTCGCACGCTCTGCGTAAGTTGACGGGTACCATCCACAAGTCACACGCTGCTGTTCTCTTTATCAACCAGATTCGTATGAAAATCGGCATGACGGGTTATGGTAGCCCCGAGACCACTACCGGTGGTAATGCCCTGAAATTCTACTCTTCCGTGCGTATGGATATTCGTCGTATCCAGACCCTGAAAGACAAGGAAGAGGCCTTTGGTATCAAGGCTCGAGTCAAAGTTGTGAAAAACAAGGTCGCTCCGCCATTCCGTGAAGCCATTTTTGACATCATTTATGGCACGGGTATTTCCCGCGTTGGCGAAATGATTGATATGGGCGTTGACGCCGGAATCGTCGAAAAGAGCGGCTCGTGGTACGCCTTTGGTTCCGAGCGGCTCGGTCAGGGCAAAGAGAATGTTCGCGCAATGCTCCAGGAAAACGACGAGATTCGCGAAGAAATCGAAAATTCCCTGCTCATTCACCTTGGGCTACGGGAAGAGGGCGCCGGCCCCGTGGGTGCTCCCGCTGAGGAAGCCACGGAAGAAGCCTAGGGTCGACGACAACACATGGAAAAGGAACGCCCGGACTTTCCGGGCGTTTGTTTGTCAAAAAGACAAGAGCAGGCGCCCCAATGGGGATGCACGTGTTTACAGGAGAATGAGAAGTGCTGACTGCCAGTGATATCCGTAAAAAATTTCTTGAATACTTTGAGCGTAACGGCCACAAGCCCGTTGCCTCTTCTTCCCTTATCCCCAAGGATGACCCGAGCCTGCTGTTTGTTAACGCAGGCATGGTACAGTTCAAAAAGATTTATCAGGGACTGGAGACTCGCGACTACAAGCGTGCAACAACCTCCCAGAAATGCCTGCGCGTTGGCGGCAAGCACAACGATCTCGAAAACGTTGGCCGTACTGCCCGCCATCACACCTTTTTTGAGATGCTCGGCAACTTCTCTTTTGGTGACTACTTTAAGGAAGACGCCATGCGCTTTGCATGGGGCTTTATCACCGAAGAACTGAAACTGCCGAAAGACCGTCTCTACATTACTATTTACAAAGACGACGACGAAGCCGCTGAGCTGTGGAAGAAAATCGCGGACATCCCGGACGACCATCTGTACCGCCTTGGCGAGAAGGATAACTTCTGGTCCATGGGCGACACGGGTCCCTGCGGTCCCTGCTCCGAGATTCACATCGATCAGGGCGAGCATCTGTCCTGCGGTCCGAACTGCGGCATTGGCAAGTGTGACTGCGACCGGTTCCTCGAAATCTGGAACCTCGTGTTCATGCAGTACAACCAGCATGAGGACGGCACCCGCACGCCGCTTCCGCGTCCCAGCATTGACACCGGCATGGGCCTTGAGCGTATCGCCGCTGTCTGTCAGGGCGTCTTCTCCAACTTTGACACTGACCTGTTCCAGTCCATCATTGGGTACATCAGTGAGCTGACTGGTGTTGGATACCGCACTGATGGCGAGGACGAAGACACCGCACTTCGCGTTATTGCTGACCACAGCCGCGCCATTGCCTTTATGATTGCTGACGGCATTCTGCCCTCCAACGAGGGTCGTGGCTACGTGCTGCGTCGCCTTATCCGCCGCGCTCTGCGGTTCGGTAAGCTCATCGGCATGAACGAGCCTTTCCTCTATAAGGTGGCTCTCAAGGTCGTTGAAGAGATGGGTGGTCATTATCCCGAGCTGGTACAGAATCAGGACTTCATGACTCGTGTTGTTCATGAGGAAGAAGAGCGCTTTGCCCAGACTCTGGACAAGGGACTGGCCATGCTCGAAGACGAGCTGAATGCGCTGCGCGAAGCAGGCAAAAAGACTGTCTCCGGTGAGATTGCCTTTAAGCTGTACGACACCTACGGCTTCCCTCTGGACATCGTGAACGACGTCGCCGAGAAGCAGGGCTTTGAGGTGGATGAACCCGGATTCCACGAGTTCATGAAAGAGCAGAAAGCTCGTGCAAAGGCTGCCTGGAAGGGTGGAAAGGAACAGAGCCTTGCTGCTCGCTTCCGCACTTTGCTCGAAGAAGGCCTTCGCTCCGAGTTCGTCGGTTATGACTCTCTCGCTGCTGACTCCCGTATCGTTTCTCTCATGGGTGAAGACGCTGAGCCTGTTGAGAAGCTTTCCAAGGGCGAAAAAGGCTTTATCGTGAGCACCCGCACTCCCTTCTATGGTGAGTCCGGTGGTCAGTGTGGTGACACTGGCCTTATCTCTGCTCCCGAAGGTCGCGCGGTGGTCAACAACACCATCAAGCCTGCTGCAAACCTGACTGTGCATGATGTGACTGTTGACGACGGTACCATTTATGCCGACCAGGAAGTCGTTCTGGACGTTAACGAGGAGCAGCGTCTTGCTGCGGCCCGTAACCACACAGTGACTCACCTTTTGCAGGCCGCTCTCCAGAGTGTTTTGGGCGATCACGTCAAGCAGGCTGGTTCTCACGTTGAGACCGATCGCCTTCGCTTTGACTTCACGCACATTTCTGCAATGACTCCCGAGGAGCTTCGCGAAGTTGAAATCCTCGTGAATAAGGCCATCATGGCCGATCTTCCGGTCAACGTGAGCGAAATGTGTTACGACGACGCCGTCGCAAAGGGCGCAATGGCTCTCTTTGGCGAGAAGTATGGCGATGATGTCCGCGTTGTCGAAGTCCCCAACACCTCTATCGAGCTGTGTGGCGGTACTCATCTTTCCCGCACCGGTCAGGCTGGCATGTTTACCATTCTTTCCGAGTCCGGCATTGCCGCTGGCCAGCGCCGCATTGAGGCTGCAACTGGCTGGGGCGCTCTCGAAGTTGCTCGTCAGCAGCGCGCCGTTACCGAGGATGCTGCAAAGCTTCTCAAGGGCAAGCCCGAGGAAGTTGTTGAGCGCATCCGCGGTCTCCAGAAGGATGTCAAAACTCTTCGCAAGGACATTGAAAAGATTTCCGCTCAGGCTGCTTCCAGCA
Organism: Desulfobaculum bizertense DSM 18034; assembly: GCF_900167065.1. Classification (NCBI taxonomy): domain Bacteria; kingdom Pseudomonadati; phylum Thermodesulfobacteriota; class Desulfovibrionia; order Desulfovibrionales; family Desulfovibrionaceae; genus Desulfobaculum; species Desulfobaculum bizertense. Next base: position 26,315 of record NZ_FUYA01000001.1, read on the forward strand.
AGGGCGGCGATTTGATGGACGCTCTCGAAGAGATTGGTGGCGTGAAAGTTCTTGCTGCCAAGGTTGCCGCTGCGAACATGGGCGCTCTGCGTACCCTCATGGACGACGTTCGTTCCAAGGTTAGCTCTGGCGTCGCCGCTCTCGTTTGCGAGAATGACGGCAAGGTCAGCATGGCAATTTATGTCTCCAAGGACCTCCACGGTCGTTTCACTGCTCCCGCCCTCATCAAGGAAGTTGCTTCCGAGGTTGGCGGCTCCGGTGGCGGTCGTCCAGATATGGCTCAGGCTGGTGGCAATCGCCCCGAAGGCATTGACGCAGCCCTCACCAAACTGAAAGAAATCGTCGGAGCATAGTTCCTCGACTCTTTTGCACATCAAAGGCCGTTACCCGTTCTTGGGTGGCGGCCTTTTCTTCTTTCATTTAGGATAAATTCGTGGAGTGGGGTTACGAGATCCTGTCTCGCGCTCTGCAAGAGTGTGAGGGGGGGAGGTGTTGTTTTATTGGGGCGCTGCCCCAAACCCTGCAAGGGGCGCTGCCCCTTGACCCCGCCCAAGGACGAGGCCCTTGGGAATCCCGATTTCGCTGGGCTATGGGGCTGAGTGGGATGAGAGCTATGCTCTCCTCTCCATCAGCCCCATATTCCAGCTAGTGGCGTTTCCCGAACGCGTGTTTTTTGCCCTGTTCACCCGTTTTTCTTTCTGAACGCAAGCGTTCAGAAAGAAAATGGTGGCAACTCGCAGAAGAGAAAGAAGCTCTCGACGTTATGCCCAACAAGTTTGAATTTCATTCACGCGAAGCGTGGAGGGAATTCAAACTCGCTGAGGATACGTAAGGGAATCATTCCCTTACGCGGGGTCCGGGGCTGGCCCCGGTTCATTCTTTTTCTTCTCCTTTTTCTTCTTTTTTTTAACACATAGAAAAAATATATGCCGACAGAGAAAGCGTCCTACAGGGCGATATGGAATTTATCGTGGCCGCAGATACTGATGATGTTCTTCCACTTCTGGGTGGGGTTCATTGATGTGTACGTTGCGGGGAAGCTGAACCGCGAGGTGCAGGCGTCGCTGGGGCTTATCACGAACTGTCTTTTTTTCTTGCTGATTATAGCGCAGAGCGTTGCGAATGGTGCTGTTGCGGCGGTAAGTCAGTCAATGGGGGCGGAGCTGAAGCGCCGAGCGCAGCGCTACATTGGGCTGTGTATGGAGCTGGCGCTTCTGGGTGGCGTTGCCATCATGGGTGTTGGGCTGCTGTTCCGGGATGAGCTGCTGCTTCTGCTACAGGTACCGCCAGAGATTCAGTCAATTACGAGCGAATTTTTGGGTGTCTACGCACTGCTTCTGCCGAGTTATTATTTGCTGCTTATAACGAATGCGGTGTTCCGGGCGCGCAAGGAAGTGATGCTTCCGCTTTTTGCCATGATTTTGATAACCGTGGTGAACACTGCGGCGGATTTTGGCCTTGGCCTGGGGATGTGGGGTTTGCCCAGAATGGGCTACCGTGGGCTTGCCTGGGCGACGTTCTGGTCTGTTATGGCAGGCTCGGCGCTGAACCTGTTTCAGATATGGCGCAAGGGGCTGCTCACGAGCGAGACATTTCCTCCAATGCGCTGGATACGGAGTGCGCTGCCATACCTGTATAAGGTCGCGTGGCCTGCCGGGCTGATGCAGGTCTTGTGGCAAACGGGCTACCTTGTACTCTTTGCCATTGTAGCGCGGCTACCCGTGGAAAACATTTCTGCTCTGGCAGGCATGACTGTTGGGCTTCGGGTCGAGGCGGTTCTTTTTTTGCCGGGCGTGGCGTTTAACATGACGGCGAGTGTGCTGGTGGGCAATGCGCTTGGCGCGGGGAATCCTGATCTGGCGCGCCGCTATGGTTTTCAGGTTTGGGGCGTTGGTGTTGTTGGAATGAGCCTCGTCACGATGATCGTGTGGCAGTATATTCCTGAGCTGTGTCGATTCATGACGCCTGATCTGGCCGTGCAGCCACAAATGGCGGATTATCTTTTTTATAATTTGATTGCCATTCCCTTTACACTGACCAGTATTATCATTGGCGGAGCACTCAACGGTGCTGGCGCGACGTGGTATCCTATGTGGATATTTGGCTTCACTGTCTGGTGTTTTCGGCTGCCAATGGCGTGGTACCTTGGGCACGAGATTATGCAGTCATCCACTGGTGTGTGGATATCACAGCTGAGTTCACAGGTTGTTCAGGCCGCATTGCTGCTGGGCGTTTTTGCCTATGGAAATTGGCAGCGTTTTGGGCTTATGAGCAAAAGAAAGAAAAATGGGAAGAGTGCCTAACGCTAGGCCTTGATGAATATTCACGAGCTGAGAACGGAGGAAACATGGACCCTGTTTTTGAACCGGTGTCGCTTGCGCGGCAGGAAGACTACCGAAAACGCTTTGCACGCTGTCCGCAAAAGGCGTCTGACTACAGCTTTGTGAATCTGTGGGGATGGGCCGAAGAATATGGTCTTGAGTGGTACTTTGGCCCAAAGCTGACGTGGATACGTCAGACTCGTCCCGAAACGGTTTATTGGGCACCGATTGGCCCGTGGGAAGAAGTCGACTGGGATGCGTGCCCACTGACAAAAGATCTGAGTTCCGCGTACATTCGAGTGCCAGAGACCCTGATGGGGATGTGGAAAGAGCACTTTGGGGAACGCATTCAGATTGAAGAGGCGCGCGAGCACTGGGACTATCTTTATGATGTGCAGGAGCTTTGCGAGTTGCGCGGAAAACGTTTCCATAAGAAAAAGAATCTGCTCAACCAGTTTCGGAAGGCGTACGATTATCACTACCACTCCATGACCCCGGACTGCGTTGAGGCCGCTCTTGATATGCAGTCGGAGTGGATGGCATGGCGTGATGAGGAGTCTCAGCAGACCTTGGCTGCAGAGAATCATGCTATTTCACGCGTTCTCAAGAGCTGGGATGCCTTGTGTGGTGTCTTTGGTGGTGTGATCGAAGTGGAGGGCAAGCAGGCCGCGTACACGGTTGCAGAATGCCTTTCTGATGATCAGCTTGTGATTCATTTTGAAAAAGGACACACCAACTTTAAGGGCGTGTATCAGGCCATTAACCATATGTTTCTTTCTGAGGATGCACCGGGCTACGACGTGGTGAACCGGGAGCAGGATCTTGGTGACCCCGGTCTGCGAAAGGCCAAGGAATCATACAATCCTGTTGGGTATCTCAAGAAGTTTCGGGTGAAATTTATTTCGTAACTCCATCTCTCTGAGCACAAGGAAGGCCCCATGCATTTGAGTTTGCGTATCGCCCTGAGTTCTCTTCGAACCCACAAGCTGCGGACCATACTCGCGATGCTTGGGGTCTTTTTAGGTGCGCTCGCCCTCACCGGAGTGCAGCACATGTCTACAGCGATGGTCCGCAAGGCCGAAGTCGAGATTGAAAAGCTTGGTCCGGATCTTTTTATGGCTCGATCAGGGCGCATTCGCTGGCGGCGCAGTGGGGCAAAAGTCAAGAATACCGCCTCAAATTTTACCATTGCCGATGCCAAAGCGCTTGAGAATGGTATGCCTTCAGCGCTTTCTGCTGCGCCCTTTACGCAGGCAACCATGCAGGTGCATGCCGGTGCAACAAAGATCCCCAGTGTACTTATTGGCAGTACTCCTGCCTTTGAATTTATTCGCAATGCCACACCTCGCATAGGCCGTTTTTTCAATGAGCAGGAGCTTGAAACTCGCGCGATGGTTTGTGTGCTCGGGTCCAAGATTGCGGGACGTCTTTTTGGCTCGCCAGATCTCGCCCTTGGCAAAACTGTTCTCTATTATCGGGCACGGCTTCGCGTCATTGGTGTGATGCCCGCACGTGGTGGCGACATTGTTGGAACCGATCAGGATGAGCAGGTTTTTGTGCCTCTCTCAACCTACATGCGGCGCATGGCCAACGTCGACAACATTACCGGCGTATACATTCAGCTTGCCAAGGGTTCAGACTTTGAAGCCGCGAAGCAGCAGGCAACGCGCATTCTTCGTTACAGGCATCGGATCAAGGTCGGGCAACTTGATGATTTTGCCGTGCTCACTGCTCGTGACACGATTTCTCTTCAGACACAGGCTCTCGACCTCGTGAGTGTTTTGGGGCTGCTCAGCTCCACCGTGTCTTTTGCCGTTGGCGGTCTCGGCATTCTTTCCATTATGATTCTTCTCGTTCGCTCTCGGCGTATGGAAATTGGCATTCGGCGCGCCGTGGGTGCCCGCCGCTCTGACATTATTTTTCAGTTTCTTCTTGAAGCAGGTGTCCTCTCTGGCGTCGGCGGCTTCTTTGGCGTTCTTGTCGCCCTCCTTCTTGTCTCTTTTGTCTACGTTGTCGGCGGATTCCCTTTTGTATATCGCCCCATTCTTATGGTGGGCATTTTGCTTGGTTCTGTCCTTCTCGGTGTGCTCGCTGGCGTCTATCCCGCGTGGCAGGCCTCGCGTTACGAGGTTCTCGATATTTTACGCAGCGAAGGCTAGCTAGGTGAGTGGGGGGAGAGTTGGAGCGGGTGGGTGAGGAAGATTGGGGGCCTGCCCCAGCACGTTAGTGCTGGATGGGCGGGTGGGGGAAGTTGGGGGCCTGCCCCCAAACCCCCGCGTAAGGGAATGATTCCCTTACGTATCCTCATCGAGTTTAAAAGCCGTGCAAGCTTCGCTTGCACGGCTTTTAAACTTGTTGGGCATAACGTCGAGAGCTTCTTTCTCTTTCCCGTGCGTTGCCACCATTTTCTTTCTGAACGCGAGCGTTCAGAAAGAAAATAAGTGCGGTCTGGAAAAGGCAGAAGAACACGCGTTAGGGAAACGCCCACTAGACCAAAATTAAAGGGCCGGATGTAAGGGAAAGCCAACGGCTTTCACACATCCGGCCCTTTAATTTTGGGCGAAAGCGGGATTCCCAAGGGCCTCGTCCTTGGGCGGGGTCAAGGGGCAGCGCCCCTTGCAGAGCACGAGACGGAGTCTCGTAAACCCAGCCCCTCAAAAAAAGTGAAGTCTGGAAAGTGTTGAATAGCGTGGGTTGATGCGAAAAGTTGAAAAAAATGAACGAGGTGATGTTGACAGTTTGGGAAGTGGAATTATTTTCTATTGCATCAAACGGAGGTGAAAGAAATGGTTATTGATTTTGGATCATTTTATGACTTTCCGCATGACATAGATGCGCTTTTTCAGGAGATGATGCGCCCGAATTCTTTTAGTCGGAGTCGAGCATCATATCCTCAGGTTAATATAAGTGAAGATTCAGATGCTCTTTACATTGATGCGCGTATGCCAGGCGTGAAACTTGAAGACATAGATCTCGAAGTTACAGAGAATGATCTTGTTTTGAAGGGAGAGCGCAAGGCAGAGGAGGCGAAATACTATCGCCAGGAGCGCGGTTCTGGTCAGTTCCAGAGAGTATTCCATCTTTCGTCTCGGGTTGACCATGATGGTGTAAAGGCAACGCTTCGCAACGGTATTCTTGAGATTGTTTTGCCCAAGGCAGAAGCAGTTAAGCCCCGCAAGATTGCGATTTCGGCATAAAAAGGAGGTTCATGAAATGTCTCAGGATGTAGCAAGAACTGAAGAGCGCTCTTTTGAGCGTGTGATTCCGAATGCTGACGTCGTCGTGCGGGAAGACGGCTGGCACATAGTGCTGGACATGCCGGGCGTGAGCAAAGACGAGCTGGTGATTGATTTGCAGGACCGCGATTTGCGGGTGCAGGGCAAGAGTAGCTGTGGAGACTGCGGCGAAAGGTCCTGCCTGCGGCATGAGTTTGCACCAGTGGAATATGTCAGAAGTTTTTCGCTGTCTGATGAAATTGATAGGGCGAAGATTACGGCCAACTTCGAAAACGGTGTTCTGGATGTGCATCTGCCAGAGGCAGAGAGTGCCAAGCCGCGCAAGATTGAGATCCAGACTGCCTAGCCCTGATGTGTATTGCGCTACACAGTAGCGTTCAAATATACGGTGTGGCTCCAGCCAGCATTCGTCCTTCCCTACTTTGCTGGAGCCATGCCCCTCAAAATTTGTAACGATAATACCGAGCAGAAGAACGACAGGAAGACTCCTCAAGAGCTACGGGATTGCCCGCCCAAGGCTCAGTGAATGCTCCCCTCCATCCCCCCATGAAAGCCCGTTCCATTGTGGAGCGGGCTTTTGTTTTATTCTGTTTCTGTGGGCTTGGGGAGCAGATGGAAAAAGGTCTGTACGAAGCGCCCAGAGATGACAGAGGGCAGGGCAAAGCGGAGTTCCTCGCCTTCGATGAACCGGGAGCTGAGCGCGAGAAAGAGGCTCTCGGAAATGGGCGCGACGCGCTTGTGCGTTTTGCTGATAAACTGATCTGTCTCGTAGCCTTCGGGGAGATCGAAAACGCGACATGCGAGCGGACGATGGGCAAAGATGCGACATTCGCCAAGCTCGTTGAGTGGGCAAAGAATTTTTTTTGCGGTGTAGGCTGCGCGAAGTTCGGGTCCGATGCTGGCACTTTGCCCGTCATGATAGCCGAGCTTGCGAAGAAAGCTAAAGGCACCTGTTGCGCGGGTGATGGCAGATTCTCGTTCGGGCTGGCTGAGAGTGGTGTTGATGGCGTGGTGAACGTAGACGGTTTCGATGAGGGAGAGGGAAAGTGGGCGATAGCAGCAGCGACTGTGCCCAGCACCGCAGTGGAGTTCGACACCGTGGGCCGTGAGCCGCTCGTTGACTGAGGCGACAACGGCTTCGTAGTCCCGAAAGAAGGGGCCGAGGTCGACGTCGGGCTGAATTTCAATAGATGGTTCGCGAATGGTGAGGGTGTTTTCCTTTTTGCCGTAGCGACGGACAAAGCGCCACTGCTGAAAGTTCTGTGGCTTGGCCCGGAGCGGCCTAAGAATGCGGGCGGCCTGCGCATGGCTGAGACCACGGCGCAGAAGATAGGCGTTGAGGACAGTGCCTGTGCGGCCGATGCCGTGGCGACAGTGGATGAGCACCCGTTTGCCCAGATAAATAGCCTCGTCGAGCCATTCGAGAGCCTTTTCGAGACCTTCAAGGTCTGGGCTTTGCTCGTCCGGGATGGGAAAATAATACACGTCAAAACCGTGGTCTGCTTCGATCCAGTGCAGGTCACAAAATTCATCACAAAGATTGAGAATGGCGTCGACCCCATGTGATTTGACGGCATCAAGCATGGGGTAGGACATGGGAGCACCACCAACGGCGAGATGCGACGTGACCCATGTCAGGGGGTAGAGGGGTTTTGCCATACGACTCCTTGGACGTGCCTAGATTGAGTCCATAAACGAATCCACGAGTTCCTGAACCTGATCGTCTCCGGTGAGAACCATGTCCATCAGCCGGGTTTTTCCAAGAAGCGTTCCAAGAAGGGTAAGGTTCAGTTCCATTTGTGGCTGCGCACCACGCTGAAGGGATGCTTCGAGGAGTTCACCCGTGATGTGGACACTAAAGCCTGCATCGCTCAAGACTTTGTCCACAAAGGACAGGCGGAGCCGACGCTGTGAAATGTCTGCTCCGCCACCCATAAAGCGGAAATTGATGTAGTTCGAGTCGGGGTGCTGGGTGACCATCGAGTCAATGACCGCAAAGTGATAGCCAAAGCGAATCAGGGCGTGCATGTACTCATGCCCGACCAGAATGTAGCTGGAGAGTGTCTTTGATTTGAGACTCATCACTCCGGCACTGACACGGTCAAATTCTTCCCAGTCAAAGGCAAGAAGACTGCCGTCCCACTGAATGTCGGGATGATTTAGCCCTTCCCACAAAGCATTGAGACTGTCACTGGCAAAGTGGCAGGCCGTGACTTCGCGTTCATGCAGGGCCTGAGGCGTCAGCCCACCGCCAAGATCAATAATCCGTAAAACCAGAGGCAGGCCGCTTTGAAGAAGCTTGCCGCCAGAAAGTCCACGCTGGGATTTGTTGACGAGATTGAACATCTCGGTGACGGCGGTCTCGTGACAGAAACGCACGATGTCGTGCATGGTTCGACAGCCTGCGGGCGAAAAGTCTTCGGCTTCCGGGTCCGTGAGGTGCAGAGGCGAGACGTATTTCATGACGCGGTTCAGGCGGGCATGGAAGGGCGAGGACGGGGCTGTTTTGGATTGGGCGGCGTACTGCTCCAGCTCCTGAATGCTACCGGAATAGACGCGACCGTCTTCACCGTTGACCGTAACGGTTTCGCCATCCTTGAGAATACGGGTGGCAAACTTGGCGTTGACGACGACAGGAAGGCCAAATTCTCTGGCGACTGAGGCAAAGTGACTGGCGCTTGAGCCTGTGTCAGTCACAACGGCCGCAAGGTTTTCCATTACGCTGGCAAAGTTGGGAGAAAGCGTGTCTGCAACAAGGACAGCGCCTTGCGGAACAGTGTCGAGCGCAACGGTACTGCTTGGACGATATACCGTGCCGATGCCGATGCCCGCACTGGCAGGGACACCTTCGGCAATTGCCGGATGCGGAACATCAGGCAGTGCCTGTGGCACGCTCTGCTTTGTGTGGGAGCTTTGCAGCGGGCGACACTGAATAAGGAAAAGGGAACCCCAGCGGTCCATACACCACTCAATGTCCTGAGGCGCACCAAAGGCATTTTCCAAAAGCACACCCCAGCCGCCAAGGGTTCGGGCGTGGTCTTCGGTCAGGCTGATCTCGTCCACAGGCACATCTCCACTGATGACCTGTGGCGCTCCACCGCCTCGCTCGTGAAAGAGCACGGTGCTGGGGTCGTTGTGGTCGAGAGTTATAATTTCTGGCGAAGAGCTGCCATCCACAAGGGGGCGGGCCATTCCTTCGATGCTGTAGACTTGAAGAATATCTTTTTCTGGCACCGCAGGGTCGCGGGTGTAGAGCACTCCACTTGCGCGGGCGTCGATCATTTCCAGAACCAGCGCTGCCATTGGGGTTTGCATGTCCGGCATGCCGTAGCGCACGCGGTAGCTGATTGCCTTTGCAGAGTATTTGCTGGCGAGCACTTTTTTGTACGCATCCGAAAGGTCAGACAGCGAGACATTCAGCACGCTGTCATACTGCCCAGCAAAGGACGCTTCAGTGTCTTCTCCAACGGCGGAGGAACGGACTGCGAGCTGCACCATGCCACCCCGCGAGGAGGCAAGGGCAAGAGCGTGATCCCGATATTCCTGCTCGACGGCAGGGGGAACTGAGGCATCAAGAATGATGCGCTGGATTTCTTCGGCAATGTCCATGACAAAGCCCGGAGAATCCAGTGTAACCTTGGAGAGCAGTGTTTCGATCTGCGGGCGCAGCTCGTTGTACTCAATAAAATAGTGAAAGGCGTTGGTGGTGATGACAAAGCCCCCAGGGACGGGCAGGTCTTCCACCTCGGCAATGCTGGAAAGACGCGCGGCCTTGTGCCCCACAAGCTCAGGAGTCAGGTGGGCGTCGGCAAGCGTCATGGAATAGGGCGGGGCAAAGTCGAACTCAGGCGGCTCGGTCTGCATGGCAACATAGAACTCAATCTTGCGGCGGTAGTCCGGCAGATCAAGATAGTGGCCGGGGCGCATGCGCATAAGTTGCTGGGTCAGGGCCTCCACGTCAGCAGAGAGCGCCCGGGTGAGCATGGTGACGCGGTTCCAGTCGGCCGAAACCGTGCCATAGTACAGCTCTTCGAGTTCTGCGATGCGCTTGAGACAGTTGCGGTCCATTTCCAGAAGCTGTTTAAAGGCCTCGTATTTTTTCCGCAGGAGCGTTCCCGGTGCAAAAAGCTGATATGTCCAGTGTCTGAAAAGCTGTCTGAGTTCGAGGTTCATAGTGCCCTACACTTTCGCCAGTGCTTCGGCGACCTTTTCTTCCAGTTCTTCCTTGTCGATAGGCTTCACACAGTAATCAACGGCTCCGAGTTCCTGACAGCGGCGAGCTGTTTCCAGAGTCGGATAGCCTGTGAGCATGATGACTTTGACTTTCTTTGAAATGTTTTTGATTTCTTCCAGCACCTGAACACCAGTCATTTTTTTGAGCTTGATGTCTAAGATTGCGAGCTGGACAGGCTCCTTGCGGGCGTCTTCTTTTTTGATGAACGCAAGAGCTTCTTCCTCTTCGGTAAACGAATGGACCTCGTGCCCTTTTCGTTCAAGGATACGCCGAATTAAAATTCCGGCGTCCATAACATCGTCAAGAACAACTATTTTCGCCACGTCGTCGAGCCTCCTATGAAATATTCTCCATCCCGCGAGCGGACTTCTGTGATTTCAGGACATTCTTCATCGGGAAGTCCTTCCTTGGTCAGTGGCAGTTCAACCATGAACAGTGTGCCTAGTCCCGGAGGACGTGAATCTGGCACTTCTTCCTCATGACTAATAATGTAGTCAAGAGGTGCTGGGCTTATGGCGGATATGCGGCCGCCGTGATCGCTAATGATTCCAAAAGACAGGGCAAGGCCGAGTCCTGTACCTTTGCCAACAGGCTTGGTGGTAAAAAATGGGTCAAAGATGTTGTTTATGTCATGTTGCGAGACACCAGACCCGGTGTCTGCGACCGTGACCAGAACGCGCCGTCTGTGTGAGCACATCTTGGTCGTGACATAAATTCCCCCATCCGAGCCTATGGCGTCAAATGCATTATTGAGAAGATTCATCCAGACCTGTTTCAGCTTTTCCTTGTCGCCAGTAATTGGCATCACCGTGGGGTCAAAGTCGGTCTCAATGCGCACGCGCTCTTGCAGGAAAATCTGTTCCAGCAGGGAAATAACTTCTTCCAGACTTTCGTTGAGGTCCAGGGGCGCCATACTACTCTCAATGCGACGAGAGAAACCAAGCAGGTCAGCAACGATTTTTTTGCAGACTTTTGTCTGTTTCTCAATAGTTTTAAGGTCATGACTCAGCTGGCTGTCACCTGGCGTATCTTCAAGCAAAAGCTGGGCGTAGCCAAGAATGATTCCCAGAGGCGTGTTGATTTCGTGCGCGACGCCACCGGCGAGCTTACCGAGGTCTTCCATTTTTTGCGAATGGATGAGCCGCTCCTGATACTGCTTGATGATGGTAATGTCGCGGGCCGTATACAGCATACCAATATTTTCTTTGCCGATTTTTACCGGGACTTTAATCACGTGGAACCAGCGTTTCTGGTCGCCACTTCGAATAAGCTCCTGCTTGGAAATGGGCTTGCCAGTCAGCAGCACCTGTTTGTTTTCATGGTATGCGGCGTCGGCTTCATCTTCATCAAAGAGTTCGTAATTGCTGTGCCCCAGAAGGTCTTCTTCGTTGAGGTGGAAATAGGTGCAGAATGCCTTGTTGACCGTCATGTACTTGAAATCTGTGTCCAGCAGGCACATCAGGTCTGGGGTTACATCCAGAATGGTACGCAGCAGTTCGCGCTGGCGTTTGAGGTCATCCTGGGTTTGTTCCAGCTCTTCGATATGCGATTTGAGCGACATGGCCATGACGTCAAAGGTTTCTGCGAGACTCTGGATTTCGTCACCCATATTTTCGAGGTACACCGGGCAGGTGTGGCAGCTCATGAGTTTTTCCGGGTAGCTGTCCTCTTTGCACTGGGGGCAGAGTGTGCCAGCAAGGTACCAGCAGCGGCGCCGGTTGTCGCCGTAGGCGGGGCAGTCTTCCTGTCCGCATTGCTGGATGTCCCAGCAGTTGCGGTAGAGGCGTGGCCCTGTCTGCACATTGAGTTGCCCCTGCACCACGCTTTCTGCGCTTTTTCGCAGTGCGTTGAGCCGGGCCGAGACATTGCGGGAAAAAATGGTGCCGAGCAGAATGGCAACAACCATAACCGCGAAAGACACCAAGAAAATGGTCGAGACGACGTCTTTTTTGATTTCCTGCACGCGGGCCTGAGAAACACCAAGGCGAACCGAGCCAAAGACTTTTCCGTCGACCATGACAGGCGCTGCAAAGTCATAGATCCGGTGGCTGCCATCATCCAGAAGCTGGATGGAAATTTCTGTTTCTTTGGGGCTGTTTGCCGTGAGTAAATCAGTAGGGAATCCACCGTTAAAGGTGTGGACAAGGACGTTCCCCCGTTTGTCAGTCACAAAGGCATAGAGCGTAAAGTCAGAGAGTCGTTCGGCCCCGTCCACGAGGTTTTTGAGGCGCAGGAAGTCACTGGCGAGCAGGGGGTCCACGGCGCGGGAGGCCATATTCAGGACCATGCTACGGCCCCGGTCCCGGTTCTCTTCCAGCAGGCGGTCAACAGCAACCTGACTCACCAGAACCGCGGTCAGAATACTAAAGAAAATGATGACGCTGGAAATGCCAATATTGATTTTGTCTTTGAAGCGCATGCGGGCAATCTGGCGAATGCCGGGCAGGGGGCGTTCTCCGTATGGGTCAAAGCGCTGGTGCAAAAATGAGAGGACAGGGCGGAGTGCTCTGCCAAGTGTGCTTTCTTTATGAAAAAAGCTCTTCATGCCTGTTCCGTCGTTCCTTTTACTGGGCATCAACGCCAGTTTTGCGAATCAGCTCTCGTATGGAATTAAAATCACTGTCCTGTGCCGGAAGAATGCTGATGATTTTGGCGCGGCGCAGGATGTCTTTTTCTTCTGGGTTGTCCATGGAAAGGGAGGTCATGGCCTGGGAAATTTTGAGAACCACATCAGGATCAAGGCCTTTTCTGGCGGAGTAGACCCAGCCCGGATACCACGGAGTCGTGGCAAGTATCTTGATGCGGGTGGTATCGATGCTCTCGCGCATGATTTCAAGCGCTCCCTCGCGAATGGAACCAACACCATAGCGGCCGGAGTACACTCCGAGTACGACTTTTTCCTGTTTGCCGCCGGGGCCGGGAGCAAAAGCGATTTCTGCAAAGTCGTTTTTGCTGATGCCATGGTCGATGAAATACCCCAGTGCAAAGAGGTAGCCGCCAGCAGAGCTAGGATCGACTGCGATCCAGTGCTGACCTTTGACGTCTTCAATTTTTTGAATACTTGGATTGTCGGCCCGCACGATGATCTGCCCCCGGAAGTGGGTACCCTGATCTTCCTCTTCGGTTCTGGCAAAGGCTCGTGCGCCGTAGCGGTCTGCTATTTTGACATAAATAAATGGGTTGGAGAACGAAATATCAATCAGCCCTTCCTCGACCATTGTCATATGTTCGGCAAAGGTGTCCGGAAAGACCTGGCGGAAGCTGAGGCCCGTTGTTTTGGCAAGGTATTCAACAAGCTTATGGTGGCGTTTGTAGGAAACGCTATGTGAATACTGGGGCAGGTAGGCGTAGGTGATTTCGCGTTTGTCTTTTTGGAATGTGATTTCTTCCCGCCGGGAAAGATCAACCCGTTTTGCGGGTTCCTGATCCGAGCACGCAAAAAGGCTCAGGCTTACCATGCACAGGGCAATAGACAAAAATACTGTCTTGCGAATCATGGGTGATCCTCAGAAAAGACGTTCCCGGCGCAGGGGAGTCTGCCAGCCGCGGTGAAAACAGGGTATCGTTTTGATGGGGATTTGCAAACTATCGCAGGAGGCTTCTGCCTCTTTGTTGATTTTCTTGGTGAGTTTTCAAAAAAAATTGCTCTTGAGGTGTTGACTATCCGGGCTTCTGATTTACTTCTCTTGGCGTTGCCCCTCAAATGGGGTTTGCTTTTTACGTAATCTCGCTATAACTGCTGAACATCGTTTTGGCACTCACTTATTAACGAGTGCTGACAGCTGAAAAAATTCGCTAATGGAGGATTCCAAATGAAGCTGAAACCGTTGAACGATCGCGTTCTGGTCAAGCGCCTTGAGGGTGAGGAAGTTTCTGCCGGTGGTATCATCATTCCTGATACCGCTAAAGAGAAGCCTATGAAGGCTCAGGTTGTCGCTGTTGGTCCTGGCAAAAAGGACGAAGCTGGCAACGTTATCGCTATGAGCGTGAAAGAGGGCGACATGGTTCTCTTCAACAAGTACGCCGGTACCGAGATCAAAATCGAAGGCCAGGAGCACCTCGTCATGCGCGAGGAAGACATCTTGGCTATTATTGAAGCATAAATTTAGCGACTTCGAATATATTTCTTAAGGAGAGATCCAAATGGCCAAAGAGATTCTTTTTGACGCCAAAGTTCGTGAAAAAATGAAGAACGGTGTTGACACCCTCGCCAACGCCGTCAAGGTTACCCTTGGACCCAAGGGCCGTAACGTTGTTATCGAAAAGTCTTTCGGTTCCCCGATCATCACCAAGGACGGCGTGACCGTTGCCAAGGAAGTCGAGATCGAAGACAAGTTCGAGAACATGGGCGCTCAGATGGTTAAGGAAGTTGCTTCCAAGACTTCTGACGTTGCTGGTGACGGTACCACTACCGCTACCGTTCTGGCTCAGGCTATCTTCCACGAAGGCGTTAAGCTCGTGACCGCTGGTCGTAGCCCCATGGGCATCAAGCGCGGCGTTGACAAGGCTGTTGCTGCTCTGAACGAAGAGCTGGCAAAGCTTGCCAAGCCTACCCGCGACCAGAAAGAGATCGCTCAGGTTGGCACCATCTCCGCCAACAACGACGCTACCATTGGTAACATCATTGCTGAGGCCATGAACAAGGTCGGCAAAGAGGGCGTCATCACTGTTGAAGAAGCTAAGGGCCTCGAGACCACTCTGGATGTCGTTGAAGGCATGCAGTTCGACCGTGGCTACCTCTCTCCCTACTTCGTGACCAATCCTGAGAAGATGATCTGCGAAATGGAAGAGCCTCTTATCCTCATCCACGAGAAGAAAATTTCCAACATGAAGGATCTGCTGCCTTGCCTCGAGCAGGTTGCCAAGATGTCCAAGCCCCTCGTCATCATTGCTGAAGACGTCGACGGCGAAGCTCTGGCTACCCTCGTTGTGAACAAGCTCCGCGGCATCCTGAATGTTGTTGCTATCAAGGCTCCTGGCTTTGGTGAGCGCCGCAAGGAAATGCTCAAGGACATCGCCATCCTTACCGGTGGTCAGGTTGTCTCCGAAGACCTCGGCCTCAAGCTCGAGAACGTCAGCGTGAACGACCTCGGTACCGCTAAGCGCGTTGTTATCGACAAGGAAAACACCACCATCGTTGACGGTGCTGGCGAAGCCGAAAACATCAAAGCTCGCGTTGCTCAGCTCCGCGCTCAGATCGACGAGACTTCCTCCGACTACGATCGCGAAAAGCTCCAGGAGCGCCTCGCTAAGATCGTTGGCGGTGTCGCAGTCATCAACGTCGGCGCTGCTACCGAGACCGAGATGAAAGAAAAGAAAGCTCGTGTCGAAGACGCTCTGAACGCTACCCGCGCTGCTGTCGAAGAGGGCATCGTCCCCGGCGGTGGTGTGGCTCTCGTCCGCTGCTCCAAGGTCCTCGAAAAGGTTACCCCCGCAGACGACGACGAAGCTTCCGGCGTGGCTATCATTGCCCGCGCTATCGAAGAGCCTCTCCGCATGATCGCTAACAACGCTGGCCTCGAAGGCTCCATCGTTGTTGAAAAGGTCCGTGACAACAAGGACGGCTTTGGTTTCAACGCCGCTTCCTGCGAGTACGAAGACCTCATCAAGGCCGGTGTCATCGATCCTAAGAAGGTGACCCGTACCGCTCTTCAGAATGCTGCTTCCGTGGCTGGCCTCCTGCTGACCACCGAGTGCGCAATCGTTGAGAAGCCCGACGATAAGGGCGCTGCTATGCCCGCTATGCCCGCAGGTGGCATGGGCGGCATGGGCGGAATGGGCGGCATGATGTAATTCATCCGTCTTCCGCATCTACTGCGAAAGCTCAAGGGCCGTCCCCAAAAAGGACGGCCCTTTTTTTGCCCCGTCACCTGCCCCGCCTGTCTGGCCTTTCTCTTCAAAAATCGGTACGTATCCAGCAACGTCGCAACCTAAAAAAGGTACAGGCATGTTTAAACTCTTCGTCATCATACTGTTTCTTGTCTGGTTCCTCGGCCTCTTTCTTGGCAAAAAACACCGACTTATTCGCAGTACTTCACAGCTCATCCAGCTCATACTCTGGGGAGCGTTTAGCTTTCTCGGAACAACGGGCATCCCCCGCTCAGACTTTTTTCAGGGACGCTCCGTTGGCCTCGCCCTCGCTATCCTCACTTGGATCGCCTTCTCCTTTTGGCTCTCTCGCTTCCTCGTTCAAAAACTCGACCGCCGTGCTCGGTAGCACCGGATAGGCGAGTGGGTGAAATTGGGGCCTGCCCCAGCGCGTTAGCGCTGGATGGGTGGGTGGGGGAAGATGGGGGCGCTGCCCCCAAACCCCCGCGTAAGGGAATGATTCCCTTACGTATCCTCATCGAGTTTAAAAGCCGTGCAAGCTTCGCTTGCACGGCTTTTAAACTTGTTGGGGCTGCCTAAAGCGGCTTCTTTCTCTTTCCCGTGCGTTGCCACCATTTTCTTTCTGAACGCGAGCGTTCAAAAAGAAAGGGTTGGAGCGCAAAGAAAAAGAACACACGCTTAGTTAATTAGGCCGAAAAAAAGGGGCCGGATGAAGGGGAAAGCCAACGGCTTTCACTCATCCGGCCCCTTTTATTTCGGGCGAAATCGGGATTCCCAAGGGCCTCGTCCTTGGGCGGGGTCAAGGGGCGGCGCCCCTTGCAGAGGTGCGGGGACAGAGTCCCCGCCCACCCTAGGCCCCTTGCAGGGTTTGGGGCAGCGCCCCAATAAAACTGCGCCCCTTGCAGGGGTGCGGGGACAGAGTCCCCGCCCACACTTATAAGACTGCGGCCTTGATGACGTCGATTCCGACGCGGTCGACGAATTTTGAAGAGCGCTCGCGCTTGCGGGCGTTTTCTTTGTAATAAGAGAGGAGCTTGTCGATGAGTGCGACGAGTTCCTCGCGAGAGATATCCTCAGCAATGACGTCGGCAATACGGGGGTTGAGACCTGCAATGCCGCCAAAGGTGAGGGTAAAGCCTTTGGCAGAGCCGTAGACACCGATGTCGCGGACTTTGCCTTCGGCACAGGAGAGGGGGCAGCCGGAGATACCGAATTTAACCTTGGCGGGGAAGTCGACGCCGAGGTATTTTTCTTCGAGTTCCTGACCGAGTCCGAGACTGTCCTGCTTGCCGAATTTACAGACGGCAGTTCCGGGGCAGGCCTGCACATAGTGGACACAGAGTTCGGTAGCGCGACCGATGTCACGTCCGAGGGCGTCCCAAATGGGGTCGATCTGGTCTTCTGTCATGCCGACGAGGGCGAGACGCTGGCCGGAGGTGATTTTGACGATGGGGATCTTGTATTCTTTGACGACGTTGAGAATGCGCTCAAGGTATTCGGCGTTGAGCATACCCATTGGGGTACGGGGGACGATTGCGTAGGTTTCTTTGTCGCGCTGGAGGATTGCTCCGTCTGGTGCAGATTTCGGGGCCATTACTCTCTCCTTTGAGGGTGGATTTTTTCGTTAGGGGGTCACAACGGTAAGCAGCATCTGAAAAGGCTGCTCGGCGCGCAACGCGTGCGGCTCACCTGCGGGCATTACTATACTTTGGCCAGCCTGTACCGTGTGTTCGACGCCATTAATAGTAATAATAGCTATTCCGTCAAGTACTTGTACAAGGGCATCACCGTGAGCCGTGTGAGCCGAAAGGCCTTCGCCCTGGGCAAAGGCAAAAAGAGTTACAGTAATATTGGGCATCTGAACGATGCTTCGGCTGATGACCTGACCTTCTGAATATTCAATAAGTTCCCGAAGGTCGTGGACGGTGGCAAAATCTATGTTGCGCATTGCATGAGGCTGCGTCATGGTTTTTCTCCTTTTTTGCGTTCTGTTTTATCATATATACGGAGAAAATTCGTGTTTGACTTTGATGCACGTCAAAAAAGGGTGGAAATGATTATTGGGGGGTGAGCTTTACAAGCTTGCTTGAAAATCTTTATGAACTGCGGACCAGATATTTTTTTATGAATACCAAGAAGGAGACAGTTGCTTATGGCATCTTTTGACATCGTAAGCCGTGTAGATATGCAGGAAGTGGATAACGCCGTGAATAACGTGCTGAAAGAAGTCGCAACTCGCTACGATTTCCGTGGTGTAACCACTGAGGTGAGCCTGAACCGAAAGGACGGGATCATTAATATCGTGACGGGTGACGAGATGAAGATCAAGGCACTGCGCGAAATGCTGATTTCCCATTTCACACGCCGCAAGGTAGATTCCCGTGTTTTGGAGTTCAAGGACCCCGAAGGGACTTCTCTTGGCGCTCTCAAACAGGAAGTTCGCATTCTTCAGGGCATTGAGAAAGATCAGGCCAAGAAGATTGTAAAATTTATTAAGGACCTGAAACTGAAAAAAATTCAGGCATCCATTCAGGACGATCAGGTCCGAGTGCAGGGCAAGCAGATTGACGAGCTTCAGGCTGTTATTCAGGAGCTTCAGGCGAGCAAGATTGAGCTGCCTCTGCAGTTTATCAACATGAAGCGGTAGCGGGGTTTATGACGTGGCGCTTTTGAGTCTCCGCGACATCCGGCTGGCCTTTTCTGACCATCCGGTGCTCGACGGTGTTGGAATGCAGATTGAAGAAGGGGAGAGGGTTTGCCTTGTTGGCCGTAATGGCGAGGGCAAGTCTTCTCTGATGCGCATTGTCTGTGGCGAGATGAAGGCTGACGGGGGCGAAGTCCTTGTGAGCAAGGGCACTCGAATTGCACGACTTTCGCAGGACGTTCCGCAGGATATTGAGGGGCGGGTCTTTGATGTTGTTGCTGCTGGAATCGGTGATATGGGCACGGCACTGTCGGCCTACCGCCGGGCAGTTGCGGCCGTGGAAAAAGACGCCTCACAAATGCCGGAGCTGGAAAACGCACAGCAGGCTGTTGATGCAAGCGGTGGCTGGGAGTCGTACCAGACCGTTGAGACTGTGCTGTCCCGATTGAAACTGGACGCCGACGCGGAATTCTCTGCCTTGTCTGGCGGCCTGAAACGCCGGGTCATGCTGGCGCGAGCCTTGGCAAGCGACCCGGATGTGCTGCTTTTGGACGAGCCGACCAACCATTTGGACATTGAGTCTATTACATGGCTGGAAGATTTTCTTTTGCGCCACGTCAAGACGCTGTTTTTTGTGACCCATGACCGCGCACTGCTGCGGCGTCTGGCAACGCGAATAGTGGAGCTGGACCGGGGACATATCTCGGACTGGAGCTGTGACTACGATACGTACCTTGTGCGCAAGGAAGAGCTGCTTCATGCTGAGGAAAAAGAGTGGGAACGCTTTGAGATCAAGCTGGCCGAAGAAGAGGTCTGGCTGAGAAAGGGCGTTACTGCACGACGTCACCGAAATCAGGGCCGTCTGCGCGACCTGCATAAGATGCGGGAGCAGCGGCAAAAGCGGCGTTACCGTCCGGGGCTGGCCAAAATGCAGCTCCAGGAAGGCGGGCTGTCCGGAAAGCTGGTTGCGGAGGCGGAAAATATATCTTTGAGTTTTGGCGAGCACAAAATTTTTACAGATTTTTCTGCGGCAATTATGCGTGGCGACCGGGTGGGCATTATTGGCCCAAACGGTGCGGGCAAAACAACCCTGCTGCGGGTGCTTCTGGGCGAGCTGACGCCAGACGCTGGCTCTGTGCGACTGGGAACCAAGCTCGAGGTTGCGTACTTTGACCAGCTCCGCAGCGTGCTGGACCCAGATGTTCGAGCCTACGAAGCTGTTGCCGAGGGCAATGACTGGGTGACGATTGACGGGCGAAGAAAGCACGTCATGGGCTATTTGCAGGACTTTTTGTTCTCCCGCGACCGGGCGCGAACCAAGGTTCATGCTTTGTCGGGTGGCGAGCGAAACCGCCTGCTTTTGGCCAAGCTTTTTACTCAGCCCGCAAACGTGCTGGTGCTTGACGAACCCACAAACGACCTTGATGCAGAGACACTTGATCTGCTGGAAGAACTGCTGATGCAGTACTCAGGGACCGTTATTGTCGTGAGCCATGACCGTGCATTTTTGAATAACGTGGTGACATCCACCATTGCCTTTGATGATGACGGGGAAGTTCGCGAATACGTTGGCGGCTATGATGACTGGCAGCGCCAGCGCAGTACCTATGCTGATGAGGCGCAGGAGGCTCCAAAGCCTGCAAAGAAGCGTGAGCGAGTACGTGCTGATGGGAAGCGAAAGCTGAGCTTTGGCGAAAAGCGCGAGCGTGACCAGTTGCAGGAAGAGCTTGATGCGCTTCCGCAAAAGCTGGAAGAGCTGGAGGCACGGCAGGAAGAGTTGGGCAAAAAGCTGGAAGATCCTGATTTTTATGGTCGAGATCCTCAGGGCTTTGCCAGCTGTTCCGAAGAGCTGGAAGGGCTTTCTCCTCAGCTTGATGCCTTGCTGGAACGCTGGGAAGTCATTGAAGCCCGGCTTGCTGAGCTTGTCGAAGACTAGAGTTTTTTTTGAGCAAAGGCCTGCTTCATTATGAAGTGGGTCTTTTTTTGTGGGGAAAAAAGAAAATTGACGCGGAAAGAATATATGCTTTCGTAAAGAAAGAAAAAAAGCAGAGGAATGAGGGAGGCTGGAGAGTGCTTTGAGGCTGTGCGGAAAAGCTTTGGGGCTGGCCTTGAGGAATGCTGCCGCAACCCAAGACGTGCACAGCGTTGGAAAAAAAGTTCAGACCCTGTATCATGGCTGGTGAGGCTGGAACATGCGATGTGCAGACAGGGGGTTCAACGCGAGGAGACACCTGTCAGGACTTGCAGAAATGTGTCTATGCCGGATATGTACTATGCAATTTGAATGACTTGTGCGTCTTTCACGGGCCGGGTCGCTCTCTTCTTTACCTGATAACCCCAGCGGTATTCATGCACATACACCCCTACAGACTGCCCTTCGCGGAAAGAAAGAAAACAGTATTTTTGATGCTGCTTTTTTCCGTGTTCTGTTTCTTTTTTTCTTTTCAGTCCTCGGCACAGGCTGCAACACAGGCCAAAATGTATCAGGAGGCTGTGGCCCAGTTCCAGCGTGTGGAAAAATCATCATCCCTGTCCAAGCGCCGGGACATGTGGACGAGTGTCCATTCCCGTTTTAAGCGTGTTCTGAGCAAGAACCCTTCAAGTTCTTATGCTCCAAAAGCGTTATATTTTATGGCACGCTCCTACGAAGAGCTGGCCAGAAATTCATGGCTGAAGCGCGATGCCCGTACTGCGGTTGACGCGTATCAGCGGGCCGAAAACCGTTTCTCAAGAAATCATAGCTGGGCCGATGACTGTCTGTATCGTAAGGCAATGCTTCGGTATGAGCGCCTGAATGATGCGGGTGGTGCGGCCAAAGATTTACAGCTGTTGCTGCAACGCTACCCCGGAGGGGACAAGGCGCGTGACGCCCGGCAGACCCTGGCAATGCTGGCAAAAAAAGGTGTGCCAGAGGCCAGAATAAAGGCTGCGCGGCGACCTTCTCCACCCCGGTCCATGATTCCTGATTCGCGGGTGCCTCGCTCTGTGCGCACCGTGTATGACGAGGCTGTGGACAGGCTCAAGGGATTTCGGCGTTCCAAAAGCGTGACGCGGGATGACTGCCTGCGTTTGGCGCGAGTCTTTGATGCCCTTGGAGAAAAACGTGGAGCGGGGCTGTATGCACCGCGTTCGCTGTATCACAGCGGGCAGACGTATGAAGAGCTGGGCAAACGCTCTGGACGGCGGGATGATTTTGAAGAGGCTGTGGTGCGCTACCAGCGTGCTTTTGACAGCTTTCCGGCGTCAAATAGCTGGCGGGATGATTGTCTGTACCGCAAGGCATATGTTTCGTATACCTACCTGAAAAAAGAAGATCAGGCTTATGCTGACCTGATTGAACTCAAAAGAAATTTCCCTCACGGCGACATGGTGGCAAATGCCAATGCCATGCTGCGAAAGATGGACCGCCCAACACGCGTTGCCTCTGCGAAAACATCGCAAAAGAGTGTGGCATCTGTTGCGGTGTTCAAGCAGCCTCGCCGTCGGGTGCGCACAACGGGAATTGCGCGACTCACGGACATTCGGCACCGCAGTGGTGATACCTACACCCGTGTGGTTCTGGATCTGGACCGGGAAATCAATTTTGAAGACCATACGCTTGCCCCCGACCCAAAGCATGGCAAGATGCATCGCCTTTTTGTTGACCTCGAAAAAACGCGGCTTGGGAAAGACCTTGCTGCCCGCGTCATGGTCAAGGATGGCATCCTGAATGGTGTCCGGGCTGGTCAGAATGATTCCAGCACGGCGCGTGTGGTTTTTGATTTTCAGTCCATGCAGAAATATCACATGTTTACGCTCCAGAATCCTTTTCGGATTGTGGTCGACGTGTACGGTGATGGTGATAGTCCTGCTCCAGCCGTGGTGACACACGCCGCAGCAAAGAAGCTGCCGCCTGTGAAGCGGGATCACAAGCCAACATACAAGGAACGAAAAGTTGCGTCTGATGTTTTGGCGCAGCTTGGCATGACATTTAAGACCATCATGATTGATGCCGGGCATGGCGGGATTGATCCCGGTGCGCTGGATAAAGTCTGGTGGAAGGACAAGCGCGGTCGCAAGCACTGGAAAATTCGGACCCGGGAAAAAGAAGTAGCGCTCAAGGCTGCAAAAATTCTGGGAAAGAAATTTGAGAGAAAAGGGTACCGGGTGCTGTACACCCGAACCACAGACTATAAAGTGCAGCTCGAAGACCGTGCTATGGCGGCGAACATTAAGAAAGCTGACCTGTTTATCTCTTTGCACTGCAATGCAAACAGAAAAGCGTCTGTCCGAGGCTTTGAGACATATTACCTTGGCAAGGCCCGGAACAATATTGTTCTGCGACTGGCTGCCAAGGAAAATAATGTCGACCCTGTACGCATTTCCGACACGCAGAAAATCGTTCTCGATTTGGTGAACAGCTTTAAGATGAAGGAATCACGAGAGCTGGCAACGCTGGTTCAAAAGCGCTGCGTCACTGGTCTGCGGCGGCATTATCGCGGAATCAAGGACCACGGAGCCAGAGGGGCACCGTTCTTTGTTTTGGTAGGAGCGCGAATGCCTGCAATTCTTGTGGAAATGGGGTACATTACAAACCCGACAGAGGTGAAGCTTTTGCGGAGTACTACGTATCTTGAACGTGTCGCTGATGGCATTGTTCAGGGCGTTGAAGATTACCGCAAATCGCTTTCCAGAGTTGGTCGGTAAAACTGTCCGTCGAGTCCGTAGATAACAGTAATTCACCCCGGTGGCCTTGTGCTGCCGGGGGTTGCCACGTTTGTGGCAGGGAGAATTTATGAGCGAGCAGACTGTAAAGGATGTGGCCATGCGGGTGCTGGTAATTGAGGATAGCCATGTGCAGGCGAAGATTGTTTCGCGGCACATTGAAGGGCTGACGAATTTTACCACTGTATGGGCTTCGACACTGGAAGAAGCTGCCGAAATCATAAGCGCACAGCGGGATGAACTGTTTGCTGCTGTGGTTGATCTGAACTTGCCAGATGCTCCGGACGGGGAGGCTGTGGACCTGACAATGGCCGCGCACCTGCCGAGCATTGTGCTGACTGCGACCTTCCATGATGAAGTGCGTGATTCGCTTCTGGAGCGCAATGTCGCGGACTATGTGCTCAAGGAGAGCATGGTGGTGCTGGATAGCGTTGTGGATGGTCTGTCTCGGCTTTTCCGTAACCAGTTTATTCAGGCTTTGGTGGTGGATGACTCCAGAGCTGCCAGAAATGTGGTCCGAAATCTTTTGTCCTGCCAGAATTTTCAGGTGCTGGAGGCCGCAAATGGAGCTGAGGCCCTTGCGCTGGTGGAGCAGAGCAAAGGACAGGTCAAGGTTGTGGTTACGGACTGGGAAATGCCAGAGATGGACGGCTTTGCCCTGTGCAGCGCTCTGAGAAAAAAATACTGCAAGCGTGAGCTGGCTATTGTGGGTATTTCTGGCGCTGGCGGTACTGCCATGACCGCGAAGTTTTTGAAGCTCGGAGCCAATGACTTTTTGGCGAAACCGTTTTCCGCAGAGGAATTTTCGTGGCGGGTGAACCAGACGGTAGAAATGATGGAGCTTATCCAGAAACTTAATGAGTGCAACCAGCAGTTGAAGCACAGTGCACTGGCTGGAGCTTCGGCCTAGTTTTTTGCGTGATTTCTCCCTTTTGGACAGGGTGCGGCAAAGATGACGCTGTACTTTGTGCACGGTTTTCCCTGCGCCCGCAGCTGACGTTAGGCTGCGTTTTGTGCTGCACCCTGTGCTTGTACAGTCTTCTCTCGACTTTTGACGAACCCTTGGATATGCCCGTTTTGCATATGAGAAAGGGAGGAACAGTATGCGTTGTGACAAAGCTCTTGGAAGCGACAATTATTCAGGAATTCATCCTGTAATTTTGGAAGCCATCACCGCCGCGAATGTCGGCCACGTGCATGGCTACGGAGATGATGATTTTTCGGCTGCCGCTGTTGAAGATTTCCGCAAGGAATTTGGCGAAGGCGTCGAAGTCTTTTTTGTTTTCAATGGCACAGGATGCAACGTGACAGCCCTCGCCGCAATGCTTCGTCCCTACGAAGGCATTGTCTGCGCAGACTGCGCGCACATTAATGTTGCCGAAACGGGCGCACCAGAGCGGATTTTGAGCGCAAAGCTCATGCCGTGCCCGTCCACTGATGCCAAGCTGACAGTGGCGGACGTCGAGACGCAGCTTGCTGGGCTGGGTAATCCCCATGCCGTGCAGCCCGCTGTGCTTTCTCTGTCGCAGGCCACCGAACTTGGGACGGTGTACAGCCCCGAAGAACTGCGGGAACTGACGGATTTTGCGCACGACAAGGGAATGCTTGTCCATATGGACGGTGCCCGAATCAGCAATGCTGCTGCGGCGCTTGGTGTTTCCCTTCGAGAAGCTGCCACTGGCGTTGATGTTTTGTCTTTTGGCGGAACAAAAAATGGCCTGATGTGTGGCGAAGCCATTGTCTTTTTGAATCCGGCATTGGCAGAAAATTTCTTTATGATTCGCAAGCAGTGCAATCAGCTCCCAAGCAAAATGCGCTTTATTTCTGCGCAGTTTAGCGCTTTTCTGAAAGATGAGCTGTGGCGGTCTTCCGCACAGCAGGCCAATGACATGGCCGCTCTTCTTGCCAAAGAGGCTGCGACTGTTCCGGGCATTGAAATCATTGCCCCGGTTGAGAGCAATCAGGTTTTTGCCAAGTTGCCCGCCGAGCACATCGAAGCCCTGCAGGAACGGATGTTCTTTTATGTCTGGAACGAAAAAGAGGGTTCTGTGCGCTGGGTCTGTTCCTTTGACACCACCGCAGAAGAAATTCACAGCTTCGTGAAGGACATGCGGCGGATTATTACTGGCTCCTAAGACCATATGAGAGTGGCAGGGCGTGTGTCCTGCTTCTGGAGGACGTGCCATGATTCGTATTCTCGTGACCGGTGGAACACTGGACAAGGAATATAATCAGCTTGATGGCGAGCTTGTTTTTACCAAGACGCACATCACAGACATCCTGAGGCAGGCCAAGTGCACGGCACAGGTGTCCATTGAAACCGTGATGCTCAAGGACAGCCTGCACATGAGTGATGCTGACCGTGAGTGCATTCTGGAGCGGGTGAAAGCCTGCCCGGAAGACAAGGTCGTGATAACGCACGGAACAGATACGATGCCAGAAACAGCGGCCTTTCTGGGGCAGCAGCTTTCTGGAAAAACCGTTGTCCTGCTTGGGGCGATGGTTCCGTATTCCTTTGTGAACTCCGACGCCCTGTTTAATTTGGGCTGTGCCTTTTCCGCTGTTCAGCTTTTGCCCGAAGGTGCCTACATCACCATGAATGGAAAAATCTTTTCGTGGGATAATGTGCGCAAGAATCGGCAAAAGGGAGAGTTTGAAACTCTGGACTAGCCGTTCACAGCAAAAAAAAATGACGACCCGGCAGGAAACTGCCGGGTTTTTTTGCGCCCAAAAGACGCGTTTTTTTTGACACGATTCTGTCACATTGCGGCAGTTTCTCTTGTCAGACAAGAACTTGCCCCCGACATGATTTAGACACAAAGAGATGCTATAAAATGGGAGCGAAGCCTTTTGTTTCGGGCCTTCCCGGCAGTTTTGAAAAGTGAATTTGTCACAGAGTTAGCGAATGCCTGTCACAGTGCTGTCACAGAAGGCTCATAGAACCCTCTTCAAACGTCGTGGCTGTATTTTTTTTGTAATTTTTGGAGGAAAAAATAATGCGCATGAAGCATTTTGTTCTGACTGCTCTTGTGGCGTTGTCCATGGTTTCCACTGCCTTTGCTGGTAACCTGAATGTGAAAGGCTCCACCACTGTTCTGCCCATCATGCAGAAGGCTGTTGAGGCATATCAGGCAGCTCATCCAGACATGGGGATTTCTGTTTCTGGCGGCGGCTCCGGCAATGGCATCAAGGCCATCATCGACGGAACCACTGACGTGGCGATGTCTTCCCGCTTCATCAAGCAGAAGGAAGTCAAACGCGCAGTTGAAAATGGCGCATACCCCGTTCCCTTTGCCGTTGGTATCGACGCACTGCTTCCTGTTGTGCACCCCTCCAACGCAGTCAAAGACCTCACTCTTGCTCAGCTCAAGAGCATCTACAAAGGCGAAATCAAAAACTGGAAGGAACTTGGCGGCGCTGACAAGCCCATCGTTGTGATTTCCCGTGATTCCTCCTCTGGAACCTACGAGACCTGGGAAGGTCTGGTTATGAACAAGGAACGCGTTTCTCCCCGCGCTCTGCTTCAGGCGTCCAACGGTGCAGTTGTTCAGGCTGTATCCAAGAACAAAAACGCCATCGGCTACATTGGCATTGGCTATCTCAACGATTCTCTCAAGGCCCTGTCGGTCGGCGGTGTTGAAGGCAACGCAGAGACTGCCGTTTCTGGCAAGTTCCCGATTTCCCGCTCCCTGTTTGTCTTTACGCAGGGCTGGCCCACTGGCGAAACGCAGGCTTTCATCAAGTTCCTCCTGCATCCAAAGAAAGGGCAGAAGTACGTTGGCGAAGCAGGCTACATCCCGCTGTATTAGTCAGCCTGTCTGA
This sequence comes from Desulfobaculum bizertense DSM 18034, assembly GCF_900167065.1. Lineage (NCBI taxonomy): Bacteria > Pseudomonadati > Thermodesulfobacteriota > Desulfovibrionia > Desulfovibrionales > Desulfovibrionaceae > Desulfobaculum > Desulfobaculum bizertense. Next base: position 53,105 of record NZ_FUYA01000001.1, read on the forward strand.
ACGGTTTTTGCCAGAAGAAACGTTAAGAAAAGCGCCTCTGCCATCACGGTAGGGGCGCTATTGAGAGCATCTGATACGTGATTTTTTGGGGCAGACGTCCCACAAAGAGGAAAAGAGACGCGTATGGGTCTTCAACGAAAAAGCAGGGAAAAATTGATTCACAGGAGCTTTTTGCTCATTGCGATGACGTCAATTGTTGTCCTTGCCCTGATTGTGTTTTTTTTGTTCATGGAAGGTCTTCCCATTTTTCAGGAATACCCCGTGGCCAAATTTTTCTTTGGGCTGGAGTGGTATCCTACTTCGGACCCTGCTGATTTTGGTATTTTTACGCTGCTTGTCGGCTCCATCGCTGTCACCGTCGTCTCGTCGGTGATTGCCATTCCCCTTGGAGTCATGACCGCTATTTATCTCGCAGAGATCGCCTCTTACCGGGTGCGTAATATCGTCAAGCCTACTGTGGAAATGCTTGCCGCCTTGCCCTCGGTCGTTATCGGCTTTTTCGGTATGGTCGTGTTTGCGCCGTTCCTGCAGGAAACCTTTAACGTCGCAACGGGCCTGAACCTGCTGAATGCCGGTGTCATGTTGGCATTTATGAGTGTCCCGACCATTTGTTCCATTTCGGAGGACGCTATTTTTAGCGTGCCCAAGGAACTCAAGGAAGCATCGCTTGCCCTTGGCGCCACGCACTGTGAAACCATTTTTAAGGTCATTTTGCCTGCCAGCCTGTCGGGTATTTCCACGGCGGTCATTCTGGGCATGTCCCGCGCTATTGGTGAGACAATGGTCGTGCTGATGGTCGCTGGTGGTGCTGGCCTGATTCCGCTTTCGATTTTTGATCCGGTTCGTCCCATGCCCGCGTCCATTGCTGCGGAAATGGCAGAGGCCCCGTTTCGGGGGGAACACTACCATGCGCTGTTTGCGACCGGTATTGTGCTCTTTGTCTTTACGCTGCTTTTCAACATGATTGCTGACTACCTGGCTGAAAAGCACAAACAGGTCGGCGCTTCAACGCTTTAGGTGAGGGAACGGATGAAGAAGCTTCAGCTGGTTCAAGATGAACCCTGTGGAATCCGGCAGGCGTACTGCCCAAATCCGCAACAGGGGCAGCGAGGACGCAAAGAGCGTGTCTTTTTTGCGCTTTTCCGCTCGGCTTCGGGCGTGAATGCCTTGGCCCTGTTCATCATTTGCGGATTTTTGCTCTGGAATGGTGCCCCGGCCCTGAGCTGGGAATTTTTGACGGCGTTCCCCAGAAATTCCATGACCGAGGGTGGAATTTTCCCCTGTATTGTGGGCACGCTGATTCTGTCCTTTGGCGCTATGGCCGTGGCTTTTCCGCTTGGTGTTGCCTCTGCTGTTTACCTGAATGAATACGCCAGATCCCGAAAGCTCGTGCGCTTTTTGCGCCTTGGCATCAATAACCTTGCTGGTGTGCCTTCGGTTGTATTTGGCCTCTTTGGGCTGGCTTTTTTTGTGACCGTCCTGAAAATGGGCGTCAGCATTGTATCTGGCGTACTGACCCTTGCGGTTCTGGTTTTGCCTGTCATCATTGGCACGGCCGAAGAAGCCCTGCGCAATGTGCCGAGCACCTATCGTGAAGCCTCGCTTGGCCTTGGAGCGACCCGCTGGCAGACCATTCGAAGCGTGGTGCTTCCTGCGGCGTTTCCGGGGATGCTGACCGGGGCTATTCTGGCCCTGTCGCGTGCTGCGGGAGAAACCGCAGCCATCATGTTCACTTCTGCCGTGTTCTATACGCCAAAGCTTCCGAATTCGATTTTTGGTGAAGTCATGGCGCTGCCATATCATGTGTATGTTTTGGCTACGGCAGGAACGGAAATCGAAAAAACGCGGCCGCTCCAGTACGGAACAGCGCTTGTGCTGGTTTTGCTGGTTCTTGGAATGAATCTGTTTGCCATTTGGCTTCGGGCCAGACTGCAGAAGAAGCTTTAGCTGCGGGCAGAGGTCGGAGACGATGTTTCAGCCGTACCGCCTCGTATTGATTTTTTGGGAAAATGCCTGCCTTTTCCGGCTTTTCCCTGCGACTCGAACTGTGTAACATGCTGGATGATCAGAAAAGAATATGTATCCTGTGGGAAACTGCATCAGCCTTTATGTTTCATGAATAATCGGGAGAAAACATGTCAACAGAAAGCATTCTGATAGTTGAAGACGATGAAGATATCCTCCAGCTTCTGTCGTTCAATTTTGAATCCGCTGACTTTCTCGTACATACGGCCACAGATGGTCGTGACGGACTTGCAAAGGCTCGCGAACATCATCCCGATCTGGTTCTTCTCGATCTGATGCTGCCGGGCATGGACGGCTTTGCCGTGTGCCGTGAGCTGAAACGGGGCAGTGACACCTCGGAGATTCCGGTCATCATGCTGACCGCCCGGGGGGAAGAAGTGGACCGTATTGTGGGGCTGGAGCTTGGTGCTGACGACTATGTTGTCAAACCATTCAGTTTTCGTGAGCTGATGCTCCGGGTTCGGGCTGTATTGCGCCGTTCCAAGGGAACTGCCCCGGTGCGCTCCACGCTGGAGCGTGAGGGCCTGCGCATCGATCTGGAGGCTCACCGGGTCGACATTGATGGACAGGAAGTGATTTTGACCGCGACGGAATTCAAGCTCCTGTCCGATCTGGTTCAGAGTAGCCCCCGGGTCCGCACCCGCGATCAGCTTCTTTCTTCGGTCTGGGGCTATGAGTTTGAGGGCTATGCCAGAACGGTTGATACGCATGTCCGCCGTCTGCGTCAGAAGCTTGGGAGCAAGGCTGATCTGGTCGAAACCGTGCGTGGAGTTGGCTACCGCTTCAAGGAGTAAGCTGTGTCGGGTTTTTCGTTTCGTACACGTCTCCAGTTTTCCTTTTTTATTGTTGTTTTTATTTCGCTGCTTTTGCCTGCGCTCTACGCAAAAATGATTTTTCAGGGCGATGTGCTGAAAGGGGCAGAAATGAGCGCAGAGCGGGAATTGCGCCTTGCCCGTCAGCTTGTGCTGGCGCATGGAAATTTTGCAAGCGAGGCAGAGATGCAGCGCTGGCTCAATACCCTTGGCGCTCAGCTTGATGTGCGTATGACCTACGTCAGTCGTGGCGGGCGGGTGATTGCTGATTCTGCGGTGACTCCTGAGGAACTGGGAGATTTGGAAAACCACGCCATGCGTCCTGAGTTTTTGCAGGCAGAAAAAGATCAGTACGGGCTGAGCGTTCGCTACAGCTCGACACTTGAGCGGAAGCTTATTTATGCCGCGACACGGATTGACGGGGTGCAGGGGGTGCCAGAGGGCATGCTCCGGCTGGCAATTCCTTTTGCGGATGTGCAGGACCGCCTGACCCGGCTCCAGAAAAATGCTCTTGTTGTTTTGGCTATTGCCCTTGTTCTGGCCTTTGTGCTGAGTCTGGTTCTGTCCCGCTATCTTGCCCGGTCCATGACTGGAATGATTGATGTGGCCAAGGCCATTGGTGACGGGGACTACCAAAAGCGTCTTCGGGTTTTTCCGGGGCGCGAGTTCCGGGAGCTTGGCACGTCCATCAATCAGATGGCGGAGTCTATTGAAAAGCATGTTGAAACCATTCGCAGCCAGTCGCATGAGTTTGAGGCCATTCTCAACGGTATGCACGAAGGCGTGATGGTCCTGAACAAAGAGGGCAGAATCTCTACTGTGAACCCCGCCCTTGCCCGCATTTTCCCCAAGACGGAGAATTTTGTGGACCTTCGGCCTCTGGAAATTGTGCTTTCACCAGAACTTCAGCAGACCTGTGACAGGGCGCTGGATTCCCGGGTGCCAGAGAACTTTTTCTCGCTCCAGATTGAGCCGGAACGTGGACGCATTTATGACGTGGCCGTGGTTCGTCTCCAGTCAGAAAATATGGAGCTTGGTGCCATTGTGGTGTTCCACGACATCAGCGAGCTAAAACGTCTGGAACAGGTGCGACGCGATTTTGTGGCGAATGTGTCCCACGAGCTTCGGACGCCCCTGACGACGATCAGAGGCTATTCCGAAACACTGGTCGATAACAATATGGCCATGAATCCTCAGGCAGAACGCTTTTTGGAAATTATTCTGCGCAACGCCGATCACATGGCAAAAATGGTCGACGATCTTATGAGCCTTGCGCGGCTTGAAGATGGAAGGGAATCTTTCCAGATTCAAAGTATTGATGTGCTGAACGCCGCACGCGAAGCCATTCGGACCTGTGAGCCTCTGGCCCAGAGGGCGGAGATTGATTTCTCTTTGAATTTCCCGGCCGAAGGGCTGCGGGCCGAAGCTGACTTTGACCGCATTGTGCAGGTGTTTAGAAATCTTTTTGAAAACGCTATCCGCTATAGTCCCCTTGGAGAGTGCATAGAGGTTTCTGGCGCATCCTGTGGTGATGGGTTTTTGATGCTGAGTGTGCAGGACTTTGGTCCGGGTGTGCCGCAGGAAGACCGTGAGCGGGTGTTTGAGCGCTTTTATCGGGTAGAAAAGCACAGAACGAAAAAAGGAACGGACAACGGTTCGACAGGGCTTGGACTTGCCATTTGCCGACATATTGTCGAGCGGCATGGTGGTGTTATTCGCACCACAACCCGGCTGGATGGAAAGGGGGGGGCGCGTTTTGAGTTTACTCTGCGCGAGGCCCGTCCAGAAATGCATCACGAAACGACACAGTCCTGACAGGAACGAGCTTATGACTCAGTATAAAATGGCCGCATCTGGTCTTGATTTTTATTATGGCGATTTTAAGGCGCTCAAGGATATTTCCCTGAACTTTGTGGAAAAGGAAGTCACAGCGCTTATTGGCCCTTCTGGCTGCGGAAAAAGTACCTTTTTACGTTGTCTGAACCGCATGAATGATCTCATTCCCGGCACCAGGGTTGATGGGCTGGTCGCACTTGATGGCGAGGATATTTATGACGCCAGACTTGATGTGGTCGAGCTGCGCCGCCGGGTTGGAATGGTGTTTCAGAAGCCTAATCCGTTCCCAAAAACAATTTTTGAAAATGTGGCATACGGGCTGCGCGTAAATGGCTGGACCGACAAGGCGGCCATTGCGGAGCGGGTGGAGGAGAGTCTCCAGCATGCTGCACTGTTCAATGAAGTGAAAGACCGTCTTCACAGCTCTGCCCTGGGCCTCTCTGGTGGCCAGCAGCAGCGTTTGTGCATTGCCCGTGCCCTTGCTGTTCGGCCGGAAGTTTTGCTGATGGATGAGCCTGCCAGTGCGCTTGACCCCATCGCGACCCAGAAGATTGAGGAACTGATTCATGTGCTCAAGGATGAACTGACCATCATCATCGTGACGCACAATATGCAGCAGGCAGCGCGTGTTTCTGATGTGACCGCATTTTTCTACATGGGAGAGCTGATCGAATCGGCACCGACCAAGACCATGTTCACCCGTCCAGAGAAAAAGCAGACCGAGGACTACATAACCGGCCGCTTTGGCTAAGAGAGATTTGTATGATTCAGGAAAGACATTTTCACCGCCAGCTCGACGAGCTGCGGATGCTGGCCCTTGAGATGGCAGCATATACGGAGCGGGCCGTAGCCTCGGCTTGCGAGGCTCTGCTGACGCTGGACCGTGAAGCCGCAGAACGCGTGATTGAGAATGACAGCATCATTAACAACATGGAAATGAAGATTGATGAAATGTCCATCGGGCTTCTGGCGCTGGATTCGCCAATGGCCCGTGACCTGCGCTTTATTACAGGTGTGCGCCGGACAATCATTGATCTGGAGCGGCTCGGTGACGAGGCTGTGAACATTGCCGAGAAAACGCGGTACCTGAGCAAGACAGAGGGCAAGGCGCATCCGCCAATGCTGGAAGAGCTTGTTAGCGTGGTGCTGGACATGCTCAAGGTCGCTATTGAGGCCTTCCGCGAGGAGAACGTGGACAAGGCGGGTGACGTTTGTAAGATGGACGAAACCGCTGACGAGCTGAATGTTCGGATTCTCAGGCAGACAATGGCAAGCATGGTGGCAGAGGCCACAGACGTGTCGCGCTCCGTTAATACCATTTTGGCTGCACGTCACCTTGAGCGGGTCGGCGATCTGTCCACCAACATTGGTGAAACCGTGGTCTTTATCAACAAGGGCCTGAATATCAAGCACCGCTGCCACAAATCATAATGTGCTTTTCTGTGGGCTGGCGGGTTCCTCTTTCTCTGCCTGCTCCCAGAAAACACAAAAGCCCCCATACCACAGGATGGGGGCTTTTTTTGTGAAATGCTCCGTGCTAGCGGGCAATCATCGAGCGCAGAATATCTGCGCAATTCTCGGTATTGTGTGCCATACCGTGAAGTTTTTCTACAAAATGGAAGAGCTGGTAAATATCTTTAAAGTCCATGTCTTCATTGTAGATTTCAGAAATGAGCTTGTTCTTGGCCTTAAAAATGGCGTGACGCTTCTTTCTGATGGCCCAGAACTGGTCCTTGGTGCCGCGTCGGTCAAGATGCTCAGTGTAGAGCAGACCCAGCGTCGCCTTGAGGGCAGGTCCAAGCATGTCAGTCAGGGTGTCAACGTCATCAATGAGGTCAATGATCTTCCGCTGATACTTGGGCGGAATGCTCACAGGGCGCATGGCAAGCCACTGCATGGCTTCCTGCGCATCATCAAGGACATTGTCCTGAGCCTTGGTGTAGTTCAGGAACAGAGTCTTGTCGACAGGCATGAACAGACCGCGCGGCAGGTGGTTACGAATCCTGCGCTTGATGAGGTCAGCCTGATTTTCAATGTGATCTATCTGCTTCGTGAGTTCCATGAACTCACGGCATGCACCACCAGCGACATAGCACTCCATAGAGTCCTTCACCAGTTCGGTGCACTCGTGGATTTTTTCATAGTGATCCACCAGCCCATCGAGAGGGCTGCGGGACGCAAGCAGTCCAAAGAGCGGCAAACGCATCGGGGTCCTCCTTGTTCCTCAAAGTGAGGTATGGGCGTAATATATCAATAAAACGACCACTTTAAAATCTGAAAAATAACGATAGATGTAAACGCGGCAATCGGAACAGTCAGAAGCCAGTAGACCACGATTTTGCCGAGTACGCTAAAGTCAACCGCCTTGAAGCCTCGGGCGAGTCCGACACCTGTAACCGCGCCAACAGTGGCGTGTGTGGTAGAAACAGGCAGGCCCAGCTTGGATGCAACAAGAACAGTGGTTGCAGCGGCAAAATCGACCGCAAAACCACGTGTATTTGTCAGCGTAGTGATTTTTTCGCCAACCGTCGACATAACTCGATGCCCTAAAACGCAAATACCAAGGGCAATACCAGCGCCACCCACTGCCAGAAGCCAGATTGGTACTTCTGCCTGAGTCAGGAAAGAGTGGTGTTTTGCCAGCACGTAAATGGCGGCAATAGGGCCAATGGCGTTGGCGACGTCGTTTGCGCCCTGGGACAGGGCTACATAACAGGAGGTAAAAATCTGGAGGCGGCGGAAAATTGTTTCGACACCTTCGACGCTTTCTTCAACCTTGACCGCGATACGGGTCACCATGATTTTGCCAGCGATCCAGGCCAGAATCGTCAAAAGAGCGACAAGGGCAGTGGATTCATAGACTGACAGAGAAAGCTGTTTGCCGACGGGAGTCTTGAAAAGGAATGAGAATCCGACCAAAACCATCGTGAACGCCATCCAGCGTGGACCCCAGATTTTGGCCTGTTTGATAAACCGCTTGCGCATAAAAATCTTTTTGCGGATCTGCGAAAAGATAAAAAAGGCAATTCCTGCGGCAAGAAATGGCGAAATAATCCAGGAACAGACCACACCGACAAGCTTCATCCAGTTGACGACACTCGGGCCAGCGGCAACAAGACCAAAGCCCAGAATGGAGCCAACAATAGAGTGTGTTGACGAGACCGGGAGCGCGGTGAGTGTGGCGATGAGGACCCAGAGGGCTGCAGCTATCAGCGCGGCAAACATACCGATCATGATGAGCTTGGGGTCGCCAATAACATTGGCGTTGATGATGCCCTTACTGACCGTCGCGGTCACGTGGGAACCAAGGAAAACAGCACCAACAAAGTTGAGTCCACCGGCGATGAAAACCGCCTGTTTTACCGTGATGGCACGGGCACCTACAGCAGACGCCATAGAGTTTGCGACATCGTTGGCGCCAAGGTTAAAGGCCATCAGAAATCCTGCCCCAAGGGACAGGATATAAAAAAGGTCATAAATGTCCATCTGCTCTTCCTTGAGACACTGTGTGACGAAAAAGCTGCACTGCGATGGGCAGTGCTGTGAGCGGCTGCGAGCGATATGTCACAGCTTTGTTACAGAACTGTGTCAAAGGGGTCATGTGGGGTCACATAAACGAAACACAAGAGTTTGAACAGTACCAGACCATTCCTGAGTGCTGCATGGCAAAGGCACCGGGAAAACAGGTGTATTCCCTGATATTGTAGGGAATTAAATTGGTTCAAATAGAAAAAACCAATTGATTTTTTCTTTATCGAAAGAAAAAATTTTGTGATGAAAAGTCTGCAAACTCAAGGGTGGGTGCAGAAAAAAGAAAATCCCGGGCAAAAAATGTCCGGGATCTGTGTTTTTATGCTGTTGCTTTTTCCAGAAGCTGCCGCGCCAGCGCGTCACCCTGAGCGCCGCCGCCAGCCATTCGCTTGAGTTCTTCAAAGACCTGTTTTGCGCTGAGCTGAGAGCAGGACACAGTCGTCAGCTCGTCCACCACCTGCTTGGCCACCTGGAAATGACACGCGGCACGGCTGGCGAGCTGGGGCCAGTGCGTAATCAGGATGATCTGGCGGTTTTGGGCAAGCTGTGTAATCCGGTCTGCAACGTAGTTGAGAGTGAGACCACCGATCCCAGCGTCTACTTCGTCAAAAATAAGGGTTGGGATGCTTTCGCGGGTCATCAGCCCAACAAGGGCAAGCAGGAAACGCGACAGCTCGCCACCAGACGCGATCTGGTCCAGAGGCTGGGGACGCTGGCCGGGGTTTGGGACCCAAAGCATGCGTCCGCGCTGTTCCTCAATGCCGGGGTAAAGTTCTGCTGGTGTGAATTCGAATTCGACCTCGACAGCCTCGTTAAACCCGAGGCCCCGGAGTTCCTGTGCCAGAAGTCCAGAAAGCTCTCCTGCGGCGGTTTCTCGCGCGGCATTGAGGCATTCTATGCACTTTTTAAGACGCGAAGCACAGTCTGTTTCCTGCTTTTCAAGCTGGGCAAGGTCCAAGGCACAGGAATCAAGGAAAGAAATATTGGCATCCATTTCTGCGCGAAATTCAAGAATCTCGTTGAGATTTCGATTCAGTTTGCGCTTGAGCTGGGCCAGCTCAAAAAGCCGGGCTTCAATGTTTTCCAGCTCGCCCTCGCTCTGAGAATTGCGCTGAATGTGATGCAGGCGGGTTTCCAGCTCCCGGAGCTTGAGCCGCATTTCTTCGACGTCTTCGGCATCTTCACGCCAGTCGTCGTCAAGGCTTGCCAGCGCATCCATTTCTCTCGCCAAAAGAGAAATTCGTTCATGCAGGCTGCCTTCTTCGCCATAAAATGCGGCCAGCGCGGTTTCAACAGTCTTGGCCGCGTCGGCGGAGTCTTTGAGCTGCTGTTTTTGCTCCAGAAGTTCATCTTCCTCACCCGGCTGAGGGTCAACTTTTTCAATGAACTGGAGCTGGAATTCCATGAATTCGCGTTTGTCTGACAGCTCCCGCATTTTGCTGCTGAGTTCCTCGCGTTTTTTGAGCAGCTCATGAAGCTCGGCGAGCAGGGCGTTTTTTTGCAAAACAAGCTCTCGGTCATCAAGGAATTCGTCGAGGACTTTTCCCTGATAGGAAGGCGAGAGCAGGCGCTGCTGCCCATGCTGGCTGGTGTGGAGCAAAAGGCGTGGCTTCAGCTCCCGAACAGAGCTTTGTGAACTCAGTCGGTCATTAATGAATATGCGGCTTCGCCCTGTTTCGGCGTTGAGTTCTCGGCGGAGGATGCATTCGTTGCCATCCACCTGAAACACGGCTTCCACAGAAGCTTTGTTTGTGCCTGGGCGCACCATGTCTTTACCGAGTTTGTCCCCGGTCAAAAAACTGAGTGCACGAAGGATAAAGCTTTTGCCAGCGCCGGTTTCGCCTGTCAGGACGTTAAGGCCTGAAGCGAACTCAAGTTCGACGTCGTCGATAAGGGCGAGATGTTGTATGCGAAGGTATTCAAGCATGGTTTTCCTGAGAGAAACAGTATCCCGACTGTCGTAAATTTACCAGTTCCTTTCCTCGGGCAGATTTTGTGCTTAAGGTCCCAAAATAATAATGCTAACTGTAATCTATCTTGTAACTCTTGAGGATAGTTAATTTTTTGATGCAAAGTGAGCGCAAAGTCCATATTGTATCCGCAAAAATATAATGGAAAAGCAGGCTCGAAACTGGCACTATTGCAATGGGAAAAGTATAACTTGTTGTCAATATTTACTCTTGGATGAAAAACATAACGATTTTTTTTGCCGGAGTTAGCCGGTAGGGAGTCTCCTTTATGACGAGCAACGAGCATTCGGATAATAATTCTTACGACTGGTTCATTCCAGAAGAAAGTCGGGATCACTTGCGGGAAGCCTTTGAGGAACTTCAGAAACCAGTGTATCTGGAACTCTTTACCCGTAACGGTGACAACGATGCCTACAACGAAGCAACCGTTCGCTTTTGCCGCGACTTGGCAGTGTTGTCCGACAAGGTTGTACTTGCGGAATATTCCACTGACAGTGAACAGGCTTCGAAACGCGGTGTTGATCGTTCGCCGTGCATTGTCTTCAACCCTGATGAGCTTCATCTCACGTACATTGGTGCACCGCTCGGGCAGGAAGCCCGCGCCTTTGTCGAGGTCATACTTCATCTTTCGGCCGGAGACAGTGGACTTTCTGCGGTATCTCGGGAAATGATGGCCGAGCTTTCTGAGGAGAGGGAAGTCAAAGTCTTTGTCAGCCCGACCTGCCCGTATTGTCCCGGACAGATGCTCAACGCCTTTCGCGCTGCCATCGAAAATCCGAAGCTCGTTTCTGCCATCTGTATCGAAACGTCAGAAAATCAGGATCTGGCCCTGAAATATCAGGCCAGTTCTTTACCCAAGACAGTCATCAATGAAACGTTTACCCAGAAGGGACTCTTCCCTGAAGAGCGGTTTATTGTTGAACTCGTCAACCTGCGAACAGCAGAAGAGTTGCTTCGCGAGCATGACAGTGAACAGCCAGAAGCCAATGTCCCTAAAAAGAAAAGCACAGACGCTGTGCAGATTGATGTCGTTGTTATTGGCGCTGGTCCCGCTGGCCTTGCCGCGTCTATTTATACCGAACGCGCAGGGTTGAGTAGTATTGTCTTGGAAAAAAATGTGATTGGGGGACAGGTTTCGCTCACCCCAGAAGTCGAAAACTATCCCGGCTACAAGCGAGTCGGGGGGATTGAGTTGATGGACCTCATGGCAAATCACGCCCGTGAGTACAGCGACATCAAGGTCGGTGAGGAAGTCGAAGAAATAAAGGTTGGCAAAGATCTGGAAGTCTTTACCAATAAAACACATTACATCGCACGTGCCGTTATTCTCGCGACGGGCGCTACCGCAAAAATGCTCGGCGTCCCAGGAGAAAATGATTTGTTTGGTCGCGGTGTCTCTGTTTGCGCAAGCTGTGACGGCTGGGCCTACAAAGGGAAAAGCGTCATCGTTGTCGGTGGCGGAAGCTCTGCCCTGACTGAGGCCCTGCACCTTCACAACATGGGCGTTAAGGTGACTCTTGTGCACCGGAGAGATGCTTTTCGGGCAGAAAAACACCTCCAGAAAAATGTCGAAAGAGAGGGAATTCAGGTCTTGTGGAACACCGTCGTCGAAAAATTCGTCGGCGATGACGATGGATTGAAAAAAGTCCACTTCCGCAATGTCGCTGAGGATTCCGAGTTCGATCTCGACATGGACGGTGCCTTTATCGCCATCGGATGGAAACCAGAAACACCACTCGCCCAGCAGCTCGGCGTCAAGACCAATGATTGGGGATACATTGATGTTGACCGACATATGCGGACGAACATCCCACGGGTCTACGCCTGTGGCGATGTGATCGGGGGAGTGCAGCAAATCGTGACGGCTGTGGGCGAGGGAGCTACAGCCGCTTTGGCTGTTTTTGAGGATATTTCCAATCCTTATTGGAAAGAGGTGGAGGATTAGATCACATTTAATCTGCTGGGGCGGTTCACGGCAGAACCGCCCCTTTTTTAACGTTGGAGAAGTCTTTTGACCGTCGTTCATGCGAGAATCGTCCGAGGTTTCGCCTCCTTATCTTTTACTGAAAGGCGGGATTTCCAAGGTGTTTTTAATGAATCTGAAATCGTTGCCGCGCTTTGCGGAAGAGAAAGAAAAAAGCCTTGACTTCTACGCTTAACAGTAATAGTTCCTATTTGTGTAAGGAGGGTGTCGATATGGAAGCAAAGAGACCTAAGCGGATGACTAAGCAACGCAAGATCATCCTTGAGGAGCTTCGGAAACTCACATCTCACCCTACAGCAGACGAGCTGTATGAGATTGTCCGTGCGCGTTTGCCACGGGTCAGTCTCGGGACAGTTTATCGAAACCTTGAGGTATTGTCTGAACAGGGTGACATCCTAAAACTGGAGTCCGCTGGAAGCCAGAAACGTTTTGATGGTAACCCTGAACCGCATTACCATATCCGCTGCGTGCAGTGCGGCAGAGTTGGTGATGTGGAACATGATGGTGAAGTCGTGCTGCCTTCTATGGAGCATTTCCATTGCGAAGGCTTTACTATTCATAGTCAATCTCTTGAGTTTTATGGATTATGCGCAGACTGCCAGGAAAAGCTGGAAGCCCGCGAAGCTGTCGGATTGTAGCACGCAAACCTTTTCGTCTGTTTACGTTGCAGCTTGTGCAAGAATATCGCACAATACAGTATCTTAAAAATAACAGCATATGGAGTGCATGATGAAATCTATTGTTGGATCCAAAACTGAGAAGAACATTCTGACTGCATTTATCGGTGAGTCTCAGGCTCGTAATAAGTACACCTACTGGGCTAGTGTTGCAAAGAAAGAGGGATATGTTCAGATCTCTGCAATCTTTGCAGAAACCGCTGACCAGGAAAAAGAACACGCTAAGCGTTTGTTTAAGCTGCTCGAAGGTGGAGAAGTCGAGGTCGCCGGTGCTTTCCCCGCTGGTGTGATTGGCAACACCATGGAAAACCTTTTGGCCGCCGCCGCTGGCGAGCAGGAAGAGCATGAGCACATGTATCCTTCCTTTGCCGTCATCGCTCGCGAAGAAGGCTTTAACGAGATCGCCGCGATCTTCGAAGCTATTGCCAATGCTGAAAAATTCCACGAGAAGCGTTATCGCGCACTCGCTGCCAACATTGAAAACGGAACCGTTTTCAAGAAGGGTGACAAAATCGTGTGGCGTTGCCGCAACTGTGGCTACATCCACGAAGGTGTCGAAGCTCCCAAGCTTTGCCCCGCTTGCGCTCACCCGCAGGCTCACTTCGAAGTGAAAACCGAAAACTGGTAAACACCACTTCGTCTCTTAGTTAAAAGCATGAAAAAACCGCCCCAGCTCGCTGAGGCGGTTTTTTCTCGTTCTTCATTTCTTTCTTTTTTTCTTCTTTTTCTCATTACAGAGATTTGGCGCGGCGAACTGCTGGTGACTTCTGAATTAAATCTGTGATCAGCAGACCCAGTGTCATGTCTTCAGCATTGTCCTCGTTCATCGCTCCAAGAATATATCCCTTCAGTGTTTGGCAGCGCTCTGTCAGCTCCGCCTCGTACTCTTGGTCTTGTGTATATTTGCTCGCAGACTCCAGAACGTCCATCAGTTCATGGTTCCACTCGTCTGTGTCCGAAACATAGTATTGCAGGACTTCACGGATTTTGAGCACTCCAAAAAGCACCCCCTCCGTTGTCGTATAATCTTTTGAAAATATCTGTCCGTCGCTCAGCGTCGGGCGCGTATGTTTATGCGAAACGCGACTCGCGACCCGCTTCGCTTCCTTCTTCTTCCTAAATTCAGCCAGGGCTACGATACCACTCATGCTGCAGACCTCCTGTCTCGCTTTTATCCCTTATCGGACCTTTATGAGCTAACTTTAGGGAAGGTTACGAGACGTTGTCTCGTGTTCTGTCAGAGCAAGGGGAGGGTGGGTACGAGACGCTGTCTCGTGCTCTGCAAGGGACGCTAGGGTGGGCGGGCGGGGGGTCTGTCCCCGCACCTCTGCAAGGGGCGCTGCCCCTTGACCTCGCCCAAGGACGAGGCCCTTGGGAATCCCGCTTTCGCCCGAAATAAAAGGGGACCGAAATGTGATGAGAGCTACGCTCTCCTCTCCATTTCGGTCCCCTTTTTTTCGGTCTAGTTAACTGCGCGTGTGTTCTTTTTCTTTGCGCCTCAACCCTTTCTTTCTGAACGCTCGCGTTCAAAAAGAAAACGGTGGCAACGCACGGGAAAGAGAAGGGGCTCTCGACGTTATGCCCAACAAGTTTGAATTTCATTCACGCGAAGCGTGGATGGAATTCAAACTCGCTGAGGATACGTAAGGGAATCATTCCCTTACGCGGGGGTTTGGGGGCAGGCCCCCAATCTTCTTCCCTCCCTCCCGCCCATCCAGCAAGCACTAACGCGCTGTTCTCTCTTTCCCACAAAAAAAGCCCTCCTGCTTTTGCAGGAGGGCTTTGTAATCGAGTCGTCTTCGGTTTAGGAAGCGGCTTCTTTTTTTACGGTGACGGCGATTTTCCAAAGCACAGTCACGATGAGCGCACCGAGGGCGTAAATGCCCATAGAGATGGTCAGCTCGATGCCGGAGGGGATGTACGGAGTCACGCCCTCGAACATATTGGGGATGAAGCCCGCCACGACGAGTCCGAGGCCTTTGTCGATCCAGGTTGCTGCGATAAGGATCAGCAGCGCGAAGATCAGGAGAGGCTTGTTGTTCCGGAAGCGGGGCGGAATGAGCAGGACCAGGGAGAGGATGCCCATGAAGGAGGCAGCCCAGAAGTACGGTACAAGCTCAGTGTGTCCCTCGAGGCCGGAGAACAGGTAGACGATAGACGCCTTGTGGCCTGGGATATTGGAGTAGAACGCGGTGAAGAGTTCGAGCAGGAAGAAGAAGACGTTAGCAACCATAGCGTAGGTAATGATCTTCGCGAGCATGCTGACAGCTTCTTTACCGAGCTTAAACTTTGCGACCTTTTCCACGACCATGAGCAGGAGCAGCATGATAGCAGGACCTGCGCAGAATGCGGAAGCGAGGAAGCGGGCAGCCATGATAGCGGTAAGCCAGTAATGGCGGCCGGGGACACCAGCGTACAGGAATGCGGTAACGGTATGAATGGAGAAAGCGAACGGCACGGAGATGATGGCCAGAACGCGGACCCATTTAGCGTAGGGCACGCCTTTCTTCTGAGCTTCGAGGGAAGCCCAGCCGACGATGATGTTCAGGAAGAGGTATCCGTTAAGTACGAGAGCGTCCCAGAACAAGACTGAATTGGGAGTCGGGTGGATAACGAGGTTAAACAGTCGCTGCGGCTGACCAAGGTCAACGATAACGAAGAGCAGGCACATGATGATAGCACCAATAGCCATGAATTCGCCGAAGACGACGAGGTTGCCGAACTTTTTATAATTATGGAAATAATAGGGCAATACCAGCATAACGCCGGAAGCAGCAACACCAACGAGGTAGGTGAGCTGGGCAATGTAGAAGCCCCAGGAAACGTCGCGGCTCATGTCGGTAACGACGAGGCCTTCCTGGTACTGGATGACATAGGCCCCAAAGCCAATACCGATGAGCACCAGCAGGAAGCCGATCCAGCCCCAGTATCTTTTATCTCCGGTAAGTGCTTTTTCGAGCATGGCTCACCACCTTAGATGATGTAGAAGACGCTGGGGTTTGTGCCCAGGTCAGGTTTACGGCGAATAGAGTAGTTCTCTGCCAGGGCTTTTCTGACCTCAGAGTTGGGGTCACCCAGATCGCCGAACAGGATTTTCCCTTCAGACGCTTCGACACAGAGGGGCATTTTGCCCTCGGAGAGGCGTTCCACACAGAAGTCGCACTTTTCGACGACACCCTTGGTGCGTGTGGGGTACTTGGGGTTTTCCTTTTTCAGGCCATTTCTGGGGTCCTGGAAGTTGAAGCTACGGGAACCGTAGGGGCAGCCAGCCATGCAGAAGCGGCAACCGATGCAACGGTGCATATCCATCATGACGATGCCGTCGGCGCGTTTGAAGGTGGCCTGAGTAGGACACACGCGCACGCAGGGCGGTTCTTCACAGTGGTTGCAAAGCAGCGGGAAGGGCTTCTCTTCGACTTCTTCGCTCATGAACTCGTTGTGAGCATGGGGGAAGGTGTGATGGAAGCTGTCCAGCCACATCCATTTGACTTCTTTTTTCCCAGAGAATTCTGGCACGTTATGGTAGACGTGGCAGGCTTCGATCAGGGGCTTGTAGTCGTCAGCGGAGTGGAACTTTCGGGTATCGATGACCATGCCCCAGCGCTTTGCTTTGAGCTGTTCTGGCTTTGGGGTCATGTGGTCATAGTGGGGCAGGTAGCTCGCAGCGGCGGTACCTGCGCCTGCAGCGACACCGAGGGTGGTGACGGCTGCAACCTTCAGAAAGTTACGTCTGGTATTTTTCATCTACATACCCTCCTTAGGAGCGATATGGCAGTCCCAGCAGTACGGATTGACTGCTGCTGCGGTATGGCACTTGTCGCAGAACTGCTCTTTGGAGGTATGGCACTTCATGCAGGTTTTCTGCAGGCTCATTTCGTAGTGCTTTCCATTGAGCTTGCTGGTGTAGACGCGATTGCCGTTACGGACAACTTCGTCACGCCATATGTTGAGCATGTGCATATGCTCAGCTTTCATCCAGTTGGGGTCTTCGATGCATTCCGTAGCGTTAGCAGGCTTCTGGAGTTCGGGGGTGACATATGAAGCCTGCCCCACGTTGTACCAGAAAGGGAATGTCATCAAGGCGAGGAATACGATGATTCCGGCTATGATCTTTCCACCATCATACATTTAGTTTCCCTCCATTATTCCACGTTGGGGAGGTCTTCACCGCGCAGGTCGGTCGTGCGTTTGTGTTCGCCTTTCATAACCAGGGCGTTTGCCACGAGTTCGTGTACGCCAGTTACGTCGACGCCCGGGGCCCAGTAGTTCGCCAGCGGAGGCAGGGTTGCACGGTCGATAGCGCAGATGGTGGCGAGCATGTTGACGTCATGCTTCTCCTGAACATAGCGCAGTGCATTACCACGCGGCAGGCCGCCACGCATACGCATTTCCATGAACTCGTCCGTATTCAGACCGGAGCCGCCAGCGCAGCAGAAGGTCTTTTCGCGGATGGTGTCTTCGGGCATCTCATAGAAGTTGTTGCAGACGGCCTTGATGATATCACGAGGCTCGTCCAGAAGACCCATAGCGCGTGCGGGGTTGCAGGAGTCATGGAAGGTGACACGCAGGTGGTCGTTGCGGCTGGGGTCCAGATTGAGCTTATTGTGATGGATAAGATCAGAAGTAAACTCAGTGATGTGGATCATGCCGGTAGATGCGGCGTTTTCGAAACGGGTGCCTGTGATGGGGCTGACCGGAGTTTCGAGGCCAGAAGGACCATTCATGGTGTCCATGTACTGGTTGATAACGCGCCACATGTGACCACACTCACCACCGATGATGTACTTAACACCGAGACGCTTTGCTTCTGCATACATCTTGGCGTTGAGCTTTTTCATCATGGAATCGGAGGTGAAGAGACCGAAGTTACCGCCCTCAGAAGCGTAGGTGGACCAGGTGTAGTCCAGACCCAGCTCGTGGAAGAGCATGAGGTAACCCATGTATGTGTATGTACCCGGGTCAGCGAAGATATCGCCGGAGGGGGTAATGAAGAGGATTTCGTGGCCTTTTTCGTTGACGGGACAATTGACTTTGACGCCAGTGACGTCCTCAATGTCGTCGACCATGAATTCCATCATGTCGTAATACGCATGGGGCTGAATGCCCATGTGGTTACCGGTACGGTTCGAGTTTGCAGCAGGCTCAAGGATCCAGTTGATGTTGAGTCCGAGCGCATGAAGGATCTCACGAGCCATCATGGTGATTTCTGCGGTATCGATGCCGTAGGGGCAGAACAGGGAGCAACGGCGGCACTCAGTACACTGATAGAAGTAGAGGAACCATTCTTTGATGACGTCCTCTTCGAGCTTACGTGCACCGGCGAGTTTGCCGAGGATTTTACCTGCGAGGGTGAACTCACCGCGGTAAATGGAGCGGAGGAGTTCTGCACGCAGTACGGGCATGTTCTTGGGGTCGCCACTACCGATGTAGAAGTGACACTTGTCAGCACATGCACCACAGCGCACACAGACATCCATAAAGATCTTGAAGGAACGGTATTTCTTCAGACGCTTACGGAACTCTGTTCTGACGATTTCGCGCCAGTTTTCCGGCAGATGCCAGTCTTCGTCAGTGGGAACCCACTTCCGAGCATGGGGGAACTGCCCGTGAGTTTCCTCGTTGAGGTAATTCACGACTTCGGGCTTAGCAGGATAGCACCAGTTACCCGGGTGGAACTCGGGTGGCACGTCCATCCAGTTTTTAGAAGGAACTTTGTAGGTGTACTCCAAAAGTTCTTCTGGCTTCAAATTCCAAGCCATTACTTATCTCCTTGGGCTACTAGGCCTCTTTTTCAGTCTCTTCGAGGGGCTTTTCTACAGGCAGGCCTGCGTCGACCATTTTCTGTCTGTAATCATCCTCGTAGTCAGCATAGCTGTGAGCCTTGATGGACGGATCGTTCCAGGGGTTCACGTGACGCTTGGCGCGGTTGTTGTTCGCCAGGTTTCTGGTGGGGCTTAAGAAAACGCCACCCATGTGCATCAGCTTGCTGAAGGGGAAGTAGGAGATCAGCACACAGACCAGGAAGAGGTGAATGTAGAAGATGACGCCGATTTCCGGGCTAGGGACAACGGGGCTGAAAGAGAACAGGCCCATGGTGATCTCTTTGACACCAATAATGTCCGTCTTAGCGAAGTAGCGCATCAGGATACCGGAGCCAGCAATGCTCAGGATCAGGAACAGCGGGAAGTAGTCCGCCAAAAGAGAAATGTAGCGCAACTGTGGAATCAGAACTCGGCGCAGCAGAAGCAGAGTCACACCAGCGACCAGAGTGAGGTCGGTGATGTAGAGAGTCGGTGCTCCAAGCTGCAGGAAGCCGTCTGCCCACTCAAGGCCGAGCAGGAAGCCCGGAACTGGGTCGGTGAACAGGCGGAAGTGCCTCACGAAGACAATGAGGAACGAGTAGTGGAACAAAAGTGCAAAAGCCCACAGCCACTTTGCAGAGGCGTAGCGGACTTTGGCGTCCACGCCGTCCGATGCAGAACCAAAACGCTGTACAGCGAGGTTTCTGAACAGGGAACGGAAGAAAAGAACTTCAAGCACCATACGCACAAAAACCTGCCAGCCAGTAGCAGGATTGTCGTATTTGTCATGCTTGATCCAGTCATGCGAAAGCTGCTGCCCCGCAGTCGTGGGAATACGGAAGGGGACAGGCGTTTTGGCCCATCCGATCACCTTTGCAATGGCGCCACCGAAGAACAACGCGATTGCAAGGTACGGGATGATGACCCCAAAAAGGGTATGCATCCCCATAGCCCCCGCACCCAGCAGCGCGATGAGAGCCAGCGCGAAGACTAAAAAAAGTGAATACAAAGCGTTCATAAGCCCCTACCTCGATTAAAGTTGCAGTGCCAGTTACCCGTCACCTGACTCTGGAGTGTCATCCTTCTTCTCATCGGCCCACTCCGAGAAGTCGCAAACCAAACCGGCTCTCCTCAAGAGCCCGGAAAAACGCTGCTTCGAATCCTGAAGCCGGATTTCGAACAGCTTTTCTCGGCATTTGGTATACATGTCGAACGCAATAAGCGTGACTGTATCAACATGGGATTCAAAATCCCAGAGTTCCTGAATCAGTTCGAATGATGGAGGAACGTTTTCTTCCTTGGCCTGCTTCTTGATCTGTTCACGCACAACGTGTTTTACCAACAGAATAATTGCAGTTGCCTCGGAAGGAGAATACTCCTGAACAGCGCGTATGCGAACTATCTCATCAATATAGGCGGGCAGTTTGTCGTCAGCCTCATCTTTGAGCAGTTCGTCATAAATACCCGTGATGGCGGAGTGCAGGTGCACGCCAACAGGGTTGCCCCAAGGGTTATCCTTTTTCAGAAAAATCGAGCTTAGTCCGGGATAGGTTTTCACGACAAGATCGAACCATCTGTCGAGAATTTCGTCACGCCGGCTTGTAAGCAGTTCTGCAAGTGTCATGATGACAATACCCTATGCTTTATGGAGAATTAAGCGCGTTCTTTTGGATAAAATTACGCGTACCAGTCTACCATCCTGCCGTGTTTGTAAACCGCTGAAATTGAGTATCAATAAGGGGATACATTCATGACAGTTTGGGAGTTCCGGGTCCCTCATGGGAGAAAAACTTGACCAGCATATAATGAATATAAGGCCCTTTCGTCAAACTGATCGCTTGAATTTTCGGAATCCTAGCAGGGCTTCTTTTTCGGGTCCAATTTTCAGATCCGTTTTTTGCTGGTTGTTTGTTCTGGCATCAGTTACGACTCCTCACAAACATTCCTCTTTAGAGTAACCTTATAAATGCAGCCTAAAGCGATATAGAAATATGTCCAGAAAGTTGAAAATACTTCTTGTTTACCCATATTGGCTCGAAGATCGGACGCACACTGAAGATGTAGTAAGTGTGCCAATCGGTGTGTACTGGATTGCTGCCTTGCTCAAGGAGCATAATTATGACGTCGAGATATGCAACTGGAGTGATAAAAAAAATTCTCCAGACGAAATCCGCGCCGAAATTGAATCGAAAAAACCCGATGTCATCGGCTATTCTGTTCTTCAGGCAAACCGCTTTGGCGCTCTTGAGATAGCTCAAATTGCCAAGCAGGTGAATACCAAAGTTATAAATATCCTCGGTGGTGTCGGTTCAACGACTCTTTGGGACTTTTTTCTTCGGAATTATTCACAAGTTGATGCCTGCGTTCTTGGCGAAGGTGAGTACACTATGCTTGAGCTAGTGCAAAACCTTGAGCAAGATAATGCAGATTTCTCTGCAATACCAGGCATTGCACTCCGCGACAAGCAGGGCGTCCCCTACGCAACCGAAGAACGGCCACGAATCAAAAATCTTGATGAATTGCCGATTCCTGCAAAATATTTTTCCTATCAGCACGTGATTCTTGGGCGAGGCTGTCCCGGCCACTGTACGTTCTGTGGCTCGCCTTTTTTATGGAAGTCTCAGGTCCGACTCCGTTCTGCAAAACATTTTGTGGATGAACTGGAGCTGCTTCACGAGCGTGGAGAAAATTTTTTCTACGTCTCTGACGATACGTTTACCCTTGACCGAAAGCGTGTCATCGCCGTGTGTCAGGACATTCTTGCCCGAAAACTTAATATTAGCTGGGCAGCTATCTCGCGCGTCGACCGTGTTGATGAGGAAGTTTTGTCCTGGATGCGCAAGGCTGGCTGCATTCAGATCAGTTATGGCGTTGAGTCCGGCTCTCCTGAAATTCGCGAGTATCTTAACAAAGGTATTCGTGAGGAAGACGTTATTCGGGCTTTTCAGCTCACCACCCGTTACGGCATCCTTGCCCGCGCGTACTTTATATATGGATGCCCCGGAGAAACTCCCGAGACTATTCAGCAGACGCTCGACCTTATAAAGAAGATCAAACCCCTGATTGTTCACTTTTTTATTCTCTCCGTTTTTCCCGGTACTGCGCTTTATGAGCGGTTTAAGGAAAAAACTGGCGCCAACGATCATATTTGGGCTGACCAAATTGAGGATATAAAATATCTCGAACTGGACGATTCGCTTGATCTAAAAACCGTTGAGCAGTACGGCCACACCTTGCGCGAGACGTATTATTCGTGGCTGCCGCAGTTCGTCGACGAAATCGAGCTGGTGGACGATCCAGACTTCGCTCCACTTCATGCCGACTTTCTCGCCCGCCTCGGCATGACGTTTCACGAAGGAGATTATGCCTCGAACCTGAATCTTCTCGATTCCCCGGATATTGCCGAGAAGCTTTATCAAAGGGCATTAGACTATTATCCCGATGCGACAGCTGCCCTCGGGTTGGGAATGATGTATCAGAAGGAACGTCGCTACGCTGAATCCGTTCGGATTTTTGCCTATGGACTCACTGCTAACAAAGGCCATGAAAAGTTGAGTCTCGCCCTCGCTATCAGTCTGATGAACTGTGGCGACTTTGGAAAGGCTCTCGCCTTTTTGGAACCCTTTGAATCCAATCCGCAGGCCCTGCACTTTGCCGCGATCTGTCATCAGCATCTCGGGAACCACATGCAGGCAGAGAACCTGCGGTTTAAGGCTCGAAAAATTACTGGAGAAATTTCATGAGTGGAGAGAAAAACGTCAAGGTGCAGAATTGCTTTGCGCCAATGGCTATTGAAGAACGGTCCCTTGGTATCATTGACTCCGAAGTGCCAGAACCCCGCCCGTTTCAGGGGAAGCAGTGGGAAGTCGTTCGCCGTCTGATTCACACCACCGCCGACTTTGAGATGCTCGACCTTGTTCGTTTTTCCGACCATGCCGTTGAGTCCGGTCTCGAAGCCCTTCGCGCAGGGTGTCACATCGTTACCGATACGCAGATGGCCCGGATGGGTATTCCCATGCGTCGCATGGAGCCTCTCAACAGCACTGTGCAATGTTTGATGAATGACCCTCGCGTGATCGAGCAGGCTAAGGCGACTGGCAACACCCGTGCCCGTATGGCTGTCGACATTGCTGTCTCTGAGTTACAGCCTGATATTTTTGTCATTGGCAATGCCCCCACTGCGCTTTTGCGGCTTCTCGACCTCATCGACGAGGGCAAGATTATGCCCAAGCTCATCGTTGGCATGCCTGTCGGCTTTGTGAATGCCGCTGAGTCCAAGGCACTTCTCGAAGCTCGCATGGACCTTCCCTTTATTACGATTTATGGCCGCAAAGGTGGTTCCACCCTCGCCGCGGCAACGATTAACGCCCTCGCTGAAATCGTCCTGCGTGGTGAATAAAAATATTTGACCCTCCATCAGCGTGTTAGCGCTGGATGGGTGGGTGAGAGAAAATTGGGGGCCTGCCCCAGCCCGTGAGGGCTGGATGGGTGGGCGGGGGAAGATTGGGGGCCAGCCCCCAAACCCCCGCGTAAGGGAATGATTCCCTTACGTATCCTCATCGAGTTTAAAAGCCCTGCAAGCTTCGCTTGCAGGGCTTTTAAACTTGTTGGGGCTGCCTAAAGCGGCTTCTTTCTCTTTCTCGTGCGTTGCCACCATTTTCTTTTTGAACGCTTGCGTTCAAAAAGAAAGGGATGGAGCGCAAAGAAAAAGAACACGCGCCCAGTTAATTAGGCCGAAAAAAAGAGGGCCGAAATGGAGAGGAGAGCGAAGCTCTCATCACATTTCGGTCCCCTTTTATTTCGGGCGAAATCGGGATTCCCAAGGGCCTCGTCCTTGGGCGGGGTCAAGGGGCAGCGCCCCTTGCAGAGCACGAGACGGAGTCTCGTACCCCCACCCACCCCAAAGCCCTTGCAGGGCTTGGGGCAGCGCCCCAATAAAACATCCCCCCATCCATACACAACTTTTCACTCAGCGCGAGCGAGGAGTGGCTGACCTATGAGAGTTTCGATTTGCTGCGCGGGGAGTGGTCGGGAATAGAGAAAGCCTTGGGCATAAGGGCAGTCAAAGCTGGCGAGGATTTGAGCCTGCTCAGGGGTGGCGACGCCTTCGGCGACGACGAGGAGTCCGAGGTTCTGGGCGAGTCCGATGAGAGTCTTGACGATGGAGCGGCAATGCTTTTCGTGCTCAAGACGTGCGATAAAGCGCTGGTCTATCTTGAGAATATCAATGGGGAAGCTGGTGAGATAGGTAAAGGACGAGTAGCCAGTGCCGAAGTCATCCATGCTGATGGTGATGCCCATTTTTTTAAAAAGGTTGAGCATTTCGGTTGCAGCGCTGGTGTTCTTCATGAGCACGGATTCGGTGATTTCGAAGGTGACCAAACTGGGAGGAGTGCCTGTTTCCTCAAGAATGTTGCGCACGTCGTGGACGAGGGACGGCTTGAGAAACTGACGCGCAGAGAGGTTGATGCTCACGGGGATGGAGAGGTTGAATTCTTTGCGCCAGGCGGCGACCTGCGAACAGGCTTCGCGCATGACCCATTCGCCAAGGGGGAGAATGAGGCCTGTTTCTTCGGCGATGGAAATAAATTCCGAAGGAAGGACAAGTCCCATGTCGGGATGATTCCAGCGAATGAGGGCTTCGAGGGCGACAGGCTTTCCGGTGCTGAGGGCAAGAATGGGCTGGTAATACAGCTCAAAGTTCCCGGCGGAAAGGGAGTGCCGAATGTCAGTCTCAAGCATGAGCTGACGCATGGCCTGATCGTGCATTTTTTGGTTGAAGACCTTGAATCGGCTGCGGCCCATTTCCTTGGCGCGATACATGGCTGTGTCGGCGTCGCGAAGAACGGCGTCGGGCGAGCAATACTCGTCAGTGACAATAACGATGCCAATGCTCGCAGAGGTGAAGACCTCGCAACCGTCAATGACGACGGGCTTCTCAATTTCTTTCAAAATACGCTTGGCAACAGTGATGCATTCGCGGGGTGCGTGAAAACCTTCGAGCAGGACGGCGAATTCGTCCCCGCCAAAACGGGCCACAGTGTCCATGTTCCGGACACAGTTCTGGAGAATGGACGAGGTGTGGCGCAAAAGCTGATCGCCTGTGGAGTGACCGAGGGAATCGTTGATGAGCTTGAAACGGTCGAGATCAAGATAAAGGACCGCGGATTTGTACTCACGATTGCGCTGAAAACGGTTGAGGGCTTTCTGGAGATGCGACTGAAAGAAATCGCGGTTTGGCAGTGCTGTGAGCGGGTCGTGAAAGGCGCGGTGGCGAAGTTCTTCTTCGGATTTAATGCGTTTGGTGATGTCATCCAGAGAGCCTTCGAGATGAAGGAGCTGGCGATCCTTGTCGAGAACCCGTCGGGCGTTGAGAGAGAGCCACACACTGGTGCCGTCTTTTTTGTGCGAGCGAAGCTCATAGTTGTGTAACTCGTCGTGCTGGGAAAGATGCTGAAGCACACGGTCAAAGTCCACGGGAGGAATGAGGGTGAAGTTTCCACTGCGCAGGGCGTCTAAAATTTCGCGAGGCTGCTCAAAACCAAACATCTTGGCAAGAGCGGGGTTGGCGTCGGTGAAGTGCCCGTCGTCGCTCATGCGGAAAATGCCTTCGATGGTGTTCTCGAAAATGCTGCGATAGTCGGCCTCAGCAGCTCGTAAGGCCTGCTCAACACGCTTGCGCTCCTCCATTTCTGCTCGAAGCTGGGCAATGACATGTTCAAGACGCTCGGTCCGGTCGGCGACGCGAAGCTCAAGCTTCTGACCTATTTCCCGAAGTTGCGTTTCCATGAGCTTGCAGTCTGAAATGTCGCGTAAAATAAGAATGCAGTAGTTCTCGTCCTTGCGCATGACGGCGTTCATGCTGAGAGAAATGGGGATGCTGAGGCCGTCTTGCCTGAGTGTCAGCTCTGCTGTTTTGGGGTATTCGTCTGAGTGCTGGACCAGCTCGGAAAGAGTGGTGCCAAAAGAGGTCAGAAGTTCTTCGAGACTGCTGTCCAGAAAGTCACTGATGTTTTTGAGCAGGACGCCCTCGGCCGAAAGAGAAAAGAGGCGAAGGCAGGTTTTGTTGGCGCGTAAAATGGTGCCATCCTGAGCGCAGACAATCAGGGCATCTGGCATGCTGTGCACAATGGTGTAGAGCTGCTGAAGAGACTGCTCATTTTCCTGCGTTGCTGCGGAAAGCTTTTTTTCGAGCATGACGATGTGGTTCTTGACTTCGCAGACCGTTCTGAAGGCAACGCGGCTCAGGACAGAAATTTCATCCTGACTTGTGGGGTCCGCGTTGAGTTTTGCTGTGAAATCATGATTGGCAACGCGGTGGCTGAACTCAATAAGCTCAGAAATAGGGGCCGTGACGGAACGGGAAAGGTAATAGCCTGCCGCGCCAAGTATGGCGAAGAAAATAAGACTCAGGGCCTGAATGTGGCTCAGGCTTCGGGTCAAAAAGTCATGAATTGGCATCATGGACATGCCAATGAGCAGAGTGCCAGTGCTGCTGGGCAGAGGCCAGGCAAGCTGGAGGATGTCGTTTTCACCTCCGTCGATGACCGAGTACGTGGAACTCGTGCCGTGGGTGACATTCCTGATGAGCCATTGGGCAGGAAAGGGCAGGGCAGAAGAAAAGGCCTGCGCCCGAATGCTGTTTGTTCCGTCAATAAGGAGCAGATAGTCAATGCCCCTGAGAGAAACATACTTAGCGAGAAGCTCATTAAGATATTTTTGGTCTGCGGATTCGAGACGCTGGAGCTTGTCCAGAGCCATGCTTTGGGCAAGGAGCAGTCCTTTTTCCTGCAACGAGATAATCTGCCTGTTTTTTTCCCGCCAGAGAGTATAGGAGCTGAGGACGATGACCCAGATTCCCATGCCAATGAGGAGAAGAAGAAAAATACGGGTAAAGAGGCGGGGTTTGTTCATTCGCATTCCATTAGAGGAGCAGAGAGCGCGTGGGGGGAATGTCCCCTGTACCTGCTCAGGTCAGGAGAGCGGGTGCTACGAACTCTAGGTGAAAATAGGAAAACGCATTTTGACGGAAAGCGAGTGTGGCCGGCATCTGGAGAAAATGCTCAAAAAAAGCGGAATACAGTGACAGATGACGAGAAAGGTCAAAAATGCTGTTGTACTGTTCAGAATGAGGGTGTTTTCGGTCGGAAAATCTCTTTTCTTTATGCCTATGAACCGGAAATTTTTAGCAAATATCGAAAATCTATTCAACCGAAAAGTAATGGTTATGAATAAAAAGAGCCTTGCAGGGCGTACTTGCACAAAATGATGCATCCTGCGAGACTCTGCTATGTCTGTGTCTTTTTTTTGCGCTGCACAGAATGGCTTGTTCCCTGTGCCTGCACTGCGCGAAGAAATGTTTGTGACGAACATGCGCTGCCTGTCTGATGAGACGCGGCAATACACAACATAAGGTGTCATTATGAAGATTGTTGTACTTGATGGGTTTACATTAAATCCTGGTGATAATCCCTGGTCTGCATTGCAGGAGCTTGGAGATGTCGAGGTCTTTGATCGTACGGACGCTGAAGACGTTCTGGAACGCTCCGAAGGTGCCGAAGTCATTGTGACAAACAAGGTTGTGCTGAATGCAGAAACCATTGCCAGCCTTCCAGAGCTGAAATGCATTGCTGTTTCGGCAACGGGATATGATTGTGTCGATATTTCTGCAGCTGCTGAACGCGGTATCCCTGTGTGCAATATTCCGGGCTACGGAACGAATGCGGTTGCCCAGTTTGTCATGGCTTTGCTCATGGAGCTGAATCATCGGATTGAGATCCACGACCAGAGCGTGAAGGCTGGAGAATGGACGTCAAATCAGGACTGGTGCTACTGGAAAAGTCCGCAGATTGAGCTGACGGGGCAGACAATGGGCATTATCGGCTACGGTGCCATCGGAAGCCGTGTTGGTGAGCTGGCTCATGCCTTTGGCATGAAGGTTATGGCGAGTACCCGGAGTCAAAAGCCCAAGCCTGACATGCGCCATTTTGAATGGGCCAGCATGGAAGAGGTGTTTGAAAAGGCAGATGTGATTACGCTGCACTGCCCGCTAACGTCCGAAAATACAGAGTTCATCAACGCCAAGCTTTTGGCCCGGATGAAAAGCAATGCCGTGCTTATTAATACCGCACGGGGCAAGCTGGTGAATGAGGCTGATCTCGCAGAAGCTCTGAATACTGGCGTTATCCGTGGAGCAGGACTGGATGTTGTCTCTACAGAGCCAGTTCAGCCGGATAATCCGCTTCTGAAAGCCAAAAACTGCATTGTGACTCCGCACATCGCGTGGGCATCACTCACCGCACGGAATAATCTGATGCGGATGCTTGTGAGCAATGTCAAAGCGTACGTTGATGGTCGTCCCAGTCACGTCGTGAATGAAAAGCTTTTGGCGAAATAAGAACAGGAAAGAAAATGGCCCCTCCTTAGCGAGGGGCTTTTTTGTGTGATGCGCAGGGAGAAGACTGCGAGGGTGGGAAGCGCTTGAACACGGCTTTGCGCAGGCAAAATCCGATGATGCCACCAATGGTGATGCCCAAAAGATTGGCAAGGGCATCTTCAATGGTACAGCGCCGGGTTGGCAGAAAAATTTGCCAGAATTCGAGCGAAAAGCCCAAAAGTGCCAAAAAGACAAGAGAGGCAAGCGCGGTCAGGCGCTGAGGAAAGGCCAGAGGTGCAACGCAGGCAAGGCAGGCAAAGGCAAGACCGTGGAGCACGTTGTCCAGACTCACGGGACCATACAGGGGCCTGTAGGGTGGCATGAAATCAGACATGAGGCTCAGGGTCAGGAGCAGGGCGATACCAGCCATAAGAATGGCAAAAAAAGTTCGCTGCACTTCTGGAGGGGATGCTTTGTGCTGCATGGGGGGCAGTGCTTATTTTTTTTTGAGGAAGTAGTGGGTCAGGCTGGCTGCGATGCCAGCAACAACGCCGAGAAAAAAAGCCCGGGGGGCATTCATGTCGAGCATGAATGTTGCGATGACGCCCATTGCGCCACCAGACAGCATGCCGCGAAAAATTGCTTCTTTCATGGAAAAAGAGCCTCCGAAAAAGAAAGAAAGTGAACAGTTCCGGGTCTAGTTTGCATGGAAAAGGGCGAGCGGACAAGGTTTTCATGGCGCATTTGCACAAGAAAATGGCCGAAGCCTGGGGATTCAGGCTTCGGCCGAGGTGAAGGGAAAGCAGAATTCTTAACGCGCTGCGGCTACCCGGCGGGGCACTTCGACAAGATGAGGTCGGGCAGATGTCTCATCAAAGCGCTTGAGATCAGACTTGCGGATTTCTCCGCGTTTGATTTTTCCGGATAGCGTCTTGGGAAGCTCGTCAACAAATTCCACTACTCGGGGATATTTGTACGGAGCCGTCACGGTCTTGACGTGCTGCTGAAGCGCCTTGGCAAGTTCCGGGCTTGCGGAGAAGCCCCGGGCGAGCACAACCGTCGCTTTGACAGCCTGGCCTCGGACCGGGTCTGGAACGCCTGTCACAGCTGCTTCCAGAACGGCTTCGTGAGAAACCAGAGCACTTTCTACTTCATAAGGACCAACGCGGTAGCCGGAGCTTTTGATGAGATCATCAACCCGGCCCAGAAACCAGTAATAGCCGTCTTCATCGCGCCACGCCTTGTCACCTGTGTGGTAAAAGCCGTTGTAGCGCACGGATTTGGTTTTTTCCGGTTCATCCACGTATTCGAGGAAAAGCCCCGCTGGCGTGCCGTTTGTGAGTCGGATGCAGATTTCACCTTCTTCACCAGTCGAGCAGAGTTCGTCCCGCTTGTTCAGCAAAACGATGTCCCAGCCCGGTACTGGCTTGCCGATGGACCCGGGCTTTGGCTCCATGAACGGGAACGTCGCGATTTGTAGCGTTGTTTCCGTCTGGCCATAGCCTTCATAGATGGAAAGCCCGGTCACGCGTTTCCAGTCATTGAAAACGCTGGTGTTCAGCAGCTCACCAGCCGTGGTGCAGTGCCGAAGGTGTGAAAGATCAAATTTCTCCAGCTCCTCGCGCACCATGAAACGGTATACGGTTGGCGGAGCACAGAACGATGTGACCTTGTTCTTGCTCATGACGGTGAGCAGGTCTGCTGCATCAAACTTGCCACGGAAGTCATAGACAAAGACCGTAGCACCAGCCATCCACTGCCCATACATTTTGCCCCAGATTGCCTTGCCCCAGCCCGTGTCGGCCACGGTCAGGTGCAGGTCTCCGGGACGCAGGTCGTGCCAGTACATGCCTGTAACAGCATGTCCCATCACATAGTTGTGCTTGTGCACGACCATTTTGGGCTGTCCTGTGGTGCCAGAGGAAAAGAAGACCAGCAGAGGATCTTCTCCACCAGCAGAATCCGCAGGGCGCGGAAAGCTGTTTGCACTGTTTGCGCAGGCGGTTTTCATGTCATCCCAGCCGGGCAGGACAGGCCCTGGTCCGCACTGGAATTTTGCTACAAGACTCGGCACATCCTGACTTGCACGCTCAACAGTGGCCGCAACAGAGTCCTCACAGACCACGGCACGAACCTTGGCGGCGTGCATGCGGTAGGTGATGTCTTTGGCAGTCAGCAGATGAGGGGAAGGGATGGCAACAGCACCAAGACGGTGCAGGGCCATCATGGAAACCCAGAAGTCAATGCGGCGGAAGAGGATCAGCATGACCCGGTCGCCTTTTTTGACTCCGCGTTCAGACAGGGTGTTTGCGAGTCGGCAGGATGCCTCGGCCAGCCACTGGAATGTGTATTCCCGGCGGACATGGTCGGGGCCAACATGAATGAGGGCAAGCTTGTCCGGAGTTTCTTCGGCAAGTTTGTCCAGCACATCAAAAGCAAAATTAAAATGATCGGGAAGATCCAGACAGAAGTCTTTACAGAATTCCTCGTATGAGGAAGGGGTCAGCTTTTTCATAGTACACCTCGAAAAGAAAAAACACGGATTTCATGAAATTGACGTCTACAGTGGGGGAGGTGTTTCACCGTGCGCGATGAAACACCTAGATAATGACGTCGATGAATTCCGCGTCCTGTCCATCGAGGCCGCGTAATGCGTGTGGAGTCTCGGAGCCAAAGTAGAAGCTGTCGCCCGGCTCCAGGGTGACAGTGTTTTGGTCGAGCCGGATTTCCAGCCGACCAGTGAGCAGGTAGATGAATTCCTGACCTGGATGGGTTGCGAAATGCAGCTCCTCTGGTTCGCGGGCAGGAACCCGAACCTTGAACGGTTCCATTTTCCGGCCTGTGAACTTGTAGGCAAGACTGCGATAGTCATAGTCCCTGCGCCGCGTGACAGCCAAACCTTCGTCTGACTTGACATGCGAGTAGGTACTAAGATGCGCATCCGCACCTGAAAGTAGCGCTGTCAGGTCGATGTCGCAGGCCTGCGCAACGTTAAAGAGGAAACTGACCGGGATTTCAACAGTCCCGGACTCGTAACCCACAAGCGTCGCCTCATCGACGTGAACCCGTTCGGCAAGCTCGCGTGTGCTCATTCCCAGAGCATCACGTAGCCCGACGAGTCGGGGGGCGATTTCTTTGTACGCCTGAGTTACTGTTTCCATTGGGTTCTCCTTGCTGACCATGAGGTACTGTCCTCTTCAAAACTGCATTATATAATGCAGGGTCTGGGCGCCGCCCCCACGGCATGCGCCCGTTTTTTTAGGCGTTTGGCCAAAGCCGAGACGCCTCTTCCCGTAATTTATACTTTTGAATTTTACCGCTTGCTGTCAGCGGATATTCCTCCACGAATGCAACGTATTTCGGAATCTTGTGCCAGGCGATTTTGCCGCGGCAGTAATCCTGAACGTCTTCTGGTGTCAGGTCGGCTCCCTTGTGCACAATGACAAAGGCACCAAGCTCTTCGCCATATTTGACACTGGGGACTCCCGCGACCTGAACGTCCTTTACTCCCTCCATTGTATAGAGGAATTCTTCAATTTCACGGGGGTAGATGTTTTCCCCGCCGCGAATAATCATATCTTTCAGACGCCCTGTGATGGAGACGTAGCCTTCATCATCCATGACGCCGAGATCACCAGAGTGCAGCCAGCCTTCAGTATCAACGGCATTGGCTGTGGCCTCCGGCATCTTGTAATAGCCTTTCATCAGCAGGTAGCCGCGGCAGCAGATTTCACCCTGCGTGCCATTCGGGCATTTTTCTCCTGTTTCCGGGTCAAAGACACCGACCTCAACCTCGGGCATGGCGCGCCCAACGGTCTGGGTACGGCGCTCTACAGAATCGTCAACACGCGTCTGGGTCATCACTGGGCTGGACTCTGTCAGTCCGTAGCAAATCGTGATGTCTTTCATGTACATTTTGTCCATGACTTCGCGCATGACAGAAACCGGACACGGAGAACCCGCCATGATTCCTGTTCGCAGGCTCGAAAAGTCGAATTTGTCGAACAGGATATGGTGCAGGATGGCGATGAACATTGTGGGCACGCCGTACACAGCTGTGCAGCGTTCCTGTTCAATGCTTTTCATCACCATGATGGGATCAAATTTTTCTACGATGACCATTGTGGTGCCGTGAGTCACTGCCGCCAGCACGCCCAGCACGCAGCCAAAGCAGTGGAAGAGTGGAACCGGCAGGCACAGGCGGTCGTCATGGGTAAATTTTTGGTTTTCCCCAATCCAGAAGCCATTATTGCCGATGCTTTTGTGCGTCAGCATAACGCCCTTTGGAAAGCCCGTGGTCCCGGATGTGTATTGCATGTTGACCACATCGTCAGGGTCAAGGCTCTCCTGGCGCGCTGTATAGTCTTCTTCCGAAATCGACTGGCCAAGTGCAGTCAGTTCAGGAATGGAGTACATTCCCCGGTGTTTTTCTGCACCGAGGTAACCCACGCGTTTCAGGTGTGGAAATTTTGCGCTTTTGAGTTTGCCGCGTTCACTGTTTCGCAGCTCTGGAACTTTTTCGTACATCGTCAGGATGTAGTCCGTGTCATAATATCTATCCATGACGAAGATATTTTCGGCCTCGGACTGCTGGAGCGCGTACTCAAGTTCAGCGGATTTGTAGCTGGTGTTCAGCGGCAGGAGAACTGCGCCAATTTTGGCTGTGGCAAACTGGAACGCAACCCAGTAGGGGAGGTTGGTCGCCCACAGGACAAGCTTTTCCCCACGCTGGATGCCCAGAGCCATAAGCCCCTTGGCGAGGTCATCAACAAGCCCCCCAAATTCTTTCCATGTCAGTCGGAATTCGCGGTCGACGTAAATGACGGCGTCCTCGTCAGGATAACGGGAAACTGTCTCGTTCAGTATCCGCCCCAAAGTGATGTGACGGATTGCTTCGGTACTCATTATCGGCTCCTTTTCATCAGGCCGGGACGTAAATCACGGCATGGATCTCCGCAGCGCTGTCTCCGTAGGCAGAGACGTGGTGCGGAACCACGGAATTGTAGTACATGCTGTCCCCGGCTCTCAGGATGTGTGTTTCCTTACCGTAACGCAGCATGACTTCCCCAGAAACAACAATTATGAACTCTTCTCCTTCATGGGAGGACAGTTCGCCGTCATTGTCCTGAGGCTCTAGTCTGATGAAAAAGGGCTCCATCGACCGGTCGGCTTTGCCGCGACCAAGGTGATGGTAAACCATGTCTGTGGATGGTGAGCTGCCAGAATGGCCAACAGTTTCGGATGTGCGGTCTTTAAGGCGCGTGATGAGTGGGTCCGGCGTTAACTCGTCATCCATGAAGGTTCCAAGTCGTGTGCCAAGAGTCCGCGCAAGTTTAACCATGACGCCCAGTGCAGGCTGGATCTCTCCCGCCTCAACAGAGCTGATATATTCCGACGACATCCCGCTACGTTCAGCGAGTTCGGCCACAGTTAACCCTTGGCGCTCCCGATACATCCGGATGCGCGCACCTCTTTTCTGGGTACCCATACGTTCTCCCTATGCAGTATTTTTCTCTCCATCAGAATGTCAGAAAACCGTTTTTCCCCTACGGTCATCAAAACCCTGCGCCGTGTGTCAAGACGAGCACAGGTTCTGTTGTATGGAGAACTCAAACCCTACGGAAAAGCACTCGCCTAGGCAAGCCTGTATGAAATATTTTTTGAGTCTTTCAGGGCATGTAGAAGAAAAATGTCAGCTCTGCATCTCCGTACGTGAGCATTCACCCGCTTGTGCAGACTCTTCCTTTTCTATGCCACAGAACCCCTTTGCTGCGCATTAAGAAAAAATTTGAAAAGCTGTTAAATTCTTTCCCTCACGCATATATGTTTTTATACGATTATCTACAAAAGAGATTCCCTTTTATGGAGAGGCATCTATGGACTCGCAGTGTGTTTATGAAAAGGACCATGACGAATATGGAACAGTTGCGCGTGTTTACGACGCGTGTACTGCCCCCTTTCTTCGGGAAAATCGTGAGCTGCTCGCGGCAACTGTTCGCAGTGCGCAAGGCCCTTTTCTCGACATCTGTTGTGGAACTGGACTCCAGCTCGTCGCCCTCGATGCTGCGCCTCATCTCCAGCCTATCATAGGCATTGACCTCTCCGCTGCGATGTTACAAAAAGCCTCCCCCCGTGCCTCGCAGCATGGCTTTTCTCTCGTTCAGGGCAATGCAGGGCAGCTCCCCTTCCCTCCAGCATCCTTTGGCATTGTTGCCCTCAGTTTCGCCCTCCATGAGAAGGTTTGGCCCTGTGCTCTTCAACTCGTCCGTTCCGCCTTTTCCGTCCTTCGCCCCAGCGGTCTCTTCATTACAACCGATTATCTCCCCCGTGCTTCCGCCTCTTCATGGGGCTTTTTTTTGAGTGCGATCATTGAGCGCGCCGCAGGGCTTCAGCATTTTCGGAACTGGCAGGACTATCATCGGCGCGGCGCCCTTGGTGCCCTCATTCGTGAGGCTCGCCTCCCTTCCCCCCTCCGCCCCCTCTCTCATCACGTCTTCGCCTCGCGCGTCGCCTGCATGGACGTCTTTCAGAAGGCTAAAGATTAGGGGGGGGCAGCGTGTGTGCTGGACGGGCGGGTGGGAGAGAACCGGGGCCAGCCCCGGACCCCGCGTAAGGGAATGATTCCCTTACGTATCCTCAGCGAGTTTGAATTCCCTCCACGCTTCGCGTGAATGAAATTCAAACTTGATGAAAATAACGTCGAGAGCTTCTTTCTCTTCTGCGAGTTGCCACCATTCCTTTTGAACGCCTTTCGGCGTTCAAAAGGAATAAGTGCGGTCTGGAAAAGGCAGAAGAACACGCATTCGGGAAACGCCACTAGGCCGAAAAAAAGGGGACCGAAATGGAGAGGAGAGCGTAGCTCTCATCACATTTCGGTCCCCTTTTAATTCGGGCGAAAGCGGGATTCCCAAGGGCCTCGTCCTTGGGCGGGGTCAAGGGGCAGCGCCCCTTGCAGAGCACGAGACGGAGTCTCGTACCCCACCCACCCCAAAGCCCTTGCAGGGCTTGGGACTCAGCCCATCACATACCCCATAAAAACACACAAGCCGGAGTCAGTGCTGCCACACTGATTCCGGCTTGTAAGCCTCTGTCAATCACGAAAAATTATTGAGGGAGGGGGAAGTGGAGTTTTCCATTCCAGTAGGCTGTGAAGGGGTGAAAGGCTTTCCATGCAAACCACATGGAGTGGGTTTCTGGAAGTCTCCGAAGCTGTGAGCTGTGAAGTGGTCCAGAGATGGCTTTGCCGTAGGGGTCCCAGACGGAGTGCGTTTCTCGGTCAATGATGCGGCCGTTGCTTGCGGTGAAGTGAAGGGTTTGCCCTTCGAGGACCGCGGAGAAGAGCCGCACGGCACCGAGGCGCGAGTCGTAGAGGGCGGCAATGGTGGAGAGTCCGACGTCAATGCTGATGGCTTTCTGCTTGAGCATAGCACTGTACGAGACGGCGAGGGCTGCGTCAGCGTCAGTTGCTCCGATGATGTGCTCTTTGAGCGGAAAGCGCTCGTCGATGTGCATTGGCGGGAAAAAGAGAGCGTTGTTCCTGAAATAGCTTTGCAGGTCCTTGTACTCGCCATACGGGTTGTGCCCATATTTTGACGGGGCGGTACCGGAGCGAGGGCGGGCGAGGACGCGAAGGTTGGGATAGGCAGCGCGAGCCTTGTCCCAGGTTGTCCAGATAACGGGAGAGCGCCGAAGGGTTTTGCCTTTGAGCTGCCCACCGAGGGCCTGCCCTAGAATCTGTGACCACTTGCTTCCTGTTGCGCGGTCATACAGGACGCGGTTGGAGCTGACGAGCATTCCGGTTGTACCGAGAGAAAAGGGAGTGCCATCAAGCTCGCCGACAAAGCAGGCGAGTGAGCCTGTCAGGGGGCAGAAGGTGAGGGAGCGAAGAACGCCGTCCTGCTCAAGGTTGACGACTTCGTGCCTTGCGAGGACGCGGAGCGGATAGACGAGGGCTTCGCGACCTGTGACGGCGGGTTCTTCGAGAAAGACCTGCTCGTCTGATTCGAGAAACAGAGCGGCGTCCTCGGCGCTGACAAAGGCTGGCCTGTCAATTGGACGGACAGCATCGCGCTCGGTAGCGGAGCCGACTGTAAATTTTTGATAGGTCCGCAGGTGGCTGTCTGTCAGATTTATGGCATGGGAAACTGTTGGGCTGACGCAAAGGAGCGAGGCAGCCAAAACGGTCGACAGAGTAAGTGACGTGCGGAACTTTTTCATAATGCGGGTGTGTGTCCTGAAATCTTTGGGTGTCTGTTCCGGCACCCCTCGTGCCGGAAAACGAGACGCTCATGCACCGGGCGTGAGAGCGAATCTATTACATCCAGAATGTGCTGATGTTGCTGCCATTCATGGCGAGCTGGAAAGAGCTCTGGAAGAATTCAGTTTCGGTCTGGCTCAGATAGGCCTGAAGTCCAGTACGAGCCTGCATGAGAGACGGGGTGTTGTCGACTTTGTGCAGGGCCTCGGAGATGTCAGACATCTGGTCAAAAGCCTTGGTGAGGGTTGGATTGTCCTCAAAAGCCTTTGTGATTTGCTCAGCGTCGACATTGGCGTTGGAGATGTCAAAATGTCCGTCAGCGGCTTTGGTGATGGTGAACTGGGGTTTTTCGATGCCCATACCATTGAGCTGTTCCTGAAGCTCTTCGGCAAAAAAGCCTTTGAGCTGCTCGAGCTGCTCGCGAAGTCCTGCGACGACATCGCGGCTTGGGTCGGTGGCAATGAGGTTGGCGAGACGGTCGCCAAGGCTGGAGAGTTCGATGTGGTCGGAGCCTTGAGATGTACCGTCAGATTTTTCACGCCCCCGGCTTTCAACGTTGATCTGCTGCAAGGAAGCTGCAAGAGCGCCAGTCAGCGTGTTCTGTACACTGTTAAGAGCCATTTTAGATCTCCTTCTCTGGTCTGAAAAGTGTTAGCTGAAAGTGATTCCGCTGGTTCTGTAAGCAAAATTTGGACCATATTAATGTAAAGAATTGCGAAAGCAGATACTGCGCGGCTTTTGAGAGGTGTGTTAAAAAACTGACGTGACGTTTTAAGGGCGGAGTGTCGTTTTTTCGACGCAAAAAAAGGGCAGTTCCGAAAGTGGAACTGCCCTGTGCTGTCAGAAATCTGTCGAAGAGACAGGAACTTAGGCAGGAAGCTTTTTACCGAAGATGCGAATCATCAGCAGGGTAGCAACGATGCCAAGCGGGAGGACAATCATTACGGGAAGGCCGAGGCCAGCCGGAATGTAGCCAAAGAAGATGGTTACGGCAGCCACGGACAGGGCGTAGATGAGCTGCGTCCTAACGTGGTCAAGGTGGTCACAGGCTGAACCCATCGAAGACAGAATAGTTGTGTCGGAGATGGGGGAGCAGTGGTCACCAAAGATAGCACCAGTCAGAACAGCACCGACGTTCATGATGACGTAGGCGTGGTCCGGGTTGATGGCGAATGCCAGCGGGATAGCCAGCGGCATCATGATGCCCATTGTGCCGTAGGAGGTTCCTGTTGCAAACGAGATGAAGGAACCAAGGATAAAGATGATGGAAGAAAGCAGGAACGGCGGAATAGAGTCAGACAGAATCTGAACGAGATATGTTGCGGTTCCAAGCTCCTTGATGACGCCAGACAGGGACCATGCGAGCAGCAGGATGACGGCGGTGATGTTCAGGGATTTGACACCCTGCACCCAGATGGAAACAGCTTCTTCCAGCTTAAAGATACCGCGTGCAAGACCGATGAGGATTGCGACAATACCGGCGAGCAGTGCGGACTGGAACAGAACCACGGAGGCGTCGGAGCCACCGAAGCAGGACTGAATGGTGTAGAATGCCAGCGGATGGTTGGTGACCTGCTCGATGAGAGCCTTGTCAGAACCAGCCATAATGGCGTTGTACCCGTTGAAGTAGAAGCCGAGGAAGGCCGCGCCGATCAGGGTGCCAATGGGGATAATGGCGTACCAGATGCTGGCCTTGACTCCTGGGTGCGGCTCAAGTCCTGTTGCTTCATCGGCGACCATGGGCTTGGCGCTGTCATCAATGACTTTGCCTGTGGTGCGTGCGCGATGCTCAGCCTTGTGCATGGGGCCAAATTCGCGAAGCATCCAGACGGTGCCGAGGATGAAGATCAGGATAAAGATGTTGTAAAAACGGTAAGGAATGGTTTCGACGAAAGCGCCATAGGCGTTGGTGGTGATGCCAACGGACTGGAAGCCGTCACGAATCAGACCGATTTCGTACGCGACCCAGGTCGAAATCAGGGCGATACCGGCGATAGGTGCTGCTGTAGCGTCAATGAGGAAGGCGAGCTTTTCGCGGGAAACCTTCATGCGGTCGGTAACCGGGCGCATGATCGGGCCAACAGTCAGAGAGTTGGCGTAGTCGTCAAAGAAGATCAGGATACCCATGACCCAGGTGACGAACTGTGAGCTTCTGGGGCTGTTTGCTTTCTTGGCGAGAGCTTCGGCGATGGCCTTTGCGCCACCCATCTTGGAAACAACAGCGATCATGCCACCGATGGCGAGGCACTGAAGAACAATACCAGCGTTCCATGGGTCAGCAAGAGAGTTGAGAATTTCGCCAGAGAAACGGAGGAAGCCGTTGACGAAACCGTCGTAGATGGCAAAGCCTTTTCCTTCGAGCATGAAACAGCCAGTAAACACGCCGAGGAACAGGGAAAAGATAACATTTTTCGTGATGAACGCGAGCACGATGGCGATAAGCGGGGGAAGAAGTGTGAGCATGCCATAGTACTTGGCATTTGCCGGGCCAAGACTGGCGTCTGCGGCAAAAGCGTTTGCGGCGAACAG
This sequence comes from Desulfobaculum bizertense DSM 18034, assembly GCF_900167065.1. Lineage (NCBI taxonomy): Bacteria > Pseudomonadati > Thermodesulfobacteriota > Desulfovibrionia > Desulfovibrionales > Desulfovibrionaceae > Desulfobaculum > Desulfobaculum bizertense. Next base: position 91,903 of record NZ_FUYA01000001.1, read on the forward strand.
AAGCAGCATGGGGAGTGCTACTCCGAGTCCGGAAAGCGTTCTGGTAAGGAATCGCTGTCGCATTGAAGTGAACCTCTCTTCTTATGGGAGTGTAAGTTTGAGCTGCCTTGGTGCAGCTTTTTATGGGTAAACTAATAATAAAAAGGGTACAATACCCAAAGACGCAGTCCGGCAAATGCCAGACTGCGTTATTATCAAGGTCCTTCTGCTCTTGGCGCAACGTTGTGAGTGCTGCACCAAAAACTAACCGGATAAACTACTGTTTTCGAACTTTGGGAAATCCGAAGAGGATGCTGAGAATAGAGACTGCGGCGAGAATGTAGCAGTAGTACATGTTGCTCATGATGCTAATTGGCGAGAGGGAAGCGATGGAGCCAGCGAGCAAAATCTGTGCACCGTAGGGGACAAGGCCCTGAATGACGCAGGAGAAGATGTCGAGAAGGCTTGCGCTGCGGCGCGGGTCAAGACCATTCTTTTGGGCAATTTCTTTGGCAACGCCACCGGTAACAATAATTGCGACAGTATTGTTTGCGGTGCAGCAGTTAACAAGGCTGACCAAAGCGGCAATGGAGAGTTCTCCAGCCTTCTGGCTACGGCTTCCCTTTGTGACGCGCTCGATGAAGTTCAGAATGGAGGTGATGCCGCCGCCGCGCTTGATAAGCGCGCCAAGGCCGCCAATCATGAGCGAAAGCACCATGATTTCCTGCATTCCGGTGAATCCACCGTAAATATCCTTGGACAGGTTCAGCAGGGTGTAGCCGTCATTCATGACAAGGCCAACACCGCCAGCAAGCACGATGCCTGTCATCAGTACGATAAAGACGTTGATGCCAGCCAGCGCCAGACCAAGAACGCCAAGGTATGGCAGAATCTTGACAATCTGGTATTCACCGCTGTGGTGAACAGAGCCGCTTGCGCCAAGGAAGGCAAAAATAAGTATGCTCAAAATTGCTGCAGGCAGGGCAATGCCAAAGTTCATTTTGAACTTGTCCTGCATGTTACAACCCTGAGTACGGGTTGCAGCAATTGTTGTGTCAGAAATCATGGAGAGGTTATCGCCGAACATGGCGCCACCAGCTACGGCACCGACGAGCAGGGCCATAGAAATATCGGTCTTGGCGGCGACACCCACTGCGATGGGTGCAACTGCCGCGATGGTTCCCATAGAGGTGCCCATTGCGGTAGAAATGAATGCACCAATGACGAACAGTCCAGGCAGAACCATTGATGCAGGGATGATTGACAGGCCAAAGTTGACAGTGGATTCCACACCGCCAACAGAACCGGCAACCTTGGCAAAAGCGCCTGCGAGCAGGTAGATCATGCACATAGTCACGATACTTCCATCTCCAGCACCTTCAATAAAGGCGCCGATGCTCTCGGTGGCTTTTTCGCGGGCCATCATCACAGCCAAAACAATGGCTGGAAGGATGGCGACGGTTGCGGATACCTGATAAAACGCCATCTTCGTACCGGACAACGTCAGCCAGGTGCCCGTACCGATGAAGATGACGAGGAACACGGCCAGCGGCAGAAGCGCTAGCGCATTTCCTTTCCCTGAGTTCATTGATTACTTTCCTATGCAGGCCCCACGCGGGGCGTTTCATGTGATTGTGTCAAGACGAACCTCTGTCAAAGTTATTTTGATTATGCTGAGAACAGGGAAATTGCAAGTGAGATATTTTGTATTGCTATGCTAGTGAAAATCTCTGTATTTTCATAATACTACGTAAAAAGAATCTCGTACGGTAGAAAAGGAGCTTCTCATGCGACGAAAAAAACAGAGACTTCCAGGTTTTCTTGCGACAGTCTTTGTCCCATTCTGGGTGTACATGGCTATTAATCCATTTGCCCGTGATGTCTGGTGGGCAGAAAATATTCCTATAATGGCTGTTTTCCTGCTGCTTGTCCTGACGTACAGGTCATTTCGTTTTTCCAGTCTGGCCTATGCGTTTATGGCATTTTGGCTGTTCTGGCATACTATTGGCGGGCACTACACCTTTGCCAATGTTCCCTTTGATGCGTTTACGGACTTTTTTGGATTTGAACGCAATCACTTTGACCGTATTGGGCATTTTTCTGTGGGCTTTTATGCCTTCCCTATTGCTGAACTGCTTTTGCGAAAACGATGGTGTGGCCCTGTACTGGCCTGCTTCTTTGCGCTGTTTTCCATTATGTCCATTGCCGCAGGTTATGAAATTATAGAATGGATTTATGCGGTTTCGGATGGTGGTGAAGCGGGTGTCGAGTTCCTTGGAGCACAGGGAGACATCTGGGATGCGCAAAAAGATATGCTGGCAGACACATTGGGTGCTGTATTTTCTTTGGCCGTATTCTACGTGCTAGGACGTCACAGAGTGCATCGCTCAAGTCTTTTGGACTAGAGCCAGCACACAGCGAGAAAAGAAAGCCATGTCCGGGATGGGACGTGGCTTTTTTATTGGCGTCGAGGAACCGGAGGGAGTCCGGCACAGCGTTTGACGAGAGGAGCTGGGAGGCTTTGGAGCAGACCGGTGTGCAGGACACCCCAAAGTCCAATGCAGACTGCTTCGGCGGCATCATGCCGCAGGGAGCTTGGTGCCTTGGCTCCGGCCCAGCTGATGATGCTTCGTGCGAGTTGCCCTGCGGAGGCTTTGGCGTGTGATGCGTCTTTGCGTTCGCGAGGATGAAAAAAATGCTGGCGCCAGACTTCCGCGGCAATGACCGTGACGGAAAGCTCCCGGCGCAGGGCTTCCCGTTCCCAGATTTCGGCGAGCGGGCCACCGCCTTCGAGTATGCAGAAATCAAGCTCGGGACAGGAACGCAAAATGCCGGGGGCACCTTTTTTGAGGCGGGCTGCGCTTCCAAAATTGTGGGATCGGTACCAGACAAGACGGCCGTCAGCGCCATACAGGGCAAGGCCTGTGCGGACTCCAAGGTCGACCGCGAGCAGGCTCATGAGGCGTGCAGCCAGCAGCGGACTCTGCGTGAACCGTCGCGGACAAGTTCGGGAGCCTGCTCCCGGCATTTGTCCATGGCGTACGGGCAGCGGGGGTGGAACCGGCAGCCTGTGGGCAGGTCATAGAGGTTGGGCACCAGTCCGCTAATGGGGCGCAGGGTCTGGTCCTGATCGATGCGGGGGACTGAGCGCATAAGCCCTTTGGTGTAGGGATGGAGTGGCTCGTGGAAAATGTCTTCCACCGGGGATTCTTCGACGATGTGACCAGCGTACATGACAGCGACACGGGTGCAGGTCTGGGCCACGACGCCGAGGTCGTGAGTGATGTAGATGACAGATGCCTGTCGTTTGTGCTGGAGTTCCATCATCAGTTCCAGAATCTGGGCCTGAATGGTGACGTCGAGGGCTGTTGTGGGTTCGTCCGCAAGCACAAGCTCCGGGTCACAGGCGAGTGCCATTGCAATGACAACGCGCTGACGCATGCCGCCGCTCAGTTCATGAGGGTAGGCTGCGGCCCGGCGGCGGGCTTCGGGGATGCCAACGGCGTGGAGCATGTCCACGGCCATGTCTTTGGCGTCTTTTTGGGAGAGCTTGCGGTGCAGGCGAAGAGCTTCGGCAATCTGTTCGCCCACCTTAAAAACAGGATTGAGGCTGGTCATTGGCTCCTGAAAGATCATGCCGATGCGATTGCCGCGGATGCGCTGCATGTCTTTTTCGGGCAGGGTGAGGAGTTCGGTGTCCCCAAGCCTGATGGAACCAGAGACTATTTTTCCGGGAGGGGAGGGCACAAGGCGCATGATGGACAGGGCCAGCATGGTTTTTCCGCAGCCAGATTCGCCAACAATGGCCAGTGGTTCGCCTTTGTCCACGTGCAGGGAAACGCCATCAACCGCATGGGCCACGCCGTGCGAGGTAAAAAACTGGGTCTGGAGATCCGAAATGGTGAGCAGCTGCATGAAGGTATTTGCCTCTCGGGTGGAATTATGAAAAATAGCGTTCTCGCAAACATTGTGAAGCGGGCCGTCCTGTGTTGTCAATGCGCGGCACCTTGCCACTGCGGTTTCAGTGCGTATTTTTACATGAAACAGGGTCCGGCTGTGGTATACTCAGTGTCCCCGGTTGTGGGGAACCTATGTCTTTTTTCCAAGAATCGAGGTCAGAGTGACTCAGGCAAAAGTAGCTGTCATTGGCGGCGGCCTTGCAGGCTGTGAATGTGTATGGCGTCTGGCGCAGGCTGGCATTGCCACTGTGCTGTATGAAATGAAACCGGAAAAGTATTCTCCGGCACATGTGGAAGAGGGACTGGCCGAGCTGGTTTGTTCCAATTCGTTCCGCAGTGACGAACCCGTCACCGCCATTGGCATCCTGAAGCGCGAAATGCGCGACATGGGAAGTCTGGTGCTGGAAGCTGCTGACGCAACCTGCGTTCCCGCAGGCAAGGCGCTGGCCGTGGATCGCAAAAAGTTTTCTGCCTACGTGACGGACAAGGTGGAGTCGCATCCCCTGGTTACTGTTATTCGGCGCGAGATTCCGTCTCTGGATGATGCCGAGCTGGAGCAGTACGAGACGGTGGTTTTGGCCGCCGGACCGCTGGCAAGCGACAGTATGGCCGCGAGCCTTGCCGAGGTCGTGGGTGATGAGCGCCTGTATTTTTATGATGCCATTGCGCCGATTGTGACCGCAGACTCCGTCAATCTTGACGTGGCATTCTGGGGTTCACGCTGGCGTCCGGAAGACAGCGATTACCTCAACTGCCCCATGACTGAGGAAGAATACAACGCGTTTTATGATGCCTTGCTTGAGGCGGAGAAAGTCCAGCCTCGCGACTTTGAAAAAGAAGTGCATTTTGAAGGGTGTCTGCCCATTGAGGCAATGGCCGAGCGTGGTATCAAGACCCTGACCTTTGGGCCGCTCAAGCCTGTTGGCCTGCCCAATCCGCACAAGGACGGGGAGCAGGCTTTTGCTATTGTGCAGCTTCGGGCCGAAAATGCAGAAAAAACCAGCTTCAACATGGTTGGATTCCAGACCAAGCTGAAATACCCTGAGCAGAAACGGGTGTTCCGCATGATTCCGGGACTGGAAAATGCAGAATTTGAGCGCCTCGGCAGCATCCATCGCAATACCTATGTGAATGCACCGCACAGCCTGAGCGAGACCCTCCAGCTTAAGAATCGTCCCAGTGTCTATCTTGCCGGGCAGATTACGGGCGTTGAGGGCTATGTTGAATCCTCGGCCTGTGGGCTGTGGCTCGGTGCGCACCTTGCTGCCAAGCTGAACGGAAAAGAGATCGGCCTGCCGCCTCGCGAAAGTTGCCTTGGGGCGCTGCTTTCTCACCTGCGTACAGAAGTAAAGAATTTCCAGCCGTCTAACGTGCAGTTTGGCCTGATGCCCGCGCTAAATCAGCGTGCAGGCAAGAAAAAACGTAAGGAACTCTATGCTCAGCGTGCCCTGGATTCCTGGGCTGCGTGGAAGCAGGAGAACGATCTTTAGAATTTTCTGGGGCAAAGGAGGAGCAGATGGCTCGCAAGTACTGGCTGATGAAAACAGAACCCGGTGCCTTTTCCATCGATGATCTGGCGGCTTCCCCGAATCAGACCACGCCGTGGGACGGGGTGCGCAACTATCAGGCCCGAAACTTTATGCGTGATGAGATGCGCCTTGGAGACCGGGTGCTTTTTTATCACAGTGTGAAGTCGCCCGGCATTGTGGGCGAGGCCGAGGTGGTTCGGGAAAGCTATCCGGACTTTACCGCATGGGACCCGGAAGATAGCCACTTTGACCCACGAAGCACACCGGAAAAGCCGCTGTGGTTTATGGTCGACATCAGGCTGGTGCAGATTTTTTCTGCTCCGCTCCCCCTGAAATATTTACGAACTGTGTCTGGACTGGAGGGCATGGAGCTGTTGCGAAAAGGCTCCCGGCTGTCGGTCCAGCCGGTCCGTGAGGAAGAATACACCCGCATCCTTGAACTGGTCAGGGACATGGGGTGAACGTCCTCAGCGTGAACTCAAGGAGGATGTTATGGAACGCACTCTTGAAGAACGGATTATTCGGCTGGAAAGCGATACCGCGATGAATCTCAAGGTGATTGATGATCTCAACGACGTGATTGCTTCGCAGCAGAAACAGATTGACCGTATGGAACGGCAGCTTGAGCGAGTGACGCGCAAGCTCCTTGAAATAGATTACGACGAAGGCGGGAACATTCCTGATCCGCCTCCGCCGCACTATTCTTTCTAGTTTCCTAGGGCGTCTGGAGCAAAGCCCAGTGCCAGAGCCAGCTCTCGCAGCTCGGGCTTCTGGACGCCCAAATCCCAGACCCGGTTTCTGAGACGCCAGCAGTCTATTTCCGGGAAAAGCTCCCGCGCGCGCAAAAGAAGCCACAGCGCACCGTCAGCATCCGTCGGGGACAATTCCAAAAGTCCCAGCATTCCGCGCTCGACCTGATGCGAGAAACGCTGCTTTTCGTCCTCTCCCGGCCCAAGTCCGGCCACGATTTTCCCAATTTCCTGAGGAATCTGTTCCTGTCGGCAGTATTCCCACCCCAGCGCTGCCCATATCTGCGCCCAGAGATAGCGGAGATTTTCCTGTGTCTGGCCCTCTGTCATGGGCTGGAGCAGGGGCAAAAGCCTTCGCGCCTGTGTTGTCTCCTGCGCCCAGTGCTGAGCCGCGCTGATTTCTATTCCTTCCAGTGCCAGTGCCTGTTTTTGGCCCCAAGAAAGCTCTTGCAGAGTGCAGCTTTCCAGAATTTCGCCTGTTTCTGAGCAGAGTGAGCAGCGTCCAAAGTCTGGTGCTCCCGGCGCGTCCCATTGCCAGTTGAGCTGGTGCCGTTCACCAAAAAGCAGGGTGAGTTCTGCTCGTCCTTTTGCCTGCGAGCCGCTGTGCTCTGTGCAAGTGATTGCGGCTGTCAGAAGCGGCCAGTGGAGTTCTGTTCTGTTGCCGGGGGACGGCAGGCAGTTTTGCACATGGAGCCTGTACAGACTGAGGCACAGGCTCCGCATGGGGCTAATGCGGCGAGGTGTGATGAAACGGTCATAGAGCTGGCGGCCTGTTGCGGCCCGGCCGCTGTTTGGAATGGCAGGCTCCAGTTCGTGCAGGAACGCCTCTTTGAGGGCTTTTGCATCTGCTCCGGTGCACTCGGCCAGCTCAAGGGCGCGGGTGGCGTAGCTCATGGCGTTAAGCGGTTCTATGCGGTCAATGTCGTCAAAGAACCATGAGCAGCTCGCGAGCGAGGACAGGGACCAGAGCTGCATGGACAAAAGGCTCCATGCCTCGGTGCGTTCTGTTTCGCTGAGCTCGGTGCGGAGGTGGTGGTAGGCAAATTCGTCAGCATCTGCCGAGCAGAGCGCAACGGGTTCAAAGTCCTGCACGGCGTTGTCTGGATTCTGGAAGTAGCGCGGGGCGCTGCGTTCAAAGTGCTGGCGAATGCCCGTGCGCAGATTGTCCAGAGCGTGGCGCAGGGGTGTGCGCCATTTTTGGTTCCATGAGCTGTGCCCGCCTGTGTTGCAGCCACAGTCCGAGCGCCAGCGCTCAATGCCATGTGCGCAGCTCCATGAGCTGTTTTCGTGGATGCGGACCCGGTTCAGAGGCGGATGTGCTGCAAGGTATGCTGCGTAATTGGTGAGCTGAATATCGTGAGATTTTTCAGCCTGTCCCAGCACGTAGGCCAGCGCCATTTCTCCAAAGGTGAAGTGGTGACCATAGCTTTCTCCATCCGTGGCAATGGACAGCAGGCCCTGTGAGCTGGCACCACGCAGGCGTTGCCAGAAATTTTCGCCGTTGCGCAAAAGTTCTTCGAAGGCAATGGCCTGTGAGATGGGACCGTTATAGAAAAAGACTGAGATGTTTCGACCAGAGGGCAGATCCACCCGATAGGGCTGGGTGCAGTCGAGCTGCGCCTCGGTGACCGGGTGCCAGTCGTCTGCGTCGCGGGGGGAGACTGCGGCTGCCTGCCGGGGGGCGAGTATGGTGTAGGCAATGCCGTGCTCTGCAAGGACTTCAAGACTTGCGGTATCCACGGCGGTTTCCGGGAGCCACATTCCTTCTGGATGGCGCTTGAAGCGGTGTTCGAAGTCTTTGATGGCCCATGCTGTTTCGAGCTTTTTGTCTTCGTCGCTTGCCAGCGGCATGATAAGATGGTGGCAGACTTGAGCAAGAGCGTTGCCAAAGCCGAGGCGTTCCCGCGAGGCCGCGTCGGCACGAAGAATTTTGTGGTAGGTTTTGGGGATGTTGCTTTGCATCCATGAGAGAAGCGTGGGGCCAAAGTTGAAACTGATATGCTCGTAGCAGTTGCACAGGGTCATGACTTTGCCCTGTGCATCTAGGATGGATGCCCAGGCGAGTGGGGAATAGCACTCCCGGCCAATGCGCTGGTTCCAGTTGAGGAACGGAGCCGCGCTTCCCTCTGGCGGGAGGCTTCCAAGCCACGGATTTTCGCGTGGTGGCTGATAAAAGTGACCGTGTATGCAAAGTGAAGACATGAGGTCCCCCTGTAGGTGCGGCACAGCCGGGGCATGCGCCAGCGGGCTGAGGTCAAAACATGCGATATGCTTCTGAGCATAGCACAGTGGGTGGGGAAGGCCAGTGGCAGTCTATGGACAGAAGCCCGGCCAGTGAGTACATGGGCACGACAAACGACTTTTTGCGTTCTGGAGGATAGGACGATGGCACAGGATGAACGTGCAGAACTGGAAGCTCTTTCGCACGAAGAGCTGCTGGAGTGTTATGACGGTGCGCTTTTTGAGCATGTCACCGAAGGTGTAGAACTTCCCGAACTTGCGCAGATGTGCGTTGCTCTTGGCATCAAGGATTTCATTGATTCCTGCCTGAGCGAGCGGACAAAGGAAGAGTTGATTGAGCTGTTTCTTGATGGCGACCGGGCTGTTGTTGAAATGGTCGACCATGCCGCAAAAAAAGGTCTGCTCGAAGAGTAGCCTGACGACTGCGCAACGTTTTTTGAAAGCAGAAAAAAGACGGCCCGCTTCCAGCGATGGAAGCGGGCCGTCTGTTTTTTTATGAGGAACTGGCTAGTCAGCTTTTTTGGTGCAGACCTGAGGCCAGATCTCGTCAACCATTTCAACAGGGGTGACCTTGATCTTGCGGCGAAGCTCTGCGGGAACTTCGGCAAGGTCGCGGCGGTTCTGTTTGGGGATGAAGACATGGGTCATGCCGTGGGCAACCGCAGCAAGGATTTTTTCCTTGATGCCGCCAACAGGCAGGACTCGGCCACGCAGGGAGATTTCACCAGTCATGCACACGTCTGCGCGCACCGGAATATCGGTGAGGGCAGAAATCAGGGCGGTGACCAGCGTTACGCCAGCGGACGGGCCGTCTTTTGGTGTTGCTCCGGCCGGAACGTGGATGTGGATGTCATGCTTTTCCGTGAATTCCGGATCGATGCCAAAGACATCAGCATGGCTGCGGGCCAGAGAAAGAGCGGCCTGTGCAGATTCTTTCATCACGTCACCAAGCTTGCCTGTCAGGACAAGTTTTCCCTTGCCCTTCATGGTTGTGACCTCAATGTGAAGAACTTCGCCGCCAACCGGGGTCCATGCAAGACCAATGGCAACGCCTGCGGGCAGATTCTTTTCCATTTCCTCGTCAAGGAAGATTGCCGGGCCAAGATATTTTTCCAGACCAGCAGGGGTGACGCGGAAGGGACCTGATTTGCCTTCGGCCTTTTTGCGGGCCAGCTTGCGGCAAACGCTTCCGATTTCGCGTTCAACGTTACGCAGGCCAGCTTCACGCGTGTAGCCGCGGATAATGTCACGCAGTACCGTGTCGGAAAGCTGAACTTCCTGTGCTTCCAGACCGTTATCCTTGATCTGACGGGGCAGGAGATAGCGGTGGGCAATTTTGACCTTTTCCTGCTCGGTGTATCCGGGGATGCGGATGACTTCCATGCGGTCAAGCAGGGGAGCCGGAACCGAATCCAGCGAGTTTGCCGTGCAGATGAACATGATGCCAGACAGGTCAAAAGGCACGTTCATGTAGTGATCCGAGAAGCTGCTGTTCTGCTCTGGATCAAGAACCTCGAGCAGGGCAGAGGACGGGTCGCCCCGGAAATCTGCGCCGAGCTTGTCGATTTCGTCCATCATGAACACAGGGTTGCGGGTACCAACCTGCTTGAGTCCCTGAATGATGCGGCCGGGCATGGCGCCAATGTAAGTGCGGCGATGGCCTCGGATTTCTGCTTCATCGCGCATGCCACCAAGGGAAATGCGCAGAAACTTGCGGCCAAGGGCGCGGGCAATGGAACGACCAAGAGAGGTCTTGCCAACTCCGGGAGGGCCAACAAAGCAGAGAATCGGTCCTTTCATTTCAGGGTTCAGCTTGCGCACGGACAGGTATTCCAGAATACGTTCCTTGACCTTTTGCAGGTTGTAGTGGTCCGTATCCAGAATTTTCTGGGCTTCCTTGATGTCCAGACGGTCTTCGGAAAGCTCCTGCCACGGCAGGTCAGTGATCCAGTCCAGATAGGTCCGGATGACGGTTGCTTCGGAAGAGTCCGGGTGCATGCTGGTCAGGCGCTTGAGCTGCTTGTCAGCTTCTTTGCGCACGGCTTCTGGCGGATTGACCTTGTTCAGCGCTTCGCGGATTTCGTCCAGCTCTTCGCTTTCGTCGGCCATGTCACCAAGCTCGTGGCGGATCGCCTTGAGCTGTTCACGCAGGTAAAAATCTTTCTGAGCCTTGTCCATGCCTTCTTTGGCCTGAGACTGGATGCGAGCCTGCATAGAGGCAACTTCCACTTCTTTGGCAAGCTGGGCATTGGTGAGGTCCAGACGGTCAACCGGGTCGAGGGTCTCCAGAATGGCCTGGGCATCCGGTACGCGCAGGCGCAGGTTGGATGCAACCAGATCAGAGAGACGGCCCGGATTGCTGACGCTGTTCAGGACACCCATGATGTCTGGGGAGGACACACCGCGCAGGTTCATAATGCGCTCGGTCTGGTCCTTGGCGGCCCGAATCATGGCTTCAATGGTGGAGTTGGTTTCTTCGAGCTTTGGCTCAGGAAGAATTTCCACTTCGGCGCGCAGGTGCGGCTCTGTTTCCACAAAGCTTTTGACCCGGCCGCGGCTCATGCCCTGAACCAAAATTTTGAGGCGACCATCAGGCATCTTGAGCGTACGCATGATGGAGCAGACTGTGCCGTATTCGTACAGCTCGTCTGGCTTGGGATCTTCCACTTTTTCGTCACGCTGGGTCAGCATGAACAGGAAACGCTGTTTTTCCAGTGCGGACTGGACAGCGGAGATGGATTTCTCTCGACCCACGAAAAGTGGCAGGATCATGTAATTAAAAACGACGATATCCCGCACAGGCAAAACAGGCAGGACATCCGGGTACTGGATGGTGCTTCTTTTGTCATCGTCGTCAGGGGCAGTTCCAATGGCCCCGGCGGATGCGTCGTCCTCTTCGGCGAGAACGAGAATTGATTCGAGTATATCGTCCGTCATGTGCGCTCCCTCTGGAATGCTTGAGTATCGTTGTTCTGGACGCGGCCCGTGCACAGTCGCTGCTCTGTGTGTCGCCACGAAAAGCTGTTCATTAGTCATGAAAAAATCTCTCGGCCTGTGCCGAATGTCTTCTGCCGGGGACACGGGGGCTGCGTGGCTGTGTCGTGTGCCTGTACGCTGTCTCATGACCCTCCTCCTGTGCAAACGCCCAGGCTGGGCGGCTTAGAGTAGTCCGTGCGACTGAAAACTAAAAAAGGAGTTGCCGCTGACCACCAGATGGTCAAGGACTCGCATTCCCATGTCTCGCGCGGACCGGCAGACGCGTGCTGTCACTTCTTCATCCTGACGGGACGGGTGAGTATCTCCGCTTGGATGGTTGTGAACAAGGATGATGGAGCTTGCTCCATGTTCCAGCGCGCGTGAAAGGACTTCCCGGACATAAATAGGGGTCTGGTCAACAGTGCCCTGCGTGAGCCTGTCCCATGAGAGCAGGCCGTTTGCCTTGTCCAGGAGTGCAACCCAGCATTCTTCGCGGGTGCAGGTGCCAAGGCGGGCAATTGCCATTGAGGCAACCGCGTCCGGGGTGTTGAGCTGTGGGCGGGACCTGAGCGGAAGTTCGCTCATTCTGGCCCATGTTTCCTTCCAGAGACTCCAGAAGCTTTCCAGCTTTGGTCCAAAGCCTTTGATGCGTCGAAGATCGGAAGGATGCGCGGCAAAAACTCCGGGAAGAGAACCGAATTCGTCAAGCAGGGCTTTTGCCAGTGGTTTGGTATCCTGCCGAACAAGCACATAGCCCAGCAGCATCTCAAGGATTTCATAATCCGCAAGCTGCCGGGGGTCATGGGCAAGGCGTTCGCGAAGCCGTTTTCTGTGCCCCATATAATGCCGAGTATTAGTCATAATAGGTCTTCGGAACGGGGCGGGCAAGAGGGCCACCTGAAATTAAAGAGATTTGCGCAGAATTTCTTGCTGCTTCTTCCCGTTATGAAGAGGGGTTATCGCATTCTGGAAGGGTTTGCATCCCGAAAAACAGCATAGAGTCCCCCAATAAGGGCCTCGAATGCCTGCTCTGGACTTCGCTGGCCAGACTTGATGCCCAGTTCTGCTTCAAAGGCGAGATCCCAGACACTGGCGAGCCGGGATGGGCCGAGCTGTCGGGCGAGTGTCTGTTTTTTGCCGACCATGTTGCGAGGAACCCATGTGGACGGGGGTTCACCCATCGACATTTCCCACAGGATGCGGGCCTCTCGCTGGAGCAGGGCAAGAAAGGAAAATAAAATATTGTCGGAAGAACTGACAAGGCGGTTGTCAAAAACGCGCTTCCAGACTTTTTCTGGCGAGCGGCCAGAGAAGAGCATGGAGATGAACGAAAAAACATCCACGTCGGCCTCGGAAGAGATAATGCCAAGGTGTTCGTCCGTGATGCGTTCGCTGTCGCCTGCCGCGAGTGCGAGCTTGTCCAGTTCGTTTCGTGCTCCCACTGCATCCAGCGGCAAAAGCTGGGTCAGGGACTGGCGAACCGGAATCGGAATGTCTTTTCCGTTGCGGCGGGCATAGTCAGCAATAAAATTGGGGAGGGTGTTTCTGGTGAGTCCCGGTGAACTCCAGACCCAGCCTTTTTTTTCTGCCACAGCCCAGTATTTTTGCTTGGTGAGCGTTTTGGGTGTCTTGGGATTTCCTTTTTTATCCAGCCCGCCCTCAAGGCAAAAAATTGGCCATATCTGGCTGTTGAAACTGGCAAGCGTGGAGCTTAGCTTGTTCCAGCTGTCCACGAGAAAGGCGTTGGCGCGGCGGATGACGACAAGGCGGGAGGTCCCCATGAGGTCAGGAATGCTCATGTCCTGCCAAAAGGCACCGGGAAGGTCGCCTTCATCAGCCCAGTAGACGCGGCGCACCCATGTTGTGTCTGCACCGTGTTCCTGAACAAGGTCCTCGATTCGCAGGCGGAGAAGTTCTGCATCTGGGCAGAGAAGAAAAGAAAATCCGGGACGGGACATGCGGCTCCCCCGTTGTGGTGAGCTAAAAAACTGCGCCGACCCGCCAGAGTGCGGACCGGCGCAGTGTGGTTGCGTGGTTGTGGTGACTAGTACGCTTCAAAGAGGCGGTCAGCAAGTCGCCGCAGGGCCAGGTCGACCACCCGGCGCTCAGCAGCGTCGCGGGCAGTGGTAAAGGTCTGGCTTGCAGAAACATTGCCGGAGCTCCAGAGCGTCTCGCCAGTTTCTCTGCTAACGATTTTTGCAGTCAGGTTGATGTCTGCCGAAGATTTCACTGTGACATCATCGGAGTCTTTCAGTGAAGAGTTTGACGTAAACGAGGTCACGTCAATGTACATGTCGGCGGTGGCGTCTTTGACAGAAGCCCATTCAATGATCTGCCTTTTGGTGAATTCATCACGCACGCGGGAACGCACAAGGCTTTCCAGCCACGGTTTCAGGGTGGGGTTTTCCACACTACGGATGCAGAGTTTTCTGTGTGCAGAGTCAAGGACGATGTCGTCGCCACTTGCCTGACCAGAAAAATGGTATCCACATCCTGTCAGAACCAGAGCCAGCAGAGTTGCCAAAAGAGTCGTCAGCAGATGTCGCATTTAGCCTACCACGATGTTGACCAGTTTTCCGGGTACAACGATGACCTTGCGGACAGTTTTGCCCTCGATGTGAGCGGCGACGTTGGACTCGGCCAAAGCGGCCTTTTCGATGTCTTCGCGTGCAGCGTTTGCAGCGACGTTCAGACGGCCGCGGAGCTTGCCATTGACCTGAACAACGACGGTTATTTCGTCGCGGACCAGGGCTTTTTCGTCATACTTGGGCCAGAACCGGGCTGCCAGATGGTCGGCGTGACCAAGCTGCTGCCAGAGTTCTTCGCAGACGTGCGGTGCAACCGGAGACAGAACGGTCAGGGCCGTGCTCAGGGTAGAGGCCAGCACATAGCGGCCGTCTTCGGTTTTCATCAGCTCGTCTTTCTGATGGTAGATGTCGTTCACCAGCTCCATCACGGCTGCAATGGCGGTGTTGAACTGGAAGGCACGGCGAATGTCTTCGGTGACCTTCTTGACGGTTTCGTGCTCTTTGCGGCGCATGTCCTTGGCAGCGGAGGAGAGGCTCATGCCCTCAACAGATGCGCAAGGCTCAACAGCGTCAAGCTTTCCACCGAGATCGTTCACGACACGCCAGATACGCTTGATGAAACGGGCGGAGCCTTCAATGCCCTTGTCGTTCCACTCAAGGTCTTTTTCCGGCGGAGCAGCAAAGAGGCAGAACAGGCGGACTGTGTCTGCACCGTATTTGCCGATCATCTCGTCAGGGTCAACAACGTTGCCCTTGGATTTAGACATCTTGGAACCATCCATGAGCACCATACCCTGAGTGAGCAGGTTTTCAAATGGTTCGTCGAGTTCAATAATATTTTCATCGCGCAGGGCCTTGATGAAGAAACGGGCGTAGAGCAGATGCAGGATAGCGTGCTCAATGCCACCGATGTACTGGTCGACGGGCAGCCAGTATTTTACGGCTTCGGGATCAAGAGCCTGTGTGTCGTCCTTGGCGCAGGTGTAGCGCAGGAAGTACCAGGAGGATTCCATGAAGGTGTCCATGGTGTCGGTTTCGCGATGGGCTTTGCCACCACAGACCGGGCAGGTCACTTCGTAGAATTCCGGGGTGTGCGGCAGCGGGCTGCGGCCGTCAGGCAGAACCTGTGCATCGTCAGGAAGCTGCACGGGCAGATTCTCGGTCGGAACCGGAACAATGCCGCACTTGTCGCAGTGAATCATCGGGATGGGAGCACCCCAGAAACGCTGGCGGGAAATGTTCCAGTCGCGCAGGCGGTAGTTCACGGTCTTGCGGCCGCGACCCGTCTCGGCGAGATAGTCGGTAATGGCTTCCTGTGCAGGTTTGTTTTCCATGCCGTCAAACTGGGCGGAGTTCACCAGCACGCCCGGAGCAGTGTAGGCTTCGGTCATGTTTGCCGGATCAAGAGCCTCGTCCTTGGGCTGGATGACAACCTTGAGGGGCAGGTCATACTTTTGGGCGAACTCAAAGTCGCGCTGGTCATGAGCCGGAACAGCCATGACAGCACCAGTGCCGTAGCCCATGAGAACGAAGTTTGCCACAAAGATGGGCAGACGGTCGCCGTTCACAGGGTTGATGCAGTATGCGCCAGTAAAGGCACCCTTCTTTTCGAGGCTGTCAGAGCTGCGGTCGAACTGGTCCATTTCGGTGGTCTCTTTCACAAAAGCGCGGACAGCTTCAGCCTGTTCCTTGCCTTCGATGAGTTTTTCAACCATCGGGTGTTCCGCAGCGATGCTCATGAAAGAGCAGCCGTACAGGGTGTCGGGACGGGTGGTAAAGACAGTGAGCTTTTCGTCCAGACCTTCGAGTTCAAAGTCCAGCTCGGAACCGTAGCTGCGGCCAATCCAGTTGCGCTGCATGGTGCGCACGCGCTCAGGCCAGCCCGGGAGCTTGTCGAGGAACTCAAGCAGTTCGTCTGCGTATTCTGTAATGCGCAGGAACCACTGGGACAGCTCTTTCTGCTCAACCTTGGAATCACAGCGCCAGCACAGGCCGTCTTCAACCTGTTCGTTTGCCAGCACGGTGTTGCACTTCGGGCACCAGTTGACGGGTGCCTTTTTGCGATAAATCAGGCCCTTGTTGTAGAGCTTGATGAAAAATTCCTGTTCCCACTTGTAATACTTGGGATGGCAGGTCGCCAGCTCGGCATCCCAGTCGTAGGAGTAGCCCAGCCGCTTGAGCTGTGCGCGCATGGTGGCGATGTTCTCGTAGGTCCACTTTGCAGGCTGGGTGTTGTTTTTCAGTGCAGCATTTTCTGCCGGCAGTCCAAAGGCATCCCAGCCCATTGGATGGAGAACGTTTTTGCCCTGCATACGCTCGTAGCGGGCCAGAACGTCACCAATGGAGTAGTTCCGGACGTGGCCCATATGCAGGCGGCCGGAGGGGTAGGGGAGCATTTCGAGGCAGTAGTACTTTTCACGGCTGTGGTCGACTTCGGCCTTGAAATATTTGTTCTCTTCCCAGATCTCCTGCCATTTTTTCTCTATGCTGTCGGGAGTATACTCAGACATTGAATTTCCTTTTAGAATCTTTCGCGAATGCGGTTCCACAGTATCGCGGCGCGTTCTTTTGTTGATGCGTTTTGCCAGCGCTCACGTTCCTGCTTCACCTGCAGGTCAATATCAAATGCGCTTTGAAACGTCACATGGGAATAGGCTTTTTGCCATTCCCGGACGCAGGCGTAGACGTCTTCGCGCATGCTGTCGCCTACTTCGATGTAGACCACGGCGTCTGCGGTGTAGCTGGGCCAAAAGCCCCGCCCCCATGCGGAGAGGGATTCCGTTACGGAAGCACTGCATGTCTCTTTGATGCTTTCCGTGCACAAAATCCACGACGTCCAGTTGAGCCGAAACACTGTTTCGGCCAGAGGTTCCGCCCAGTTGCCAGAGGCAATGAGTGAGGCAGGGACATCCCATCTCAGTTCGCTTTGCCGCTTTCTGCGGTGTGTCCACGTACTGAGAGTAGAAGAACCCTGCCCATGCGTAATCGCCGCGCGCCTGAGACAGACACGCGGCGTTATGAGCGGAAGTTGCCTTGCGTCTTTAACGAACCCTAAGCTGACCATTTTCAATTGCTTTGGCAACAGCATCCAGAATGCCGTTAACAAAGTTTTTGGAATTGTCGTCTCCAAAACGCTTTGCGAGTTCGATTGCTTCGTTGATGGCGACCTTTAAGGGGACGTCATTCACGTACAGCATTTCGAAAAGGGCAAGGCGCAGGATAGTCAGCTCGATGCGTGCAATTCGCGATAGCTTCCAGTGCTGGGAGTACTCGTCAATTTTCTTGTCGATGTCGGCGTTATGTTCCCAGACACCAGAGACGAGTTCCCAAGCAAACTCCTTTCGCTCCGAAGCGTTACGCTCTGCGGCTTCTTCGGAGGGGGCCGGAGCAAGGCGGAACATCTTTTCGAGGTCCCGTTTGCTGTCAACTTCATTGAAGTTCAGGGAATAGAGAACTTCAAATGCACGGCGGCGTCCGCCCCGGCGGCTTCCTTTTTTCTGTTCAGTCATTGACTAGATCTGCTCCATGACACGGACCATTTCCAGAGTAGCACTAGCGGCTTCAACGCCCTTGTTGCCACCCTTGGAACCAGCACGTTCAATGGCCTGTTCGAGTGTGTCAGTTGTCAGTATGCCGAAACCAACGGGAACGTCAGTATCCAGAGATGCCTGAGCAATGCCCTTGGCGCATTCAGCACACACATAATCAAAGTGCGGGGTAGCACCGCGAATCACGGCACCCACGCAAATGACGCCGTCGTACTTGCCGGAACGGGCAAGCTTGCGGGCGACCAGAGGCATTTCGTATGCTCCGGGAATTTTGACGATGACGAGGTCGTCCTTTTCTGCACCGTTACGGGACAGATAATCAACAGCGCCGCCAACGAGCCGGTCAACAATAAAGTCATTGAAACGGCTGGCAACGATAGCAAACTTCAGGCCTTTTGCCTCAAGCTGTCCCTCAATGGTTTTCACATGGTACATGGTAGGTCTCCTTTCTGGGATATTGGGCGGACTGTCAGGCCGTTATTCCTCGTCGTCCAGATGGAGCATATGCCCCATTTTTTCTTTCTTGGTCTCAAGGTAGTGGAAGTTCCATTCGCAGGACTTCATTTCGATGGGCACACGGTCCACAACTTCCAGACCATAGCCTTCGAGGCCGATGATCTTTTTGGGGTTGTTGGTCATGAGCCGCATCTTGGTCACACCAAGGCTCACCAGAATCTGTGCGCCGACACCATAGTCGCGCAGGTCGGCCTTAAAGCCAAGCTTCTGGTTGGCTTCGACAGTGTCGAGGCCCTTGTCCTGAAGTGCGTATGCCTTGATTTTGTTGCACAGGCCGATTCCGCGGCCTTCCTGACGCATGTAAAGAAGGACGCCCTTGCCTTCGTCTTCGATCATCTTCATGGCCGCCTGAAGCTGGCCACCACAATCGCAGCGAAGAGAGCCAAGGGTATCACCGGTCAGGCACTCGGAGTGCACACGGACCAGCACTTCATCTCCGGGCTGGATGTCGCCCTTCACAAGCGCGAGGTGCTCTTTTTTATCAATGTCGGAGTAGAAAGCAACAGCTCTGAACATGCCGCCAAAGCAGGTGGGCAGGTCAGCCTCTGCAACGCGGTCCACAGCGAGCTTGCCGAACTTCATGCGGTACTCGATGAGGTCGCGGATGGTGGCGATTTTCAGGTTGTGCTCTTTGGCAAATTCAATGAGGTCTGGCATGCGGGCCATGTTGCCGTCGTCACGCATGACTTCGCAGATGACAGCTGCGGGCTTGAGGCCTGCGAGCTTGGCGAGGTCGACGCTTCCTTCGGTCTGGCCAGCGCGGGCCAGAACTCCACCGGGATTGGCGCGCAGGGGGAAGATGTGGCCGGGAGTCACGATGTCGTGAGGGGTCACGTCGTCCTTGATGGCGGTCAGGATGGTGGTGGAGCGGTCAAAAGCGGAAATGCCAGTGCTGACGCCTTCGCGTGCCTCGATGGACACGGTGAAGGGGGTGCCAAAACCGGATTCGTTTTTGTTGGTCATCATGGGCAGCTGGAGGCGGTCAACCATCTGCTCTGCCATTGGCAGACAAATGAGACCACGGCCGTATTTTGCCATGAAGTTGATGACTTCGGGGGTTGCAAATTCTGCGGCGATAGTCAGATCGCCTTCGTTTTCACGGTCCTCGTCATCAACGAGAATAATCATTTTGCCCTGTTGAATTTCTTCGATGGCTTCTTCAGCCGTACAAATGGGGCTATTGCTCATGACTTTCTACCTCTTTCAAATATATCGCTGGATTGTCCGCTGTGCCCGCCTCTGCGTGCAGGCGCACAGGCGGTGTGAGCAGATCTAAAATCCGTTCAGGCGAAGGAATGCTTCGGTAATACCAGCGTCTTCCGTTGTGGAAGATGGGGTTTCTCCATTCCAGGGCGCGACCATACGACGCACGTATTTTCCAATCAAGTCGGTTTCCATGTTGACACCATACCCAGGTGCCCACTGGCTGATGGTCGTGGTTCGCTGCGTTTCTGGAATGATATTCACTTCTAGCCAGTCGGGTCCGCAGTCATTGACGGTCAGACTAATGCCATCAAGACCAACAGAACCTTTTTCTATGACGTACTGCCCCTGCGCTGTGGGGAATTTGAGTCGATATATGCGGGACTGTCCAGCGGGAGCGATAGACTCGACGTGAGCAAGGCAGTCGATGTGTCCGCTGACGATGTGTCCACCAAGCCTGTCACCAAGGGCAAGCGCACGCTCCAGATTGACAATGGACCCGGTGCGCAGGGCACCAATATTGGTCCGGGAGAGTGTTTCGCCAGAGGCGTAGGCGGTAAACCAGGCGTCACCAAACGTTTCTACGGAAAGGCAGACACCGTTGATGGCGATACTTTCGCCAAGCTCGATGTTCTGGAAGCTTCCAGCGGGAATGCCAATGTTAAGACGCGTCTCGTTTCCTCGCGGATTGAGCGCGCGTACGGTTCCCGTGGTCTGCACGAGTCCGGTGAACATTTTAGCCAGCCTCCCGTCGGTAAATTATGAGTGTGTCGTCGCCGCTTGGCCGGGACTCGGAAGTCCTGAGCTGGATGGCTTCATCCATAGTCAGCGGAGAGCGACCGGAAAAAAGATCGCGGGCTTCTGTGTCGCCCAAAATCTTGGGTGCAACAAAAAGCCGGAATTCGTCAATAAGACCAGATTCGAGGAAATTCAAGGCCAAAACGCCCCCTCCCTCGCATAAAACCCGGTAAGCTCCGCATTCTTCACGCAATTGTTCTAAACCAGCTGCAAGGTCAATTCCCTTGCCCTGCGGGGAAAAACCCCAGACTCGGCATCCGAGTTCGCGCAGTGCTTTTGCCTGCGAGCTGGAAGCGGCAGCAACCGTTGTCCAAAAAATAGTGGAGGACGCGCGGCGGCGCAAAAGCTGAATGTCGGATTCGGAGTTGGGCAGGCGGCGGGTGACGACAACAGCCAGGGGCTGTTCAAAGTCCTCAGGAAGGCCTTCGAGACGGGCGTCCAGGCTTGGATTGTCTGCCCGGAGCGTTCCTGCACCAATGAGCACGGCATCAACGCCTGCGCGGAGCCTGTGCACGGCCTTGCGGGACTCTTCGCAGCTAATCCACTGGGAATGTCCTGTGCGGGTGGCAATTTTGCCATCAATGGTGCTGGCGAGTTTCAGGATGACATAGGGGCTGCTGGTCTTGTTCCAGATGCGGAAATCCGCAATCAGGGATTCACAGGCTTTTTTTGCAATGCCTGTGTGCACTGTGACGCCGTTTTCGCGCAGGAATTCAGCGCCGCCCTGGGCAACCGGGTTTGGGTCCAGAGCGCCGATGTACAGTTCCTTGACGCCAGCCTTGAGCACTGCTTTGGAGCAGGGCGGAGTTTTGCCCGTGTGGTTACACGGCTCAAGTGTGACGAACATGGTGCAGTCCGCTGGATTGACGCCTTGTGCTTCTGCATCACGCAGGCATTCGATCTCTGCATGTGGGCCGCCATAGGCTTTGTGCCATCCTTCGGCAACGATGGCGCCATCCTGCACAAGCAGGGCGCCAACGCTGGGATTGGGAGCTGTGTGGCGACGGCCTTTTTTAGCCAGTTCCACAGCGTGGAGCATCAGCTCCGTGGCATTAACGAGGCGTGTATTCGAGTCGGACAAGACGTACCCCCGCTTCTTTGCACATGTTTTCAGAGAGTTCGTCGGGGTAGCCCTCAGCGAAATAAATATTTTTGATCCCACAGTTGATGAGCATCTTTGCGCAGATGAGGCAGGGCTGGGTCGTGCAGTAGATGTCGGCTTCGGCAATGCTGATGCCGTGCACGGCAGCCTGAATGATGACATTCTGCTCGGCGTGGAGGCCGCGGCAGATTTCGTGTCGCTGGCCAGATGGCACATTGAGCTGTTCGCGCAGGCAGCCCACTTCGAGGCAGTGGGAGAGGTTGGCAGGGGCACCGTTGTACCCAGTGGCAAGGATACGCTTGTCCCGCACCGCAATAGCCCCGACTTTGCGCCGGGTGCAGGTGGAACGTTCAGCAACCATGTAGGTTATGCCCATGAAGTAATCGGGCCAGGGGAGTCTGTTTTCCATAAGCGTATCCCTTTGCGGCTG
Source organism: Desulfobaculum bizertense DSM 18034 (assembly GCF_900167065.1). Taxonomy (NCBI): domain Bacteria; kingdom Pseudomonadati; phylum Thermodesulfobacteriota; class Desulfovibrionia; order Desulfovibrionales; family Desulfovibrionaceae; genus Desulfobaculum; species Desulfobaculum bizertense. Next base: position 113,461 of record NZ_FUYA01000001.1, read on the forward strand.
GCAGGCCGCGGAGTCGAATTTCAAATGAGGCTAGCGCCCGCAGTGCCCGAAGGCAAAAAAAACGGGCGGGAGGCACTGTTCTCCTCCCGCCCGGTTTGTGATCGTGTTGTTTACCAGGCGTACAGAGGGAACTGACGGGCGAATGCTTCTACGTCACGTCGAATTTCGCCGAGGCGGGTCTCATTGTCAATATTCTTGAGGGTATCAACAATCCAGCCGCCTACTTTCTGCATATCTGCTTCGGTCATGCCACGGGTGGTCAGGGCCGGAGTACCAAGACGAATGCCCGAAGTCACAAAGGGAGAGCGGGTATCGAAAGGTACGGTGTTTTTGTTGCAGGTGATGCCTGCCGTGTCGAGAGCAAGCTCTGCATCTTTACCAGTAATATCTTTATCCGTCAGGTCAAGGAGCACGAGGTGATTATCCGTGCCGCCGGACACGAGGGAGTAGCCTGCGTCGGTCAGTGTCTGCGCCAGAGTCTTGCAGTTTGCAAGGGTCTGCTTCTGGTACTTTTTGAAGCCGGGCTTCAGGGCTTCGCCAAAGGCAACGGCCTTGGATGCAATGACGTGCATCAGCGGGCCGCCCTGAATGCCGGGGAAAATCTGGGAGTTCAGGGTTTTGCCGAACTCTTCGCTGGACAGAATCATGCCGCCACGGGGGCCGCGCAGGGTTTTGTGCGTGGTTGTGGTGGTGACGTGAGCATACCCAATCGGGGAGGGATGCAGGCCAGCAGCAATGGGACCGGCGATGTGTGCCATGTCGACCATGAGCTTGGCGCCAACTTCATCGGCAATGGCGCGGAAGCGGGCAAAGTCGATGATGCGGGGGTAGGCGCTGGCACCGGCAATGATCAGCTTGGGCTGATTCTTGCGGGCAATTTCTGCAACTTCGTCGTAATCAATGGTGCCGGTGTCTTTGCTGACACCGTAGGACACGACGTTGAAAAGTTTGCCAGAGAAGCTGACCGGGCTTCCGTGGGTCAGGTGACCGCCGTGAGACAGGTCCATGCCCATGATGGTGTCGCCGGGTTTCAGGAAACCAAAGTACACAGCCATGTTGGCCTGAGAACCAGAATGGGGCTGGACGTTAACGTATTCAGCTCCAAAAAGGTCTTTTGCTCGGTCACGTGCGAGGTCTTCGCACATGTCGACGTATTCGCAGCCACCGTAGTAGCGCTTTCCGGGGTAGCCCTCGGCGTACTTGTGCGTCAGCACGCTGCCCATAGCCTGACGGACAGCAGGAGAAGTAAAGTTTTCGGATGCAATAAGCTCAAGCTTGCTGATCTGCCGATCGATTTCGAGATCAATTGCTTTGGCAATCTCTCGATCCTGAAGGAAAAGTTCTTCCATGGTCGACCCCTTTTGTGCGGTGATTGGAGAGAGAAAAATCAGGCATCCGGCTTTGGGACCGGATGCCCGAGAGAACTAGTCGACGAAGCGCTTAAACAGCAGGGTACCGTTGGTACCGCCAAAGCCAAAGGAGTTGGACATTGCGTACTCGCACTGGCGCTCAACAGAGCCGTTTGCGGTGTAATCAAGGTCGCACTCTTCGCCGGGGTTATCCAGATTGATGGTTCCAGGAACCACGCCCTTGTGCAGGGCCATCACGGAGAACACACCTTCAACGCCGCCAGCGGCGCCAAGCAGGTGACCGGTCATGGATTTGGTGCTGCAAATAGAAATATCCTTGGCTCGCTCCCCAAAGACATTCTTGATTGCGCGGGATTCGCAGAGGTCGTTCAGATACGTGGAGGTACCGTGAGCGTTGATGTGATCAACAACGTCAGGGGTGACACCAGCATCATCCAGCGCATTCTGCATGGACAGCGACATGCCAGAACCATCATCGATGGGAGAGGTCATGTGATGTGCATCGTCAGAAGCGCCGAAGCCAACGATTTCTGCGTAGATTTTTGCGCCACGTGCCTTTGCGTGCTCATATTCTTCGATGAGCAGCAGGCCGCAGCCTTCACCCATGATGAAGCCGTCGCGGTCCTTGTCAAAGGGACGGGATGCCTTTTCTGGCTCATCATTTCTGGTGCTCAGGGCGTGCATGGAGCAGAAGCCACCAAAGCCCAGTGGGGTGATTGTCGATTCGGAACCACCGCAAACCATGACGTCTGCACGGCCAAGAAGGATCTCGGAGAATGCATAGCCAATGGCGTGAGTGCCAGAGGCACACGCGGAAGTGGTGGTCAGGTTCGGACCTTTGGCGCCAATGTTAATGGCGGCCATGCCCGGAGCCATGTTCGAGATGACAATCGGGATAAAGAACGGAGACACCTTGCGGGGTCCGCCCTTCATCAGTTTTTCGTGTGTTGTCTCGATGGTGTGAAGACCGCCGAGGCCAACGCCGATGTTGATGCCGACACGGTGTGCTTCCTCTTCAGGAATACTGTAGTCTGCATCGTCCATCAGCATCTTGGTTGCCGCCACGGCAAACTGGGTAAAACGCTCCATGCGTCGTACCTGCTTGGGTGGGATGAACGCTTTGGGATCAAAATCCTTGACCTCGCCGCCAATCTGGGTGGCAAACTCGGAGGCGTCGAACTGGGTGACGGTAGCGATACCGGAAACACCCTTAACGAGATTGTCCCAGCTGGAATCAAGGTCCTTGCCGAGAGGTGTGATGGCCGAGAGGCCTGTAACTACAACCCTTTTTCTGTTCATTGCTCCTCGCCTTTTCTGGTCGGGGACACGCTTGCGCGTCTGGGGTTTTGAAATGCCAAAGCGCCCTGGGCCGTTAGTGGCTCAAGACGCTTCGGGACAATATGGGAAAAGTAGGAAAAAACCTACTTATTTTTAGCAACGTAGTCGATGGCGTCCTGCACCTTGATGAGCTTCTGGGCTTCGTCATCGTCGATCTCGCAGCCGAACTCTTCTTCCATAGCCATGATGAGTTCGGTGAGGTCCAGGGAGTCAGCGCCGAGATCTTCAACAAAGGATGCTTCGTTCTTCACTTCGTCTTCGGAAACGCCGAGCTGCTCGACAATGATCTCTTTTACTTTTGCTTCAACGGACATAATGTGCCCTCCAGTGTCTTTTTTTTGCTCTCGGGGAGCAGTGTTTTCGTGATGGTAAGCGTAGCAGGTTTTGCCTGTCTGCGCCAAACTACATGTACATGCCGCCAGTCACAGACAGCACCTGCCCCGTAACGTACGCGGCATCCTTGGACACGAGGAACGAAACCGCTCCAGCGATGTCTTCGGGGAGGCCGGGTCGCTTTAGGGGAATTTGGGACGTAAAGGCTTCCAGAACTTTTTCCGGAAGGTCTTTGGTCATGTCGGTGGTGATGAAACCAGGGGCAACAGCGTTTACTGTAATGCCACGGCTTGCAAGCTCAAGAGCTGCGGTTTTGGTCACACCAATAAGACCAGACTTTGACGCAACGTAGTTTGCCTGTCCGGCATTGCCGGACTGACCCACCACGGAGGCCATGTTCACGATACGTCCTGAGCGCTGGCGAACCATAATTTTGGCAGCCTCGCGCAGGCAGGTAAAGGCGCCAGTCAGGTTGACCTCAAGCACGCGGTCCCAGTCCTCGTCCTTCATGCGGATGAGCAGACCGTCGCGGGTGAGGCCAGCGTTATTCACCAGTGCTGCAAGCTCAACCTTGCCTTTCACATGTTCTTTGAAGAATGCAGCCACGGCGTCGCGGTCAGAGCTATCGAGACGGAAGCAGCTGGCGCTACCGCCGTTTTCTTCGATTTCTTTTACCACAGCCTCAGCTTCTTCTGGGCGGCTGACATAGGTCAGATAGACCTGGAAACCGTCCTGCGCAAGGCGCAGTGCGCACGCTTTGCCAATGCCGCGTGAGCCACCAGTGACCAGGGCTGTTTTTACGAGATCGCTCATAATGTCATTCTTCCTTATGTTTCAGACAGGGAATTGAACCTGAATTTTGTAGCCGAATTCTTACGGGACTTCAACTTTCGTCGCAAGTTCCAATCACGTGCAAAGTCAGTCGCTTAGCGAAGACGTTGCGCACGCATGTTTTTAGACGGTCTAAAACGACGCGAGATTGGACTAAAAGCGCAGCAGGTAAGCGGCCCATGTGAAGCCACCACCAAAAGTGGTCAGAAGGACGGTCTGGCCGGGTTTGAAATCCCCAGACTCGACGCCTTCACCAAGCGCTATGGCTATGCTTGCGGCAGAGGTGTTGCCGAAGCGGTCCACGTTGACAAAAACTTTTTCTGTGGGAACCTGAAGTTTTTTGCCGACAGCTTCAATAATGCGGCTGTTGGCCTGGTGCGGAACCAGCCAGTCAATGTCGTCCACGGTCAGGTCATTCTGGGCCAGAATCCGCTTGCAAACATCAACCATGCTGCGAACTGCTACCTTGAAAACTTCGCGACCCGTCATGTGCAGAAAATGCTCTTCACTGATGACGTCGCCAAGACGATAGGGGATTTTGGAGCCGCCTGCAGGCATGACCAGAAGGTCGCCGTGCTGGCCGTCAGCCTCAACAATGGAATCAACAAGCTCGATTCCGTCGTCTCCCTTTTCGCCACTCACAACAGCTGCTCCCGCTCCGTCACCAAAAAGAACACAGGTTGTCCTGTCTTCCCAGTTGATGCGGCTGGTCATGACCTCTGCGGCGCTGACCAGAACTTTGGACTGGGGATGCAGTGCGATCATGCCTCGGGCTGTTTCCAGCGCGTACAGAAAACCAGAGCACGCTGCGTTCATGTCCACGGACATACACTGTGCAGCATCAATCTTGTGCTGGAGTCGGGTCGAGGCGCTTGGGCAGGCTTCGTCAGGAGTGCAGGTTGCGCAGAAAATGTGCGTCAGCTCTTTGGCACTGATCCCCGCGGCATCAAGCGCTTTGCGCGATGCTCCTGCAGCAAGATCAGACGTCGCTTCGCCTTCTGCGGCAACATGTCTCTGCCGAATTCCAGTACGGGTAGAGATCCACTCGTCGGACGTCTCAACAATCTTTTCCAGATCGGTGTTGGTTACGATTTTCTCTGGAACGTGATAGCCGAGACCGCGGATATATGCTTTCGTAGTCATTGCACCATCAACTTTTTAGATTGTCTCGGAAGCACCTTGCACGCAAGATGCGTCTTCGGAATTATATCGGGCAGTATGCTGGACTAGCCAGCAGCCTTGAGGATTTCCCTGTCGGCCTGAAGAGCAGCCTTGAGGTGCTCATTTGCCCCGGACAGTACGAACTGTCCGCCCATTTTTACGGCATTTGTGATGGCTTTCTGGTTGGAAGAGCCATGCGAAACAATGACAATTCCATTAAGTCCCAGAATGGGTGCACCACCATATTCGGCGTAATCCACGAATTTGGCAAAGCGTTTGAGGCGTCCCTTTGCAAGGAATGTCCCGATTCGTCCGAGCCAGCTTCCCAAAAGCTCACGCTTGAGCACTTTGCCTAGGCTGCTGCCAAGGCCCTCGGAAAGCTTGAGCACAACGTTTCCAACAAAACCGTCGCAGACAATGACGTCAACGTCGCCAGTGAAAACATCACGCCCCTCAACGTTGCCCCGGAACGAAACCGCAGAGTCACGAATAAGCTCAAAAGCTTTTCGGACAGTGGAGTTTCCCTTGCCTTCCTCTTCACCAATGGACATCAGGCCCACGCTCGGGGCATTGTATCCCAGTACGTCCCGGGCAAATACGTCACCCATGATGGCGAACTGGAAAAGATGCTGAGGCTTGGAATCGACATTGGCACCGACGTCGAGAAGGACCATCGGTTTTTTTACGGTAGGAAGGACGCTCGCAAAGGCAGGACGCTTTACGCCACGGATGCGGCCAATGATAAACATACCACAGGCTGCCGTGGCGCCGGAATGTCCAGCGCTAACAACACCATCTGCAGCGCCGTCTTTGACCAGACGGCAGGCTACCTGAATCGAGGTGTCGGTTTTGCGCCGAAGAATTTCCGAGGGTTTTTCGCTCATTTCAGCGACGTCCCCGGCGTGGACGATAGAAATATCTAGTCCTGTAGTATCGAGCTTATACAGCTCGGTGCTAATAGAGGACTCATCACCAACAAGCACAATGGCAAGATTGTGCCTGCGGGCTGCTTCGACCGCACCGGGGACGACGACGCTGGGACCGCTGTCGCCACCCATGGCGTCAACGGCTATTCGTGGCTTGTTACTAGGCTTCATCCTTAAAGAGATGCTGCTTGCCTTTGTAGTTGCCGCACTTGCTGCATGCACGATGAGGGCGCATCGGCTCACCGCATTCGCAGAACGTCACAGTGGGAACGGCCACTCTGTCGTGAGAACGACGCATGCCACGCTTGGACTTGGACGTCTTTTTCTTAGGTACTGCCATTTTCGTCTACCTCTCTTGTATTATCCGCGAAGTCTCCAAATAATAGGGACGACTCGGTGGAATTATTTTTTGTCGGGAATTTTGAGACCACGGAGAACCGCTAAACGTGGATCTGCGCTCTGTGTCTCACACCCGCAATCACCTTTGTTCAGGTCCGCACCACACTTCGGGCACAGCCCCTTGCAATCCTCCCGGCACAATGGCTTGGCCGGAAGAGCGAGCAGGAATTGTTCCCAAAGGATAGCGCCGGCGTCAAGCTTTACTTGGCCGTCTTCCTCGAAGAGCCGTGGCTCATCCGCCTCGTCTGTATCGCCCACTTCTTCGTATACGTCAAAATGTTCCGAAATGGTAACGACAGAATCAGCGTTACAACGATCGCACGGAAGAGTAATTTGGCCTTCCAGTTGACCGCGCACGAGACATGACTTAGGACCCTGAGGCAGAACGGTCAAACGACCCTCTACGGGCGTCTTCGTTTTTGCCTCAATATGAAAATCTTTACAGGGCTCCAACCAGAGTTCCTGTTCTGAAAAAAGAAATTCCCGACCCTCGGCCGGGATGTCCGCCATGCTGATGATGTATTTCGTCATGCTAACCTCGCAAGAGGGATTCTCTATATGTGATTATTTCTTATTGTCAAGGCAAAAGCGCTTGCGTTTTGGCCGTGGAAGAGATAAAGGGGCAAATTCCGTGTGAGTGAAACATTGTAGCTCTGCCGGATAAAATTGAGTATGATTTTGTTGGACGGTGCGCACTATAACGCATACCGTCGCGAAATAGATGATTTTGAGGAGGTCTCCCATGAGTCAGGTTTGTGCTATCTGCGGTAAGCGTCCCCAGAGCGGCAACAACGTGAGCCACGCTCACAATAAGTCCAAGCGTCGGTTTAACCCGAATCTGCAGCGCGTTCGCGTGCAGCTCGATTCCGGTGAAGTAAAACGCCTTGACGTTTGCACTCGCTGTATCCGCTCCGGCGCGGTTGCTAAGCCGAGCAAGTAAACGCTGCCGAACCAATTTTTTGGTTTTACGCGAAAAAGCTCCAGCCTGCAAAGCTGGAGCTTTTTTATTTAAAAAAGCGCGAGAGGGTGGGGGACGAGACTCTGTCTCGTGCTCTGCAAGAGGCGCCGGGCGGGCAGGGTGTTTTATTGGGGCGCTGCCCCAAACCCTGCAAGGGGCGCTGCCCCTTGACCCCGCCCAAGGACGAGGCCCTTGGGAATCCCGCTATCGCCCGAAAAAAGGGGCCGGATGAGTGAAAGCCTTTGGCTTTCCCCTTCATCCGGCCCCTTTTTTTCGGCCTAATTAACTAGGTGTGTCTTTTTTTTCTTCGCGCCTCACCCCTTTCTTTCTGAACGCTCGCGTTCAGAAAGAAAATGGTGGCAACACGCAGAAGAGAAAGAGGCTCTCGACGCTAGCCCCAATACGTTTAAAAGCCGTGGAAGCGAAGCTTCCACGGCTTTTAAACGCGATGAGGATACGTAAGGGAATCATTCCCTTACGCGGGGTCCGGGGCTGGCCCCGGCGGGGGTTTGGGGGCAGCGCCCCCACCAACATACCTTTCCCCTTTTCCTCATCTTTTTCTGTACAGTTCTATGCCTGCTCAGCGGCCTGTTCAGCTTTGAGCTGAAGGGCGCGGTCGATGCGTCGGAGGGACTTTTCTTTGCCGAGGACGTGCAGGGTTTCGTGCAGTCCGGGGCTAAAGGTCCGTCCAGTGACAGCGACACGGATGGGCTGGGCGATTTTTCCGAATTTAATTTCTTTGGTTTCGACGAAGGAGTTGAGAGCCTTGTCGAGGGTTTCTTCTTCGAAGTCGGGGAGGTCGGCGAGCATGCCGCGGACTTCGGTAAGCAGCTCACAGGCGGTGGGCTTGAGGTGCTTTTTCATGCCCTTGGGATCATACTCAAGGGTTTCGTCGTCTTCGAGGAAGAAGGAACACTGCTCTGCCATGTCGCGCATGGTGACAGCGCGGGGCTGATACAGGGGGACGATCTGGGCGAGCTTCTCAGGGGCGGCGGAGATGCCGAGGTCCTTGAGATGGCGATCGAGCAGCTCGACGAGACGATCAATGCTGGCTTCCTTGATGTAGTGGGCGTTAACGCTTTCGAGCTTTTTCATGTCGAACATAGCGGGAGAGCTGTTAAGGCCGTGGGTATCAAAGCAGCCGATGAGTTCTTCCTGAGTGAAGATTTCCTGATCGCCGTGACCCCATCCGAGGCGGACGAGATAGTTGACCATAGCTTCGGGGAGGAAGCCCATCTTTTCGTATTCCATGACACTCATGGCGCCGTGACGCTTGGAGAGTTTCTTGCGGTCGTTGCCGAAGATCATGGGGACGTGACCGAATTCAGGGACGTCATAGCCGAGGGCCTGATAGAGGGCGATCTGCTTGGGGGTGTTGGAGAGATGGTCTTCACCGCGCAGGATGTGGGTCATGCCCATTTCGGCATCGTCAACGACAACAGCGAGGTTGTACATTGGGGAGCCGTTGGCGCGTCGGATGATGAAGTCATCGACCATTTCTTCATATTCCATGCTGATGTCGCCCTTGACCATGTCGTGCCATGCACAGGTACCGGTAGGAGCCTTGAAGCGGACGACGCGGCCTTCGCCGGGGCCGAGGTTTTTATCACGGCAGCAGCCGTCGTAGCGGGGCTTTTTACCTTCGGCGCGAGCTTTTTCACGCATGGCGTCAACTTCCTCGGGGGTGCATTCGCAGTAATATGCGTGTCCAGTTTCGAGGAGCTTTTCGATAGCGAGGTTGTAGCGCTCGGTGCGTTCACTCTGGAGGTAAGGACCTTCGTCCCAGTCGAGACCGAGCCAGCTCATGCCGTCGAGGATAGCCTGTGTCATTTCCGGGGTGGAACGTGCGGTGTCAGTATCTTCGATGCGCAGGACAAAGCGGCCGCCGTTTCGACGGGCGAGCAGCCAGTTAAAAAGTGCTGTACGGGCACCACCGATGTGGAGGTATCCAGTGGGACTCGGGGGGAATCGGGTAACCATTGTGCTCATGTGGAAACTCCTGAAAAAAGCAGTATGTGTTCGATAGCGATGCTACCGGAAAAATCATGCAAAAGCGAAAAGCGCCAAAAGCCCCGCGCAGGTCCAAGCGGAAAACGCGGGGCACAAAAATGAAAAAAGCGGGGGCAGCCTAGACGGCTTCAACGCCCTTAACGTCGGGCACTTCTTTGAGAATAAAGCGCTCGATGCCGTTTTTCAGCGTCATCTGGGACATGGGACAGCCTTTGCAGGCGCCCTGAAGGCGGACCTGGACCATACCCTCTTCAGTGATGTTGACGAGTTCGACGTCACCACCGTCTGCCTGAAGAGCGGGGCGGACCTTTTCGAGAGCCTTTTCGATTTTTTCCCTCATGGCGTTTCTCCTTCGCTGGTATTTGCTTTTGGGCTGTAGCGCCAGAGCTGGTGCTTGTCAATTTAGAGAAGTTTTCTCTGATTTTTTGTGGCGGAGCTGGAAGAGACGCGAGGGGGGAGAAATTAAAAAATGAAGAAAATTAAGAAGTTGATGAGAAAATAAATGAAAATACAGCGCTGACGGGCATAAATTTGCACATGTGCTGCGCTGGTTTTTCAATAATGCTCTGTGTTAGTGATGTGGAAATGCTGTTAGACTGAATCTGAAGACGATACTTTTTCAGGCAGTGCCCCTGCCGGAGGATGATAATGACACAGAAAACCGAGAAAACCGAAAATGGCCAAAGATGGTCAGCCCGCAGTGGCCGGCGCTATTATTCGTTTTTTCTTTTCGCCCTGATTCTCTTTGCCATGTACCTTGCATGGAAAGTTTTTGCGCCTTTCTTGAATTCCATTATTTTTTCTGGCGTCCTTGCGGGTATTTTTACTCCGCTTTTCAGGTTCCTTATGGGGAAACTCGGCGGCCGAGGCAATATCTCGGCAGGTATCGTCGTGCTGCTGGTGACGGTGTGTATTTTTATTCCCGCATTTCTGTTCCTTGGTGGGCTGGCAACACAGGCCGCATCATCAATTACACAGCTGACGGACTGGATAACACACACTGACGTGGATAGCATGCTGGGGCAAACGCATGTGAGTAGCTTCATGGCGTGGATAGATGCAAAAATGCCGTTTATCCACCTTGAACAGATAGATTTTCAGGCGGGACTGGTGCGCTTTTCCCAAAAGGTTGGGCAATTCTCCATCCAGCTTGGAACAAGCGTTCTGAGTAATGCGTTTTCCCTGACCCTGCACTTCCTGATTATGCTGTTTATTTTGTTTTTCCTGCTGCGTGACGGGCAGAGCATGATCGACTACATCAAGTCGCTGTCTCCGCTGCGAGAGGATCAGGAAAACAGAATTTTTGACAGCCTGCGCCGGATTGCCCGCTCAGTGCTGGTCGGTGGCCTGCTGGTTGCGATGCTCCAGGGCATCGTAGGTGGAATCGGGCTTGCGATTGTTGGTATTCCAGGACTGTTCTGGGGCACAATGATGGGATTTTCGTCACTGATTCCAATCGTTGGAACCGGGCTTGTCTGGGTGCCTGCAACACTGTTTCTGGTCCTTATTGGCTCATGGAAATCTGCGCTGTTCCTCGTCATTTGGAGCGGGCTGCTGGTTACAAATATTGATACATTCCTTCGCCCGTACTTTATGCGAGGCGCTTCGGGAATGCCGCTTCTGTACATCTTCCTGTCTGTGATTGGTGGCTTGCAGGCCTTTGGCGCACCGGGGCTGCTCTATGGTCCGCTGATCCTGTCTTTCGCAATGGTCATGCTGCGCCTCTATGGCGAAGAGTTCCGGGAAATGATCGGCCGGGGCGAACATAGCCAAAATAGAGATCTGGCAGAAAAGGAAGAGCCGGTCCTGCAAAAGAAAGAGATGTAGATTCCTGTAGATATAAAAAGCCGGGGTCCTGATGGGCTCCGGCTTTTTTTGTGGGTTTTAGTCTGTTGAAGGCGTGACGTTTTATTTCCATTTGTTGCGGTCCTCTTCGAGTACGTCTTTGCCCTCTCCGGGGTAGTCGCGCCGCTGGCTTGGTGGCGTTGGCGTGGGCTTTGGCCAGTGCCCCGGCTGCGGGTCTGGACCTTCGAGGCATATGCGTGAGGGGGCGGAGTCCGCCATTGCGGGGGTATGGCGTGGGTCGGCTCCGGGGACGGAAAAAGAAAATTCGATGGGAATGCCGTTGGGGTCAAAGGCATACACGCTTTTGATAAATCCGTGGTGAATGACTTCGGAGGGATCATAGCCCGCTGCGGCAAGCAGGTCTTTGACCTCCCACAGGTCGGTTTCGGTTTCAACACCAATGGAAACGTGATCGAAGCCAATGGGACCCGCTACGGGGTAGCCATGGTCGCGCATGGGAAGCGGCTTGGCTTCGGGCCATTCAAAAAAAGCCAGCAGGTCCGTTGGGGAGATTTCAAAAAAATAGTGGCGGTAGCCCGGATGCCCCAGTCCGGCCACAAGACGAAGCCCAAGCAGGTCTCGCCAGAAGCGGATTGTGCTGTCCATGTCTCCAGTTACCATTGCGAGGTGATTGACTCCACAGTATTTGGGCATGATTTAGTCGTCCTCTTCGTTGGTGGTGATGCCACGAGTTACAACGCCGATGATGAGCGCAAACATGGCGTAGCCCGTGAGGCACATAAAGCTGACAAGAAGTTTTGCCGCTGGGGTTGCTGGCGTGATGTCTCCAAAGCCCAGCGTGGTCATGACCACAATGGAAAAATAAAAGGCATCTATCATGGTTGCCTCCCCCGTCATGATGGCACCGTGAAATGCTGGGGCTTTTCCAAGGGAAAAGCTGAGGAGTTCAAGGCTGATGGTCAGTGTGGTGAGGGCGGCGAGCACTGTGATGTAGATGTGGACCAGAAAACCAATATCCTGCCAGCTTGGGCGACGGTTGGGACGCAGGAGTCCGGCAATGCCGTGCATGAAGCGCCGCATGTGAGCGAGGGTGAGCAGGATGATAAGCGTTGTGAGCGCGAAGAGTCCCCAAAGGCTGAGAACATAGGCAAGGGCCATTGCTCCGCAGATGAAACCAATGGCGCCCATGCGCAGAATGCGCTCGCGTGGGTTGATGCGGCAGGCAAGGGCGAGGGTGGAAACGACGCTGCATCGCCACCATTCAAGGAACATGCTGAGGGCGGCGACGACAAGACCATTCAGGATGGAAATGCCGAAATACAGGGCGAGGGTCCCGGAGGAGAGGGCAAGCTTTGCCACCACCGGGCGGGCAAAGAGGTCAACCGTCATGAGGCCGAGAAAGAGACAGATGACTGTCCATCGGCCGAGTTGCTCCCGAAAGCTTCCCTGGCTGGCTCGTAAGTGCATCACAACTCCTCAAAAAAAAGATATGGATATTTCTTACGGTACGATAAAGAGAGCAGTGGTTCAAGAGGAGGAGCAAAGAGAAGCCGCTTGCCGATGCGGGCCGCGAAAGGTATGCAATGGCGTTCGACATGAGTGGCCTGTGCCGCTCCATTCATTACAACAAGGAGAACTCTCGTGGGATTCTTATCCGCCAGTTCGACATTTACTCGCTACCGCCTCATCGAGGAGGTACCGGAAAGCCTGTGGCCTGAGGTGACTGAGCGCCTGAGGAAGCACGCTTTTCTGGATATTGATGATACCGCTGATGAACGGTCTTTTGGCTGGGTTTCCATCGACGACATGCTGGATACCCGTTTCGAAATGGCTCCGCCGGAAAAGGGTGAATACATCACCTTTGCCCTGCGCCTCGATACCCGGCGCATTAGCGCTGCCGTGCTCAAAAAGCACGTCGCCATTGCCATGAATCAGGAACTGGCCAAAGCTCGTGAGCTGGGACGCAAGTCTGTGTCTCGCGAGAGGAAAAAGGAAGTCCGCGAGCAGGTGCAGCTCAAGCTGCGTGCTCGGAGCCTGCCTGTGCCTGCGCAGTTTGACGTGGTGTGGAACATCCGCACCAATATGATTTACCTCGCCAGCACTCAGCCGAAAATGCGTTCGCTTTTTGAGGATATGTTTACCCTGACCTTTGACCTGCACCTTGAGCCGCTGACTCCGTACTACCGGGCTGTGGAGCTTTTGGGTGAGGAAAAGGCCGCTCAACTTGACGAGATCGAAGCCGGGCGCTTCGCCTAAAGGATTGGGACATGGAAGACGCATATCTTGGACAGGCCAAGGACGTGATTCTTGGTCAGGATTTTCTGACGTGGCTGTGGTATAAGAGTGAGGCAAAAAACGGCATGTTCTCCATGCCGGACAATGAAGCCTTTACCCTGTTTGTTGAGCAGCGGGTTTCCGTGCAGGGGGGCGAAGGCGACTCCAAGGAAACGACCTCTGTCAGCGGCCTGATGAGCGAGCTGAAAGAAGCCAAGCTTGGTCTGGCTATGGGCAAAAAAGTGAACAAGGCCCAGATTCACGTGGACGTGGATTCTGAGGAATGGCGCTTTACCCTGCGGGCCGAGGACTTCGCCATCAATGGCTTTAAGACTCCCAAAGTCGAAGTCCACAAAGAAGAGGATGAAGATCCTGATGGTGCATTCCTTGAAAAGATGTACCTCATCGAGCGCGGCCTCGGCTTCCTTGATCAGCTTTTTGAGGAGTTCCTTCAGCTCCGCCTTTCCAAAGAATGGGCTGACGAATGCCACGACATTGCTGTGTGGCTGGAGCAGGACTAAGTTTTTTTGCGGCAGGGCAGAGCTTCTGCCGCTTTTCTTTTACCGAGGTATTTGCCTGTGCTTGTGTATCCGCATTTTGACCCTATTGCCATTCACATAGGACCGCTTGCTGTGCGCTGGTACGGTCTCATGTATCTTGTGGGGTTTGTTTCGGGCTGGCTCCTTGGGCGACACCGGGCCAAACAGCCCGGATCGGGCTGGACAACAGAGCAGGTCGACGATTTTGTTGGCTACATCATGCTGGGTGTGGTTTTGGGCGGCAGGCTCGGCTACATCCTGTTTTATGACCTGCCGGTCTACCTGCACGACCCGCTCCAGATTTTTGCAATTTGGCGGGGAGGCATGTCCTTCCACGGTGGTCTTGTGGGTGTGATGCTGTGTTTTTGGCTCTATGGCAGGAAAACAGGCAAGAGCTTTTTCGAAGTTGCTGACTTTATCGCTCCCTTTGTTCCAATTGGGCTTGGGGCCGGGCGTATTGGCAACTTCATCAATGGCGAGCTGTGGGGCCGGGTGACGGACTCCCCGCTGGGGATGATTTTCCCGGGCTATGGAGCTGGACCATATCCACGGCACCCTTCGCAGCTGTATGAAGCGGCTTTGGAAGGGCTGGTTCTTTTTGTGCTGCTCTACTGGTACTCGTCAAAGCCTCGGCCCACACGCGCTGTCGCCGGGCTGTTTGGCGTGGGCTACGGCCTCGCGCGCATTTCTTGCGAGTATTTCCGGGAGCCGGACATCCAGCTGGGCTTCCTCTTTGGAAACTGGCTGACAATGGGGATGCTGCTTTCACTGCCAATGGTCGTGATTGGGGCATGGCTTATGTATTCTGCCTATCACCCGCGAAACACAGCCTAAGCTGTGGAAAATTGAGAAAAGAAAAGGACTGGTTCGTTGTGAGCCAGTCCTTTTTTTATGCTTATTTGCCTGCCAGCAGAGCGAGGCGGGCGAGAGAATTGAGTTCTTCGTTGAGGGCGAGGGCGCTTATGGGCGTATCGCCCCAGCACACAAGACCGTGGTGCTCCATCAAAATGGCGCGGTAGTCTTTGGCCTTTTCTCCGACGGCAAGCCCCAGCTCTTCGGTGCCCGGCTGCATGGGCGGCACGCTGCTGAGCATCTTGGTGTAAAAGTCTGCCTCAAAAAGGGGCAGGTCAAAGTGGGTGCCGTGCTTGAGACTGTAGGCCAGAAGCTCTGTTGGGTGCGTGTGGACAACGGCCTTGGCTTCGGGCTGCTGGCGATAGACAGCCAGATGCACCGGGGCCTCACTGGAGGCTGCGGTGCCGGGACCTGTTACCGTGCCGCTTTCAAGGTCAATAGTGGTCAGGTCGCCGGGGGACAAAAATCCTTTGGCTGCGCCAGAGCGGGTAATGACAATGCTTTTGCCAATGCGCATGGACACATTGCCGTTAAATCCATTGAGCAGATTCTTTTCCCATCCTGCCCGGCAGACATTTTCCAGCTCTTGCCCAATGCTGGAGCTGATGTTTCCACCCCAGTATTTGGCTCCGCTCGTCTCCGAAGAAATACTTTTGATGTCCACAATGGGTGTGCCATTGAGCACTT
This sequence comes from Desulfobaculum bizertense DSM 18034, assembly GCF_900167065.1. Lineage (NCBI taxonomy): Bacteria > Pseudomonadati > Thermodesulfobacteriota > Desulfovibrionia > Desulfovibrionales > Desulfovibrionaceae > Desulfobaculum > Desulfobaculum bizertense. The sequence goes on from NZ_FUYA01000001.1 coordinate 128,945, forward strand.
CAAGGCGGTCCACATGCAGGCGCTGGCCTTCAATGTCCAAAATGCGGACGTGATGCAGGCCAATGGGGTTGGGACGGTCTGGTGAGCGGGTGCCAAACACGCCTTTTTTCGGCACGGCAAGATTTCCGCGCGGGTGAACGCGCTGCACGCTGCGGTCCGCCTGATGCAGCCAGGTAAACAGAAGAACATCCATGCCCGGCTTGAGTGAGGTCAGGGCGTCAGCAAATTCGGTGCGGATGATGACGTCTGCCTCAGGGGCGTTTTCCGAGTACTGCTTTGGGCAGTCCCGAAGTGTCGTGAGTGGAGAAACAACAGTCCCAATGGGTTCAAGCTGGTATTCAGACATGGCCGTCTCCTCTATTCGTGAGTGGCGAAATGATCGAATCCCGTGAGGTCCAGAGGCTCACCGTTGAGGCTGAGTGCAGTGGTTGCGGTCACGGTACCTATAACAGTGTGGTGCGGCAGATGCGTTTTCAGTGCGTCGAGGGCATCTGGGGAGGCTGCTCCAAGAAGAGCGTAATCCTCTCCGCCAAGAAGTGTAAAGTGCAGAGGATTCAGTCCGTTATCCTGAGTGTAGGTCCGAACGTCTTTGGGGATTTCTCCAGCAGAAATATTCAGGTCTGCGCCGCAGGCCGGGCCAATGAAGCGCGGAAGGTCGCGGGCAAGACCATCAGAGATGTCCATTGCGCCATGCACACCGGGGATTTCTGCGAGTTGCAGGCCATCTGCAATGCGGGGCAGGGGGCGCAGGTGTGCATTGACTGCACCGGGGTAAAGCTTTCGGGCTTCTGGACCAAGCTCCTCAAGGGCAAGCAGACCTGCACGGGGGAGTCCCAGATCACCGCAGACAAAAAGTACGTCGCCGGGCGAGCAGCTCTGGCGGGTCAGAACGCGCCCGGATTCTCCGGGTTCGCCCCAGATGGTAATGGAGATACCAAGGCAGGGACCAAGAGAGAGATCGCCGCCAGTCAGTGGCAGATTGTGTTCCGCAGCCAGTGCGCTCATGGCCTGAAAGAATTCGTCCCACTCTGCGGCCTGCATAAAGGAACCACTGTGTTCGTCTGGAACGATTAGGCCAAGGCTGAATCCTGTGGGACGGCAGCCCATGCCTGCGATGTCAGAAATATTGACGGCCAGAGCCTTGTGTCCAATGTCGGCGGGTGAGAAGTAACTGCGGCGAAAGTGCACGTTTTCCAGAAAAATATCTGTGGTCATCACAATGGAATCCTGCCCGCGAAGCTGCGCGCAGTCATCGCCCCGACCAATGAGCATTCGCTCGTGACTGTTGGGGAAATGTTTATGAATCAGCTGAAGAAAATCGTTTTCTGAAGATAGTGTCGTGCAATGAGCCATACGGTGCAGCTTCCTCTTTCGCAGCGTGCGCTACTGTAAAACGTGAAGGGGAATCCCCTGAGCTTGGTACGGGAGCGTAAAACAAATATGCTTCGAAAGAAAGCAACTGGGGTGGGCGGATTTTCGTGTGGCAATTGTATGAATTTTCAAGGTGTTTTGAACGTGAGCTTTACAGCTGGCGTAAAGCATGTACCCTCAGAAGCAGTCTATGCGACCGCAGTTGAAAAATGCTACACTCTTTCGTCAGGTGTAATGAGGAGTCGTCCATGAACACAGTTGATGCAGTTCGGCATGATCTCAGCCTTTTGACAGAGCAGGACATCTATCTTTTCCGTGAGGGGCGCCATTATCGGCTTTATGAAAAGCTTGGTGCGCATCTGATGGATGCGGATGGCGTTTCGGGCTGTTTTTTTGCTGTCTGGGCACCCAATGCCAGGAGTGTTTCCGTTATTTCGGATCAGAATGGCTGGGACCCATGTGCACATCCCCTTGCCCCCCGTCTTGATTCCTCCGGGATATGGCAGGGCTTTGTGCCGGGCATGACTCGTGGCGCGGTCTACAAGTATCATCTGGTGGCCCAGAACGGGCAGGAGTGGGACAAGCGTGATCCCTTTGCGCTTTTTGGAGAATCGCCGCCAGAAAGTGCATCCATTGTCTGGGATACGGAATATTTTTGGACAGACAAAAGCTGGATGGCCGAGCGGGGTGCTCGGAATGCGCTGGATGCACCGTGGTCCGTCTACGAAATGCACCTTGGCTCGTGGCGGCGCAAAGACAATGGCGAACTCATGAGCTTTGTGGACCTTGCGGGCTGTTTACCAGAGTATCTTTCTGGGCTTGGCTTCACGCATGTGGAGTTTTTGCCTGTCATGGAGCACCCATTTTATGGCTCATGGGGCTATCAGACCACCGGCTATTTTTCTCCCAGCTCCCGCTATGGAAGTCCGCAGGAGTTCATGGACCTTGTGAATGCCCTGCATCGGGCAGGCATTGGCGTTGTGCTGGACTGGGTGCCTTCGCATTTTCCCAATGACGAATACGGGCTGCACCGTTTTGACGGGACGCATCTCTATGACCACGAAGACCCGCGCCGTGGCTTTCATCCTGACTGGAATTCCTGCATATTCAACCTGGGGCGTTACGAGGTTCGCTCTTTTTTGATTTCCTCCGCCATGTTTTGGCTTGATGCCTATCATGCGGACGGCCTGCGCGTGGATGCCGTGGCCTCCATGCTGTATCTCGACTACTCCAGAAAAGAAGGGGAATGGATTCCCAACGAGTATGGCGGACGCGAGAATCTGGAAGCCATTGATTTTCTGCGTACGCTTAACAGCACCGTGTATCAGCAGTATCCCGACGTGCAGACCATCGCCGAGGAATCCACTTCGTGGCCAATGGTTTCCCGTCCTGTCCATCTTGGGGGGCTGGGCTTTGGCATGAAGTGGAATATGGGGTGGATGCACGACACACTTGAGTATTTTAGTATGGACCCGGTGTTTCGGAAGTACCATCAGGACAAGCTGACCTTTGCCCTGTGGTATGCCTACACAGAGAATTTTATGCTTCCGCTGTCACACGACGAAGTCGTCTATGGCAAAGGCTCCCTCTTTACCAAGATGCCCGGCGACGACTGGCAGAAATGGGCAGGGCTTCGGCTCCTGTATTCTTACATGTACACCATGCCCGGCAAGAAGCTGCTCTTTATGGGAGCGGAGTTTGGGCAGCATGGAGAGTGGAATCATGACGGGGTGCTGGAGTGGGGGCAGCTCGAAGGGCAGGGCGCTGGGCTGAGCGCGTATCTTCATGATCTGAACATGCTTTTGCGTTCGGATCCTGCATTACATGGCGCTGATTTTTTGCCGGAAGGCTTTGAGTGGGTAGATTTTCGGGATGCTGAGGAGAGTGTTATTGCCTTTCTTCGTCGGGATGAGCAGAAGCGCTGTGTGCTCGCCGTGTTGAATTTTACCCCGGTCCCTCGCGAGAACTATCGGCTGGGTGTGCCGTGGGCCGGGTTCTGGAAGGAGCTGCTTTGTAGTGATGCTGTTTCCTATGGGGGCAGCGGCTGGGGAAATTATGGAGGGGTGCAGTCTGATGCCATTCCTTCCCACGGGCATGAGCAGAGTGTTGAAATTGCGCTTCCCCCTCTGGGAGCGGTACTCTTTGAGTGTTCGGAGGGCTGAACGCAGGAGTTATCTGCATGAATGAACTCTTTGCCACGCGTCGAAGCGGAGTGCTTTTGCATGTGTCGTCACTTCCCTCTGCATATGGGATTGGCGACATGGGCAGTGGTCTTGTCCGTTTTTTGGATTTTCTGGAGGCGTCCGGCCTGACGCTTTGGCAGATTCTTCCGTTGACGCCCGTCTCTTCTTTTCTGGGAAATTCTCCCTATTCCAGCAATTCACTCTTTGCCGGGAACACGCTGTTTATTAGTCCAGAGCGTCTTGCTGCGGATGGCTATCTGCGCCTTTCTGAGCTTTCGGATTTTGCTCTCCCAAATACAGGAAAAGTCGACTATCCCCGGTGTGAAGTGCTTCGGCAGAGTCTTCTTGACCGGGTCTATCTGCGGTGGGGCAGAGAGCTCCTCGCGGATTCTGCTTTTCAGGCTTTTGTTCAGCGGCATGCTTCGGCGTGGCTGGATGATTTTGCTCTGTTTTGTGCGCTCAAAAAAAAGCATGGCGGGCAGCAGTGGACTCGCTGGGCTGCCCCATACCGGCAGCGCGATGCTGCGGCCCTGTCTGCCTTTGCCGAGGAAGAGCGCGACACCATTCAGCAGGTTCTTTTTGAGCAGTATCTCTTTTTTTCGCAGTGGGAGCGGGTGCGGGAGGAATGCCGCAGGCGTGGAATTCTTCTTATTGGCGATGCTCCGTTTTATCCGACTCATGATTCTGCCGACGTCTGGGCGCATCAGGAGCTTTTTCAGCTTGATGAGCGCGGTGAGTCTCGGCAGCTCGCAGGTGTTCCCCCGGATTACTTTAGCGAGACTGGTCAGCTTTGGGGCAATCCTGTCTATGCATGGCCCGCCCATGCTGCAGAGGATTATGCGTGGTGTTTGCATCGTATGGAGCACAGTCTGCGCGAGGTGGATATTTTACGCATTGACCATTTTCGTGCCCTTGCGGGCTACTGGGCCGTGCCACATGGAGAAAAAACCGCGTTAAATGGGCATTGGGAGCCAGGACCCGGCGAAGCGTTTCTTGCGGCCGTGCAGCAGCGGATTCCGCAGCTCCCATTTATTGCGGAGGATTTAGGTGAAATAACCCCGGATGTTATTGCCCTTCGCAAAGCATTTGCATTGCCCGGAATGCACGTTTTGCAGTTCGGGTTTGACGAGGATTTGCCCAAAAGCCCGCATGCGCTTCACAATCATGAGCAAAATGGCGTATCCTACACAGGAACTCACGACAACACGACGAGTCGGCATTGGTGGGAAAGTGACGGTGGGGCGCGAAAATCCCGCTTTCGGCGTTACACTGGCCTCGCCCCGGCTGCAGGCGGCATAGCAGAAGCTCTGATTCGGCTCGCCTGTATGTCCCCGGCACGGTTTGCTCTTTTCCCCATGCAGGATATCTTGAATTTATCAGCATCGGGCAGGATGAATGTTCCCTCCCGCGCCCGTGGAAACTGGGCATGGAGAATGCGCAGCAAAGACGTCTCCGGGCAAATTACAGAAAAAATGCGGCAACTTGTCACGTTGTATGGTAGGCTACCGTAAATTCTATGGCAAAGAAGGATGTGCCATCCCAATTCTGTTGACTGCACAGGGTGTTCTGTGCTCTCTACTCGTTGATGCCGTGGGGGCATCTGAAATGGAAAAGGGAATGGTGGTAACTGAGAAAAGGACGAGCAGATGAAAACACCTGGTTTGAGAGTAACGCTCTTTGCTTTGGTGCTGGCTGTCTTTTCCGCGGTGCCTGCACTCGCGGAAACCACCGTCTACAACATGGAACAGGCTGTCAGACGGGCCTTGGAAGCCAACCCGAGCATTCTCGCTGCACGACACGACTTGCAGGGAGCTGAAGAAGGCCGGAAGTCCGCGCGAGGAGCATTCCTCCCGTCGGCGACAGCACAGTATGGCTACACGCACACAGACCACGACAAGCCAAAACCTCGGAAAACAGGTGAGGCCCAGCGTGAAGCTGATCTGTGGAATGCTGGCTTAAATGTCCATCAGGATATTTTCACCGGCTGGAGAATCCTCTCCACCTATCAGCGGTCTGTTTTGAGCAAAGACCAGACTGCTGCAACCTTGCAGAATGCAGAGCTGACACTCGTCGGTCTGGTTCAGCAGAATTTCCTCGGCCTCCTGAAAGCTCGCGAAGACGTTCGGGCTGCACAGGATTCACTGGCTCGACTTCAGGAGCAGCTGAAAGTGACCCGCGCCTTTTATGACGTGGGCCTCAAGCCTCGACTCGATGTTTTGCAGGCTGAAGTTGATTTGGCTCAGGCCGAAGACAACTTGATCGAATCCAAGAATTCGGTCGAAACTCAGCACGCCCGCTTGAATACCTTGCTCAATATCCCCCTTACCGCTGATGTCGAGTATGAGGGTTCTCTGGATTACACGCCGTTCTCCCAGACAATTGAGCAGGTTTTGACCCGCGCATATCACAACCGTCCCGATCTCTACATTGCTGCAAAGAGTGTTGAAATCGCCCTCAAGGACGAAAGCATCGCCCGTAGCGGTTATTATCCGCAGCTCGGCGCTGACTTTGACTGGACAACTTTTGGCGATGACCCTGCCGCTTCCGGTAGCGATCTCGTAAAAACAGAGTTCAGTGAGTGGTCCATCGGCGTGAATGCAACGTGGACCTTCTGGGAATGGGGTGAAAATTATTACGCCGTCCAGCAGGCAAAAGAAAACGTGAAAAGCTTGATCTCCACCGCAGACAACACGCGGCAGGAAGCAACTTTTGACGTGAAATCAAATCACCTGAGCATCTTTAAGGCTGCGGAAAGCATTAAGGTTAACCGCAAAGCCGTCGAAGCCGCTCAGGAAGGCTACCGCATGGCAGTCGCTCGCTATCAGGCTCAGGTCGGTACGAACACCGATGTGTTGGACGCTCAGGAACGTCTGACGAATGCAGAAGCTGACCTTATCGCAGCCCTCGCAGATTATCGGATCGCTCTCTCCCGGATGTACGTCTCCATGGGTGAGAAAAACCTGACCCTCGAAGCTCAGTAAGCATCTGATTTGTCCTTAAAAAGAGCTGTGGCACCGCCACAGCTCTTTTTTTATGGGTAAAATTTAGGAGAAGTTGGGGGCCAGCCCCAGCACGTGAGTGCTGGATGGGCGGGCGGAGGAAAGTTGGGGGCCAGCCCCAGCACGCTAGTGCTGGATGGGCGGGCGGAGGAAAGTTGGGGGCCTGCCCCAGCACGCTAGTGCTGGATGGGCGGGCGGAGGAAAGTTGGGGGCCTGCCCCAGCACATTAGTGCTGGATGGGTGGGTGGGGGAAGTTGGGGGCCTGCCCCCAAACCCCCGCGTAAGGGAATGATTCCCTTACGTATCCTCATCGAGTTTAAAAGCCGTTCAAGCTTCGCTTGTACGGTTTTTAAACTTGTTGGGGCTACCTAAAGCGGCTTCTTTCTCTTTCCCGTGTGTTGCCACCATTTTCTTTTTGAACGCGAGCGTTCAAAAAGAAAATAAGTGCGGTCTGAAAAAGGCAGAAGAACACGCGCTAGGGAAACGTCCACTAGACCAAAATTAAAGGGCCGGATGTAAGGGAAAGCCAACGGCTTTCACACATCCGGCCCTTTAATTTTGGGCGATAGCGGGATTCCCAAGGGCCTCGTCCTTGGGCGGGGTCAAGGGGCGGCGCCCCTTGCAGGGCTTGGGGCAGCGCCCCAATAAAAACACTCCCCACTCCCCACTCCTCCCACCTTTTCAAAGCGGCCTGCTTCTTGCACAGAGAGTAAGCGAGCCGCGAAACGGGGTGATAAGGGCGAAAAGTGGTGCAGAATAGACACAGGGCTGTGCGCTTTTGGTCGCAATTGCTTCGGCGGAAAAGTTCCAGATGAAGAGCAGTTGCGCGGAAATCTGGACGGTGAGCGGGGAGCTGATGCTCCGCAGAAATTTAGAGCCATTGGAGCTTTCTTGTCTGAAAACGACAGGGGGAGTTCCAAGGCGAGAGATTCATTTAACGACAGGAAAACGCCGGGTGAGATAGCCGAGGCTGTTTTCATAGACCACGTTCCCGTGCTGCGGGGGCGAATTTGGAGTGGACACGATGAAGATGCCCTTTATTGATTTGAAGAGTCAGTTCAAATCCATTGAAAGCGATATTCGCAAACGCATTGATGCAGTGCTTGAGCACGGCCAGTATATTATGGGTCCAGAGGTCCACGAGCTGAACGAAAAGCTGGCAGAGTTTGCTGGCGTAAAGCACGCGATTTCCTGCTCCAGTGGCACGGACGCACTGCTGCTGGGCCTGATGGCCAAAAACATTGGTCCTGGCGACGCTGTTTTTACGACGCCATTCACCTTTGTTGCGACGGCGGAAGTTGTTGCTCTGACTGGGGCTACCCCGGTTTTTGTTGATATTGATCCTGTGACCTTCAATATTGATGTTGAAGAACTCCGCAAGGTGATCGCAGACGTTGAAAATGGCACACATCCGCTGTGCAAGGATTCCGAGCTGAAGGCTCGTGCGATCATTCCTGTTGACCTGTTCGGTATTCCGGCAGAGTACGACGCCATCAACGCGATTGCAGAAGAGCATGGTCTGTTCGTGCTGGAAGACGGAGCGCAGAGCTTTGGTGCAACCTACCACGGCAAGCGGACTGGTTCCCTGTCACATGTTGGCGCAACGAGCTTCTTCCCGGCCAAGCCACTTGGTGGCTATGGTGACGGCGGCGCAGTGTTCACTGACGACGATGAGACCGCAAAGCTGATGCAGTCCGTGATGATCCACGGCATGGGTGAAGACCGCTATCAGAACGTGCGCCTTGGCATCAATGGCCGTCTGGATTCTTTGCAGGCCGCAGTACTGCTGCCGAAGCTGGAGATTTTCCCTGATGAACTGGTGAAGCGCCAGCAGGTTGCAGACGCATATAGCGAACGCCTGTCCCAGATTCCGGGTGTGACTCCTCCGAGCCTGCCGGAGCACTGCACGAGCGCATGGGCACAGTACTCTGTGCTGTCCGAAAAGCGTGATGCCATCCAGAGCGCACTGCGCGAGGCAGACATCCCGACCGCAACGTACTACCCGATTCCGCTGCATCTCCAGAAGATGTTTGCAGATCTGAACTACAAGCAGGGTGATATGCCTGTTTCCGAACGCTGCGCAGCCCAGATCTTCAGCCTGCCCATGCATCCTTACCTGAAGGAAGAGCAGATTGCTGAAGTGTGTCAGGTGATTGCAAAAGCCGCAAAGTAGAGACAAAAAAATCTGTAGAAATGGGGCTGGAACTGCGATTCCGGCCCTTTTTTTATTGTCCTGATTTTATGTAGAAAAGCGGGATGCTCAACCACGAAAGTACCAGTTTAATGTGGAGGAGAAGTGAAAATCCCCTGTTATTCCGTTGGACTGGCGATTTTGCGTGAAGGGACTTGCGCTTTAAGAAAAATAGACTAGAAAGATGCGTATGCAAGCAATTGAACCACCTATCAGCATAGATACAGACGTCTGTGTACGCTGTGGACTGTGTGCCAAAGACTGTCCACTCGGCGTTATTGTCGTGGATAAAAAGACCGGAAGTGTTGGCCCGCACAAAAAACGCGCGGACCGGTGCTTCAATTGTGGTCACTGCATGGCAATTTGTCCCACAGGGGCTATTCGCCTTTCATGTTTCGAAGGACAGCAGGCAGAGCGGGTGAAACGCACTGCTCTGGCTGATTTTGACGCTGTAAAAACAGTGATGAGCTTCCGCCGTTCAGTGCGGTCCTTTAAGGATGAGGCGCTGCCGCAGGAAGAACTGCAAAAACTTCTTGATGTCACGGCCTATGCACCGTCTGGACATAATGAACGCAAAGTGCGCTGGGCAATTGCCGCAACGCCGGAAGCGGTCCAGAGGGTTGGGCAGTTCTGCGCAGACTGGATGCAGACCAAGGTTGATGAAAAACATCCTTTGGTTCAGAAGCTCCACCTGCGAGGAGTTGTACGTTCCTGGCGTGCCGGACATGATCTGATCTGCCGGAATGCCGCCGCACTGAGCTTTGCGTATGCTCCTGTTGAGGGAGCAACTCCGCGTGAGGATGCCGTCATTGCAACAAGCTATCTTGAGCTGGCTGCTTCTGCTGCTGGTCTTGGAGCATGCTGGGCTGGCTACGTGAATGAGTGCGTGAATGACTGTGCTGAGCTTCGGGACTACCTCGGTATTCCGGAAGGCTTTGAAGTGCATGGAACGTTGATGCTGGGCTACCCGGATGTGAAATATTCCGCTGTTCCGCCCCGCGAACTGAATGAAATTCAATGGATTGAAAAATAATAGAGAGCTTTTTCGCTCTGTATTGCGAAAAGATTTTCTTGGCGCCCGGATGTTTCCTGGGCGCTTTTTTTATGCGTGATGAGTTTTTTTCTTCCTGTATGGTTCTTTTTTATGGCTTGGTGTATGATTTATCGGGGTATATCGGTCTTTTTGCCTGTTGTGACGAGAGTCGTGACCGGGACCATGTGCCCTCGTGAATCAAGAAAATATGCTGAAAACATAAAGAAAATGGAACGGAAAAGAAAAAAGCTTTTCACGCAAATGGAGCTGGAAAGACATCGGCCTGCCCGCTCGATCGCGTGAACTTCCATAAACACTGCTGGAGGAAACGCTGTGAGAAAACAAATTGTACTCGTGACCGTAGCGGCAATGGTTTTTTGCATTGGCGGGCTGATGGGCTGTTCCTCTCCCGAAGAGGACAAGGTCGCAGCTCCAACGATTCAAAAAAGCACTGCGGGGCAACCTGTAACCGTGATGACTGTTCCGCCTGCAACCGGTGGAAAAGAGTGGGTGAGTGTTGGGGTGAGCAGTAGTTCCGAGCCGCTCGCGCTGTCCTTTGATCATTCCGGAAAACTTGCACGTATTTTTGTCCGTGAGGGGCAGGACGTGGATAAGGGAATGACCCTTGCTGAGCTGGAATCCAAAACTGATTCCAAAGATGTTCGACAGCTCAAAGAAAATATTAAGGTTCTGAAATCGCAGCTTGCTGATGCCCGGGTGCAGGAGCAGAAGATGGGGAAACTGCTGCGACAGGAAGTTGTGAGCAAGAAAGAATATGAAGTGACAAAAGAGCTTGTGCTGAGCACCGAAGCCGAGCTTGATGGGCAGGAAAAGATGATGGATACAGTGCAGAAAAACGGCGGTGGAAGCAGGCTTGTTGCTCCAGAGCGCGGCTATGTTTCTGCACTTCCTGTCGAGCCGGGGGCACAGATTGTGGCCGGGCAGCCTGTCGTTATGGTCAATGCGAACAGAGGCAAGGAAATGCTTGCCCGCATCCCGCAGAAACTGTTGCCGTACGTGCGGGAAGGTGATGCGGCATCCGTAACCTTTGACGTATTCCGTGAGGTCCACTTTGCGGCTCGCGTTGAGTTCATTGGGCAGACAGAGGCAACGGGCCTGATTCCGGTCCGGGTGCTGCTCGAAAAAGCAGATGCCCGGGTGCGTGATGGCATGGAAGGCGAAGTGCATTTCAGTATGGATCGCGCGTCGGATTTCTCTTTTGTGCGCGTTCCTGAGAAGGCAGTTTTTGGAGAACCCGGTGGAAACAGTTATGTCTGGCTGGTCGATCAGGCCGCAAAGACCGTGAACCGGAGTCTCGTGGACGTGGCAACACGTCGTGATGGTCAGGCAGTCCTGTTTTCGGGCGTCTCCTCTGGTGATGTGATTGTCACGAGTGGAGTGTACAGTCTTGAAGACGGGCAGAGTGTAGAAGTAAAGTGATTGCGAAAAGAGATAAAAAAAAAGGCTGCCAGAAGGCAGCCTTTTTTTATGCGTGATCTTTGGGGGGCTTTGGCGCCCGGTAGGTCATGACGCTGTCGACCGTGTAAATCAGAACTCCAACCCATATGGAGGAGAAGGTAATGAGCTTCGTAAAGCTGAATGGCTCGTGATACACGAAAACGCCGAGCAAGAGCATGCAGGTTGGCCCGATGTACTGGAGCACTCCAAGCGTGGTGAGGCGGAGCCGTTGCGCACCATAGCCAAAGGTTACCAGCGGAATGGAGGTTACTGCTCCAGCAAGAACCAGAAGCATGGCGGTCTTTGGCCCAAAGCTCAGGAATGCAAAGTGTCCATTTGAGGCCAGAAATTTGAAGTAGATCAGCGCAGGCCCAGAAAGAATGATGGTCTCGAAAAAGAGGCCGACCATTGAGGAAACCGGGATGATTTTACGCATGAGGCCATAGAGACCAAAGGTGATGGCCAGAGTAAGGGCAAGCCACGGGATACGCCCAAAGTGGACAAGTTCTATGCCGACGCCAAGCACGGCAAAGAAGACAGCTAGGACTTGCAGGCGCGAGAGCTTGTCACGAAAGAAGATCACCCCAAGCAGCATGCTGATGAGGGGATTAATGTAATAGCCGAGGCTGGCGTCAAGCACATGGTCGTTATTGACGGACCATATGTAGGTGAACCAGTTCAGCCCAATGAGCGAGCCAGAAATGCACAGCAGGCCGAGTGTCTTGGGGCTTTTGAGCGCTGCCGCGACGTCGCTCCAGTTGTGCATGAGCGTCAGGATAACTGCAATAAATGGCGCTGACCACACAATGCGGTGGCAGAGAATTTCAGAGGCAGGAACAGCTGCGAGGAGCTTCCAGTAAATTGGAAGCAGTCCAAACATAAAGAAGGTGGCGATGGTCGCAATAAGTCCACGCCGAACGTCTTCGTCGGAATAGGTCATGGTTCTCCCCATACGAAAAAAAGTGCGAATTGGCCGTGGAAGAGGATTTCCCCTTATGTTTGAGGAGTCTCGGAGTACAAATAGTTTGCGATTTGTACTGTTGCGCTATCCATATCTTTCATATGGCTTTTCACAAGGCTTTGTGAGACTATCCTCATTCTCCCTTTCACGGTGTGCGCAATTCGTAATGCGCTCCGCCTGCATGGTCAACTCTTGCAGGAAAAGAAATGTCCTTTTGTCCCTTTTCTATTGCTCAATGAATACGAGGAAAAAATGAATAAGGTTGTTGCTTCTTTTCTGGGGAGAGATTGCCCCGGTGTAACCCACAATGTTGCCAAGCTCCTGCACTCCCTCAAGTGCAGCGTCAACGAAATTACACAGACGATTCTTCAGGGCGAATACGCCATGATCGTCATCGCAACTCCCCCAAAAGGCCTTGAACTGGCCGAGCTGGAAAAGCAGATTGCCAAGGGCCTGAAACCACACAACATGAGCTTCACGCTGCGAGAATTTTCCCATGAGGGAAAGTGGGACGGCGGCAAGGTTCAGCCTTTTGTCGTGACGCTTCAGGGACCAGACAGCGAGGGACTTATTGCCCGCATGAGTGGTGTGCTCGCCAGATTCAACGCAAATATTGAGAACCTGAAGGCCTTTGCCTGTGACACCAACCCCGATCATATTGTCGTGGGTTTTGAGATTGTCGTGGGTGAGCAGGTCGATCTGGCTGCATTCCGTACCGCCCTTGGGGAAGAAGCGGAGGCTCTTGGAAGTGAAGTGAGCCTCCAGCATCGTGATATTTTTGAAGCCATGCACCGTGTCCAGCCTCTCTAGGCTGCAAGAGATCAGAGGAAAATAGAATGCTGACAGATAGAGAACTTCTGAGCACCCTCAAGATGCTGAAAAATGAGCATCTTGACGTGCGTACAGTTACTCTTGGAATAAGTCTTTTTGATTGCGTGAGTGACGACTTTGACCGTTTTGCGGGCAATATCCGCAGCAAAATTTTGCGCCACGCCGAAAACCTTGTGTCCTTCTGCGACGAGGTCGGCGAAAAGTACGGCATCCCAGTGGTGAACAAGCGCATCAGCGTTTCCCCCATGTCTGTGATTGCTGCAAACTTTGGCGTTGATGACATGGTTCGCACTGCTATCGTGCTCGACGATGTCGCCAAGGAAGTCGGCGTTGACTTTTTGGGTGGCTTTGGCGCTCTTGTCCACAAGGGGATGACCAAGGCAGACCGCGCGCTGATTGACTCCTTGCCCGAAGCTCTTGCCCAGACTGGTCGTATTTGTTCCTCCATCAACGTGGCCACGTCCAAGACTGGTATCAACATGGATGCCGTGCAGCTCATGGGCAAAGTTATTAAGAAAACAGCAGAGCGTACTGCTGATCTTGATGGCCTTGGTTGCGCAAAGCTCGTTGTCTTTGCCAATATTCCGCAGGACGTGCCGTTTATGGCTGGCGCATATCTGGGTGTTGGTGAGCCGGAAGCCGTGATTAACGTTGGTGTTTCTGGTCCCGGCGTTGTGCGCAAGGCCATTGACCGTGCCCGCGAAGCCAATCCAGATTTCAACCTTGGTCAGCTTTCCGAGGTTATCAAGCGCACGGCCTACAAGGTGACTCGCGTTGGTGAAATCATTGGACGTGAAGTTGCTGGCAAGCTCGACGTGCCTTTTGGTGTTGTCGACCTGTCCCTTGCCCCAGCCCCGCAGGTTGGCGACAGTGTTGGTGAGATTTTCCAGAGCATGGGACTGTCCACCATTGGTGCCCCCGGTTCCACAGCTGTGCTTGCTATGCTGAATGACGCGGTGAAGAAGGGCGGAGCCTTTGCAAGCTCGCACGTTGGCGGACTTTCTGGTGCATTTATCCCGGTTTCTGAGGATTTGAATATTGCCGAGGCCGCGGCAAATGGCTCGCTCTCCATTGAGAAGCTCGAAGCCATGACCTGTGTGTGCTCTGTTGGTTTGGACATGGTCCCGTTGCCCGGTGACACTCCTGCCTCGACCATCTCTGCAATCATTGCAGACGAGATGGCCATTGGCATGATCAATTCCAAGACCACAGCCGCACGTCTTATTCCTGTCCCCGGCAAGAAGGCTGGAGACACTGTTTCCTGGGGTGGTTTGCTTGGTGATGCGCACATCATGGAGCTGCCGCACAAGGATGGAGCAGAGGACTTTATTTCTCTCGGTGGTCTTATTCCTGCACCAATTCATCAAATGAAGAACTAGGACAGGCTGGAAACGCCATTTTATTGTGCTTTTTTGCGCAAAGTTTTTTGGGCGTCAGGAGGAATTCTGGCGCCCGTTTTTGCACCAAACTTATTCAATAAATTAAATTATTTCAAATGGTTATTGTATATAGATTTGTTGCAGTTTTGCGACGTTTGTGTCAGCTGTTTTGAAGACCAAACAAGTTCTATTTGGAGACTATGATTACTTTCTCACAATAGCGTTTTTTTGTAGACGAAAAACTTTTGATGGGTATATACCCAGTATTGAGCAAAACGCTTGTGGCTGTAGGACAGTTCCTCTGCCCCCCCGCCCCTTGACACCCCGTCTTCGGATGCCATCGTAAACAGGCTTTTGTGAGGTGACATACAGTCCCCTTGCATAAGGAAACTGCATGTCGCTGTGCTGGACACGGTCCGGCGCGAAATCAGTGAGCATGGTAGAGCCATCCGAGGAAGATTTCTCAGAGAGATATTTCTCTCTTGACAAGTAGCACCGACTGGTGCATTTTCTTCCTCCACACAGAGTGGGGCTGTAGCTCAGTTGGGAGAGCGCTTGAATGGCATTCAAGAGGTCAGGAGTTCAATTCTCCTCAGCTCCACCACTCATATGATTTTTCGCGCCAGACACAAGTCTGGCGCTTATTTTTTTCCCCAAAGTCGCCTTTTGTCATATTCGACATCTTCATCACAGAAAGACGACATTTCGCAATCCCGCGCAGGTGGAGCGAGATATTGGCTGCCGATGGGCGTTTAGTGTCACGTGTATAACCATCGGTAATGTGTATTACCACGTAACTGTGAACCTAACTGGGTAGGTGGAAAGAAAGTGAAAGACCTCGTCCTTATTATTGGCACTTTTGTGATGCTGTACATGATTGTGTTCCCTCCGTTTAAACTCCGTCGGAGAAGAACCTCTTGTGGCTACTCTTTTATTGGCACTCCGCCCAAACGCTTTGGACGCCGCTGTGTCATTAATGTTTCCGCTTTGCTGAACCAGCTCGCCGCTTGTGGCGTTGTCTTCGGTCTGCTCGAAGTTTTTTGTAGCTAATCTAGCGTACGAAAAAACGCGTAAACAAAAAGGGACCCAAGCCTTAGGCTTGGGTCCCTTTTTGTTTGGTCCAAAGTCTTGGAGGGACGGACCAGCAAAATGGACGTTTTGCTTCACTTTCTGAATCGGAGAGAGAATGGAAAGCGCCGCCCGCAGGCCGCTCAACCCGCGGACGGCGCATTTCGGTACCAAGAGGTGGAGGGTTAGTCTATCCCCGGTACCGGGAACGTCCTGCACAAGTTTTCCACTTCGCTCCGAATGGACTTGTGCAGGGCCTGGTTGGTCGGGTCCTGCAGGGCCACGGTCATCCAACCGGCGAGAGTTTTCATGTGCTCTTCCTTCATCCCCCGCGCCGTCGCCGCAGGGCTACCCATGCGGATTCCGCTCGGACGTAACGGAGGATTCGGGTCATCTGGAATGATCTGCTTGTTCACAGTGATCGAAATGGTGTCGAGAATCTCTTCCGCAACACGACCGTCAATGCCAAAGCTCGCTTCAGTATCAACAACAATCATGTGATTATCTGTTCCGCCAGTTACAAGCGTCACTCCTCGCTCAATAAATGCCTGCGCCAGAGCTTTCGCGTTCAGCAGTACCTGCTCAGCGTAATCTTTGAACTCAGGCTCAAGTGCCTTCCCTAAGGTGATGGCGATGCCCGCAATGCTGTTCATGTGCGGGCCGCCCTGCAAACCAGGGAAAACAGACTTGTCGATCTTTGCCGCAAATTCCTTCCGGCACAACACCATTCCTCCGCGTGGACCACGAAGAGATTTGTGTGTGGTCGTGGTCATGATGTCAAACCCATGATCAAATGGGTTCTCCAGCACACCACCTGCTACCAGTCCCGCAAAATGCGATGCGTCAACCATCGTAATTGCCCCGACCTCATCGGCAATCCGTTTAAACGCGTCGTAGTCAATGTCTCTGGGATAGGAAGTGTAACCACACAACACCAGCTTCGGCTGGGTTCTCTTCGCAATCTCCAAAAGCTCGTCGTAATCAATAGAACCGTCAGCAGGGTTCGTCTTGTAACGCTCAAAATTGAAGATGCGACCCATGTGAGATACCGGCGCGCCATGCGTCAGGTGTCCCCCATGAGAAAGATCCATCGCAAGAATCGTGTCGCCCGGCTCCAGTAAACCAAGGTATACGGCCTGGTTCATCGGAGAGCCAGAAAGCGGCTGCACGTTTGCATGCTCACAGCGAAATACCTGCTTCGCACGCTCCCGAGCTAGATCCTCGATAATGTCGGTGTATTGTTGGCCACCATAGTAACGGCGACCAGGATATCCCTCGGCGTATTTGTTCGTAAATACGCTGCCAAGTGCGCTCAACACTTCAGGATATGTGTAATTTTCAGAAGGGATTAACTCCACGCCAAGACGCTGACGATTCTTTTCGCCCTCAATCGCATCATACACTGCGGAGTCATTTTTCTGGAGAAGTTCAAGATAGGTCACGGGCATTCCCCACGCTCTCTCATCTGTCATAAAATGAAAGTTTCGTGTCGGTACCCTGAAAGAACTCAGGATACAGCCCAGGCGAGCGGCTATTGTTGCTCTCACGCTTCCCTGTGGTAATCCCACATTTTCTCGCCAGTCACGTGAGGCTCTTTTTCAAAAACCGTTGAAAACCTGCTACGACACCCTGCACTTTGCTGTCAACTCCTTTTTTCAATTTTGTCGATTGCCCATTTATATGAACAGATTTTACCCAGCTCGGTAGCGCTGAATGGGTGGAGGGGGGAAGATTGGGGGCCTGCCCCAGCCCGCGAGGGCTGGATGGGCGGGAGGGGAGAGAACCGGGGCCAGCCCAGCACGTAAGTGCTGGATGGGTGGGTGGGGGAAGATTGGGGGCGCTGCCCCCAAACCCCCGCGTAAGGGAATGATTCCCTTACGTATCCTCATCGAGTTTGAATTCCCTCCACGCTTCGCGTGAATGAAATTCAAACTTGTTGGGGCTGCTTAAAGCGGCTTTTTTCTCTTCTGCGAGCTGCCGCGATTTTCTTTCTGAACGCTCGCGTTCAGAAAGAAAGGGGTGAGGCGCAAAGAAAAAGAACACACACCCAGTTAATTAGGCCGAAAAAAGGGGCCGGATGAAGGGGAAAGCCAAAGGCTTTCACTCATCCGGCCCCTTTTTTTCGGGCGAAATCGGGATTCCCAAGGGCCTCGTCCTTGGGCGGGGTCAAGGGGCGGCGCCCCTTGCAGGGTTTGGGGCGGCGCCCCAATAAAAAACAACACCCGCCCGCCCGGCACCCCTTGCAGGGTTTGGGACAGCGTCCCAATAAAACTGCGCCCCTTGCAGAGCACGAGACGGAGTCTCGTAACCCACTCACTTAGTCGTGATGATGTTCGTGAGTGTGAGGGTGGGAATGGTCGTGGTCGTGTGAATGCTCGTGAGTGTGTGGATGAGAGTGAGCGTCGCAGCTGTGAACATGATCGTGCGTATGCGTGTGAGGATGCTCATGATCGTGCTCATGGGTGTGTGGATGGGAGTGATCATGATACTGCTCATGATCGTGAATAAGCTGCTCATACTTGCTGTGCGTGTGGCTTCCGCAGCCGCAGTTCTTACACATAACCGTCTCTCCTTGTGATGAAAAATAGGGCAGAGGGCTGCCTGTTGCAGATAGCTTTAGGCGTACACCTTTTTTTTTATCGTGTCACTGACGAACTGAAATAATCCGAAAGGGAGGGCGGAGAGGGGGGAGTGCTTTTTACATGAAGGAAGGGAGGGAAATGTGTAGAATGTAGGGTGAAGGAGGCAAGCCATGAAAAAGAGATTCCAAAGGCTCAGCGCGGAAGAGTTGCAAAAGTGGCGCTCGACGGGCGAGGAATTTACACTGGTTGATGTGCTTTTGCCAGAGCTGCACCAGGCGAAACGAATTCCCGAAGCGGAAAACGCATGTGTTTTTGATATGGAATTCGTTGAGATGGTGCTGGAGCTTGTGGAAAGTTCTGAGTCGCGAGTTGTGCTGTACGGCGAGAGCGAGGACGGACGGGACGCAGTGATTGCGGCGGAAAAGCTGGATAGACAAGGCTTCCGCAATGTGTGGATACTGGCGGGAGGTCTGTGGGGCTGGGTGGAAAAAGGCCTTGAGACGACGGGGACAGAACGCATTCCAAAAGAGGAAGGGCTGCTGCTGTTTAATGGGCAGTATGAGCTGAGCCGTTCACAAAGTCTGATCCACTGGGCTGGGCGAAACGCAAAAAGTGTGCATACCGGGACTCTCCGGGCGTCGCGTGGGCAAATTGATGTCCGGGATGGTGGATTGACGGGATCTTTTACAATCCCGCTGAACACAATGCGCAATACAGACCTTGAGGACGAGAGCCTGAAAAATTTGCTGATTCTGCACTTGCTGTCAGATGATTTTTTCTTTGCCGATGAATTTCCGGAAGCGCGATACCATATTTCTGGAGCCAGCCCTGTCGAAGGCGCAAGCCCTGGAATGCCAAACTATGAAATTCGGGGCGAGCTGGAGCTTCGTGGAGAACGCTTGCCGCTGCCACTTCTGGCAACGGTGTCAAACCTCGAAGAGCGAAACGTGTCCATTGCGGCCAACTTTGATTTTGACCGAACCCAGTGGGGCGTGGTGTACGGCTCTGGGCGACTGTTTGCCCGGCTGGGCTATCACCTTGTTTTTGATCTGATTAGCATTGATCTCCATGTTTTGATGAAAAAAAAGGATGAAGCACACGGGGCGTGAACCCTTGGCAATGGGTGAGGCCTGACGTATAGAGCAGCCATGCAGCAAAATCATTCATTGAAAGACACAATTGCGGCCATTGCAACGCCGCTCGGAAGCGGTGGCGTGGGCATTGTTCGCCTGAGCGGATCGCGAGCCAAAGAGATTGCGAAACAGCTTTTTGTTTCGTCTCGGGAGGCGTTTTCTGATTTTCGGCCATACACCATGCATCACGGGTGGGTGCATGACCGAAACGGAGCCAAGCTGGATGAATGCCTTGCGGTGTTCATGCCGGGACCGGGTTCGTATTCTGGCGAAGATGTTGTGGAATTTCAAAGCCACGGCGGGCCTGTTGTTGTGCGCACGGTGCTTGAGGCTGTGTTGGCAAGCGGCGCACGAGCTGCTGGGGCCGGAGAGTTCACCTACCGGGCTTTTGTGAATGGTCGTATGGACCTGACACAGGCAGAAGCTGTTGCCGAAATGATTGCTGCACCAACGCGCGCGGGCATGACCCTTGCGCAGGCAAAGCTGTCTGGAGCCTTGGGAGAAATGATAGCAGGGCTGCGGGCAAAGCTGGAACACCTGCGTGCTCAGCTCTGCGTTGCCGTGGACTTTCCTGATGAAGAAATCGAGTGCCTGTCTCCAGAAGAGTTCTTGCAGGAGACGCAAAGCGTGGGAGAATCCATTGCCGCACTGCTGAAGAATTTTCATCGTGATCGCTGCTGGAGAGAGGGGGCGCTGACCGTGCTCGCCGGGCAGGTCAACGCAGGCAAATCGAGCCTGATGAATGCCTTGCTTGGCCGTGATCGGGCTATCGTGACAGACATCCCCGGGACAACGCGTGATTACCTTGAAGAGGCCGTAAATATTGACGGCTTGCCGGTGCGCCTTGTGGATACCGCAGGCATTCGGGAGACCGAGGACACGGTAGAGCGCGTCGGTCTGGAGCGCAGTAAGGATATGGCCCAGAAGGGTGATCTTGTGCTGCTGGTGATTGACCGGACGCGCGAGATTCTTCCTGATGACATATCGCTGGCGCAGGACCTTGGACCGGAAAGAGTGCTGGTCGTACTCAATAAGTCTGATCTGTTTGATGAAAATGGACACGGCGAGAGCGCCGAGGCTGTTGATGCGGGGTGGTTCGAGCGTGCTGGATATCAGTGCGTAGAAATTTCTGCTCGCTCTGGCGCTGGCGTCGATGCGCTGTGCGTGGCAATCCGGGAGCGGATTGTGGGGCGCAGTGGCGAGCCTGATGCGGGTGAGCTGGTGCCGAACCTGCGACAGTCGCAGGCAATGGAAAGCGCTGTGGCTGAGCTGGAAGCGCTGGCCACAGATATTCGAGCGGAGATTCCATATGATCTGCTTGGGGTCAGGCTGGAAACGGTCTGCGACATCATGGGCGAGATTACCGGCGAGATTGCCTCGGCGGATGTGCTCAACTCGATCTTTAGCGATTTTTGTATCGGCAAATAATGACAACAAGAAAGGCGCCCTGTGTGGCGCCTTTTTTTATGCGAGAGCGAGGTGTTCCAGCTCTTCGTGCTGTTCTTCTGCGGCAGAAGAACCAAAGCGTTCTTCATACAGCTTCCCCCAGTCACACATGCCTTCCAGAATCGGAATAAAGCTTCGTCCCACCTCCGTGAGAGAATATTCAACCTTGGGCGGAACCTGCGCATAGACCTGCCTGTGGACCATGCTGTCGTGCTCCAGCTCCCGGAGTTGCTGGGTGAGCATTTTTTGTGTGATTTTGGGCATGGTGCGGCGAAGTTCGCCGAAGCGAAGCACACCATTTTTGTGCAGCTTGAACAGAATAAGGGGCTTCCACTTGCCACCAATAATTTGCAGGGCAAGCTCGAAGTTGCAAA
Source organism: Desulfobaculum bizertense DSM 18034 (assembly GCF_900167065.1). NCBI lineage: Bacteria > Pseudomonadati > Thermodesulfobacteriota > Desulfovibrionia > Desulfovibrionales > Desulfovibrionaceae > Desulfobaculum > Desulfobaculum bizertense. The sequence continues at coordinate 149,954 of NZ_FUYA01000001.1, forward strand.
AATATTCTTTGTCGCCACAGCGCTTGAGCTGGCAGGGCTGTTCAACTGTTTTCATGGAAAAATCTCCTTGCTGACACGAAAGTGGAGCCGAAAAACAGGAAAGTAGGGTATACTTGTCAGTCTTGAAAGAGAATTCATGGTTTCAAAAAGAAACTGACTTTCAATAAAGTGTCTACTTGCCTTTTGGAAAGCTTTATTCCAAAACCATGATTCTGTAAATGCACCACTGAATTCAAGGAAAGGAGCTGTTATGGATATTTTTGAAACACTGCATACCCGCAGAAGTATTCGTAAATTTACCGGTGAAGATGTTTCTGATGAGCAGGTTCAGGAGCTTTTGAAAGCTGCAATGGATGCTCCGAGTGCTGGCAATCAGCAGCCGTGGCATTTTATTGTGGTGCGCGATCGTGAGATTCTGACCGCTATCGAAGGGTGGCACCCGTATTCGAAAATGCTGCGCAAGGCGTCTTTGGCGATTATTGTCTGCGCAGACAAGAGTCTCGAAAAGTACAAGGATTACTGGCCGCAGGACTGCTCGGCTGCGACTCTGAATATTTTGCTGGCAGCCCGCGGCATGGAGCTTGGGGCTGTGTGGTGCGGCATCTATCCGATGGAAGACCGCATGAAAGGCGCTTCTGAAATGTTCAAACTGCCAGAAAGCGTTGTCCCGCTGTCTCTTATTCCCATTGGTGTGCCTGATCAGCCGTCTCGTACCGTCGACCGCTTTCGTGAGGACAGAATCCATCTGGACCGCTGGTAAGAGCTTGGGGAAAAACACAAAGGGCCTTGCAAAAAATGCGATCTACGCGCACAGTACCCGCAAAGAATTCGCCGTCTCTGCGCAGGCCCTGTACTGCTGAATGGGACGAGTGGGTGACATTTCCTTGTTCGGCCTTTGTTTAGGACTTTGGTATGATATATACCGTTCACAGCTCATCCTCTGTGGTGAGAGACTGTGTTTTCTGAGCATATCGGACTTGGATTTTTTCCATAACTGACATCGCATAAAGAGGAGTTCACTGTCGTGAAAGAACAGATAGGAGCACTGAACGCCTTATACCCTTCGCTGACGACGCTTGTTGGAGCGGTTGTTAACGGGCGTGAGAATTTTATAGCGGTAGCACATGTTGGAATCCTGAAACACAGCAAGAATCCGTATCTGACGATTGCCCTTGCCAAGGTGCACCACACCAACAAGGGAATTCACGATCATCAGGCGTTTAGCGTGTGCGTCCCCTCGCAAAAGATGGTTGAAATCACAGATTACTGTGGGCTTGTCTCTGGCAAGAACACGGATAAATCGCAGCTCTTTGACGTGTTTTATGGCGAAACATCGTTTGCACCCATGATTAAGCAGTGCCCTGTGTGCATGGAGTGCACGGTGCATGATGTCGTCGACCTCAAGAGCCATGATATTTTTATTGGTGAAGTGAAGCGTACTCACGTTGATCCTGCGGTACTCGATGGCAAAGACATCGATATTACCAAGGTGCAGCCGCTGCTTTTTGACATGGCATCCAAGAAATACTTCTCTCTTGGGGAGCCTGTCGCAGACTGCTGGAGCGTGGGAAAAGCGCTCAAAAAGAAAGACTAGGCGAACTATTCGCCAAAGGAAATGAGTCTCATGTTGAAATCTCTCGGAGCCAAGACACTGGCTTTCCCTGCCCCTGCATGGGCAGTTGGCACCTATGATGAAAACGGCAAGCCTAACGCTATGCTGGCCGCATGGGCTGGTCTGTGCTGCTCCAAGCCTCCGTGCGTTTCCGTTTCCCTTCGTTCTGCGACCTATTCGCACCACGCTGTCATTGCGCAGAAGGCTTTCACTGTGAACATCCCTTCCGAAGAGTTCGTGAAGGAAGCTGACTACCTCGGCATGGCCTCTGGCCGTGACGAAGACAAGTTTGCCAAGGCTGGTCTGAGCACCATCCCCAGCGAGCTGGTCTATGCACCTATCATCACGGATTTCCCGATGGTGCTGGAGTGCAAGCTTGTTCATACTGTTGAAGTTGGCCTGCACACCCTGTTTGTGGGTGAGATTCAGGACGTGAAGGTTCAGGAAGAGTTACTTGACCTGAACGGTCATCTGGATACCGACAAGCTGAAGCCTGTGGTCTTTGGCCCAGGTTCTCGCCATTACTATGGAATTGGCAAGTTCCTTGGCAAAGCGTTCTCCATCGGAGACGAGATTCGCAAGAAGTAAGAACGTATCTCAGGCGGCCGGGAAACTGGCCGCCTTTTTCTGGAGTGGCAATGCGCATTCGTATTTTTTCTGACTTCAACTGTCCCTTTTGCTGGCTGGGTTCACGCATTATTGCCAAGCTTCGGGAAGAGCTGGATTTTCAGGATGAGTGGCTCCCCCTTGAACTTCATCCAGAGATTCCAGAGCAGGGCAGTGAGCTGCTCGACAAGTATTTGCAGGAAGAGCTTGATGGCTTTGTTCGCACGCTGAATTCTCGTGGTGAAGAGCTTGGCATTCATTATGCCCCTATGCACAAGAGCCGGAACTCGCACAAGGCATTGCTGGCAGGTGAATTTGCTCGCGACAATGGTGCCTTTCATGCCTTTCATCAGCGGGTGTATGTCGCCTATTTTACCGAAGACCGCGATATTTCCAGCGACGCAGTTCTCAAGGAATGCGCGAGTGATTGTGGGCTTGATCCCGTTCGCATGATTCAGGCTGTGCAGGATGGACGCTATGAAGTCCGGCTTGCTGACGTCAAAAAAGAAGCCAAAGCTCGCGACATTCAGGTGGCCCCCACTTTCCTCCTCGACGATGGGCAGCGCATTGTTGGTGCGCAGTCTCTCCCTCTTTTGCGGGAGCAGTTCGTCGCCATACGTTCAGGTCTCACAGCGCTTTAGCCTTTTCGGGATTGCAAAGAGTCTTTCTGCTGCGTATCCTACAAGAATGAACATTTTTTTGCGTACGCAGCGCAAGGCGCTCCACATTTTGGCTGTGGTTGCCGTGCTGGGCTTCTGCCTTCATCTGACAGGCTGTGTGTCTGGCCAGCGTCTCTCCCCTCAGGCTTCTCTGCCTATTGAGGACTTGAGCACCTATTCTCAGCTCACCAATTCCTACATTGATCCCCTTGGTGGGAACAGCGAGCTTTTGACTCCTGATCAGGCTGCTGAGCAGGCTCAGTACATGCGGCGCATGTGGTTTTCTCCGTGGCACAGGAGTACTCCCGGTGCTGCTGCTTACGACATCCCGCAGTATTTGAAGCGGGTTGACCCAAGCGTCTTTTATGGCGAAGACATGCGCCCTTACAGCTCTGCCTGGAAGCAGAAGCTTGAACTTCGGTCGCAGCTTCGTTCATTCCCCAATTCCGGTTTTGCCGCGATCACCATCCGCAACACCGCGCTTCGCCTTTTCCCAACCCGGCATCCCGCATTTCGCGATTTTCGCAAAGCAGGGCAGGGCTGGCCCTTTGACCTTTTGCAGAACACCGGCGTCTGGTCGCAGACTCCCGTCTACATTTCTCATATTTCTCAGGATGGGGCATGGCTCCTTGCTGAAACGCATTATGCAGCGGGATGGTTGCCTGCTGAGGACATTGTGCAGGTTTCCCCCTCGCTCCAGCGTCGTCTCGAAAGCTCTGACCTCTCCGCCGTCATAGTCGATAATTCTCCGCTTACCGACGTCTACAACCTGTATCGCGGGTCCGCGCGCATAGGCATGCTCATGCCAGAGGTGGACGGCAAGCTTTTACTCGTTGTGCCTGACGCGAGTCATCAGGCCTCTGTGGTTCAGGTTCAGGCTCCGCCCATGTCTGTGCAGCATTTTCCTTACGCGTTAACAGAACGCCATCTTTCTCAGCTCGCAGACAGTATGATTGGGCAGCGCTATGGCTGGGGCGGTCTCTATCAGAACCGCGACTGCTCTTCCCTCCTCATGGACCTTTATCTCCCCTTTGGCATCAGGCTCCCTCGCAACTCGTTTCAGCAGGCGAAGTCCACTGTCTCTTCCATCTCTTTTGAGGGGCTTGAGCGCTCTGAAAAGCTCGCCCTTATCAAAGAAAAAGCTATCCCGTGGATGACCCTCTTTTGGAAGCCTGGGCACATTATGCTCTACATTGGCGAAAAGGATGGCGTCCCGCTTATGTATCACGCTATGTGGGGCCTCGCTACGCGCTCCCGCTCCGGTGAAGAAGGACGCCTCGTTATCGGCCGCGTCAGCATTACTTCCCTCGTCCCCGGACGAGAAGACCCACGTGTTACCCGCACCGGAAAAGCCCTTATCGACTCCTTTCAGCAAATGAGCTTTCTCCCGGTTAAAGTTGAGTAAAGCTATTGAGGGGCTAGCCCCAGTGCGGTAATGCTGATGGGTGGGGGAGAAGAGATTGGGGGCCAGCCCCCAAACCCCCGCGTAAGGGAATGATTCCCTTACGTATCCTCATCGAGTTTGAATTCCATCCACGCTTCGCGTGAATGAAATTCAAACTTGGGTGAGAATGGCGTAAAGAGTTTCTTTCTCTTTCTCGTGCGTTCGCCATCATTTTCTTTTTGAACGCTCACGTTCAAAAAGAAAGGGGTGGAGCGCAAAGAAAAAGAAAACACGCCCAGTTAATTAGGCCGAAAAAAAGGGGCCGGATGAAGGGGAAAGCCAAAGGCTTTCACTCATCCGGCCCCTTTTATTTCGGGCGAAAGTGGGATTCCCAAGGGCCTCGTCCTTGGGCGGGGTCAAGGGGCAGCGCCCCTTGCAGGGTTTGGGGCAGCGCCCCAATAAAACTGCGCCCCTTGCAGAGCACGAGACGAAGTCTCGTAAGCTCTATCGCCGAGGCTTGCGACGTTTTCGAGTCGTAGGTTCGATGAGGACGCGTTTAAGTGGTCCTTCACCGATGGAGTTTGTCTGAAGCTCCGGGTCATCCTGAAGCGCGAGATGAACGATTCGGCGATGATAGGAAGAGAGTGCACGAGTGCTGTGTGTCCGGCCGGAGCGTTTTGCTTTTGAGCCGAGAGACAGAGCCATGTCGCGGATTTCTTCATCCTGCCTGTCGCGGTAATTTGCTGTATCGAGATGGACCTGAACAGTGGTTTCGAAGTGCCGGGAGACGATGCGGTTCAGAATATACTGAAGGGCGGCAATGGTCTGGCCTTCGCGACCGATGAGGAGTTCGGGGTCGTCTTCGTTTTCGATCCTGACTTTGACGCGTGTTCCTTCGAGGGAGAAGCTGAGCTTGCACTGCGAAGTCAGGGGCTGGAGAAGGACGCGCAGGGCGTCAGTAACGACAGGTTCGAGAGCTTCCTTTGAAGGGAAGTGAGAAGCGCGCTGAGAGGGTTTCTGCTGGGCTTTCTGGGGCGTTGGCTGCTGTGGAGCGGTCGTTTGCGCAGAAGGGGCTGGGGCAGAATCTCGCTGGGTAGCGGGCTTTTTGGGTTCCTGAGGAGCTTTTGCGGCGGGTTTGGGAGGAGCCGCAGGGGTCTGAGGTTCAGGCGTAGAGGCCTGAGCTGTTTCCTCATGAGCGGGGGAAGGGGAGTGCCCGGTGGAGGGGGCGGAATCGGGGGGGGAATCGTGTTTTTCTGAGTTGTTTTTTGAGAAGCTGGGTCGCTTGAAGGTATTGCGAAGAAAGTCATCATCGAGAATGGATGATGAAGCGAGGGCAGATGCTCTTCGGCGTGCCTGAACGAGGGCGTTTTTCTTTCCGAAACCGAAGATACCGGTGCTTTCGCCGCGGAGGATTTCGATTTCGAGTTTGCTTCGTTCGACACCGTAGTGGCGACAGGCTGCGTCGATGGCAGCGTCAACAGTTTTAGCTTCGAACTCCTTGAATTCCTTCATGTGGTCTCCTGGTATTGGTGACCGGTCGACCGAACCGGAAAAAAGCAGGGGGGTGAAAAAACACCCCCCTGAGTAGTATCCAGTATGGACTAGGCCTTGCGCAACATCATCCACTGCTGAGCAATGGAGAGGACGTTGTTAACGAGCCAGTAGACGACCAGTCCTGCGGGGAAGTTAAGGAACAGGAACGTGAAAATCACGGGCATAAGAAGCATCATCTTTGCCTGGGTGGGGTCACCCGGGGAAGGAGTCATCTTCTGCTGCAGGAACATCGTCAGACCCATGATAACGGGAGTGACATAGAAGGGGTCCTTGGTGGACAAGTCTGCAAGCCAGATAATGTCCGTGAAAGGCACGTGAGAGATGAACGGGGCATGACGCAGTTCGATTGCACCCAGCAGGGCCTGATACAGGCCGAAGAACACGGGAATCTGCACGAGCATCGGCAGACAGCCGCCAGCGGGGTTGACCTTGTAGGTCTTGTAGAGGCGCATCATTTCCTCATTCATTTTCTGACGGTCATCCTTGTACTGCTCACGGACTTTTGCCATGAGGGGCTGGATCTTCTTCATGGAGTTCATGGACTTGTAGCTCTTGTGAGAGAGCGGCCAGAAAACACCCTTGATGAGGATGGTCAGCAGGATGATAGCGACGCCCCAGTTTCCAACATAGTTGTGGAAGAAGCGCAGCAGGGTCAGAAGCGGTTTCGACAGGATGTCGAAGAATCCGTAGGTCACGATTTTGCCGAGCTGGTTAGGAGCATCGGCAAGGTATTTATCGGTGACGGGACCGAAGTAGTAGCCAGCCTGAACGTTCGTCTGGGTGTTCGGGGCGATGGTGAGGTTATCTTTATCAGCCTGAACACGGTAGAGACCGTTCTGGTAGTTGGCACGCAGGGTGAGGTCACCGGACTGCGGGGCGAGGGCGAGCACAAAGTAGTTACTCTGGACAGCACCCCATTTGACGCCGTCGGAGAACTTGAGACCCTGTTCGAGGTCGTCAGTGTCCTTCTCGTTGTCGACGCCGTCGGCAGTCATGTAGGAAATTCGGGTCTGGTTGTAGCGGTCGTCTTTGGACGTCAGTGCTTCGGAAGCGACGGTAAAGCCGAGGCGACCGGACTGAGGGACGTTCGCAGTGTTGAGCAGGTTGACTTTTTCATCGATGAAATAGCTGTCTGCTTCAAACTTGAAAGTACGGGTGATGCGCAGACCATTGACCTGACCGGTAAAGGTCAGAGAACCAGCTTCCTCTCCGGAGAGGGCAAGCGTGCTCGTGGTGGGTGCAGCCCACTGAGCTTCGCGCCAGGTTCCTTTTCCGTTCCAGAGCAGTCCGAGGGGACCGCGTCCGATAGCTTCCTGAGAGATCAGGTTAACGGGTTTGGAATCTGCTGCGATAGTCTCGCGATAATTTTTGAGTTCAAATGAGGTCAGGATGCCGCCAGCGGAGTTGAACACGGCCTTGTACAGGGGAGTGTCCACGGTCACGCTCTGGCCGGACTGTGCCACAAAGGCGGCCGGTGCAGATGCTGGCTGTGCAGTAGTGCTTTCTGCGCTGTTAGGTGCAGAAACGGTTTCGGACTGGGCCTGTTCCGTGCTGACGGGCTGCTCACTCGGCTTTGGTGCGAAGAAGTAGCTCCACGCCAGAAGCACGATCATGGACAGACCGACTGCAAGAAAGACTCTCTTGTTATCCATTGAAAGTACCTGCTACATGATGGCGTTTTGATGATACCGGGGGGCCTGGCTGCCTCCGGGGTGGCACAGGATCGTAGCCACCTTTGCAGAAGGGGTGGCAGCGGAGAATGCGCCAGGCTGCCAGAAGACTTCCCTTGAAGAGACCATGTACCTGGAGAGCTTCAAGGGCGTAGGAAGAACATGTCGGCACAAACCTGCAGGACGGGGGGAAAAGCGGGGAAATGAAGCGCTGATACGCGCGAATGAGGAAAATAAGTATCGTGCGCATGATTAGTGCTGTCGGGAACTGCTTTTTGACGAAGCGCCAGACGCTTTGAGAGCGCGTGTCAATTGTGGAAGCAATTCATCCCGGACGGTTTGGAAGGTCAGCTGCAAAGGATTAACGTGTCTTTTGGGGACCACGACAAAATCAACATTTGCGTTGATGACGTCCTGATGCAGCCGGAAAAATTCCCGCAGGAGGCGTTTCGTGCGATTGCGTCTAACAGCGCATCCAACTTTCTTGCTTACGGCGAAGCCAGCGCGCCAAACCCCATCGGGGTTCCCGTTTGGGAGCGCGAACAGAATAAAATTCCGCGAATGATACCGCCGGCCTCGCTCGTAGCAAGCTAAAAAGTCCGGGCGCCGAAGTAGACGATGCTGGCGCGGGAACGTTAGACTGCTAATCTTTTGCGTCCCTTTGCGCGTCTGCGGCGAAGGATAGCGCGACCGTTCTTGGTACTGGAACGGACGAGGAATCCGTGGGTTCTTTTGCGTCTGGTATTGCTCGGCTGATATGTTCTTTTCATTGTGGTTTCTCCTTGGCAAAGCTAAACTAGGGTAAGTACCCCCGAGGTCTGCGAAAGTCAAGTTGTACGGGACTTCGCAGCACATGTCATGCCGCAGCCTCTGCGGGGGATGCGGCACAGGATGCGGCTCATTTGCCATAAATTTATATGATGCAAGACGCGCTATGTGCCTGAACACGGGGGTGATGTCAAGTCGCAACCGGGGCATCTCGGACTCTTCCGTTTAGTCGTAAAAATGACAATAAAAACGTATCACGGGGCATTTTCTGTGCTCTGCGTTGTCGCGAGCACACACCGCTCTTTTCTTCATACCGCAAAAGGCTTGGAAGTGCATGGAAAATGCGTCACCTTTTTGTGTTCTGATGCGTAAAGAATGGGAAGGCGGGAAAAAAAGTGTCAATGTTGAGGCTGCTTGCGCTGTTTGATTGCGAGTTCTGCCGTGGTGGGATGTGCTGAGTCTGCCGTTTTGAACATGTGCCAAAATCTGGCTCTGAAGAGCCTGGTTCTACAAAAAAGTCTCTTTCCCCGGCTCTGGGGAAATTTTTTATTTTTGCCCCTGTCCCTTGTGGAGGACATGGTATGCTTTCGGGTACTGCCTTGACCAGAAATTCCTTCTGAGGCAGGTCTAGTGCAGTGAATATCCGGTTTTACCCGTAAGGAGAAAGAAGATGACAAGTCCAGAAAGTCAGTTTGTTGCAGCGCGTACCGAAGAAGTGAAGGCTGCACTTGAGAAGAATAATTTTGAGGTTTATGTCGCAGAGAGCGTTCAGGCCGCACACGATATCGTTATGAACGAGATTCTCCCTGAGCTGGCCGAAAAAGAAAACGCCAAGACTGTGAGCTTTGGAGGCTCCATGACGGTTGTTGACTCTGGCGTCTACGAAGATTTGAAAAAAGATGAGCGCTTTGAGCTTATCGACACCTACCTGCACGACGACGGCGTGCTGGAGCGTCGCCGCGAAGCGCTGCTTTCTGATGTTTTCCTGACGGGCACCAACGCGCTGACCAGAAAAGGTGAGCTGGTAAACCTCGACTGTGTGGGCAATCGCATCGCAGGTATTGCCTGGGGTCCCCGTTCTGTTATCGTCATGGTGAGCGCCAACAAGATTGTGACCGACGTTGAGGCCGCAAAAGATCGCATCAAAAATTATGTTGCCCCGATGAACTGCATTCGCCTCAAGCGGAAAACTCCATGCACCAAGACGCTGAAGTGTATGGACTGTTCCAGCCCTGACCGCATTTGCAACCACTGGCTGATTAGTGAAAAATCTTGGCCAGCAAAGCGCATCAAGGTTGTGCTGATTAACGATAACATTGGATATTAGGACGGACTATGTCATTTGCCACCCCGGTTTGGGACCAGACGATTTTTGAATTTTTCCACTACACACGAAATCAGGCCTTCGACTTCCTTGCTCCACTCTTTTCTTCTCCGGTTTTTTTGTGGGGTGTGGTCCTCGTGGGGCTGTTCTTTGGACTGAGAGGCTGGCCCCGCCGCCATCAGGTCCTTGTTGTGCTGTCCCTCCTTGCCCTGCTTGGAATGGCAGATGGTGGAACAAATATCGTTAAGAACCAGGTCGGGCGTGTGCGTCCCCTGAATGCGCTGGCGAGCGTGTATTTCCATGAAGATGGGAAATGGCAGCAACGCCCCGCGGATTTTGTGCAGACCAAGGAAAAAGGATCGTCCTTTCCTTCGGCCCATGCCGCAAATTCAATGGGCGTTGCCGTGCTTCTGGCGTTCTTTTTCCCTGCCTGCCGCAAGAGTATCTGGCTCTTTCCGATGCTGGTTGGCTGGTCACGCTTTTATCTTGCCAAGCATTATCCCATTGATGTGTGCTCAGGCTGGATTTTTGGCGCAGTCATGGCCGCAATCATCTGCGCCGTCCTTTTATCGCTGTGCTCGCGGTCAATAAAAGAAATACGCTGGCGCCAGAACGGACGTCTTCAGTAGTCTGGACAGAAAAAATAAAACGCCTCGCAGGGAATGCTGCGGGGCGTTTTTTTTACGTCTGTTCTCGCGGGCTAGTCTTCTGAATCTTCGAGAGGCAGGCTGTTTTTTCTGGCGCGGTAGAGCTTGAAGCCAAGCCACGTCGAAATGATAAACAGGGCGATGCTGAGGCTTGTGCGCCAGACAGGGTCAACATTGAAGCCACTGCCAAGCAGGGCAAAAATGAGTGTCTGTGGAATAAAGCCAATGGCAGAACCAAGGAGAAAGGGACCGCTTTTGACGCCAGTTACGCCTGCCAGCAGGTTGGTCAGAATGTTGCTGCCAACGGGCATGAAGCGGATGACCAGCGCGGTGCTGATAGTGTTGTTTGTAAGAAAGCTGTCGACTTTTTGAATGCGTTTCCCAAAGCGGCGATTCACAAAACTGCGCCCAAAAAAACGGGAGTAGAAAAAGGCGAGGGCGCAGCCAATGGTTGTGGCCAGCGTACCGAGGGCTGTACCAGCAACAAATCCATAGGCATAGCCAGAAAGGAAACTAATGATCTGTCGGGGAAGTCCGACAGCCGTAAACAGTGCTCCGGCTCCCACAAAAAGGGTAATGCCATAGAGACCGTGGTTGCGGATGTGACTGTCTATCCAGCTTTCATCCAGGGCATTGCCCAGATCAAAGGCCTGAAACAGCACGCCAATCCCGGCGAGAACGGCAAGCATGACAATGCCCTTGAGATACGTTTTGACCTGTTTTGGGTCCACGAGGTTCTCCTGTGGTGTGGGGACGTCAGCGCTGGACATCCCGCATGCACAACCAGAATACAGCAGAGACAAGGAGCTGACCACAGGCGAGAACGAGGTCGTGGAGCAAGACTGCTCCTCCGAGAACACAAAAAGCTCCTGCGGCTGCAAGTAGGACAGCTGTAAAAGAGGGCGCGTGCTTGCGAAAGAGGGTGTATATGAGTCTTCCCTGGAGGCACACTCCGATGATGAGTGTCCAGAAGGGAAGCTGAGTGGTCATTGTCTGGGCTAGTTCTTTTCTTTTATCTGATACTGGACGAAACGCTGCTGCATCCAGCGCACTGCAATCAGGTCATAGGAGGATGCCTTGAGGCGGTCCCATGTGCCGTATTTGCTCACACCATGCTGGCGGTGGCGGTGATTGACGGGCTGTTCTTCGACCTTGGCGCCGTGCATTTTCATAAGCGTTGGCAGGAAGCGGTGCATGCCTGTAAACATGGGCAGCTTCTGAGCCATGTCTGTGCGCATGATTTTGAGCGAGCAGCCTGTGTCGTGTACGCCAACTTCTTTGGTCATGGCGTTACGGACTTTGTTGGCAATGCGGGAGCTAACGCGCTTGACGGCGGTGTCCTTACGATTCACACGCCAGCCAATGACCATATCGGCATCATTGGTCTGCATGTTCTGGATCATGGCAGGAATGTCTGCGGGATCGTTCTGGAGATCGGCGTCCATAGTAATAATGACATCGCTCTTAGCAGCTGCAAAGCCAGCGCCAAAGGCAGCAGACTGACCGCAGTTCTGTGCAAAAGCCAGATATCGGACATGCTCGTCCTGCTCAGCAAGATTTTTAATGACCTCCAGAGAGGTATCTGTGCTGGCGTCATCAACAAAAAGTACCGTCCACTCAACGATGGTGCGGTCCATTGCTTTGCTGATTTCCTTAAACAATATGGGGAGGTTCTCTTCCTCGTTAAAAACGGGGATAACCAGTGTCGCTGTTTTTATGTTGTTCATGACCGGACTTGGATAGTCAATTTAAAAAAACTTGTAAATAGTGTTGACACTTGTGTGCCGGGGCTGTAAACACTCAGTTCTCGACAGCGTTGCGGGGTGGAGCAGCACGGTAGCTCGTCGGGCTCATAACCCGAAGGCCAGGGGTTCAAATCCTCTCCCCGCTACCAATCATATTTTGAAAACCATCTGGTTTTGAATTGTGACAATGTCGAGAGTGCTGACGAAAGTCAGCAGAAAAACATCATAGCATAATTTGATGAGAAGTGGTGCGGGGTGGAGCAGCACGGTAGCTCGTCGGGCTCATAACCCGAAGGCCAGGGGTTCAAATCCTCTCCCCGCTACCAATGATTATACAGGGTTCTTCGGAACCCTTTTTTTGTGGGCAATGGCCCAGTAAAAAGCGCTTCATTTCAAAGCTTGTGATGTTTTGAGATGAAGCGCTTTTTGGATGATATAGAATTTTTGGCGAGCAAGCGGTACGGCCTGCTTGTCGTCTCTGTATTTTTGTCGCGCGTATTGGGTTCTGTCAGCATTTGTACACGCAGAGAAGAACGAGAGCCGAAACAAGAAGCGCTATGAGCGGAGAAAGAATTTTAAAAAGAAAGAGAATGAACAATGCGAGAAGAATACATCCAAGTATTTTGAGTAAAAGTTTCGAGATGCCAAAGGCAAAAGAAACAAGCATTGTCAGAATGAAGAAAATGCACAGAATTGCGATGAGTAAAATTGCGATGTTGAGCATATCGGGAATGTGTTTGAGATAAAAGAGTTTTCGATATCGAAGCGGACGTGCTCGGTCAAGTCCTTGAAATGTTCTGTTTTTTCCCTTGATAAAAAGAAAGGCCGAAGCGTGTGCTTCGGCCTTTTGCTGTATGCAGCTTAGTCCTGCAAGAAATAGTCGATGGTCGTGACCACCCGGACTTTTTTGATTTCCGGGGTGTTGGCATCACGGTTATTGATGGAGAACAGTCCCTGTGTTGCCCGGCGGATGCTTCCGACGGAGCTTCCGGAATCCTTGGCGAACTGGCCAGCGGCCTTGCGCGCATTTTGCGTTGCTTCGGCGATCATTTCTGGCTTGATGGAATTGAGTCCGGTGAAGCTGAACTGGGGCATTGCGCCGTAGTCCTGCGACAGGGCCACGCCAGCAGCAACGAGTTTGCCTGACTGGGCCATGGCTTTTTTGAGTTCCATGACCTTCCGGGTATGGACCGTCACAGTGACTCGGCCAGAGTAGCGGGCTGAGGGTGGACGGTCTCCACCATAGCCCTGTGCCTGATAGTCTGTGATCTGGGGAACTGAACGGCCAATCTCGTCATCAGCAAAGCCCTGTTCCTTGAGGAAGTTCACGATGGTCCGATCGCTGGAGGCAATGGACTGCTGAAGCTCTGGGAGCTGGCCTGCCGTGGCCGTGAACGTGATGGGCCATATGGCAAGGTCTGCCTTGACCTCGCGTTCAGCAAGGCCTTTGACCGTGACAAAGCGCTGTGCGGCTTTGATTTGCATTAGGCCACCAGCAAGGAAATATCCTGCAAGGGAAAGTCCAATGGCAATGCACAGTCCGAGAATAAGCGCTGAACTGCGGGAATGATTCATGAGAAAACCCTTTGGTTGAAAGTCCACAGAGAGTGTTCATGATAAGCGGAGCCAGAGGGAAGGTAAAGCATTCGCACTCTGTTGTCTGGGAACTTTTGCCCCGTCCTGTGCGGGGATGCCACAGATGCCTGCTTTTCAGCAGGGGGCGAGTATGGTACGCAATCCCCTAGACCCATTCTTGAATTTTATGCTTATTATGTGTTGCAGCGAAGGCTGGACAGCACATCTCTATACACTGGGGTTGAGTAATCTTCCCTTTGCACGCCTTTCGACAGGTCGGAAGGAGAAGGAGAATATATCGTGCCGAGCGAAAAGAATGTTAAGATTATTAAAGGCTATATCCAAAAATATACTCAGAAAACCGGGACATTTACGCATCCTGACCCGGAAGTGACTGACGCTGTTGTACATGGCCTTGCAGCGCATATGGATGATCTGGGCAAGCCACTGTGTCCGTGCCGCTTTTATCCTGACAAGCACGAAGAGATTAAGCAGCGGACTTGGATTTGTCCCTGTGACGACATGCAGCAGTACAAGTATTGTCACTGCATGCTCTTTGTGGCAGAAAACGGTTCTCCCATTACGGAGTATCTGCCAGAAGACCATGACGGTCGCCTTGCCTATGGCGAGGTCAAGGACCCTGCTCCGGACAAGGCTCCCCGCTGCTGTCTGAAAAAATAGCACCCTCGTAAGATTATGGCGCTCTGCACATGCAGGGCGCTTTTTTTTGTGCAAAAAAAAGCCCGACACACAAGGTGCCGGGCAGGGTGGAGAAGGAATGGGGAAAACTTATTTGGCCATACCGAGGTCTTTCCCTTCGCGGACACGCTTCATGGTACGCATGGCGCACATTTTACCGCACATGGAACAGGAGTCTTCAACTTCGGGCTGGGAGGCCTGACGGTATTCACGCGGGCGTTCGGGGTCGAGAGCCAGACCAAACTGGCCGCACCAGTCAAAGTCTGCGCGGGCACGGGCCATTGCGTTGTCGCGGTCGCGGGAGCCTGGAATCTTTTTCGCCATGTCTGCTGCGTGTGCTGCAATCTGGGTGGCGATGATGCCTTCTTTCATGTCGTCAAGGTCGGGCAGGCGCAGATGCTCTGCCGGTGTGACGTAGCACAGGAAGTCTGCACCAGCCGCAGCGGCAATAGCGCCACCAATGGCAGCGGTGATGTGGTCATAGCCGGGAGCGATGTCGGTGACCAGCGGTCCGAGAACGTAGAACGGGGCACCGTGGCAGAGGCGCTTTTCCATCATGACGTTGCCGGGGATTTCGTCCATGCACATGTGGCCGGGACCTTCGATCATGACCTGAACATTACGCTCCCATGCGCGCTTGGTCAGCTCGCCGAGGGTAATCAGCTCTTCGACCTGAGCGGCGTCGGTGGAGTCAGCAAGGCAGCCGGGACGGCAGCCGTCACCAAGGCTCAGGGTCACATCGTGCTTTTCGCAGATGTCGAGCAGTCGGTCATAGTGCTCGTAGAACGGGTTCTCTTTGTCGTTCTGTTCCATCCATGCGTAGAGCAGGGAGCCGCCGCGGGAAACGATGCTGGTGATACGCTCGTTTTTGCGAATACGCTCGGCAGCAGCACGGTTCAGGCCTGCGTGGATGGTCAGGAAGTCAACGCCGTCTTCAACGTGGCGTTCAACAACCTTAAAAAATTCTTCGGTGCTGATGTCTTTGAGTTCCTTGTCGTAGAAACCAACAGCATCATACATGGGCACGGTACCGATCATGGCCGGGGAAATTTCCACGAGGCGAGAGCGGAATTCCTGTGTCTTGCCAAAGCAGGACAGATCCATGATGGATTCGGCACCAAGGCGCAGGGCGTGGCGGACTTTGTCCAGCTCCAGCTCAACATCATTGGCGTCCTTGGAAATGCCAAGGTTGACGTTCACCTTGGTGCGCATGCCTTCACCAACACCTTCGGGCACGATGGAGTGGTGATTTTTGTTACAGGGGATGATGCAGGTGCCCTTGGCGAGCTTTGCCATCAGGTCGTCGACCCGCATGTTTTCTTTTTCTGCAACAGTCTTGATCTGCTCGGTAACGATGCCTTTTCTGGCAGCGTCCATCTGCGTTGTATAGGTCATGTTCGTCTTTCCTTTGTTTGAGCCACAATCTGGCGAATGTCGTGAATTTTTTGCGTGATGTCGGCCGCACCGACGATTTCCGTCACAAGGGCAACACAGTGTGCACCGTGCTGCACCACCTGGCTGATGTTCTTTTCCTTGATGCCGCCGATGGCGACAAAGGGGAGCGCAATGTTTTTGACCACCCAGTCGAGGTAGTCGAGACCAACGGCCGCGCACACATCCTCTTTGGTCTGGGTTGGGAAAATTGGCCCGACGCCAATGTAGTCGGCTCCCCGTCGTACAGCGTCCTGTGCCTGCTCCGGGGAGTGTGTGGACAGTCCAATAGCCATGTCTGGGCCGACAAGTTCGCGTACAGCTTCAATGGGCAGATCTTCCTGCCCGATGTGAACGCCGTCGGCATGGACAAGCATGGCGAGGTCAATGTCGTCATTGACGATAAACGCGGCACCCGTGGCCCGGGTCATGTCCCGGATGGCCCGGCATTCCTCAAGCTTGGCGCCCATTTTTTTCTTTTTTTCGCGGTACTGAATAAGGCGAATGCCCGAATCCAGCATGTTCTGCACCACCTCAATGTTGCTTCGTCCGCGAGAAAACTGTTCGCCCGAAAGGCAGTAAATGTCTGTGTCGAGAATCGTGTGTCTGGATATACTCATTCGTGCGCTCCAGTGAGAAAGTAGGAAAGAACAAGGTCTGCCTGCATGGCTGCGGCTGCTCCAACCGCTGGCGAGCAGGGGGGGCAGTCGACTGAGACTTCGCTGGTCCCGTCGCCCACGATATAGACCGTGTCCCTGAGTTTTTTGACCCTCATGCCCTGTGCTGTGCCAATGCCTCCAATGCCGCTGGCCGCGACGTAGAGCGTTGGCTGCGGGAAAAACTGCTGGGCCAGCATCGCTTTTGCTGCGGCCTCATCCAGACATTCCACCACGGCGTCGCACCCGGAAAAGATGCGGCGCGCGTTGTCTGCTGTGAGTTTTTCCTGCACCAGAGTCAGCTCCAGGTCGGGATTGATCTGGAGCAGGTTCTGGGCAAGTGCTTCAACTTTTGGGAGTCCAGTCTGCGCCGGAAAAAAGAATTGCCGGTTCAGGTTCGAGGCTTCCACATGGTCAAAGTCACAGAGCACAAGATGGCAAAAGCCACTGCGCACAAGATGCATGGCGCAGTTCGAGCCAAGGCCGCCAGCTCCAGCCAGACCGATTTTTGCTGTCTGGAGTCTGGCAAGGCGTGAGGCCCCAATCTTGCCGGTCATACTCTGTGCAATCAGATTCATAAGAGGGCCTCATGATGGGCACCAAGAGGCTCCCAGTCTTTGTACACAGGCTGGTATCCCTGCCGCGTGAGTTCTGAAACGAATTCAGGAAGGCTACGGGGGTCAGATATTTCAAACTGTCCCGTGTCTTCGGTGTCTTTTTCTGCATGTCCACCAACCGCCGTGACGGAACCTGAACTCATTTTGGTGATGCCGAGAGGAATCAGGTTGTTGCGGAATTCTGCGGATTCGCGGGAGGACAGGGTGATACCAATAAACGGCATAAAGATGCGCATGGCTGTGACCATCTGTACCATGTGCACGTCTGTGACCCGGCTCTTGGGCTGGAAGCTGCCAGCGTGCGGGCGCATGCGGGGCGGCGAAACAGCAAGGTCGGTATTGGGGTAGCGCTTGTGCAGGTACTGGAGGTGCAGGGCCGTGCAGTAGGCTTCCTTGCGCCAGTCCTCGGACAGGCCAAGCAGTGCCCCAAGGTTCACCACGCGCATTCCGGCTTTGCAGGCCCGTTCCGGAGCATCCAGACGGAAGGCGTAATCTGCCTTTGGTCCGCTTGGGTGCAGGTATTCATAGAGATCCTTGTCGTAGGTCTCCTGATACATGGTCATGCCGTCAGCTCCGGCCTGAGCTAGACGTCGATACTCGTCTTCGGTCAGGGCGTAGACTTCTAGCGAAACCGAAGGGAAGTCGTTTCGCAGGACTTTGATGCAGTCTTCGAGATAGTCCATGCCTGCAATGGCCGGTGCCTCTCCCGTAAGAATCAGGAGCTGCCGAAAGCCTTGCCCGGCAATGCTTTTGCCTTCGGCCTGCACTTCTTCCAGAGTCAGCTTTTTGCGCTTGATGCCTGTGGAGCAGTTGAAACCGCAGTATCGGCAGGCGTTTGAGCAGAAGTTGGAGAGGTAGAGCGGGGTGAACATCTGCATGGTGCGGCCAAAGTGACGCAGCGAAATTTCGTGCGCTTTCTGGGCCATTTCTTCCAGCAGGTTTTCTGCCGCAGGTGCCAGCAGGATCGCAAAGT
This sequence comes from Desulfobaculum bizertense DSM 18034, assembly GCF_900167065.1. Taxonomy (NCBI): domain Bacteria; kingdom Pseudomonadati; phylum Thermodesulfobacteriota; class Desulfovibrionia; order Desulfovibrionales; family Desulfovibrionaceae; genus Desulfobaculum; species Desulfobaculum bizertense. Next base: position 167,874 of record NZ_FUYA01000001.1, read on the forward strand.
CTTCTGCGTTCAGACGGTTTTTCCTCAGAACCCGGCGGACGTCATCTTCGGTCACGCTCTGGAGTTCCTGTTTGATCTGCCGTTTCTGTGCCTCTTGGCAAATTTCTCCAAAGCTCATTTTAGGCCCCCAGGAATCCGGTCAGGGGTGAGGATGCAACGGCTTCGGTGTTCTGTGCTCCTGCTCCAGCAAGAAATGCTGTGCGGCCTGCACGAACGGCTTCACCAAAGGCGCGGGCCATTTGTACTGGCTCGGCACTGGAGGCAATGCCCGTGTTCACGAGACAGGCGGCTGCGCCCATTTCCATTGCTTCGCAGGCCTGTGAGGGGCGGCCAAGACCAGCGTCAACAACAACCGGAAGGCTGCTTTCTTCAATGACAATGCCGATCATTTCCTTGGTGCGAAGGCCTCGGTTGCTGCCAATGGGGGCGCCAAGGGGCATGATTGCTGCGGCTCCAGCGTCTTCACAGCTGCGGGCCACGTAGAGATCCGGGTTGATGTAGGGCAGAACGGTAAAGCCGTCTTTGGTGAGAATTTCAGTGGCTTTTGCGGTTTCGTAGCCATCTGGCAGGAGGTAGCGGCTGTCGGAAATGACTTCGATTTTGATCCAGTCTCCGCAGCCAGCTGCACGGGCAAGACGGGCAATACGAACGGCTTCGTCTGCGCTGCGTGCGCCGGAGGTGTTTGGCAAAAGCTGCATGTGGGACGGAATGTGATCCATGACGTTTCCGGTTTTTGCATGAAGCTCGACCCGGCGCAGGGCCACGGTAATGACCTGTGCACCAGAGGCTTCTGCAACAGCAGGAATGCAGGCTTCATCTCCATACTTCCCCGTGCCGATGAAAAGACGGCTCTGGAGTTCCTTGCCACCAATCGTCAAGATATCCTTCGACATGTTCAGCCTCCTCCGACAAAGCGGAGCACTTCGAGATGGTCTCCATCTGCCAGCAGGGTGCTGGCAAAATCCTGTTTTTCCAGAATCTGCGTGTTCAGCTCAACAACAACCGTTGCCGGGTCAAGCTCAAGCTTGCGCAGGAGAGCATCCACAGTGGTTTCATCAGGGCACTCTTGGGTACGTCCGTTCACGTGAATTTGAACAGGCATAGCCTCTCCTTGATCTTGTGTTGCAACAGGATGGCCGGGGGATGGAGGAGGGGCGAAGTGATGCGTGCGAAGTTCAGAAATCCCTACAAAAAAAGCCTCTTGGAGAGGCTTTGGATTTTTCGACGTCATATCCAACGCTTTCCTACGGCGGTCTTGACCGCGTCAGGTTCCAAGGGTCGGAGACATACATCTCCCTCTCAGCCAGTTTTCTGGCTCCCCCAGCGTCTGGTACACACCACATGGTGCGCCCAGGCTGATTTGTTCGTCCTGTCAAAGAGTGTGACGCATAAAAAAAGGGCCTGCGGAAAGCAGGCCCTGTACTGGCAGAGTCGGCTTCCCTCCGGCAGTGTGAGCTGCGTCAGGTTCAAAGGGTCGGAACGCGGTTCCATCTCAGCCGCCTTACGCGGCCCCCCTAGCACTTTCCGGCGACGCTAGAGCATTCGAGAAAGCTTGTAAAGTGGTTCACCAATCTTTTGTGACTGCACGAAAAAATTCTCTTACTGCAAATATAATTGACAGGAGTGCTGTTCTCCGCGAAAAACAGTGCCGGACCAGCTCAAGCTATGAGCTGCCACGTTATTCCAAATTTTTGTGAGGGACCCTCATTTGACGCAGAGCTTTCAGCACATGTTTCGCGTGTTGCATATTGACCTTTCTACAGGCATTTCACGCTTTCATACATTTCCTGGCCGGGACGATGTCCTTGGCGGAAGTGGTCTTGCCGCATTGCTTTTTGCCGAGTTCGGCGCTGCCGAACGCCCCGCACGACATCCCTCCCAGCCGATTATTTTTGCCATTGGGCCACTGACTGGCCGTTTTCCCATGATGAGTAAGGTGGTCTGCGGCTTTAAGTCGCCGTACCACGAGCAGTACACGGAGTCTCACGCAGGTGGGCGACTGGGCATGTCCCTTGCCCGCTGTGGACTGGATGCGCTGGTCTTTACTGGTGCAGCGGCCGAATGCAGCATTGCCCGCATTGATGCGAGTGGTGCGCAGTGTACTGTGGCTCCTGAATTTCGGGGGAAAGATCTTTTTGCCACAGAGCGGATGCTGCACGCCCGTCTTGGGGCAGATGCTGGTCGTGCTTCGCTGTGCACACTTGGGCCTGCTGCAGAAAATGGCAGCACCTTTGGCTGTGTCACAGTGGATACGTACCGACATTTTGGGCGTCTTGGAGCGGGAACAGCGCTTGCTGCCAAACGGCTCAAAGCCTTTGCCGTCGTGGGGCAGAAGAGCATTGAATTGCCCAAAACGCAGGCCTACAAGAGTGCCTATCGCGAATTGGCCAAAACCGTTGCCAACTCGTCCAAGACTGCCAAGTATCGTGGTCCGGGAACGGCGGGGATTGTTGAATCCATCAATGCCCTTGGTGCGCTACCGTGGCGAAATCTGGAAGAGAGCGCTGATACTGGTGCTGAGCGCATCACAGGTGCAGCGCTTCTGGAAAGCGTTTTTGCGGAAAAGCGCGCCTGTTCTGGCTGCACGGCGGGCTGTATTCATCTGGCCCATGTGAAGCGTCCCTTTGGGGCATCGCCTGCTGACCCTCGGCTTATTAGCTATGACTATGAACATATTTTTGCCCTTGGCTCCATGCTTGGTGTGACGGACCCGCATGATGTGATGGGGCTGATTCTGTCTGTAGAACGGCAGGGACTGGACATCATGAGTGCGGGCGTGGTGCTGGCATGGGCAACGGAAGCAATGGAGAAAGGCATTGTGACCGAGGTCGAGACGGGGTTGCCGCTGGCTTTTGGCCGGGCAGACCTCTACGCACAGGCCATTGATCGGCTTGGAGCTGGAGAGACGCCGTTTTATCAGGCGCTGGGGCGTGGTGCTGCATACGCTGCCAAACAGTACGGTGGTGAAGATTTTACCTGCGTACTGGGGCAGGAAATGGCAGGCTATGCCACGGGCGAAGTCTTTTTTGCCGCACAGAGTCTGAACTTCCGGCACTCCCATCTGGATAATCTGTGCTACTGCTATGATTATGAATTTTTTGAGCGTGACCCCAATGTCGCAGTCAGTGTCCTGCTTCAGGACGAGCGGATGCGAACTCTTGTAAACTGTATGGTCGGCTGCATGTTTGGCCGAAAGATTTATACGAGTGACGTTTTTGCCCAGTGTCTGGACCTTGTGGGGTTTGGTGGAATTGCGGATGGACTGGAAGAAAAAGCCGCCGAAGTGCAAAAACTGCGCTGGCGAACCCGTTTTGAAACGGGCTATCAGCCGCACCGTATCAAAATCCCCAAGCGCTTTACCGAAGTCGTGACGGCGCGCGGTCCCATTGACCCGGAATACATGGAAGCGGTCAGGCTGGCCTATGCCGATGCAATTTTGGAAATGTGTGGAGCCAGAGAGCTTCGCAGCGGTCAGGCCAGAGGCTTACGCCTCACGATGCCTGTATCAGGATAAAAAAAGAAGCGCTCCTTTTCGAAGGGGCGCTTTTTTTATCGAATAAGGTGCAGCTTGGGCTTTTTGTAAGACGAGTGTCTTTTGCTGGGATGGGGAGCAGCCTTGAGGGTATGAAAGTGCAGCTCTGGATTGATGCCACCTTTGCCAAAGAGCATGAACCACCACAGGTCGTCCAGACTGATGTTTTTTCGCAGCTCTTTTTCAACGCTTTGATGCGCAAAGTGGTGCACAAGGCAGTGTGGGTTCACTGCGGCCTGCAAGGACAGGCGAGAAAGCGTCTCGACAATATGTGGTTCATCCGGGCGGGGAGCATCGTCGCGCTCCATTGGGAAGGGGAGAAGCTGGCGGGTAAACGCGGCATCAAACAGAATGCATTCTGTGCTGAGGCTGGGGCGAAGAATATATTCTGAATTTCGCTGTTCCAGAAGCTTTTGGGTCAGCTGCTCATGAAGGATTTTTTCCCAGAGAAAACGGTGCGCAATACTGTTGTGCAAAAATGGAATGTCTGGGAACAGCTCGCGTTCTTCCGGGTAGTGTGCCCGAAGCAGGCGCTCCATAAAGGGCCGTCCGGTACGGCTGATGGGCGCGAGGGCCGAAACAATGGCCCGGCGGGGATTGCTGCGGGTGTTTCTGTAGGTCGAAAGAAGCCGGGGCAGCCAGTCTGGAGTGACAAAAACGTCTTCATAGAGCTTGACGATAGGGTCAGCAACATGGCGCCGCATGATGATATTGAGCATGGCCGGAAGGGGATTCCCCCCGCCAAAGCTGTTGCCCTCAATGACAACGACATTGTCGTGGCGTTTTTGAAAAGACTGGATCAGGACGGAATGTTCGCTGGAGCAGCCCGTGGACAGAACATAGATTTTTTTGAACTGCGCAAGCTCGGTGTACTGTTCCAGACATTTTGTGCACAGCATAAAGCAGTCCATGCGTCGGGAACTCATAAGCAGGAGAACCGGGCGGATGGACTGGAGTGTTACGGAAAGCGTATGTATGCGTGCCATGCAAAAAGACTCCTCGACCAGTGGGCAGGATACAGTTCAGAGATATTTCTCCTTATCGGCAGGGAAAAGCCGGGAGTTTAGCCCTGCATCTGTGCAGAATAGGGCACTTTTCCCTTAGTTCCTGTCTTTCTTTGTTTTTCAAGCAAAATATTTTTTGCACCCTTGTGCAGCGTCGCAAAGACTGCTGTGAGTACACGCTTTTTTTGACCTGCTACGGGGGCTTGTGCTCGACATGTGCAGCACGATGTGCAATGGTTTGTGCAAAATGTGCAAGAAGGCTTGCACAAAAGTGCACAGAATTGGGCGAAAAGAGTGCACATCCAGAGAGGGAAAAGAGAGCAAAATTTGTAGGGGCTTAAAATCATGGGCTTTTTATTTTTGGCACGCCTGATGCTATACCTTATGGCAGAAGATGAGCGCCCTCTCATCTTAACGGAGTGACGATATGTTGAAGAAAACATCCATCATGACCCTTGCTGCCCTCGTGGTTTTTGCCCTCTCCGCGGTGGCGTATGCAGGATCCTCCAATGTCCAGAATGTTCATCACTGGGGGAAAAACTACTGCGGTCAGGGATACCAAAACCTGACTCCTGAACAGCAGGCTAAGGCAGATGCTCTTTCTCAAGAGTTCATGACAGAGATGCAGCCCCTCAGACAGCAGGTTTTTGCCAAGCGTGCTGCTCTGGATTCTCTGATCGCAGGCGGCAATGCCAGTCAAGCCCAGATTGACAGTGCGACAGCCGAACTCAACGACGCCCGTAACCAGTGCTCGACTCGCCGTGTCGAATTCTTCCGCAGCATGCAGAGTGCAACCGGAATGTATCCTCCGGCAGGTCACGGTCATGGCCATGGTCATGGCTACGGACATGGACATAATGGAAGGGGCGGCTGTTACTAGCCCCAACAGCTCCTCTCGTTTCACACCCCTCCTCATCGATAAAGAAACCGGGGTTCGGCCTAGGCTGGACCCCGGCATTTTTTGAAGCTTATGGAATTTGGACTTCGCAAAAGCCGGGACACAAATCCCCTGATTATTGCCACACTTGCTCTCGTCGTGTTGGGCATGGGGATCAGTTACGTGACCTGGCATAACCTGAAGCAGCAGCGCGAAACCATTAATGAGCACATGTTTCTCTCGTCGCAGGTTATTTTGCGCGGGATTGAGACCAGCCTGTTGCGCGAGGTGCGCGGACATCAGGTCATGGGCCACGGCATGATGCATGGCCGGGCCGAGATAGAAAAACGAAAGGCCTCCATCCGCACCCAGATCGTGGAACTGCTGACTGATCTGGTAAATCAGAGCGAAGTTGATTTTCTTTCTTTATACACACAGGACGGAAAGCTCATCCTGACTGTGGCCGACAAGGGACTGGAATATCCAGAAATCCCGGCCTACGGGTGGGAAGCACTGCAAAAAACCGGCGAATGGCAGGCTTTCTACTCCAAGAACAAGCAGAATATTTTTGTTGCCGGTCTCCGCTCCAAACGCTCGCTCGGACAAATCGCAACGATTGATTCGAGTCTTCCGCCGCCTCCCGGTGGCATGGGCACACCGTACCTTGTGGTCGGACTTGACGCTTCCCGTCACCTCGACCAGTTCGGAAAATTTCGATCCACCGCCATGTACCAGACACTGTATGTGCTTCTGGTTGCTGTTTTTCTCTGGGGCCTTGCCATTGCGTACATGCGTCGCAGGGACATGGGAAAACGCCTGCATCGGCTGGAACGTTTTCATTCCAGACTCTTGGATACCATGCCGGAAGGCTTGCTGACGCTGGACAAGGATGGACTGATTTTGGCCGCAAATCCGGCCTCGGAAGCTATCCTGCGTCAGAATCGTGAAGGGACGCTTATTGGTCGTTTTTGGCAGAAGCTCCCGCTGAAGAGCGTTCCGCAGGAAGAGCTTCAGGGACATTTCCCTGTGGGAACCAGCGAGCGCACATGGGTGCAGTATGACTACGACGGTCGCTGCCTCGAAGTGCTGATGCTCCCCATTCCGCCCTCGGAGAAAAATCCGGATGAAGACGGTGAACGTCTTGTGCTGGTGCGGGACAGAACAGACATCAAGGCCCTTGAGGATGATCTCGCCGAAGTGCGCCAGCTTGCGGCTATTGGCCGCCTGGCAGCGAGCCTTGCCCACGAGATTCGCAATCCGCTGAGTGCGCTTCGTGGCTTTGCCCAGCTTTTTGCAGAAAAGCTCAAGGGGCGCCAGCCAGAACAGCAGTACGCCGAGATTATGGTGCGAGAGGCAGACCGTTTGAACAAGGTCGTTTCTGATTTGCTGTTCCTTTCCCGGCCGCGTCGCCCAGAGCTGATGCCTGTGGATATGCGCATGCTGTGTGCAGATATTCAGAACCTCACGGCACGCGATTTTGAACTCAAGGGTGCAGAGCTACACATGGAGCTGAGTCCAGACCTCGCCTTGAGCGCGGATATGGACATGCTCAAGCAGGCCTTGCTGAACCTTGTCATAAACAGCCTGAATGCGCTGCCAGAGCCGGACGACTCTGAGCAGGATGAGCAGGGTGACGGTCCAGAAAAACGGGCCGGTAAAGTAGAAATTTTGACTGAGCAGCGTGAAAACGCCGTGATGGTCGCCGTACGGGATAATGGACACGGTATGTCCGAAGATGACCGCGCCCATGCTCTGGAAGCCTTCTTTACATCACGAAAAGAGGGCACGGGACTTGGTCTCGCAATCGTACACCGCATCATGCGCGCTCATGGCGGGCAGGTTTCCATCCTGTCGCACACGGGCGAGCCTAGCGGTACGGAAGTTCAGCTTATTTTCCCAGTTCGGGTTCAGAATAACGAGAGTCGGGACGGAGTCGATGAAAATGCGTGAGTCTACTGACACACCAAGAGTTTTGGTTGTTGATGATGAGCCTGCCCTTCGCCTTTTGGTTGGGGCAGTGCTGCGGGATGCCGGATGGCATGTGATGGAGGCCGATAGCGCAGAGCGTGCGCTGGAACTGCTTCCTGATGCCGGACCGGATGCCATCCTGCTGGATATGCGTATGCCGGGCATGGATGGTCTGGAGGCTCTGGGAGCCATCCGGACTGCGATACCCGGTGTGCCTGTTGTCATGCTGACAGCATATGGCACGGTCGGTTCTGCTGTGGACGCCATGAAAAAAGGGGCGTTCGACTACCTGACAAAACCCGCAGATAATGAAGAGCTTAAGGCCGTTATGAACAAGGCGTATGATTATTCTCGCCTTGTGGCCGAAAACCGGGAACTTCGGCGTGAAGCTGGAGAAAGTTCCGGGTTTATAGGCCAAACATCTCAGATGGAGCAGGTTCGGGACCTGATTGCACAGGCTGGCCCTACAGAGGCAACTGTGCTGGTCATGGGGGAATCTGGTACAGGCAAGGAGCTGGTCACCTCTGCTCTGCACGGGGCAAGTGTGCGGGCCAAGGGTCCGCTCATTAAGGTGAACTGCGCTGCTTTGCCTGCTGACCTGCTCGAAAGTGAGTTGTTTGGATATGTGAAGGGAGCCTTTACTGGAGCAAACCGGGATAAACCCGGGCGCTTTCAGTTGGCATCTGGAGGAACACTGTTCCTCGACGAGATTGGCGAAATGCCACTGGAGTTGCAGGCAAAACTTTTGCGTGCACTTCAGGAAAAGATGGTGGAACCCCTTGGAAGTGTGGGGCCTGTACCTGTGGACGTGCGCATCATTGCTGCGACCAACAGGGACTTGCGGCGTGAAGTCGCAGAGGGGCGCTTCCGGGAAGATCTGTATTTCCGTCTGAATGTCTTGGAAATTCGCATCCCCTCTCTGAGGGAACGAATGGATGATCTGCCGTTACTTGTTGCCCATCTGCTGGAAAAGCTGGGGCGCAAGAATCGTAAAAAAATGCGCGAGGTCAGCCCGCAGTTCTTGGAAGCCCTTCAGGGCTATCCATGGCCGGGCAATGTGCGTGAGCTGGAAAATGCCCTTGAACGGGCTTTGGTCCTCTCTCGTACGGACTCGCTAAGCCCTGCGGACCTCCCCCCGCAGGTGATTGCTGGCAAAGCTCATACAGAGGAGAAGAATACAGTGGAAATGATGACTTACGGAGTCCTTCCTGCCCGGCACGAGATGTCGGCTATGTGTAACCGTACAGGCCCAAGTTCACTTGATGAAGCAGAAAAACAGGCCCTGATTGAAGCCCTTGGCGTTCATGGTGGGCACAGGCAGAAGACTGCGGATGCCCTTGGCATCAGCCGCAGAACCCTGCAATATAAACTGAGAAAATATGGCCTGACCCGACGGAGCTAAGAGTAGTTCTCAAGGAAAGAGAAAGACCGGAGTGCTTATGCATCCCGGTCTTTTCTTTTGTGCGTTATTTTTTGCCAAGTGCCGCCAGCAGCTTTTCCGGTGGTCGGCGTTCAGGAACTGTTGTGCGCAGTTCTGGGTTCTTGTTCCATTCGTCAGTGACATACAGGCCGCAAAAGCAGGATCCGAATTCGTCAAGATCTGCATCCCGGTACTCGCAGGGGCAGATGATGTCGCGGTCACTGTCAAAGGTGCCACTCGCTAGCCGACACGGGCAGGCCATGTAGCCATAGCGTTCACGGTTGGCAAGAAGACTGCGCATAAGTGGCATGGTCAGGCTCATGTCAGCGTTGAATCGGTACCCACGGGCTTCCTGAATCTTTTTTAGCTGTTCGTAGAGTTCCTGTGCATCCATTTTTAGCTCTCCAGCAGTTCCTTGATTTTGGCCTCGTCAAAGCCCACCACAACCTTGCAGCCATCAATGAGCAGCGTCGGGAATGACAGGGATGGATTGTGCTTTTTGAGTTCTTCAATGACCTGATCCCGTTCTGCCCCGTCGAGCTGGTCGACGTGGACGCAGTCGTATTTGACGCCGCATTCATCCAGATAGTCCTGTGCCCTTCGGCAGTGGACACAGGTTGATAATGCAAAAATTTTGACATCCTTTGCCATTGTGAACCTCCGTGGCGGGTTGTGATTTGCATAATCAGACTGAACAGAAAGAGACAACTCTGTGATACGGTCTTGGGCGATTGAGGTCAATGCAGTACAAAAAAAGACACATGTTCTCAGTCTGGAATACTCTGTTCTGCCAAAAGTCTATCAGACTTCATGGCGTCTAAACCAGCGCTCTGCGTAGCGGGAAAGGACAGAGCAGCTCACAGTGAGTATAAGGTACAGGATTGTAATAACAATCCAGATTTCAAAGGTCATGTACGTTGCGGCCATAAGTTCCATGCCCTGAAAGGTCAGCTCCTGAATGGAGATAACAGAGACAATGGCCGAGTCCTTGATGGTTGAAATAAACTGGCCAGTGAGCGGAGGCATGATGTGGGTCATGGCCTGCGGGAAAATAACATGGCGCATGCGATGCCACGGGCTGAGACCGAGGGCATAGGCGGCCTCGTACTGCTGTACGGAAACAGCCTGAACGCCTGCGCGAACGTGTTCCGTGATGTATGCACCTTCATAAATGGCAAGCGTGACCAGCGCGGAAAGGAATCCGGTGAACTGGTTCACGGGTGCGGCGGTGATGGCCAGAAATTCCTGCACCCACGGCGGGGCATTGCGCACCATGGTATCAATTCCCATTGCGGTGAAAATCTGGTCAGAAATGAAGAAATAAAAAATAAAGATCAGGACCAGCGGGGGAATGTTGCGGACCAGCCCAACATAGGCCTGACCAATAAGGCGGTTGAACAGGCTGCGGCTTGTGCGGGCCAGCCCCATGACAACGCCGATAATGGTGGCAAAGAGCATAGTCCACAGGCTGAGCTTGATCGTGGTGAGCAGCCCCTGTGTGAGAAGACCGGGAATCCATCCCTGGTCAGGGTCATGGAGCAGGAAATACTGCCCCAGTGCAGTCCATTTCCATTCGTAATCCAGCTGGGTATCAACCCGCCAGCCAAATGCAGCAAGCGCAGCAGCGATCACGAGAATGATGCCAATATCAAGTGGAGTAATACGGGGCTTTTTTGTGTGTAGCACTGGCTGTCCAGAAAGTTAGAAGCTGTGGGGTGCTTGCGGTGACCCCACATAACCGTGATGTTTACTGTACCTGAGACTGCCAGTCCAAGGTGGTGAACCAGTATTTCTGACGATCGAGAATCCAGCCTTCGGCCTTTGTGGCACGAATCCAGGAATTGACGAAGTTCAGCATGTCCACGTCACCCTTGCGCATGGCAATGCCATTAGGTTCGTTGGTAAAGTTGCCTGTCATGGGCAGGTAGAGCTTGTCTTTGTGCTTGATGGCTTCCTGAGCGGGAAGCGGAGCCATGCTGATGAAGGCATGGGCGCGGCCATTGAGAAGCTCCTGAACAGCCTGCGGTTCCTTGTTAAAGAGGCGCAGTTTGGCATTGGGCATAAAGCGTTTGGCCGCTTTGGCTGCGGTGGTGCCTTTGCGGGCCGAAATGACGATGTCCTCTTTGTTGAAATCCTCGAGCTTTGTGGCTCCGGGGATTTTTTTGGAGTTGGCAACAATGGACATACCCGTGGAGTAGTAGGGGATGGAGAAGTTGACCTTGACGGCGCGGTCGGCACGGATGCCCATGCCACCAATCAGGAGGTCAAATTTGCCAGCCAGCAGGGCCGGAATAATGCCGTCCCATGAGGTGGGAACGAATTCGATGTCAACGCCCATGTCTTCGGCAAGGCGGCGGGCAACGTCAATTTCAAAGCCGATGAATTTCCCGGTCTTGTCCTTCATGGCCCACGGGACAAAGGTATCCATGCCGACGCGAAGTGTGCCGCGTTTCAGGATGGTGGTCAGGGTGCTTTCTTCTGTGAGCTGACGCCCCAGTTTTCCGGCCTGAGCCGGAGCTGTGCTGACAAGTAGAAATGCAGCAGCAAAAAGGGCAATGGCCAAGGTATGAAGTTTACGCATCTGGTCTCCTGTGGGTTGCGGTTACAGAATCTGACTCAGGAAGGCGCGGGTGCGTTCCTCGCCGGGATTCTCAAAAAACGCCTCGGCTGTGGCGCTTTCAATGACTTGTCCATGTTCCATAAAAATGATTCGGTCGCCGACCTCACGGGCAAAGCCCATTTCGTGCGTCACCAGAACCATTGTCATGCCGTCCTTGGCAAGGGCACGCATGACTTCCAGAACCTCACCAATCATTTCTGGATCAAGTGCGCTGGTGGCTTCGTCAAAAAGCATCACCTTGGGGTGCATGGCCAGAGCACGGGCAATGGCAACGCGCTGCTGCTGGCCGCCCGAAAGCTGGGACGGATAGCTTGCGGCCCTGTCGCCCAGACCGACCTTGTTTAGCAGGTCCATGCTGGTGTCTGTGGCTTCTTTGTCGTCGCGTTTGCGGACGAGCTTTTGCGCCAGATTGACGTTGTCCAGCACGGTGAGGTGTGGAAAAAGATTAAAAGACTGGAACACCATACCGACTTCCTGCCGAATAATGTCCCGGTTCTTTTTGTTTCCGTTCAGGCGGATGTCATCAATAGTGATGTGCCCGCTGTCGATTTCTTCAAGCCCGTTCAGACAGCGCAACAGCGTGGATTTGCCAGAGCCGGAGGGTCCGATAATGACAACCACTTCGCTTTTGCAGACCGTGACGTTGACGTCCTGGAGTGCGGCAACGCCATTGGGGAAGGTCTTTGAGGCGTGCTCAACCGTAATGATGGGAGCGCCTTTCTTTTTACATGCCGGTTCTGTAGTGGGCAGAATATCCTGTTCTGGCATCTTAGTTCTCGCTGTTCATTTTGCGTTCAAGGGCTGCTGCGGCCCACGACAGGCTGATGGTCACTGCCAGATACATGATGGCAATGAGGAACCAGATTTCAAAGGTGAGGAAGGTATCGGCAATGACAAGCTGGCCCTGCTGGGTCAGTTCATATACCGCGATGGTGCTGGCGAGGGAGGAGTCTTTTACAAGAGAGACAAGCACACCCGTCAGCGGAGGGAGTATGCGTTTGATTGCCTGAGGCAGGATGATTTTTCGGTAGGTATCTGTTGTGGAAAGTCCAAGGCTGTATGCGGCTTCCCACTGGCCTTTGTGAATGGATTCTATGCCACCACGGAAAATTTCCGAGGCATATGCCCCTTCAAACAGGGACAGGGCCAGAACGGCTGAGGTGAATGCGCCGATGTCAAAAACAGGGGCGATGACAAAGTAAATGAAGAGGATCTGAATCAGAAGGGGGGTGTTTCGGATCAGCTCGACGTAGCAGCGCGAAACAAGGCGCGCAACGTAGGACTGCGAAAGGCCAAAGATAGCGGCTGTCAGCCCAAAGAGCATGGAGAGCACAAGGCTCAGGCCGGTAATCTGGAAGGTGACAAAAAGTCCCTCCAGCAGTGGCCCGGGTGTAAAGACACCATGTTTCCAGGTGAAGATGTAGCGGGGCACAAGGTACCACTGCCACTGATAATTCAGGTGTTCTTCGCCAAGCATGAGCAACCAGAAAACACCTGCTCCCAGAAGGAGAAGCTTAACAATGTCCAGAATCTGTTCGTGACGCTGGAGCGGACGGAAAATGGCAGGAGATGATGCAGGCATTAGCACGGCTCCAGAAGAAGGGTGAAGGAGGAGCCTAAGGCTTGCGTCTCGTCGATGTTGTGTTTTTTGGGAAAGAGGGGGGAGAGAGATGCGCTCGGAGAGAAGAGAATGCGAAAAGAGGGCAGATCAAAAGAGCGCCAGAGAGATGCAGGAGCGTCGTCTCGGGGTTGTCTGGCTCCGCCTGGTCCAAAAAACACGACGGAGTGCGGACGTCTGGCTCCACGTGAAAACAGTTTAATCATAAGAGAAAAATCCTTTGCTAGAGTAGATCAGCTTAGCAAAAAAAAACTGTTTTGCAAACGCAGTCCAGACTAGTTTCACGGCTCCTGCTGGGGATTCTCTCGCTTTTCCGAGTGTTTAAGTTCCACAAGCTTCATGTACTTCTGAAATGCGTACAAAAAGGAGTGGATAGCGAGGACAAAGCCCGCTTTCCCATCTCGAAAACCCTGCTTGAGCAGGTACTGTTTCAGGAATTTGCCTATGGCGTGGGAGAAGGCCGTGCCGACGCCAGCCCTGCGCCCCTTGGCGTGCATTTCGCGTGCGGCGAGGCTGGTATAGCTGTTGATTTTGTCGAGATGCTCAGCAAGATCACGGTAGGGGTAGTGGATGATGTCGCCACGGAGCACTTCGGTGCTCCCGGTTGGGTGAAATTCTTCGTGCGGAAGCATGCCTCGGATTTCGACGCTGTCCAGCCGGAACACGCGAAGCAGTCTGTCCGGGTACCAGCCTGAGTGCATGATAAAGCGGTCAAGGTACCAGGAGCGGCGGGGGCAGAAAAATCCACCGTGCCCTTTGGGGGCATCAAGCGCGGCGCATACGGAGTCTTTGAGTTCAGGAGAGAGGAACTCGTCCTGGTCAAGCGTGATAATCCACGGTGTTGTGACGTGCTCAAAGGCAAAGCGGAACTGGGGGATGGTACCTTCCCAGTCTCGGTGCAGAATTTTTGCGGAATACTTTTGAGCGATTTTCAGTGTGGAGTCGGTGCTCCCGGAATCAATAACAAGAATTTCGTCACAAAACGACAGGCTTTCCAGAGTCTTGGACAGCCATGTCTCGCCGTTGAAGGTCAGAATGACCGCAGTGATGGGTTCTCTCATATGGGGGTGGGGGGCTGGTCAGCATGCTGCCAGCAGTTAACGTGACCCCGGTCCAGACAAGGTGCCAGACCGGGGAAATATGGTGTTAGAGCTGCGGAAGAGGTGTGTCTTCGCCGCGAAGTTTGGCTTCCAGAATCTCAATGCAGTCTTCAATGACCTTGTCGAGGGGCTGAGTTGCATCCACAATGCGGTAGCGGTTGTTATGCAGGGCAGCAAGTGTCAGGTAGCCTTCGCGAACCGTGGAGTGGAAACTCAGGCTTTCAGCCTCAAACCGGCCTTCGCTGTCGCATTTCTGTTCTTTCATGTTTCTGGCTACTGCGCGGCCAAGGCCCACTTCTGCGGGCAGGTCCAGCAGTAGGGTCAGGTCAGGCCAGAGGCCAGAGACGGCAACGTCGTTAAAGCTGTGCAGCTGGCGGGGGTCAAGCCCACGGCCATAGCCCTGATAGGCGACAGTGGAATCGGCGTAGCGGTCAGAAAGGACAATCTTCCCTTCTTCGAGGGCCGGACGAATCACCGTGGCGACGTGCTGGGCACGGTCTGCGAGGTACAGAAACAGTTCGCTTTCGCCGGTGAGGTCGGTGCTGTTCATGCTCAGAAGAAGTTTGCGCAGCTCCTGTCCAATGCGGCTTCCACCGGGTTCCAGAGTGCGCAGAATGCTGTGCCCCTGTTCTTCAAGGTGCTTTTGGACCGCGTTCAGAACGCTGGATTTTCCAGAGCCTTCTATCCCTTCAAAGGTAACAAACATAGCTGGTTAGCTTCCTCTTTTTCGTTGTCGGGTCGAGGGGCCGGAGTGTGCCGCGGCTGGTAGACAGAACGGGACAGGGCGCGCAGGTATTGCGACCAGCCTGTTTCTCCAGCGGCGATGTCCTCTGTTGCCACTTCGATGGTGTTCATTTTGGCATCCATGTTGTCTGCGAAGTGCAGGGCCAGAGCTTCGGCAGTCTGGGGCAGGGTCGGGGACCCAAATTCCAGAGCACCGTGGTGGCTCAAGATGAGATGCCGAAGATGCGTTTTGAGATCGTCATCAAGGTCTGTGGCCCGTTCCAGAAATGGTTCGAGCTTTTGCAGGCCAATCTGGATGTGCCCAAGAAGCTTGCCAATGTCGGTTCGCTCGCGGGCAAGGCCTGCGCTATATTCCCATGCCTTGCCAAGGTCATGGAAAATGGCTCCGGCCAAAAGCACCTGCCGGTCTAGATGCGGGTAGAGGTCTGCATAGGCCATGCACAGGCGGCAGACTCCAAGTGTATGTTCAATCAGCCCGCCAGCGTAGGCGTGATGCATGCTCACGGCGCCGGGGGCAGCAATGATTTTGGGTTTGATCTGCGGGTCAGTGAGCACCTTGCGGCACAGGGTGCGCCACGGGCGATAGCCAAGGTGCTTTTTGCAAAGCCGTTCAATGTCGGCAAGCATGTCTTCTGGCTCGCGCTTGCTTGAGGGAACAAAGTCTCCAAGGCGCAGGCCTTCGGCAGCAGGGTCCAGTTCCTGAACAGAATCCACAATGATCTGTGGCTCATCGCGGTAGGTCTGAACCTGCCCCATGACCCGAAGGGCAGTCCCCGAACTGAGCTGAGGATAACTCTGACTCATGGGGTAAAATATTCTTGCTGGTACCTCGCCGGAATTGTCGCCAAGCGTCAGAGCCCAAAAAGGGCCATTTTTCGCCTGAGCCTGTCGAGCTTCAACAACGACAAAAACATCGTCAATGTTCCGGCCCGGGGCGAGATCCCGAACGAAAGTCTGCTTACGAATCATGTTACCTGCTTTAGCTGTCAATTGTCCTTGCCTGTCTGCCGGAGTGATCGGCAGGTCTGTGGGCGTGTCCTGAGGGGAAGCCCTCACTGCACCCGTTGTGTAGCAGAGGAGGCGATGTGGCGCAATCGCAGCTCTAAAGCAAAAGTCTGCTGGTTCAACGGCTTGCCAAAATGGTGTTGGAGCCGTAGGGAGCGCTTTTGCCATGCGATAGCTCTCGCCCTGTGTCTTTCGTAAAACAATTTTGCGTGAAACGCATTATAGTGCAGACTCTTGCGTTTGTCAGAACTTTCCTGCCAGAGCCAGACTTGCGGTGTCTGCCCCGGCTGTGACTTTGTGGTTCTTCGGATTGCAGCGTCCTGCTGCATGGGCTATCGTCGCTCTATCAGTGCGAAAGCAGGACGCTTCGGACGCCTCTGGATCGTAACTTTTAGCAGAAAAATGAATAATGCGCATTCTTTTGACCAACGATGACGGAATACAGGCAGTAGGACTTCGGACGCTTTATCGGGCGCTTTCTGAGGCTGGGCATGACGTGCACGTCGTGGCTCCGGCAACAGAACAGTCTGCTGTTGGGCATGCAATTACCATTGCAATGCCGCTCAAGGTAAAAAAATTTCATGAAAACGGCTTTCGGGGCGTTGGTGTCTATGGAACCCCGGCAGACTGCGTCAAACTTGGACTCAGCACCGAAGTGGGCGGAGAAAAACCCGATTTGGTGGTTTCTGGGATCAACAGCGGCTGCAATGTAGGGGTAGACATCATTTATTCGGGTACGGTAAGCGCCGCAACCGAAGGGGCACTGAATGGAATTCCTTCTCTGGCGGTCTCTTATGATGACTGGACCCCAGATGACCTCTCTGGACAGGCCCGCTGGGTCTGTGGATTTGTGGAGCGGATGGACTGGCAGGCCTTGCCGCCAGAGACCTTGCTGAATCTGAATTTCCCCAAGGGAAGTGTGGAGCAGGCAAAAGAGCTGAAACTCTGCCCCCAGACCAAAATCCCATACAAAGATGGGTACCAGCGGCGGGAAGATCCACGAGGACAGGAATATTACTGGCTTGAAGGGGAAATTCCTTTTGAGCGGGTTTCCCCGTATACGGACCGGGCGTTATTGAGCCAGGGACACATCACGCTGACGCCTTTGAAATTTAGTCTCACTGACAGCGCGATGCTGGAGACGCTGAATTCCATGGGGATTCGTTGACAGCATACGGGCTGCGAGACTATAGAATAAGGGCTTAAAGCATGGCCTTTGGGGATGATTTCCGCAAAGGTCCGCTTAAGATGTCCCCATCTTTTTGCGGGCGCAGGCTTCTGAATCTGTTGCGCAGAACTCGTCCGCATCGCTCAATATATTGTATTTCATAATGATAGGACCGCGAGGAGGAACGCATGGCACTTACCGGGCCCAAAGAGATGTTCGAGAAGGCATACGCTGGTGGGTATGCTATTGGCGCTTTTAATGTAAACAACATGGAGATCATTCAGGGCATCGTTGCTGCTGCTGAAGAAGAAAAGGCTCCCCTGGTTCTTCAGGTGTCTGCTGGCGCACGCAAATATGCCCGCCAGATTTACATCATGAAGCTGGTTGAAGCTGCTCTTCAGGAGTGCGACCTGCCGATCTGCGTGCATCTTGACCATGGCGCTGATTTCGAAATTTGCAAGGACTGCATCGATGGCGGATTCACTTCCGTTATGATTGACGGTTCCCATCTGCCTTTTGAAGAAAACATTGCTCTGACCAAAAAGGTCGTTGAATACGCACACGATAAGGGCGTGTGGGTTGAAGCTGAGCTTGGCCGTCTGGCTGGCATCGAAGAGCATGTCGTTTCTGAAAAGAATATTTACACGGACCCAGACCAGGCCGTGGAATTTGTTGAGCGCACGGGTTGTGACTCTCTGGCAATCGCCATTGGTACCAGCCACGGTGCATACAAGTTCAAGGGTGAAGCCCGTCTCGACTTTGAACGTCTTGAGACCATCACCAACATGATGAAAGGCTACCCGCTGGTCCTGCACGGTTCTTCTTCCGTGCCTCAGGAATTCGTTGAAATGGCAAACAGCTACGGTGGAGAGATTCCCGGAGCCAAGGGCGTTCCCGAAGACCTGCTGCGCCGCGCTGCAAAGTTTGGCGTGTGCAAAATCAACATCGACACGGACATCCGTCTTGCAATGACCGCAGTCATCCGCAAGACCCTCAAGGAAAATCCGTCTGAATTTGACCCTCGCAAGTATCTTGGCCCTGCCCGTCAGGCTGTGAAGGACATGGTCCAGCACAAGATCAAGAACGTGCTTGGCTGCTCAAACGCAATTTAACTCCAGTTTTAAGAAGGAAAACCACATGGCAGTCAAAATTGGTATCAATGGTTTTGGTCGTATTGGCCGCTTCCTGACCCGTCTGCTCGCTACCGAGTCTGACGTGGAACTTTCTATGGTAAACGCCCGTGCAGATAATGCTGCGCTGGCTCACCTGCTCAAGTATGACTCTGTTCATGGCCGCTTTGACGGTGAAGTCGTCGCAAACGACGAAGGCTTCCTGCTCAACGGCAAGCAGGTCAAGGTGTCCCGCAACCCCATTGGCGACTGGACCTGGAATGACGGCCCCGTTGACATTGTTGTGGAGACCACTGGCCGCGTGAAGGACCGTGAGGGCCTTGCCCGTCACATTGAGTGCGGTGCAAAGAAAGTTATCATTGGCGCACCCGGCAAGGGTGTTGACCTGACCGTTGTGCCCGGTGTGAACGATGATCTTTATGATCCTGCAAAGCACGATGTGCTGTCTAACGCATCCTGCACCACCAACTGCCTTGCTCCTGCTACCAAGGTGATTAACGACACCTTTGGCATCAAGCACGGTCTCATGACTACCATTCATTCCTACACCATGAGCCAGCGCATTCTGGACGGTTCCCACAAGGACCTCCGCCGCGCCCGTGCTGCTGCCATGAACATCATCCCGACCACCACCGGTGCAGCCAAGGCTGTGACCGCAGTTATCCCCGAGCTGAAGGGCCGCCTTGATGGCATGGCCATGCGCGTTCCCACCCCGAACGTGTCTCTCGTGGACGTGGTCTTTGAACTTGAGCGCGACGTGACCGCAGAAGAGGTCAACGACGTCCTTAAGGCTGCTTCCGAGGGCGCAATGAAGGGCAACATGGGCTACACTGATGAGCCTCTTGTTTCCATCGACTTTGTGTCCAGCTCCTTTGGTGGCGTGGTTGACTCCATGCTGACCAACGTCATGGACAAGCGCATGCTCAAACTGATTATCTGGTACGACAACGAAGGTGGATACACCAACCAGCTTCTGCGCCTTATCAAGAAGGTCGCAAAGAGCATGTAGCGCAGTTTCTGTGCGAAATGATGAGGGAGGCTTTGGCCTCCCTTTTTTTGTCACTGTGTGTTGAGCTTGGTTCCTTTTGGCAGGTGTGCTTTTACCGCAAGGCATGGTGGAGGGAAAAGTTTGTCTTTTGGGGGAAGTGCGAAAAAAAGTGCCAAAAGGAAATCCCTCGGTGTGGGGCGGATTTTCCTTTTTTTTAAGGCGATTGCTTGTGAAAAGGCAAAAAACTCGGTCCTGATTTGTCTTGACGACTGCGTACGCAATTGCTAAATCGCGGACAGTCAATACATCGCTGCGAAACAAAAGCGGTAGGGAGGACATCCATGAGACAGCTCATTCGAGTTTTTGTCGTGATTGCCATCATCCTTGTGTGGAACGCACATACGGTGATTTAGCACGCGGGGGCAGAACGCCCAGAGGTGAAAAAATATGCGCCATCCTTTTGGAAAAGGAGTGGCGCTTTTTTTGCGTCAAATTATTGTGAGCTGCGGCGAGCTGTCAGGCTGGACAAGGCCAACGGTAATCCAGAAAGAGACCGTGGTCCCTTTGCCGGGTTCGCTCTCGACATTGATGATGCCACCCATGCGCGAGACAAGGCGTTTGACAATGCCAAGCCCAAGGCCGGTTCCTTCGTATTTGCTGTGCTTGCCCCAGTTGAGCTGCACAAAGGGGTCGAAAATACTTTCTTTTTGTTCTTTTGGAATGCCGATGCCTGTGTCGGCGACTTCCACCAGAAGCCGGGCCTGCTGCGGGGCTGTTTCTTTGTGGAGCAGGTTAACGGAGACGTCGACAGAGCCGTTTTTGGTAAATTTGACGGCGTTGCCTATGAGGTTGAAGAGAATCTGCCGGACGCGGCCTTCGTCGCCAATGAGCTGGGGCGGAATACTGTTGTCAACGGAGTAGCTCAGTTCAACGGCGTTGGTGCGGCACTGCTGCACAAAGGTGTTGGTGACCACCCGCATGGTTTGGCGCAGGTCAAATTCGTTGTGAGAGAGAGTTATTTTGTCAGCCTGAAGTTTGGAAAAATCCAGAATGTCATTGATAATTGTCAGCAGACCTTCGCCCGCCTGAAGCGCAATTTCCGTGCAGTCCTTTTGTTCCGCATCAAGATCAGTATCCAGCAGGCAGTCAAGCATGCCCAGCACGCCATTGAGCGGAGAGCGCAACTCATGGCTCATGTTTGCCAGAAATTCCGTTTTCATTTTGTTGGCGTTTTCGGCAAGGTCACGAGCTTTGCGCAAGTTCTTTTCGAGTTTCTTGCTTTTGGTTATCTCACGGGACACCTTGATGATACTTGTAATGTCCTTTTTGCTGTCCAGAATGGGATAGCAGGCGACTTCCCAAATTGTTCCATTGGGGTGTGTTACTTCTCCTCGCGACTGTGTTTTCCTTTTTAGCGTCTCTGGGAGTGGACAGTTTTTGCATGGTTCTGTCTGGCCGGAGAAGAGCGTATAGCATTTTTTCCCAACCATTTTTGACAGCTCAGAGCCAGAGGAGATGACTGTGGCGGGGTTGCCCCAGATAATGGTTCCGTCTGGCCGGAGGTGGGTGACGGATTCACTAATGGTAGACAGAATAAGCTGTTTTTCTGATTCGGATTTGCGCAGAGCCTCTTCGGTTGCGCGCTGGTCCGTAATGTCTCGGGCGACCTGAAGTGCTCCGGTGGGCTTCCCTGTACTGTCATTGAGTGGATATGCAGTGATGTGCCATGTCCGGTCGTGTGCTCTTTTGATGACGCCTGAGCAGGTATGACCTGTTTCAATAGCTTCATGAACAGGGCAGTCAGGGCAGGGGGTTCGGCGCTTGGCCCACAGCTTGTAGCAAAAATCGCCGACGATTTGCTCTGAACTTTTGTTTATGGACTGGGCTGCGGCGCTGTTGGCCCACAGGATTCGATGGGAAAGGTCCTGATGCAGCATGAGTTCTGTCACGGTCGACAGAATTTTGTTTTTCTCATTTTCTGCTTCTTCAAGGGCAAGCTGCTGTTTGCGTTGGCGAGTGAGGTCTGTCACGGAGACCACGGTAAAAAGGGAGTGGCCTTCGGTGTCAAAAATGGGATTGATGCGCAGGTCTGCCCAGAAGCGTGTGCCATCCATGCAGCGCTGGGGGCGTTCAAGCTGCTGGGTTGTTCCAAGCTCGGAGGCTCGGCGTATGGCGTCCTGGAGCGCAATGCCGTCTTCCCGGTTGCACAGTTCGCGAGGGTACTTCCCGACAATTTCCATGTAGGACGCTTTGTACAGTTCAAGGCCTGCCTGATTGGCATCCAGAAATTTTCCATTCATGTCGAGGACAAAAAGCCCGGAAGGGGAGCTTTCGAATATGGCGGAGAAGAGGGAAGGGGAGTATGCACTTTCGTCGGGTTCGGAGAGAGAGCAGGTCACGTCAGTAATAACGCCGCTGACAATGTGTCTGTGCCCGTCTTTCGCATAGTTTTCGCTTGCCGGGGCAAGAGTCATTTCATCCCGGAGTATTTTCCAGCTTCCGTCGCTGTGCTGAAACCTGTACAGGGCCGTATGCCGTGAGGAGCGGAACAGATAGCGCCGGAATTTTTTCATTTCCTGATCGCTTGGGTGCCAGTGCTTTTCCCAAAAGCTGCGGTCCTGAATAATATCCTTGGGCGAATACCCGAGGATGTCCTCAACGTTTGGAGAAATGTTGAGAATGGAAAATGGCGTATCAAAGCTGGCTGTGTACAGAATATATGGAGATGAAGGAATGCCTTCGGTGTTCGCCGCGACAGAAACAAGCGAACGGTTGGCATTGGCGGACTGGACAGGAAGACGTAAAGGCTCGTCAGTGGTATCCTGCGCAGGACAGGCTGGGCTGTTTTTGGGCATGGCGTCTTCTCACTCCCCTAGAAAAAGGTGATCGAAATTCCCTATGCATTGCACCCCACGAAGCACTACGTGTATATTCCTAGGGTATGACTCCTGTCAATAAATGAGCGCCTTAGTAGGGTAGAAGTAGGGAGCCTCTCTTGTCTGTTTGCAATAAGTTCCGTAAGCTTATCCATTCTTTTTTGGAGGAACACTGTGGAATTTCGCGCTACCAAATTCCCTGGGCTTGTGGTCTGTATTCCACGGGTTTTCGGGGACAAACGTGGTTTTTTTATGGAGAGCTACAGCCAGAGGCTGTTTGCTGATCAGGGAATTGAGACTGCTTTTGTGCAGGACAATCATGCTCGTTCTGTTCAGAAAGGTGTTTTGCGAGGCGTGCACTTTCAGGCTCCACCTCATGCGCAGGCCAAACTCGTCAGAGTCTCAAAGGGGGCAGCTTGGGACGTTGTTGTCGACCTTCGCAAAGGCTCGCCAACCTATGGTGAGTGGTATGCTGAAACGCTCAGCGATGAAAATTTTCATCAGCTTTTTATTCCTCAGGGCTTTGCGCATGCATACATGACCCTCACAGATGTGGTAGAGTTTCAGTATAAAACAGATAATTTTTACGCCCCGGAATCAGAAGGTGGTCTGATCTGGAATGATCCAGACATCGGCATTGAATGGCCGGACTGCACACCTGTTCTTTCTGACAAAGATCTCGTGCTTCCGCGGCTGAGAGACTTTGTGTCACCTTTTGTTTTTGATGGCTAAGAACATCAAACTCTGGAGTAAATCTATGAGTACAGAGAAGCACCCGGAAACCCTGTTGCAGGGCTGCAAGGCCTTGATTCTTGCAGGCGGCTCAGGAACTCGTTTGTGGCCATATTCTCGAAGCTTGTATCCCAAACAGCTTTTGGCTCTGACAGGTGAACGGACGCTTTTGCAGGAGACAGTTCATCGTGCCATGCGGGGCTTCGCTCCAGAGGATATTTGGGTCATTACGAACGAGGAACAGGTTTTTGAAGTCAGAAGTCAGCTTCGCGAGCTGGACGAGACACTTGATACCCAGGTGCTGACAGAACCAATGAGGCGCAATACTTTGCCAGCAATTATGCTGGGCATGGAGAAAGCCTCACAGGATAATCCTGATGCACTGGTTGCTGTTTTCCCCTCTGATCATATGATCCACAAGCCAGAGTTGTGGCTTGATGCTCTTAAGCGAGGGACCGAGTTGGCCCGTGATGGCTGGTTCGTGACCTTTGGTCTGGTTCCAGATAAGCCTGAAACTGGCTACGGCTATATTCGCGAAGGTGAGAGCCTTGGGCAGGACTGCTACAAGGTTGGCGCTTTTGTTGAAAAGCCGGATTATGAGACAGCGCTCAAGTATCTTGAAAGCGGCGAATACCTGTGGAACAGCGGCATGTTTATTTTCTCTGTGCCAGCCTTTATTCAGGCTGTGGAGAAGTATCAGCCCGAGCTGTACGCGTGGTGGAAGCGCAGAAGGACTGTCCCGCTGGCCGAAGGATATACGGCAATTCCTGACATCTCTGTGGACTATGGCATTATGGAAAATGTCAAAAGTCAGGCAACTGTTCGTGCAGACTTTGGCTGGGATGACCTTGGGAGCTGGGAAGCTTTGCACCGTATGGGCGTCAAGGATGAGTCTGGCAACGTGATTCAGGGAGATGTCCTGAATCTGGACTGCGAAGACAGTCTGCTTTTGTCTCGCGGCGGCAAGCTTGCGGCTGTGGAAGTCAACGGGCTTGTTGTTGTGCAGACCAGAGATGCAACGCTTGTGTGCCCCGCGAATAAAGTGCAGCGGGTGAAGGATGTTGTCGAGAAACTCAAGGAAGAGGGGAGTAGCCTTGCTGAGGCGCATGTCACTGTGCATCGTCCCTGGGGCAGCTACACCGTCCTTGAGGAAAAAGAATTCTACAAGCTGAAGCGCATTACGGTGAAGCCTGGAGCCAAGCTTTCGCTCCAGCGCCATCATCACCGGAGTGAGCACTGGGTTGTCATTCGTGGCACCGCTGAGGTGACGGTTAATGATGACGTTCGGCTTTTGTATGAAGACCAGTCAGTAGATATACCAAAGACGGCAACACATCGCCTTGCCAACCCCGGAAAGGTCCCGGTTGAAATCATTGAAATTCAGAGTGGGCCGTATCTGGAAGAGGATGATATTGTCCGCTTTGACGATGTTTATGGGCGAATAAAAGGGGATTGAGTTCCCGATTTTATGTGATTTTGCATATAGTGAAATTTTTCATTATGCCTTGACACACAAGGCTTCTCATGCCTAGAAATGCACCGGTCATAATGGGAAATATTCATGATTTTCGCCCTTATGCAGATAGAGTCCTCCCTGAATGGCCGATTTAGGGAGGATTTTTCCTGTTTACAAGGGCTTGGCGAGGGCCTTAGGGCAGTTTTTCCCGCTCGGGGAAAACCGGGATTAACCCGGTAACCGTAACTTTCTACCTAAGGATGAGGCGAGAGCATATGGTGAAGAAATCTTCAAGCAGTGGAGGAGCCTTACCGTTTTTCGTAGGCTTTGTGGCAATGCTCTTCATTGGCTGGTGGGCATTCCCACGGTTGCTGTTCAGCGAGATGCAGCAGCCTATCCGCTTTAGCCACGTGGTGCACGTGGAAGAGCAGGAAATGGCCTGTGATGACTGTCATTACATTAATGAAGACGGCTCCTTCAGCGGTATTCCGAACACCGAATCCTGTGCAGAGTGTCACTCTGAGGCTATGGGCGAGGATCCGGATGAGATCAAGTTTGTCGAAGAATACGTGAACAACGAGAAAGAAGTTCCGTGGTTGGTCTATCAGTATCAGCCTGATAACGTCTTCTTCTCTCATGCTGCTCACCAGGATCAGGACTGCACCACCTGTCACCCTGACGTGGCAAAGACCGACACACCTCCGACCTATTACCAGAACAAGATGACCGACTATTCCAATGGCGGTTACAAGATTGTGTTTGGTCGCGGAGTTGGTGTGGACCCGGCTTATAGCCGCGGTACCATGAAGATGTGGGAATGTGAGCGTTGTCATGCTGAAAATGGTCAGAGCAACGCATGCTACGTCTGTCATCGATAAGAGTGAGGTGGCGCAATGCTGAATAGAAGAGCTTTTCTGTCGTTCTCCGCGGGGGCCACTGTGGGGCTGTGTATCACTCCCATCCCGTGGAAGTTTCTCGACGATGTGTCTATCTGGACACAGAACTGGAAGTGGAACCCCAAAGTCCCGAAAAGGGCTATTTACTTTGAGGAGCTGGCCTCCAAACTTGATCCGGCTGGTGCTGGCATCAAGCTGGCCTGCTTCAATGGCCATCCTGTGAGTGTTGCTGGCAATGCTGAGCATCCCACAGGCCGCGGCGCTGTTTCAACCTTGGCTGCTGCTGAAGTAGGCATGCTGTATAGCCCTTCCCGGGTAAAGGCTCCTATGAAAAAAACAGCAACTGGTTTTGTTCCCGTTTCCTGGGACGAGGCCGAAAAGCTGCTGTCTGCCAAGCTGGAAGATGCCCGTGGCAAGGTTGCCATGATTAGCGGAGATGAAACCGGTTCTGCAAACGAGATTTTCTCGGCGCTGGTTGCATCTCTTGATGGCGAATTCTTCATGATGCCCGGCGAAGCACAGTCTGCTTCCCGTGCATGGAAAATGATGGGTGGTCAGGGCCAGTTCGGATATGACATTGAGCATTCCGATCATGTCCTGTTCCTTGGTGCGGACGCACTGGAATCTTCCGGTACTTCTGTACGTAATGCCCGCGCATTCTCCGAGTCCCATCCTTCTGGTCAGCCCGCGCTGGCCAAGTACGCATACGTCGGTCCCGTACGAAACAATACGGCGACTGTCTGCGACGAGTGGGTTCAGGCCCGTCCCGGTGCAGCAACAACTGTTGCGCTTGGTCTTGCCAACCTGCTGATTCAGGATGGCCGCTCGGCGTCCTTCTCTGGCTTTGCTGCGTTCCGAAAGAATGCCGCTGCATACACTCCGGCTCGCGTTGAGCGCGAAACCGGTGTGCGTGCCCGCGACCTGCTGCGCATGGCTCGCGAACTCGCTGCTGCAAAGCAGCCTGTCGTGATTGCTGGCTCTGAGTTTGGTCAGGGTGCTGGTGCTCGTGCTCTTCTGGCCTCTCTTGGCCTGAATGCAGTTTTGGGCCGTCTGGATGCAACTGGTGGTGTTGTTGCCCTGAACGACGCTCCGACCGTTATCTCCGGCGCCAAGACCAGAAGCGAAGCCTTTGATGCTGACCTCGTTCCGTTTATGCAGCAGCTTGCCGCAGGCTCCAAGTCTGTTGACGTGCTGATGGTGTACGATGCCAACCCGGCGTATGCACTGCCTCAGGCTGCACAGATGGAAAAGGCTCTGAAAAATGCTCCGTTCACCGTTGCTTTCAGCACCTTCATGGATGAGACGGCTCAGACCGCAGATTTGGTCCTTCCGTCCTCTATGACTGCTGAGCGCTATGACGACGTCTATGCCCCGTACGGTGCTGCTCAGGCGTTCTACAGCGTGAACAAGCCTGTCACCAAAACAGCATTCAATACCCGCCATACTGGTGACGTTCTTTTGAGCGTTGCCCGCCGGATGGGTAAGAACCTTGGCGTCCGCTCCATGCGAGACCTCGTCAAGGCCAAAGCCGTGGCTCTG
This sequence comes from Desulfobaculum bizertense DSM 18034, assembly GCF_900167065.1. Classification (NCBI taxonomy): domain Bacteria; kingdom Pseudomonadati; phylum Thermodesulfobacteriota; class Desulfovibrionia; order Desulfovibrionales; family Desulfovibrionaceae; genus Desulfobaculum; species Desulfobaculum bizertense. Next base: position 194,547 of record NZ_FUYA01000001.1, read on the forward strand.
GGTGCTTCCTGGGGAAGCGTCAAGAATGGCAAAACCTTCATGTGTGCCGATGCCCGCCCACAGCAGCTGAATCTTGCTGCCTGTGCTGTGCAGACATCTCCTGTTGCTGGTTCTGGTGCCCTTGCTCTTGCTCCTGTAGCAAAGAACAATCTCGGTACCGCCAAGCTGGCAACTCCGCCGCAGAACGTCTCCACCCTGCGTGAGGCTGACTGCATGGCTCGCATGAATGCCAAGACTGCACGCCGCTGCGGTGTGAAAGCTGGACAGCAGATCAAACTCTCCAGCCATGCTGGTGAGATGGTCGCTCGTGTTGACGTGACGGAAAAAGTTATGACTGGCGTTGTTGCGACAGCTTTGGGCTTTGGACACACTGCATGGGACCAGTTCTCAAACGGTGTGGGTGACAATGCCTGCAAGCTGCTTGTGGCCCAGACTGAGCCTGAGACAGGACTCACCGCCTGGACTGAGACCCGCGTCGACATCGCCACTGCTTAAGAGAGGATCGCATCATGTCAGCATTCAAAGAGTTCCCAATTAGATGGGGCATGGTCATCGATATCGACAAGTGCACTGGTTGTGGCGCTTGTACTGTGGCCTGCAATAAAGAAAACAACATTGCCCCGCAGGATAATCAGCTCGAACGGATCGCCGGAAAAGGCTTTCCGACCCGCTTCAAAAAAATGGAGTGGCTCACCGTTTATGAGCTGACCAATGGCAAAGAAGGTTCCGATAACGATATCGCATACCTCCCGCGCCCATGCATGCAGTGTGGCAAGCCCTCCTGCGTGTCTGTCTGCCCGGCAACCGCTACTGATAAAAATGAAAACGGCGGCATCGTCAGCCAGATTTATCCGCGCTGCTTTGGTTGCCGTTACTGCATGGCTTCCTGTCCCTACCACGCTCGCGTGTTCAACTGGGACCAGCCCGTCTTCCCCGAAGGGATGGAAAAGCAGCTCACCCCGAACGCATCCGTGCGCTCTCGTGGTGTCGTAGAAAAATGCAATTTCTGTCACCATCGCTGGATGTACGCCAAGGACGCCGCCCGCGCCGCTGGCGAGGACCCCAACAAGCTGCCCGAGGATGCATACATCCCGGCCTGCGCAGAAGCTTGCCCGAGTGGTGCCATCACCTTTGGTGATGTCAAAAACCCCGAGCACAAAGTCTATGAGCTGATTCGTAGCCCATACACCTTCCGCCTGCTGGAGCGCCTTGGAACTGACCCGCAGGTCTACTACATGAGCAAACGCGAATGGGTGCGTAGACAGGGTGACAATTACCTCGAAAACGAAGTTGGACCAGTGGTCCAAGGTAATGGAGGTCAGCATGGATAGGGCACTGTGGCCTGAAGGCGTCGAGCGTTGTTCGCTTGGCAAATTCTTGCTTTGGCTTGGCGTTGTTGGCGTGGTGCTGGCTGCCGGTCTGTACGAGTTCTTTATGATTCTCGTGCCGGACGGTCTGGCTCGTACCGCCCTTGATAACTACTTCGGATTTGGCCTCTGGATTACCTTTGACCTTGCGGTTATCGCCCTTGGTGCAGGTGCATTCTTCACCGGCCTCCTGAAGTACATTCTCGATATTAAAGAACTCGATAAAATCGTTAACCTCACCGTTATCGTCGGCTTTATCTGCTACTCCGGTGCCATGATCGTTCTGGCTCTGGACGTTGGTCAGCCGCTCCGCTCCTGGTTTGGTTACTGGCACGCAAACGTGCACTCGATGCTGACAGAAGTTATGTTCTGCATCACGTGTTACCTCATGGTGCTGGCTATCGAGTATCTTCCCAACATCCTTGAGAACCGGAAACTCGACGAGATTCCTTACCTGCACCACCTCGCACACAACCTGCATAAGGTTATGCCGCTGATCGCTGGTATGGGTGGCTTCCTCTCGACCTTCCATCAGGGTTCTCTCGGCGGTATGTTTGGCGTGCTCTTTGCCCGTCCTTACATCCTCCGTGACGGCTTCTTTATCTGGCCATGGACCTTCTTCCTGTTCGTTCTCTCTGCTATCGCCTCCGGCCCCTGTTTCTCCGTGCTGGTTGTGAAGCTGATGGAATTCATGACTGGCAAGAAGCTCGTGAGCTACAAGATTCAGTCTCTGATGTGCAAAATCGGCGGCACACTCCTGACCCTGTATCTCTTCTTTAAGTTTGCAGATACATGGGCATGGGCTACCGATGTCTTGCCCCGCTCCGGTCTGACTTGGGATCAGATGTTCAACAGCGGTTTGGGCTTTGGCGAAATCCTCCTCTGGGCTGAACTCGGCCTGTGTGGTGTGGTCCCCGCTATCCTGCTCATTACCCCCCGCTTCCGCGCTGTCCCGGCATTGATGTACACAGGCGCTATCCTGAACTGCGCTGGCATTACGATTAATCGTTACGTCTTCACCGTTCAGGCTCTCGCTATCCCCGTCATGCCTTTTGACAAGTGGTACGGATACGTCCCGAACTGGGCAGAATGGGCACCCTCCATCGCTGTTCTCGCGTATGGTGCGCTCCTGCTGTCCCTGTCTTACCGCTACCTCCCTGTGTTCCCGCAGGAAGTTGAGCTGAACTACAAGAAGCAGACCCCCGTCGAGCCTAAGAGCGAAGCTCAGGCCGACGAAGCCTCTGCTACCGCGTAACTCCTCGTTACGCTGAGTCGCGTTTACAAAAGCCCCAGCTGTTCATTAGCTGGGGCTTTTTTTGTGGGCTTTGTGGGAGAAGTTGGGGGGACAGCCCCAGCGCGTTCGCGCTGGATGGGTGGGTGGAGGAACAGACTATCCTCATCGAGTTTGAATTCCATCCACGCTTCGCGTGAATGAAATTCAAACTTGGGTGAGAATGGCGTGAAGAGCTTCTTTCTCTTTCCCGTGCGTTGCCACCATTTCTTTTGAACGCCTTTTGGCGTTCAAAAGAAATAAGTGTGGCAAAAAAAGGCAGAAGAACACGCGTTCTGGAAATGCCCACTAGACCGAAAAAAAGGGGCCGGATGAAGGGGAAAGCCAAAGGCTTTCACTCATCCGGCCCCTTTTATTTCGGTCGAAAGCGGGATTCCCAAGGGCCTCGTCCTTGGGCGGGGTCAAGGGGCAGCGCCCCTTGCAGAGGTGCGGGGACAGAGTCCCCGCCCATCCTAGCGCCTCTTGCAGAGCACGAGACGGAGTCTCGTAACCCACCCCCACTCCCACGCTCACAACCTGTTTCCTCAGTTAAAATGCATGATTGGTGAGGACTGATTCAGCGATAGAGCGCTTGATGAAGCGCCCGCTGTCGCGCTTGCCGAGAAAGTCCTTTCCCTGAACGACGATGCTGCCGCGGGCTATGGTGGTGTCGACAGCGCCAGTCAGCTCCAAACCATCGTGGAGACAGTAGTCGATGTTGTTGTGAAGCTGCTCTGGAGAGAGAACCCACTTCCTGGACAGGTCGACAATGGTGATGTCGGCATCACTTCCGGGGGCGAGACAGCCTTTCTGCGGATAACAGCCGGAGAGCTTGGCAACATTGGTGCTGGTCAGCTCAACAAGCCTGTTGATGCTGATGCGTCCCTTGGCGACACCTTCGGACAAAAGGACGGGAAGCCGGATTTCGCAACCGGAAAGCCCGTTCACGATCTTGCGAAAGTCCGGAATTATTTTGCCCTGAGCGTCGCGCTCCAAAAACATTTCTTTTTCTTTGATGGAGTAGGTGCAGTCGTCTGAACCGGTGACACAGATGGTGCCATCGCGCAGGCCGTCCCAAAGCTCTTTGGCTTCCTTTGGGGTCCTGAGCGGCGGCGAACAAATGGCGAGATGTCCACGTTCCTCGCTGGCGTACATGTCGTCAAAGAGGGTGAGATAATGAGGACAGGTCTCTACATAAACGGGCAGACCACATTCCTGAGCGCGTCGGGCGATGTCGAGAGAAGGTTTGTTTGTTGTGTGGACGAAAAGCACGGCATTGCCGCAATATTCACTAAACAAGGTGGCACGGCTGACGGCTTCAGTCTCACACAGGACCGGCTTGGAGCTGGCAAAACTCTGCCAGCCGAGCGAGTTGCTGGCGACACACTCTTCAATGTTGCTCTCGGCAATGGCGTTGCTCTCTGCGTGCAGAAGGGGGAGACCACCATACTCTTTGGCGAGCTTGAAAACCTTGAGAAGGGTCTCGTCGTCAGACATGACGCCTTCCTTGCGATAGGTCATGAACATCTTGAAGGATGGGCTTCCCATGTCGATGAGCTTGGGGATCTCCTGAAGAATGCGCTCCGGGGCTTCGACAAATTTGCAGTGAATGCTGTAGTCGAGGGCGGATTTGGACATTTCATCCTTGCGTTCTTCAAACTGCGTGATGACAGAGTTGCCGGGAAAGGTGTTGGTGAAATCCATGATCGTGGTGACGCCGCCAAAGGCGGCAGAAACACTCTGCGTGTAGAAATCGTTGGCACCAAAACAGCCCTGAAAAGGAGCCTCAACGTGCATGTGGGCGTCAATGACACCGGGGAGGATGTGCTTTCCTGTGGCGTCGATAACTTCTTTTGCCTCGACGCTGTCGCCGAGCTGGTCGAGAACGGATATTTTGCCGTCCTTGATGCCGATGTCGATTTTCTTGGAGCTTTCAGGTGAGACAACAGTTCCGTTTTTTATAACGAGATCAAACATGGGTGCTCCTATTTGCTGGTTTCCATGAAACGTTCAGTGCCGATGTTCTGCTCATAGCGAGGGAGCACAAGCTGCTTCATGAGGATGACATAGCCCACAATGCCGATGAGGAAGGTTACAAAGAAGGCGTAGTCTGGCAGGAAAAAGCCACCAATAAAGGCAACGATAGTCGCGATGACTGCGGCGGGATTAAAGCCGTAGGCATAGCGGTACTGCCCTGACAGGGAGTAGAGTTCCGGGACGTTGAGTTTCATTTTTCGAATGAGATAGTAGTCGGCAAGCATGATGCCGCAGACCGGGCCGAGTAGACTGGAGGAGAAGACCTGAAACTGAACGAGGTAGTCTGAGAATTCCCACGGCATGATGGCAATGCCGATAATGCCACTGATGATGGTTGCCCATGCGTATGAGAGCTTGGGGAAACAGTTCAGCAGAACATAGGTTGGCGGCATCAGGTTTGCGGCGGTGTTGGTGGACCACTGCGCAAAGGTGATGGTGATGAAACAGATAAAGAGAATGAGGGGTTTGTCAGGACCAAAGGTCTGGGCCACAACGTTGATGGGGTTCCACTCGCCTGTGAGAATGCTTGCGGTCAGGCCGACGATGAGGATGAGGGCACCAGCAAGCACGAGTCCGAGCACCTGCCCGGCAAAGGGAATGGTGTTGCGCTCAACAAAGTTTGTGGAAATGTCGCCTGTGACCTTGAGCTGACGGGTGAGGTCTGGGCTGTTCAGGGCCATGGTGATCCAGCCACCAGCAATGCCCATGATGGCAAAGGGCATGGAATAGGTGTTTTCTGAGGGGGCGTGAAGAATGTCGGCGGCAAAGCTGGCATCGTTTGCCTTGAGGAGCCACAGGAATATGGCGATGAAGACAAAGGCCAGCATGGGGATGGCGACCCAGTCAAACTTGGCCATAGCCTTGAGTCCATAAATGGCGTTACCGACCTGAAGTCCCGCAAAAAGAATGATCCAAAGCGTCAGGTTCGAAAATCCCGTGAGCATGCTGACGACGGAATCTAGAGCCAGTGCTCCTACCCAGGTCTGGAAACCAAACCAGAAAAAACAGGGAATGGTTCTGATAATGCCGGGAATCCATGAGCCTTTGTAGCCGTAGCAGGCGCGCATGTAGACAGAGAACGTGATGCCATACTTGATGCCAATGTCTCCGTTCAGAACGAGAAGAAGGGTAACCATCATGTATGCGACGAAGATGGCCCAAAGAACAGAAACAGGTGCAAGCTGCGGGTAGAACTGGGCGCCAATGGCAAAGCCGGCAATGTTGACCGTCATCCCAGCCCAGAGCAGGGTAAAGTCTATAAAACTCAGTGTTCGGTCGTGTACTTTTGTTGGTAGCAAATCCTTGTTGACTGAAGCCTCTCCCATATGCCTCTCCTTGGAATATAGTGGGATTGTGAGTGAATTGGATACCGAAATATCTGTGTCGCTCTGCGAGGTGCTTTGCGTGTGGTGCAGGAACTGGAGCAAAAAAAAGTGAACATGATCGAAAATTGTGTCTAGGCAGTGAAAAGCAAGGATCAGACCAGCATTTTAAGAAAAGAGAGGAGACTTTGTGGAGAGAGTCCAATAGAGTTGGTATGTTATGATAAAAAAAGCGGGAAGAGGAAAAAGTGTTTTGCGGGAGCGAATACTGCGGAATCGTTGTGGATTCGTTATCAAAAAGAGAAAAAGCGCTGCGTGCCTGTGTTCGGCTAATGTATGGACGACGGTGCTTTCTATAGAAAAAAGAGTTTCTGAAAGCGGATTATCATTTCTAGAAATGAGAAAAGCTGTGTTGCGTGCGTGGTGAAGGCGTGAGCAACAAATCTTTTTTTTTGCTTCTGCAACAGTGAACTTATGAAACTGTCACCAAGTTGACTGACGTAGTGCTGCGGCCTATCCTATTGTGAGAGTTTCTTTTCTGCCGTGTGAAGACGGGGGGCGTTGCATTTTTGCGATGCGGTCTTTCCTGCGGGGAGGAAAAGAAGATGGTTTGAGGAGAGAAAAGGACGTTCTGGCCTTTTTTAGTGCGGAGCACTTGGAGAGCCGAGGAGTCCGCGAGACGCGAAATACGAGGAGACGAAGACGCATGGTGCGCGAGCAGAGGCAGAATAGTGAGCTATCGAAACCGGTAGCTGAGGGCTCGTCCGTGAATGAGGGCGCGTTCTGCTATATTAAACCCGGTTCTGCGGTGCGGGGCGAAATTCCTGGGTGCGGAATGCGTCCGGGGACCGTCTTTGGCCCAGAGGACAAGCCGGGCTACAAGGTCTGCCATTTTGTTCGGGAGTTTGTGCACACCAAGGTGGGCGTTGTTCCTCGACTGATGGCATACCTCAAATGGCGTGATCGCCTTGGCAATGCCCTTGCACGGCTTGGGCTTGCGGGCGACTGGTATAAGGTCGTGCCGGGGCTGTATAGCGTCGGTTTCCCGGATGAGCACGCGCCTGTTATCGTGACGGCCAATTTTAAGCTGACTTTTGACAAGCTGCGCGTGGCGCTGTCTGGCATTGATGCGTGGCTTTTGGTTGTGGACACGATGGACGTGAATGTCTGGTGCGCAACGGGAAAAGGACTTTTTTCCTCGCAGTCTCTGGTGCAGGCGGTTCGTGATGCGCAGCTCTCGGAGCTGGTAAAGCATCGGACTGTGCTGGTGCCGCAGTACGCGGCGGTGAGCGTGAGTGCCCATGATATTAGGGAACAGTGCGGCTTTGATGTCGAATTTGGTCCTCTGCGGCCAGAGGATCTTCAGGCGTATTTTGAAAATGGGCGCAAAGCCACGCCAGAAATGCGCACGGTGTCCTATGATCTGAAAGAGCGGGCAGCACTTTTGCCTATTGGGCTGATGATGCTGACGACGCCAGCCTTGCTGATGGCATTTTTTGCGCTGGTGATTTCTGGAATTGGGCCAGATCTCTTTTCCTGGAGCGTGGCCGCGAGCCGATGGCTCAAAACCTTGGCCGCGATGGGAACAGGTATATTTTCCGGGGCAGTTGTGATGCCGCTTTGGCTCCAGACTGTTCCGGGTGTTCGTTTTTCGACAAAGGGTATGGTGACGGGCATTCTGTTTGCTCTGCCACTCTGTATTTGGCTTTTGCAGTCCTGCACGGCTGTGGAAGTGCTTGCCCTTGGGATTCAGACCGTGGTGGTGAGCAGCTATGCCAGCCTGACCTTGACTGGTGTTGCTCCGTTTACTTCACCGTCTGGTGTTGAGAAGGAGTTGAAAACAGCATTGCCTCTGCATATCGGAGGACTTCTTCTTGCCGGTGCCCTGTGGGTTGCCGCCCGGTTTATTGCGTAACTGGAGGTGCCGGAATGGAACACTACCGGTACATTCCCGGAGTGGTTTCACTCAATTTTGACGAGGAGGCATGCACGGGCTGTGGTCTGTGCGTAGATGTCTGTCCTCATCGGGTGTTTGAAATGATAAATGGCAAGGCTCGCCTGCGTGACCGTGATGGCTGCGTCGAGTGCGGTGCCTGCGCCAAAAATTGCGAAGGGCGCGCCATTCGGGTTGACCCCGGAGTGGGCTGCGCTGTCTGCGTCATAAAAAGCTGGCTGTGGTCAATGGGGCTTCGTGTGTCCCGTCCCAGCTGTCGCTAGACGCAATACACACAAAAAAAGCCCCCACAAGGTGGGGGCTTTGTCTTTTCTTGGACCAGAGAGGCGACTAGTTCTTCGGAGGAAGAACGCGCTCAATGGTTTCCAGAACGGTCAGACCGTCGCGGCCCGTGATGGGAGGCTCGGTGTTGGTCCGAATGGCGTTCAGGAAGGCTTTCAGCTCCAGCGGAACTGGCTCTTTGTACATGACAGGCCATTCGCGAACAGTGTAGTTTGCGTCGTAGCCTTCAAATTCACTGTACTCTTTGACGTCCTGCGTCACGAGGTCAGCGTGGATGTACTTGGTCTTGGTGGCAACGCTGATAGCGCGAGACTTGTACGGAGTGACCCAGTTGGTGCTGATGTGGGCAAGAATGCCGTTGTCCATCTGAGCAGTAATCAGTGCAGAGTCTTCGTGTTTGCCACGGGAGGAGGACATGACGGCGTAGACGTCTTTGTACTCGGCTCCGGTGATGAAACGAATCAGGTCGATGTCGTGAGAACCGAGGTCCTTGATGACACCCACGTCCTGAATGCGCGGCGGATACGGGCCAACGCGTTCGATGTTGATGGACAGGACTTCGTCGTCCTGCACCAGCTCGCGCACGCGGCGAACGGCCTGGTTAAAGCGCTCAATGTGACCCACCATGAGGGTGAGGCCTTTTTCTTCTGCTTTGTTCAGAAGCTGGCGGCCTGCGTCAGCGCTTGCTGCCAGAGGCTTTTCGATGAGCAGGGGAATGTTTTTGTCCATGACCTTGAGGCCAACGGGCAAATGGTGCACCGTAGGAACGCAGACACTCACGGCGTCCAGTTCCATCTCCAGCATGGAATCAAGATCAGTGAAGGTCTTGACGTTGAATTTTTCTTCAACTTCCTTCAAAACCTCTTCGTTGGTATCCATAACGCCGACGACTTCGACATTGGGAAGTTCGGAGTAAACGCGAAGATGGATTTTACCCATCCAGCCGAGGCCGATGACGCCGACCCGCATGGTTTTGGTATTCATGACTATGCTCGCTTGAGTCGTGCCCAAAAGGGCTGTTATATCACTGCGTCGACCGAATCGGTACAGAAAGCTGAGCCGTTCCGGGCGCGTTTTTCATACTACAAAATATCCTTGTGATGGTTTGGCGTGTACCAGATTTTGCGACGCCTGCCAAAGCCTGTTTGAGCAGAGAAAATCAGGAGAAATCCCGCTTATGAGCAATGCAATATGGATTAATGCCGGCGAAGTTTCTGGAGATATGCACGGCGCTTTGCTGGTGAAGGCCCTCCGAACCCAGAATCCAGAGCTGGACTGTCTGGGCATGGGGGGACCTGCCATGCACGAGCAGGGTTTTACAAATGTTTTTGATATCAGTGAGTTGTCCCTCATGGGTGTTGGCGAAGTCTTGGGGCACCTGCCACGCATCATTGGACTTTTGCGCCGACTGTATGTGCAGCTCAAAAAACATCGTCCCAAGGCTGTCGTGCTCATTGATGCGCCTGATTTTAACTTTTTTGTGGCGCGTATGGCAAAGCGGCTGGGAATTCCTGTTTTTTATTACATTTGTCCGCAGGTCTGGGCATGGCGCACCGGGCGCGTGAAGTTTTTGCGAGAAAAAGTCGACCGAGTGCTGTGCATTTTGCCCTTTGAAAAGGCTTTTTTGGCAAGGCATGGGCTGGACGCTGAATACGTGGGGCATCCTCTGACCAGCCAGATGCCGCTGGCGGAACTGGATGGAATTGAGACGGACCCGAACCAGCTTTTGCTCTTGCCGGGGAGTCGCAAAAAAGAAATTGAAACGCTGCTTCCTGAATTTATGCAGGCGGCGCAAAAGGTACGGAAGACGCATCCGGACTTGCAGGTGTCCATTATTCGGGCACCGGGAGTGGATGAGGGCTTTTTGCGTTCGCATTTGCCAGAGGATATTCCTGTTGAAATTTTTGAGCCAGAGGATCGCTACGAGCGCATGAAGAAGAGTGCTGCGGTCGTTGCCGCTTCGGGGACCGTTGCGCTGGAAACAGCGCTTCTGGGCGTGCCCACAGTGGTGGCCTACCGCATGTCCTTGCTGACGGAACTTGTGGGACGCCTGCTGGTCAAGGTGAAGCACATTAGTTTACCCAACCTGATTCTTGGCGAAGAGGTTTTTCCTGAGCTTTTGCAGCGGGAAGCCAATGCCGGGGAAATTGCGGCCAAGGTGAACAACTTCATGGACACATCGCACGGCGATGAGACGCGACAGAAACTGGCTGAACTGCGGAAAATGCTTGGCGAACCCGGAGCACCTGAGCGGGCGGCAGAGTATATTTTGTCCCACAGCTAGGGCTGGGGGCAGACGATCTATGGCAGAAGCTGGGCAGAGAGCGCGGGTTGAGCTGGGCCGGGGAATTCCGGGCCTGCTTCCGTGGCAGAACTGTTTTTGTGCTGCACTGGCCGGTATGTGGGGATTTCGTTTCCCCTGCATGGGGCTTGTGCTTTTGCTGGTGCTGCTGTTTTTTTGTCGATATCCACAAAAACTGAGGGGGAGGGCCTGTGTCCTGCCCCTTTTTTTTGTGCTGGGTTTTGTGTTTATGGCATTTTCTGCGCGGGTGCCGAGCCTTGATGCTCCGAGCTGGATGCGTGAACGAAAGAATGTGGACCTGACCGGGCGTGTTGTGGAGGTGCAGGGGAGGCCGGACAGGATTCTGCGGGTGTTTTTGGCAGATGCGCGGTGCCGCTTAAAAGATGGCACGGTGAAAGAGGTTCCCGGGCTCTTTTTGTGGAACTGGAAAAATCCGGAGCTTCGGCCTGCCATTGGAGCGCAGGTCTCGGTACGGCTGCGGGTTCGGCCATGTCGGGGCTATCTGAACCCCGGCGGCTGGGATACGCGCTGGTACTGGTCCCTGCAAAATGTGTTTTGGCGTGGCTGGTCGCGTGGCACGCGGGGGCATCCACAAATTGGCGCAGCTGCTGACAGCGTGCGGGACCGCATCATGGAAAAGCTGCGGGGGACGGATGAGACTGTATCGCAGGGGCGGGCTGTGCTCCTTGCTCTGCTTACGGGAAATCGGCTCTCCATAACGCCTGATACCCTTGGGCTGGTGCGCAAGGCTTCGCTGTCACATGCCTTGGCACTGTCTGGAATGCATCTTGGCTTTGCGGCAGGAATTGGCGTGCTGCTTGCGCTGTGCCTTGGGCGGCTGAATGTGTGGATCTTTTTGAAAATTCCCCGGCAAAAGCTGGCCGTCCTGTTGGCAATGCCCTTCGTTGCTGGATACATGGTGCTTGGAGGTCTCACTCCAAGTCTGCTTCGGGCTGGCGTCATGTTTTTTTCGTGGGGCGTGCTGCTTCTTTTGAACAGGTCGCGAGTGGTCTTTGACGGAATTTTCTTGGCACTTTTGCTTATTCTGCTGTGCTCACCGGGGAGTTTGTATGACATTCGACTTCAGCTCTCAGTGTGCGCGGTGGCTGGAATTGCGATTTTTACGCCGCTCTTGTGGAAGGCAGTGCAGGGCGCGCTGTCCTTGGGGCGGCGGCGAAGAGCGAAGGGGAAGACGACGGGTGGTGCCTCGAATCAGCGTCGCTCACTGTGGAAACTTGGGCGTGATGGAGCGCTGGGCATTCTGCTGATGAGTCTTTCTGCAAATCTTGTTTTGCTTCCACTTATTGCGGCTAGCTTTGGGACACAGGCAGCGGCTTTTTATCTCAATCTGTTTTGTCTGCCGTTTTTGGGATTCTTTGTTATTCCTGTGGGGTTTGCGGGGCTAGGGTTGAGCTTTTTGCCGGGACCATGCGCTCCGCTTGGGCTGTGGATTCTGCGGTGTGTTGCTGGCTCGCTCGACGCCGCCCTTGCCGGGCTGAGGCAACTGGACCAGTGGGGGCTTTTGCCGGAATGGCTAGTGCTGCGGCCCAGCTGGGTGGAGGTCCTTGGCTATGGGCTGGCTGTGCTGGCCTGCGCGTACGTGCTTGGTCGCCACAGGAAACGCGCGTTGCAGGCTGCATGCTGCGCTCTTGTGTGCCTTGTGGAACCTGCGCTGTGGCTCCATGTTCAGGATCATCATCGGCCAGAGCTGCGACTGTGGCTTTATGATCTTGGCCAAAGTCAGGGGGCCTGTGTGGAATGCCCTGATGGACGGCGTTTTTTGATTGATGGCGGCGGAGGAATGCCGGGGTTCAATCTTGGGGAAGTTGTGCTTGCTCCCATTTTGACGCAGGGGCGGCAGCCAAGGCTTGACGCTGCATTTTTATCTCATGCCGACACGGATCACTACCGAGGTTTTGAGTATTTGGTGCAACACTTTGGTATTGGAGCATTTTTCTGTAATGGGGTCTGGACTGAGCGCCGTGAACCGCAGAAGCTGCGCCACAGCATTCTTGAGCAGGGTATTCCGCTGCATGTGGTGCGGCGGGGAGAGAGCGTGAAGCTCGGTCCTGCGGTGCGCCTTGATGTTTTGCATCCCCGTGATGTGCAGGGCCTGTCCAAGAATGATGGGTCGCTGGTGTTGCGCCTTGTCTGGCATGGCCGGGGACTGGCGCTTGTGCCCGGAGACATTGAACAGAAAGGGATTTCGGAGCTTTTGGAAGGTTCGGAGAATCTGCGGGCAGATGTCCTCGTGGTGCCCCATCATGGCAGTAAAAGCAGTGTGTCGGTACCTCTGTATGTGCGGGTGCAGCCCGAAGTGGCTTTCGCTGCTGCCGGGTTTATGAATTTCCGCTTTTATCCGCACTACGGCGTTCGACGAGCTTTGGGGCTGCTTCAAATTCCTTTGTATCAGTCCGGGGAACATGGCGCGCTGTGTGCTCGCTGGCGATGTGAGCATGGTGAAGTGAAGTTTCTCGGGGTAGCGACCGAAGAAAAAAAGGCTCGGCGGGCCATACATGTGCAGAGGATGGTGCAGTATATTTTAGGGTGCAGAAAAGAAAAAAGGTATTGAGACCGGAGTCCCAATACCCTTGTGAGCATTATTTTTTGAAACTTCTGGCAAAAAGCTCACCAAGAGCCTTTCTGCCATTGGCTTCAAGGAAGCGGGTGCCTGTTCCGGCAAAGTGTCGGTGGGTTACCTTGGGGGCGTCGACTTTTTCCCAGCTTGTCTTTCCCCACTTGAACCAGCAGTCCTGCTTCTGGTCAAAAACAAAGAGAGGCTTGTTGCAGATTTTGGCATATTCTGCGCCCCAGCCTGTACCGCCCTTGACGGTGTCGTCGTCCTGAACTTCGCCAACGACAAAGACTTCGTGTCCGCTGGCAACCTGCCAGCAGATGCTTTGCAGAACTTTGCGGAACAGGGGTGCTCTGGAGTATTTTCGACTCATGAGTCGGGAAACATAGGTCAGGCTGACGTCCTTGAGGGACAGTTCTTCGCTTGTCAGGACCCGGACGCCACGCGGACGTTCGCTCTGGTGTCCTTCAAAGCTGTAATTGACTTCCTGAATGCCGTACTCTTCGGCGAGTTGTCCAAAGTAGTTCTCCGCGCCTTTTGCACCACCGCTAAACAGAATGGTCTCACTGTTGCTCATTACTCTTGCCTCCAGAGGATGTTCACTTTTGACAAAGAATTAGCACAGTGACGTGCTCTGCGGCAAGGCCGGGGACCACGACCGGAAAGAAAGAACTGAAATATTAGGGAAGAAGTATCGGCGGGTAAGTTGGTATTTGCTAGCTGATTTATCGTGTTTGTTTTATGCTTGCGAAATCGTTTGCTGTACCAGAGAAAGGGGTTTCTTGTGTTTTCTCGAATGTCGCTGTGTTTTGCCTGTGCCGACCTGCTCGCGCTGTATTTTGGAATGGGAACAAGTGTTCTTGTGCGATATGCTTGGGGCGGTGAGTTTCAGCTCGCTTTTTATGCGCAGCTGTGGCCTCTGGCGTTTTTGTTTATTGGTGCTTTTGCTGTGAGTGGGTTGTACCCCGGTGTTTTGCTTGCTCGGCACCTTGAACTCAAGCGCCAGATTCTTTCGGCAGTCCTTGTGTTTTTTACCCTGTTTTCCATGCTGTTTTTTACCCGAACGAGTGAAAGCTTCTCCCGTCTGGCCCTGCTGGGAGGACTGATGCTGAGCTGTGTGCTTTTGCCTCTTTTTCGGGAAATTGTTCGTTCCCGATTTGGCGGCTGCTCGTGGTGGGGGATCCCTGCTGTTGTCGTGGGGCCTAAAAAGGCGACGAAGCGAGTTATGCAACGCTTTATCAAGGGGGATGTGTCTGGTTTTCGTGTTTTGAAGACGATTGATACGACTGGACTGGATGAAATGGAGACGCTGGCGCAGCTTGCCCGGTATGAATCGGTGTCTCCTAATCCCATTGTGATCTATGTCCCTTCTCATCAGGCTTTGGATGATTCGGATCTTGTGTATCAGTTGGAAAATAATTTTCGGCGGGTACTGTTTGTGCCTCCCTCATCTTTCCAGTCTTTGAATTTGAGCGTGCATGGTGTCGGAGGCGTGCAGTTTATGCAGTCACACACCAAGTGTCTTGACCCTGTGCGCATCAAAATTAAGCGTTGGATTGACCTTGGATGTATCGTGCTTTCTTTGCCTGTGTTGCTCCCTGTGCTCGCGCTGATTGCCTGTGCGATCTTTTTTGAGGACAGGGGGTGTGTGTTTTTTACACAGGCTCGCATAGGAAAGGGAGGCAATGAGTTTCGGGTCTGGAAGTTTCGGACAATGGTCGTCGATGCTGGCGAAGTCTTGTGTCAGTATCTGGAGTGTCATCCTGAATGTGAGCAGGAATGGAAGGAAAATCAAAAGCTCAAGGATGACCCGCGTATTACAAAGGTGGGGCGTTTGTTGCGAAAGACCAGCCTTGATGAGCTTCCCCAGCTTTGGAATGTGCTCAAGGGAGAAATGAGTCTTGTGGGGCCCCGTCCCATTGTTCAGGATGAAATCGTCAAGTACGGCGAAGCGTTTTCATTGTACACCCGGACGCTTCCCGGGCTGACAGGCTTGTGGCAGGTCTCTGGCCGAAGCGATACGAGCTATGAGGAGCGGGTGCGGTTGGATATGTATTACACCCGAAGCTGGTCCATCTGGCTCGACATTTATATTTTTATCAGAACCGTGCGCGTAGTCCTAAACTGTAAGGGCGCGTATTAAATTTCTGTGTAAAAAGTCTGTGTTTTCATCGTGTTACAAAGAAAATAAAAATCTTTGAAAGAAAAAACGCAGGGCTTTTTGCGCTGATCCGTTTTGTTCTGTGAAGAGCACAGAAAACGTCTTCCCTGATTTTCATGACACTAGGGCGCTCATTGATGCAGGGGGAACGTGGAAAGCATATTGGATATGTGTGTGCTCTTTGAAGGTAGGGACGCCTGCCGAAAAAAGACAAACTGTTTGTGTGTAAAGGGACAAAAAGTCAGGGCCGACTTTTTGTCCCTTTGATTTTTTATTCGTCGAGATGATAGTGCTGGTTTTCGATTTCTTCCCACCACGGAGATTCCCGGGGATAATACAGTGGGCAGTTTTTTCCTTCGACGCGGGACATACCCCACTGGTCTTGGATGTTGTGCGGGCCGGGGAGTGAAAAATAGGTGACAGCAGAGGCGCACAGTATTGCCGCAAGCATAAAAAGCCGATGAAAACGCAAGGTCGGGGTCTCCTTTCCGGAAAAAAGTGCATGAAACTTTGGAATATCGCAAAATTCATGCCTCTTTTGGGACGCGAGAGAAGTCTGGCGGAGTCAAGGCGGTGCACAAGAAGGCATGACTTGCAATTGCGTTTCAGAGGATATAAAATACGCGCTTCAATAAAGAATCCTCATCGCGAGTCGCGATATTCAATCTAAAAAGATAGACGTGTAATGAAAAAAAGTTGCATCCGCTCCCAAAGGGTGAAGACCCTGTGTACTGGTATTTTTCTTTCTGCATTTTTGTGTGGAATGAGTGCCATTTTTTGTCCTTTTGCGGCATATTCTGCTGATACTTCGAAGAAATCAGAGTCTTCTGTGCCCCTGGAGGTCGTTCAGTCTGTGACTGCGCTGATTGATCTCTGTGCAAAGCCCGGCGCTCAGCCAAAAACTGAGGATTTGCGCGCTGTGCTGAAATATGTCGCGGGTGTTGCAGATGCTCAGGTTTTGGATTTGCCAAAGAAATACGGTGCGGCTGGCGCTGCGGTAAGCGCGTCAATCAACACCTCACTCCAGCGTATTCTGGAGTATGGTTACCACCCTGGAATTCCAGCAAATGTCGTTTACCCTGCCATGATTCGCGAAAGCGGCTGGCTTGCGGATTCTGATTTTGCACAGGAAAAGCCACAGCTTTGGGACAAGTCTGGAACGCTTGAAGCTCCGTTTATTATTCGCGGACGCGAGTTTGAAGAAATTACTCCGGATACCTTTAGTGGTGCCTTTTACCGCTATACGATGGACCGTGTGCTCCTTAGAACGAGCTACGAAGGTCGTGACGTCTTTGTGTCTATTACTCAACAGGATGGACCGTCTTCCGTAGGGAAAAAAGGACTGGTTCTGGACGACGCAACTTGGAATTACCTCTATTCTGAAGAGGAAGGGTTGACCAAGGGCGGCATGACGTGGATGGATACCTACATGTACGGTTCTGCGTCTGTCTCTGTGTACATTCAGGATGCAGCAAACCCTCAGCATACCACATGTATGATGTTCAAGTGGTTGCGCGCTGGGTGGGCAAAACTTAATGTGGTTCGTTCCAAACACATTGCTGCGGGATGTGAACGCTCCGTACGGTCCTTCCGGCAGGTTATAGAATCTCCAAAGCTTCCAAGCAGTAATGAGCTTGCTGCACAATACGCGTCTTTGACAAAGCTGTCTGATGAAGAACTTGATGCAATGATGCGGACCTACGTTGACGGTTTGCAGCGTTTTCGCTCTGAGAATGAGCTTTTGGAGGATGGTTTGTTCGCAAGTCTTCTTGATGATTACACTTATGTGAAGCAACTGAACAGGGCGCAGAAAGTAAACCTGATGATGAAGTCCTATTTGCGGACGCAACTTGGCATAAAATAGTCTGCTCTGAGATAAAAAAGCAATTGAGTGCGGGTACCTTATGTGGGTGCTCGCACTTTTTTTATTCAGATAAAGGCTGCTGACGGGCTTTGTTGGCGATAGTGCAGAAAAAATCAATAATGATATTGTCTTTTTAGGTGCTTACTCGTATAAAATAGAGGAGGAAAAGCACCGGGGACTGCCTCAAGACTATGAATGAGGGAACACCGGAGGCATTCGTCGGGTCGCTTAGTGTCATGCCAACCTGCAAGCCTAAGGAGAGCACATGTCGTCAGATCTCGAACAACGAATCGTTGATCGCGGAAAGATGTTCTTTGAGGCCATTGGCGGTGAAACGCCTTCGGTATTCAACAGGAGCTGGTGGACCGGTAAGGTTCTGGACTGGAGTATGAAAGACGAAGATTTCAAGGTCCAGCTCTTCCGATTCGTTGATGTTCTTCCCTGCCTCTACACCCCTGAGTCTCTTTCTGAGCACATGGCGGACTATTTCCAGAGTTCTTCTGGTGATGTCCCTGCAGTCATGAAGTTTGGACTCAAAAGCGCTGGCGTTGTCGGCAAGCTGAGCAATGGGCTTGTCGCAAAGGGTATTTCGAAAAATATTGAACGCATGGGTCGTCAGTTTATCATCGGCCAAAATGCCAAGGAAGCATTGAAAAACCTGATCAAGCTCCGTAAAGAAGGTTTCGCCTTTGTTATCAATATCCTCGGCGAAGCAACCGTGAGTGAATCCGAGGCAGAGTGGCAGCTTCGCGAACACATGCAGCTGCTTGATGACCTCAATGAAATGCAGAAGAAATTTAGTCCGCTTGGAAAATCAAGTAATGGTCTGGACTGGGGCACTGAGCCGATGGTCAGCATTGCAGTCAAGCCAACGGCATTTTTCTCTCAGGCCCGCGCCCGCGACCCCGAAGGTGCAGTCGAAGGCATGTTCCAGCGCCTCGCTCCTATCTATCGCAAGGTTATCGAGATTGGTGGTTCCATGTGCATCGACATGGAAGCTCTGGATCACAAGGAAATGACTATCGAGCTGTTCAAGCGGCTGAGAAGTTATGAAGAATTCCGTGACTACAAGCACCTGAGCCTCGTCTTCCAGTGTTACCTCCGCGAAACTCTGGACGATATCAAGGATATGGTCTCGTGGGCACGCAAGAGCGAGCTTCCTATCGAACTCCGTCTGGTGAAAGGCGCATACTGGGATCAGGAAACTGTTCAGGCCCGCCAGCAGGGCTGGGATATTCCGACCTACACTATCAAGGCAGACACCGATGCCGCGTATGAACGCAATGCCCGGTATGTCTTGGAAAATCATGACATCGTGCGCCTGAGCTGTGCTTCGCACAACATCCGCACTATTTCCGCAATTATGGAGACCGCGCACCAGTTGAACGTTCCTGAGGAACGCTATGAATTTCAGGTACTCTACGGCATGGGCGAACCTGTCCGCCGTGGACTGAAAGCTGTTGCTGGCCGTGTCCGGCTCTACTGCCCGTACGGCGATTTGATTCCGGGCATGGCGTATCTGGTTCGTCGTCTGCTGGAAAATACCAGTAACGACTCGTTCCTGCGCCAGGGATTTGTCGATGGTGAAGCCGTTGAAGAACTTTTGCGCAGCCCCATCAAGAAGGCTGACGAAGAACGCGAGGCCAAGCCTGCTGAAAAGCCAGTGCCTCTGGGTGAGCTTGGACCGTTCCGCAATGAGCCGATGATTGACTTTGCCAAGCCCGAGGGCCGCAAGGAATTTCCGGAAGCCATTGCCCGGATACGCAAGGACCTTGGCAAAACCTACCCGCTCTTTATTAATGGCAAAGACGTGAGCACCTCTGAGATGCTTGATTCCTACAACCCGTCGAACGACAAAGAAGTCATTGGCAAGATTTGTCAGGCAGGCAAGGAAGAAGTGGATCAGGCTGTTCAGGCCGCTCGCAAAGCATTTAAGGTATGGGGCCGGACTCCATACGAAGAACGCGTTGGCTACCTGCAAAAAGCTGCGGCCAAGATGCGTGAGCGCATCTTTGATCTGGCATCGCTACAGGTTCTGGAGATCGGCAAGCAGTGGGATCAGGCCTACGCTGACGTGACCGAGGCTATTGACTTCCTCGAATACTACAGCCGTGAAATGCTTCGCCTTGGCAAGCCCCGCCGCATGGGACGTGCTCCGGGTGAGATGAACTGCGCGACCTATCGCCCGAAGGGCGTTGCTGCTGTTATCGCACCGTGGAATTTCCCGCTGGCAATTTCCACAGGTATGGTGAGCGCTTCTCTGGTGACAGGCAACTGCGTTGTGTACAAGCCTTCGCGTCTGTCTTCAGTTGTTGGTCACGGTCTTGTTGATATCTTCCGCGAAGTTGGTCTTCCTGAGGGCGTGTTTAACTACGTGCCGGGTCCCAGCTCCGTCATGGGCGATCATCTTGTTGGGCATCCTGATGTGAATCTGATTGCCTTTACAGGCTCGATGGGGGTTGGACAGCGAATCATTGAAGTCGCATCCAAGCCACGTCCTGACCAGCATTTCTGCAAGAAGGTTGTCGCAGAAATGGGTGGCAAGAATGCCTGTATCGTTGATGATGACGCTGAACTTGATGAAGCCCTGCATCACGTGATTTATTCTGCCTTTGCATTCCAGGGGCAGAAGTGCTCGGCATGTTCGCGCGTTATCGTTCTCGATTCCGTGTACGACAAGTTTGTTGAGCGTCTTGTTGAAGCTGCCCGCTCCATGCCGCTTGGCCCGTCCGAGAAGCCTGAATTCTCAATGGGACCAGTGATTGACCGCGAGGCGCAGAAGAAAGTGCAGCACTGGGCTGAAGTTGCAGAGAAAGAAGGGAATGTCCTTGTGAACCGTCTGCCTGAGTCCAAGGATGCTGATCTGGAAGCTGGCTGCTATGCACCTCTTGTCGTGGTTGACGGTATTACGCCAGACAAGAGCATTGCACAGGAAGAAATCTTTGGTCCGGTTCTCTCCGTGATGCGGGCCAAGGACTTTGATCAGGCTATTGAGTGGCTGAACAGTACCCGCTTTGCGTTGACTGCTGGTGTCTTTAGCCGCAGCCCGCGCCACCTTGAGCGTGTGAATACTGACATTGAAGCTGGTAACATCTACGTGAACAGAAACTGCACGGGCGCACTGGTTGAGCGCCAGCCGTTCGGCGGTTTCAAGATGTCTGGCATTGGTGCCAAGGCCGGTGGTCCTGATTACCTGATTCAGTTCATGGACCCGCAGATTGTGACGGAAAATACGGTTCGCCGTGGCTTCACGCCAATCGAAGCCGACGACGACTGGATTTAATCCTGCTGTGTGAGTGAGAGTATGGCCCCCTGCCTGTTTGGCGGGGGGCTTTTTTGTGGCGTTTAGTTGTGTGGGGCTGTTGGCGTGAGTGTGGCTTTGTGTTTGCGATACAGTGTGCGGAACTGGTTGTAGCTGAGGCCAAGCGCTGCTGCGGCACGTTTTTGATGGAACTGGTTTGCCTCAAGAGCATTGAGCAGGCTTGAGCGCTCCATCTCTTCAATGGCTTTGGGCAAAGAAAATGATTTGAATGGGGCCGAAGCTGGAATGTGGGGGCTTTCTGGCGCACTGTGCCGGAGGGGTTCTGTGCGTTTCGCGCTGCGGTCCGTTTGCTTGGGGAGAGGCCGGTAGGGTGAGGCAAAGGGATTGAGCGGAACGTGCTCAATTGGCTGACCTTCACTGAGGTAGACGGCGCGCTCAATGGCGTTTTTGAGTTCGCGGACGTTTCCGGGCCAGTCGTAGCGCAGAAGTTGTTCCCGGAGTGAGGGCTGAAAGCGGGGCAGGTCGTCAAAGCCAAGCTCAAGGCTCATGTGCAGGGCAAAGTGCTCGGCGAGGACAAGAATATCATCCTGCCGTGCCCGCAGTGGGGGGATGGTCAGGACTTCAAAGCTGAGTCGGTCGAGCAGGTCGTGGCGGAATTCCCCTTTTGCGGCGAGGTGTGGAAGGTCTGTGTTGGTCGCGCCGATGATGCGAACGTCGACGCTGACGGCGTTTTCTCCACCCACTCGGTCAAATTCGCCATATTCCACAACCCGCAGAAGTTTTTCCTGAATGGAAAGGGGCAGAGTGGCGATTTCATCCAGAAAGAGCGTGCCAGAATCGGCGCGTTCAAAGCGTCCAAGGCGTCGGGTTCGGGCATCGGTGAATGCGCCTGTTTCGTGTCCAAAGAGTTCGGAGTCTGCGAGAGCTGGAGAGAGGGTTGCGCAGTTGAGTGTGAGGAATGGATGCTGCCAGCGCTGAGAGAGAAAGTGCAGGCGTTGTGCCGCAAGCTCTTTGCCTGTGCCGCGTTCGCCGACCACGAGAACAGGGCGGTTGACCTTTGCAGCCCGGGACAGTTCTTCCATAAAGGCAAGGAAGCTGTCGCTTTGGCCAATCATGTTTTGTTCTGAGGCTGTGCGCACGGGAACTCCTGGTAAAGAAATGTAAAAAATGGTTTAAAAATGATATAAATGTAGAATAAGCCCAAATACGTAAGAAATGCAAATTTTACTATCTATCTGGTTTTCTTCATTTTTATAAGGGAAGAGAGATCTGGTACGCTTCCTGCTCTTCTAGGTGCATTGGATACAGTACAATCTCATCACTCAGCGATTTTCGGAGGAAGATATGGGTGTTTTTAGCCGATTTAAAGATATTGTTAGCTCGAATATGAACGCACTGCTTGACCGCGCAGAAGACCCGGAAAAGCTGATTCGTCTTATGGTTCGCGAAATGGAAGAGACCCTTGTTGAACTCAAGTCTTCGTGCGCCAAGTCTATGGCAGACCGGAAAAATCTGGACCGTGAGTATGCCGCTGTTGATGCGGATTTGCACCGCTGGAATGATCGTGCAGAAATGGCCGTTGAGCGTGGTCGCGATGACCTCGCCCGCGAAGCCTTGCAGGAGCGCAATGCTTTTCAGCATCGTGAAGAAACACTGAAAGAAGAAATGGACTACCTCGACACTGCCATTATGCAGACTCGTGAAGATATTACTCGACTGGAAGAAAAACTTGCCGGTGCACGAGAAAAGCAGCGGCTTTTGGTGCAGCGCCATGTTCGCGCCTCTGAGCGGACTCGTACTGGGCGCACTCTGACCAAGGTGGACAGCAGCGACGTGATGCTTCGTTTCGACAAGTTTGAAAACCACATTGAGCAGCTGGAAGCAGAAGCAGAACTTTCTGCCCCTTCCCCACAGCTTCGCGGCGCAGAAGGTGAGTTTGCCCAAATGGAAAAAGAGGATAGCATTGAGGCTGAACTTGCCCGGATGAAGGCCAAGCGCCAGCAGCCGGCTGATGAGGAAAACTCTGGGCGCTAAGCGCCGCCATACGCCAGCGAAAGGATAGCTTATGTTTCATATTGGTTTCTGGTTTGTCCTGATGCCCCTCGCGGTCGTCATGGGTATCATCATTCTCGTGGCAAAGCTCTTTAGTGGGGCCTTTTCTCGTAATGAACCAGAAGAACGTGTCGATGAGACCCGCATGATTCAGGAAATGTACAACAGCATGAATAATCTTGAACAGCGGATGGATGTTTTGGAAACCCTGCTCATTGAGCAGGATCGACGCGAGGGAGAAAAATCCAATGAACGCACATAAAGGACGTGGGCGTGGGCATTGGGGTACTCACCGGGGCAGAAGCTCTGGTGGCGGTCCCTCCTCTCGCCGTGGTTCGGGCGGTGGGTTTTATGTCGCTCCAGAACCGCGCCGTAGAGGAATGTATCGCGCTCGAAGCGCTGTGTTCCTTGGCGTTTGTCAGGGACTCGCAAATTATTTCGACATCTCTGTCTTTTGGCTGCGCCTTCTTGTGACGCTCTGCATTTTGTTCACAGGACTGTGGCCCGGCGTTTTTCTCTATTTTATGGCCGCACTGCTTATGCGGCTTGAGCCTGTTGTTCCTGTTCAGTCTCCTTCGGAAAAGGAATTTTATGATTCCTATTCCCGTTCGCGGGGGCAGGCAATTTCACGACTCAAAGAGAAATTTGACCGCTTGGATAAGCGAATTCGGAGAGCTGAGGACATTGTCACCTCCTCTGACTATCAGTGGGAACAAAAGTTCCATCAAAAAAAAGACTAAGTCACAAGCGCCTCGCTTTATGAGGCGCTTTTTTTTGACCTCTCCTGCATTTCTCAGGAGGCTTTGTGTGTTCTGTGTTTTCTTTTTGAAGGACTTTTATGAGCATTTTAATATGAATTGAAATTTTGTTTCACAGGATTTCCCTTGGTGTGTACGGTCAATTTCTTCGAAAATCCTTATTTCTCTAAAGGATTATCGAATTGGTCCGATGATGAAGTACGCGTATACACTTTAGCCCGCATGCCTCTGGGGGAGCACAGGGGGTAGCGGACAAGGAGAAGACTTGTGAACGGGCTGAGTTCAATAAAATCAAAAATTATTATTTCTTTTGGCTGCATTATTATCGCGTCCCTGGCGGCGCTCATTGCATACTCTGCATACACTATGCGAGGGCGCGCTCAGGCGGAAGCGATTCGTACCATTCGTCAGCGCGCGGAGTTGCGCGGGGCAGAGGTGCAAAATTATTTGGGGCAGGCTCTTTTTAGCGCTCGTGACCTTGCTCAGAGCATTGAAGGCTATCGGGCCGACAGTTCTGGAACGCAGGAGCGATCTCAGGTCATCAGCATGCTTGGTGCCATTGCCCGAGATAATCCGAACTACATCGATGTCTGGTGTGTTTGGGAACCTAATGCCTTTGATGGTCGCGATAACGAATTTAGAAATTCTAAATCAAGTGATGAAACAGGTCGCTTTAAGCCTATGTGGCAGCGCAAGAATGGCCAGCTGTTGTGGCGAGCCGCTGGCGATCAGGAGAAAGGTGACTGGTATCACGCATCCCTTGATAGTAAAAAAGATTTCGTTATTGATCCTGTGTACTATTCCTATATCAATGACACCGTTGCATCCCTCACTTCGCCGATTATGAATAATGGTCGAGCCTTGGGTGTTATCGGCATTGATCTTTCCATGAAGTATCTGAAAAAACTTGCTGTTGATGCTGTTCATGGTGAAGAAGGCGTGCATTCTATTCTTATTACGCATACGGGCAATGTCTGTGCCCTTTCTGGCGATCAGAGTCTTGTTGGCAAAAATTATGCGAATATTGCCTCGTACACCCGTCCTCTCATTCAAAGCTGCATGAGAGGACAGAGTGCATATGCTTTTAATAACGGTCGTCTGGTTACTTTTGTCCCTGTTCCGATTGGGAAAACCGGTCAGTACTGGGCCTTTGGCTACAGCATTCCTGTCGAAAAAATTTATGCTGACGCCAATTCCATGACCTGGAACATGGTTTTTATTGGTCTTTTGTGCATGGCTGTTGGCATCCTCCTTTTATGGATTGGTGCGGGGAAAATTTCTTCTCCCATTCATGAAACCGCCAAGGCCGTTGACCAGATTGCCGAAGGTGATTTCTCGGTTCGACTTTCGAGCGAAGGTCGCGACGAGGTTGCAACTATGCGTCGGTCTGTGAATCTTATGGCTGAGAAGCTTCAGGAGAATGTTGACTCTCTTGAACAGCAGATGCGTTTTGCCGAAGAAAAGAAGCGTGAGGCTGAGGAAGCAATGCGCACTGCCGAGGAAGCAAAGCGTAGAGCTGAAACTGCCAAGTCAGAAGGTATGCTTCAGGCTGCTGGGCAACTGGAAAAGGTTGTTGAGCGTCTTTCTACTGCAATGGAAGAAATTTCTGCGCAGTCAGAGGAAATTCACAACGGTACCGAAACACAGAAAGAGCGCATTCAGGCCACTGCTACGGCAATGGAAGAAATGAATGCTACTGTTTTTGAGGTCGCAAAGAATGCCTCTCAGGCCGCAGAAAGTGGCACCACCAGCATGTCTCAGGCCCGTGACGGGCAGAAGGTTGTGGGGCAGTCCATTGAAGCAATGGACATGACTCGCAAGCAGACAGAGAAGCTCAAGGAAGCTATGGAGGATCTCGATTCTCAGGCTCAGTCTATTGGTAACATCATGAATGTTATTGAAGACATTGCCGATCAGACCAACTTGCTCGCTCTTAACGCCGCTATTGAAGCCGCTCGTGCCGGTGAAGCTGGTCGAGGCTTTGCCGTTGTTGCCGACGAAGTTCGGAAACTCGCGGAAAAGACCATGACTGCGACCAAGGAAGTTGGCGCCTCCATTGTCTCCATTCAGCGCGTTGCCTCCAGTAACATTGAAACGATGCTTCTCGCAGAGCAGGATCTTGCCGGAGCAGTAAAGCTTTCCAACAATTCTGGAGAGATGCTTAACGACATCGTGCGTTCCGCAGAAGATGCCGCTAATCAGGTTCAGAGCATCGCTACTGCCGCCGAGCAGCAGTCTGCCGCGAGCGAGGAAATTAATCACGCTATTGAGAACATCAACCAGATTACTGTCGACACTGCCCAGGGCATTGCCGAATCAACCGCCGCCCTTCGTGAAATGGCTCAGCAGGCCGCTGACCTCGCGCAGCTTATTCAGCGCATGAAAGACGACGCTCAGCGTTAGCTGAGGGGTGTTTTAGAAAAATGGTGGCAGAAATTGGGGGCCTGCCCCAGCACGCGAGTGCTGGATGGGTGGGTGGGGGAAGTTTGGGGGCCTGCCCCCAAACCCCCGCGTAAGGGAATGATTCCCTTACGTATCCTCATCGAGTTTAAAAGCCGGGCAAGCTTCGCTTGCTCGGTTTTTAAACTTGTTGGGGCTGCCTAAAGCGGCTTCTTTTTCTTCTGCGAGCCACCGCCTTTCGGCGTTCAAAAGGAATAAGTGCGGTCTGGAAAAGGCAGAAGAATACGCGTTAGGGAAACGCCCACTAGCTCAAAAAATAAGGCTGATGGAGAGGAAAGCGAAGCTTTCATCCCATTCAGCCTTATTTTTTGAGCGAAAGCGGGATTCCCAAGGGCCTCGTCCTTGGGCGGGGTCAAGGGGCAGCGCCCCTTGCAGAGGAGCGGGGACAGAGTCCCCGCCGCCCACCCCTGCGCCCTTTGCAAAGCACGAGACGGAGTCTCGTAGCTCGTGCTACGCATAAATTTTAAAGGATTGTAACGTATTGCCGAAGAGAAGAGTGGGGCTACAACCAGAGTTGTCCACCTCAAGGGGAATTGTGGGGGGCAGCGATAAGGAGTCATTTGTGAACGGATTGCAATCGATTAAGGCTAAGATCCTTCTCTTCTTTGGCTGCATTATTATTGTTTCGATGGCGGTGCTGATTACGTACTCTGCGTATACAATGCGGGACCGTGCACAGGACAATGCGCTTCATGGTATTCGGCAGAAGGCCGAGATCAGGGGTGCCGAGGTTGAGAACTATCTTGAGCAGGCGCTGAATAGTGCCCGAGATTTTGCTCGTACCGTAGAGGGGTATCGAGCGGACAGTTCTGGGACCCAGGAGCGTTCTCAGGTCATCAGCATGATGCGCTCACTGGCTCGTGATAATACGAGTTATATTGATGTGTGGTGCGACTGGGAGCCGAACGCATTTGATGGTCGGGATGCAGAGTTCCGAGGAGCCAAGGGGAGCGACGAAAACGGACGTTTCAAACCGATTATTCAGCAAAAGAATGGAAGCTGGATTTGGTTTGCCATTGGGGCGAAAGAGACAGCGTGGTATTGGGATTCTTTTAATTCACAGCGTGATGCGATTGGTGATCCTCAATACTATAAGCTCATTAATGACACGGTTTCCTCACTGACCTCACCAATTATCCATAACGGACAATCTCTTGGTGTTGTTGGCGTGGACTTGTCCATGCGTTACCTAAAAACGTTAGCTGTGAGCGCTGTTGAAGGCGATTCAGGCGCAAACTCAGTTCTTGTCACGCATACCGGAAGCATTTGCGCAAATTCTTATGACCAGAGTCTGGTCGGGAAAAAGCTCGTGGAAAGTATGCCATCCTGCCGTCGCCTTATCCAAAGCTGCATGCGAGGTCAGAGCGACTTTACCATTGCTGACGGTCGACTCCTCGTCCTCGTTCCAATTTCTATTGGCCAAACCGGCCAGTACTGGGCCTTTGGGTATAGCATTCCAGTTGCTAAGATTTATGAAGAAGCCAATGCCATGACGATGAGCATGGTCCTTATTGGTCTTTTGTGCATGGGCGTCGGGCTGATTTTGTTGTGGATCGGTGCTGGAAGAATTTCTTCTCCCATTCATGAAACCGCCAAGGCCGTTGACCAGATTGCCGAAGGTGATTTTTCGGTACGTCTTGCCAGTACAGGCCGCGACGAAGTTGCAACAATGCGCCGTTCTGTGAACCTTATGGCAGAAAAGCTTCAGGAAAATGTGGATTCCCTTGAGCAGCAGATGCATTTTGCCGAGGAAAAGAAACGCGAAGCTGAAATTGCAATGCGCACCGCTGAGGAGGCGAAGCGCAAGGCCGAGAGTGCCAAGGCCGAAGGCATGCTCCAGGCCGCTGAGCAGTTGGAAAAAGTTGTGGAGCGGCTTTCAACTGCGATGGAAGAAATCTCTGCCCAGTCGGAAGAAATTCACAACGGCACAGAAACGCAGAAAGAGCGCATTCAGGCGACGGCTACAGCAATGGAAGAAATGAATGCAACTGTTTTTGAAGTTGCGCAGAATGCTTCTCAGGCTGCGGAGAGTGGCAATACTAGCATGTCTCAGGCCCGTGAGGGGCAGGATGTTGTGGGCCAGTCCATTGAAGCAATGGACATGACTCGCAAGCAGACAGAGAAGCTCAAGGAAGCCATGGAGGATCTTGATTCTCAGGCTCAGTCCATTGGCAACATCATGAATGTTATTGAGGACATTGCAGACCAGACCAACTTGCTTGCCCTCAATGCTGCCATCGAAGCCGCCCGTGCTGGTGAAGCTGGTCGCGGTTTTGCCGTTGTTGCGGACGAGGTGCGGAAGCTCGCGGAAAAGACTATGACCGCAACCAAGGAAGTTGGCGCCTCCATTGTCTCCATTCAGCGCGTCGCCTCCAGCAATATTGAAACAATGCTTCTCGCGGAGAAGGACCTTGCCGGAGCTGTGAAGCTTTCTAATAATTCCGGTGAGATGCTTAACGATATTGTTCGTTCCGCAGAGGAATCTGCCAGCCAGGTGCAGAGCATTGCCACTGCCGCCGAGCAGCAGTCTGCCGCTAGCGAAGAGATTAATCACGCTATTGAGAACATTAACCAGATTACTGTCGACACTGCTCAGGGCATTGCCGAAACAACTGCCGCGCTTCGCGAAATGGCTCAGCAGGCCGCTGACCTCGCGCAGCTTATTCAGCGCATGAAAGACGATGCTCAGCGTTAGCTGAGGGTTGTTTTAGAGAAATTGGGGGCCAGCCCCAGCACGTGAGTGCTGGATGGGTGGGGGGGGAAGTTTGGGGGCCAGCCCCCAAACCCCCGCGTAAGGGAATGATTCCCTTACGTATCCTCATCGAGTTTAAAAGCCGGGCAAGCTTCGCTTGCTCGGCTTTTAAACTTGTTGGGGCTGCCTAAAGCGGCTTCTTTTCTTTCCCGTTCGTTCGCCACCATTTTCTTTCTGAACGCGAGCGTTCAGAAAGAAAATAAGTGCGGCAGAAAAGGCAAAAGAACACGCAATCGGGAAATGCCACTAGGCCAAAATGAAGGGCCGGATGTAAGGGAAAGCCAACGGCTTTCACACATCCGGCCCTTCATTTTGGGCGATAGCGGGATTCCCAAGGGCCTCGTCCTTGGGCGGGGTCAAGGGGCAGCGCCCCTTGCAGAGCACGAGACGGAGTCTCGTACCCCCACCCACCCCTGCACCCCTTGCAGGGCACGAGACGGAGTCTCGTAGCTCCACCCCGCTTAGCTCTACAAGAACTCGCCAGCGCTGTAGTGGTGTGGTATTCTCGTAAGGCATAGAACTGTAATCCTGCGAGAGAAAGAGGAGGAAGAAATGCGAAAGGCAGTTGTTACTGGAATTGTGTGCGCGTTGTTCACGTTTGGAGCTGTTGGGATTGCGCAGGCGGACGCGCATAAGCTGTATAAGTCGAAATGTGCTGGGTGCCATGGTCAGAATGGGGAGAAGCTTGCACTTGGGGCTGGGGTTCCGCTTAAGGGGCACTCGGCTGCTGATCTGGAGAAAATGATGAAGGGTTACCTTGATGGCACATACGGCGGGAACAAAAAGACGATTATGGTGAACATCCTCAAAAAGCTCAGTCCGGAGGAAATTTCTGGTCTGGCGAAACATATCGAGGGTTTTAAATGACAACACTTCAAAAGAGTTTTGCAGGCGTAAGCTGCGCTCTGGTGCTGCTGTGGGGACTACCGAGCAGTGATGCCGGGGCGTGGATACTTGGCCCAAATCGCCCAGAGGTGCAGCAGCAGGAAGTGCAAAAGCGCTCGTGGCAACAGGGGCCGAAAGTGATTTTGTACCAAACGCAGAGCGTCGAGAAGGATGGAGCGGAAACGCATAGGGATATTGGTTCTGAAGATTCTTTGTCCCAGCGTCCTCTGTCGCCAAAGTCTCCAATTGAGGCAAACTTTTTGCCTTTGATTGAGACGCTGGAGCATCCGGACCGAAGCGGTGGTGCAAATGCGAAAAGTGAAGATGTACGGCTAAAGCGAGATTACTCTGCGCCGAACCACGACCAGATGGGCCAAACGCACGATATGATTCGTGACCGTATGGACCGAGATGCAGTGGATCAGGAGCTGGAGATTGAAGAGACTCCTGAGGCCAAGGACAAGCCGGAAAAGATGGTGCCGGAGTCCGATGATCCACAACAAAATTCTCTGCGAGATTCAGGGCGGCAGGAAATCCTGCTGGCTCTGGCGGCTGATGCTGATGGCGGAGATGAAGGTGGGATTCTTGATGCTGGCGGCGCGTCGGAAAATCCGAGTGAGCGAATGGATTCTGGCATGGACATGCAAAATAGTCAGGAAAACGATTCCATGATGCGCATGCAGGATGACCAGGAATTGATGATGCATTTGCAGCAGGAGCAAGAGGCAGAGCAGCGGGCTGCGGAAGAAGAGGAAGCAGGGCAGCACGGTGCATTTGGGCATGATCATGAAAAGATGATGCAGGACATGCAGGAAAACACGACGGAAAAAAAAAGTTCAGAGAAGACGATCGGCGTGGAAGAACGACTTGGCGAGACGGCTACGACTAAGCTTGAGTTCGTGGATTCATCAGGAAAGACCGTCTCTTTGGATGAATTGCTGACTGCGCCGACAATCCTTTTACCTGTGTACTACACCTGCCCAAGCGCGTGTAACATGATCCTGTCGTCCTTTGCCTCCGTGCTAAGCAAGGTCAAGCTGGAGCCGGGCAAGGAATACCGGGTTATTGCGCTGAGTTTCGATGGAAACGACACGCCACGATTGGCGGCGCAGAAAAAGCACAATTTTTATGCAGCAATAGGGAAAGAGTTTCCCGCTGATGCGTGGGTCTTTTTGACTGGAAAAGAAGAAAACTCGCGAAAGGTTCTGGATTCTCTGGGATACCACTATGAACGCAGGGGCAATGCATTTGTGCACCCCTCCGTGGTTGTCGCGCTGTCGGAAGATGGCAAGATTATCCGCTACCTCTATGGGACGAGCTTCATGCCTTTTGACGTGACAATGGCAGCAACAGAGGCGGCCGAAGGCCGAACTGGTGTTTCCATAAAACGGCTGGTGGCATTCTGCTTTGATTATGATCCTGAGGGAAAGCGGTATGTTTTTTCAACGATGCGGGTTGCAGGCTTTGCCGTGCTGCTTGGTGCCGGAATTTTGCTTGTGAGTCTGCTTGTTGCGGGAAGGAGAAAAAAGAAAGACTAGGGCAAAGAGGAAAGAGGGGTGCTCCATGTCTGAAAGTTTTACTGCCCGCGTCCCGGGGCAGAGTCTGCTGCGCTCGTGGCTTCTGACAACAGATCATAAACGTATTGGGGTCATGTACCTCTGGGGCGTGCTTATCATGTTCGTTCTGGGGCTGTGCATAGGCCTTTTGATGCGGCTGGAACTGATTGCACCGGGAGCAACCCTGATGGATGCCCAGACCTATAACGCCATGTTTACGGTGCATGGCGTGGTGATGATTTTTCTTGTCATTATCCCAAGCATTCCGGCCAGCTTTGGAAATATTATGCTCCCCCTGCATATTGGGGCAGAAGATGTTGCTTTTCCTCGGGTGAACTGCCTGTCGTGGTGGATGTATATGATCGGCGGCCTGATGGCGCTAGGCTCGCTGTTTACCGGAGGTGGCGCACCAGATACAGGCTGGACCTTTTACGTCCCTTTCTCCACAAAAACAGGCACAAATGTCGGATTGGCCGTGAGCGCGGCGTTTGTGCTGGGATTTTCGTCTATCCTGACCGGACTGAATTTTATCGTGACAGTCCACCGCCTGCGTGCCCCAAAAATGACGTGGGGCAAACTCCCGCTTTTTGTCTGGTCTTTGTATTCCACAGCATGGATTCAGGTGCTGGCAACGCCAATTCTGGGCATAACCCTTCTCCTGATCGTGGCAGAGCGCGTGCTGGGGCTTGGCATCTTTGACCCGGCGCGAGGAGGCGATCCCATACTCTACCAGCACCTGTTTTGGATTTATTCCCACCCGGCCGTGTACATCATGATCCTGCCCGCAATGGGCACCATCTCCGAAATCATTCCTGTGTTCTCAAGAAAACGAATCTTCGGATATACCATGCTGGCCCTGACAAGCTTGCTTATTGCCTTTGTTGGCTCGCTTGTCTGGGCGCACCATATGTTTACAAGCGGCATGAGCGACACGGCTGTGCTGGTCTTTTCCTTTTTGACCTTTGTGGTCGCAATCCCTTCGGCTATTAAAGTCTTTAACTGGGTGACGACCCTGTACAAAGGCTCTATCCGCCTCGAAACTCCTATGATTTTTGCGCTGGGCTTCATTGTCCTTTTTCTGGTCGGAGGACTGACCGGACTTGTCCTTGGAGCTGCGGGCACGGACATCCATGTCCACGACACCTACTTTGTCGTCGGGCACTTCCATTACATTATCTTTGGCGGAACCATGCTGAGCCTGTTTGCAGGGCTTCACTACTGGTTTCCCAAGCTTTGCGGCAGGCGGTATAATTCTAAGTGGGCCAATGTAAGCACTGTCCTGCTCGTGCTGGGCATAAACATTTTGTATATGCCCATGCTTGTGCTTGGCATGAAGGGCATGCCGAGACGCTACTACGACTATCTGCCGCAATATACGACGCTGCACGTCATCGTCACGGTAGGCTCGTGGGTTGTTGCTGCTGCTGTTTTTCTGATGCTGGGGAATTTGCTCGTTGGCATGCTGCGAGGGCGAAAAGCAGGAGCAAATCCGTGGGGCGCTGGCACGCTAGAGTGGACCCTCCCTTCGCCTTTGCCGCGGCATAATTTTGAAACGCCGCCGGACTCTGTGCGCTGGCCCTATGACTACACGGAGGTCACGCCTGATGATGCACCTTGACCAGCACCACGATGAGTTTGGGGCACGCATGGGCATGTGGCTTTTGCTGTTTACAGAACTCATGCTCTTTGGCGGGCTTTTTCTGCTCTATGCGGTGTATTTTTCGCGCTTTCCTGATGCCTTCCACGCAGGAGGAAAAACACTGCATGTGGGGCTGGGGGCTGCAAATACTGTTGTGCTCCTCACGAGTAGTCTTTGTGTTGCCTGCTCTGTGACGGCCCTGCGCGGTGGCGAGCGGGTGCGATGTCTCCAGTACCTGAGCGCAACGCTGGTGCTGGCGGGTGCCTTTCTCGTTATCAAGGGGGTTGAGTGGCATGAGAAAATTTCGCATGGCATTTTCCCGGGGGCGCCAGACCTCATGCAAAACGACGGGCGAGCCATTTTTTATTCCATGTATTACGCCATGACCGGACTCCACGCGATTCATGTGTGCATTGGCATTTTTGTGCTGATCTGGGTGGCTTGGCTTATTCACCTGCGCCGGGTCACTCCTGCGTATGCGGTCACCTTGGAAAACGCAGGTCTGTACTGGCACCTCGTGGACATCGTGTGGATTTATCTTTTTCCGCTGTTTTACCTTGTGGCCTAAGGAGAACGCTATGCAGGAAGGACGTGAACTTCCGATTTTACGCTATCAGGGGCTGGTGACGGTTTGGATACTGCTTTTGGTGCTGACTGTTATTACGGTGTACGTGGCGGGCATTGACTTGGGCTTTGCCAATGTGGCCGTGGCGCTGAGCGTCGCGACCTGCAAGGCTGCGCTTGTGGTGCTGTTTTTTATGCATCTCCGCTACGAGTCTCGTGTCATGGGCCTGATGGTCTTGATCGCCTGTGCTGTTCTGGCCATTTTTATTGGGTTTACCTTTTTTGACGTTGCGTACAGGTAGGGCTGCTTATGAGCACAAGCGTTGATGCTGTCGCAAAAGTTGACGCAACATTCCTGCTTATTCTTGGGATTTCAGTTGTGGTGCTCGTGCTGGTGACGGCCCTGATGCTCTTTTTTGTCTGGCGCTATCATCACAGCAGGCACCCGGAGCCAGAGCATGAGGGTGAAAGCTGGTGGCTGGAAGTCGTGTGGACCATTATCCCGACAGTCCTTGCTGTGGGAATGTTCTGGTTTGGATGGGACAGCTATCAGGCTTTGCGGGCGGTGCCAGAGAATGCGCTGGAGGTGAAGGTCGAAGCGTACATGTGGGGCTGGAATTTTGAGTACGGGAATGGGCGGCGAAGCAACATTTTGTATGTGCCACAAAAAACACCAATCAAGCTGACCATGACATCCCGCGACGTGCTCCACAGCTTTTATGTGCCTGCATTTCGCCTCAAGAGGGATACCGTGCCCGGCATGCAGACCTATGCGTGGTTTCTGCCAAAGGAGCAGGGCGACTATGACATTTTGTGTGCGGAGTACTGCGGAGTAAAGCACGCCAACATGCTGTCGACGGTGCGGGTGGTGCCAGAGGAAAAGTACGAGAGCTGGCTGGCCGGGGAGCTGGATGAGGAAGGAAAGGGGGATGAGGCCCTGTTTGAAACATATGGCTGTACCTCGTGTCATTCCCTGGATGGGAGTGAGGGCGTGGGGCCAACGCTGTACAACATTTATGGCAAGACGCGGATTCTGGTTTTGCCTGATGGGACACAAAAAGAACAGATCGCAGACAAGGCCTATTTGCGCCGGGCCATACTGTACCCCAATGAAGAGTTGGTTCAGGGCTATGAGGCTCTTATGGCTTCATATGAAGGAGTCATTCCAGAGGATGAACTTTTGCGTATGGTGAACTGGATGGCAAATCAGGGAGTTGGGGATGCCAGTCTTGGGCGGCAGGTCGCAGAGGATCAAGGCTGTCTGAGTTGCCATTCAACGGATGGGAGCGACGTCGCAGGACCAAGTTTCCGTGGTTTGTACGGGAGCATGCGTGTTGTCGTTGAAGATGGAGCAGAAAAGTCTGTCGTGGCAGATGACGCGTATATTCGTGCCTCTATCCTGAATCCAAAGAAATTACTCACCAAGGGCTATGGTGAGTTGATGCCTGCCTATGACGCCTTGAGTGAAGAAGAGCTTTTGGCGCTTATCGACTGGATAAAAACTCTGGGGGTGCCGCCATCAAAGTAATGGCTCAGATCCAGCAACTTTTGCGTGTTCGGGTTTCTTTTATGGTCGCCGTGGCCTGCGCGTGTGGCTTTATCCTTGCTCGTGGAGAGCTGTCTTTTGAGGTGTTTCTTGCGGCAAGCTGTGCGTTTTTTTTGTGCGCGGGATGCTCCGTTCTAAATCAGGTTCAGGAGCGCGAGCAGGACAGCCTGATGCTGCGGACCGCCGAGCGTCCTCTGGTCACTGGTTTGCTTTGCCCAATGGCCGGAACATACTTTGGCTGTGGACTTTTTTTTCTTGGTCTTGGTCTCAGCCTGTTGCTTGGAGGAGTTCGGGTTGTTCCGCTGTGTCTCGCCATCCCTCTTTTGTACAATGGGCTGTATACTCCACTAAAAAAGCGGACAGCACTTGCGCTCCTTGTGGGGGGCATTCCGGGAGCTTTACCACCGGCGCTGGGATGGATTTTGGGGGGCGGAGCTTTTTTTCACCCCTCACTCGTGATGCTGACGGTGATGCTTTATTTGTGGCAGGTTCCGCATTTTTGGCTTTTGGCAGAGCAGAACAGGGCAGACTACGAGCGGGCGGGGTTTGTTTTGCCGCATTTTCGGCTTGGGAGCAGGCAGTTTCGGTCGCTCATTCATCTGTGGATATTGGGGTATTTCGTCGCGGCTTTAGTGCTTCCCTTTGCGCTGCATTTGCCAAACTCTGCGCCGTGGATAAGTGCCGTTGCTGTGTTATGTGGCGTGGGGATTGGTTGTGCGGGTGTCTGGCGGCAGCTTGGGCTGGCGTTCAGGTGGCTTAATGTTTCTCTCCCCCTGTTCCTCTTGGCAATTTTGCTGGGGACCTAAGATTTTTGGAGGAGCATCGTGCTGTGGTTTCATCCTGTTTTTCAGGCGTTGGCAACACTCGTCGGGCTGTATGTCTTATGGGAAGGGATAAAGCGCAGTCTCGCGCTTCATGCAAAGATGCGTCTTCGTTTTCAGTGGCGGCGCCATGTCTTTTGGGGCAAGGTTGCCTGCTGCATCTGGTTTTTTGGAATGCTTGGCGGGGCGGGGCTGGCGCGGTTTTTCTGGAGCTATTCCGGTCTGACAGAAAAGCATTTTTATGGTGCTCTCCTGATGCTTCCGTTTCTTCTCATCGGCTACGTTACGGGGCACATTTTGGACACCCGCAAAAAGAAGCGCATTGTGCTTCCTCTTTTTCATGGTCTCAACAATTTGATTTTGATGGGCTGCGCTGGCTGGCAGCTTTGGACTGGTTACGACGTGATTATGCTTTTTTTGCTCTAGTGTGCAAGCGCAGTTATTTAGCGAAAAAAGCCCCTGCATGAAATGCAGGGGCTTTGTGTTTTTAGACGGACATGACCAGTGGAACAACCACAGGGTCGCGTTCGATGACTCTTCGGAAGAAGCGGCGCAGTGAGGAACGAATACGCTCTTTCAGGCGGTCGGTTTCCCCCGGAGGGATGTTTTCGAAGATGTCCAGCACGATGCATTTTGCATCTTCCAGCAGGTGGCTAAACTGCTGCTCAAAGACAAAGCCTTTGGACGAGATGTCTGGACCAACGATGATTTCTCCTGTCTCATCGTCAACGACCAGCGTCACGATGACCATGCCTTCGCCGCCCAGAAGCTGGCGCTCTTTCAGCACGGTCTGTCCAACGTCGCCAACACCCTTGCCGTCGACCAGAATCTGGTTGACCTGAACGGCCTCTTCAAGGCGGACTCCACCTTCTCCAAGCAGGGTGATGGGGTCGCCGTTTTCCAGAACAAAGCTTCGCTCTGGGGCAACACCGCATTCCACTGCAAGGCGTGAGTGTTTGACGAGGTGTCGGTATTCGCCGTGCACAGGCACAAAGAATTTGGGCTGGATGGTCTCCAGCATAATTTTCAGCTCTTCCACATGGGCGTGACCAGAGGCGTGGATTGCCTGCACCCGTTCGTACAGCACTTCTGCGCCCAGCCGGTACAGGTTATTGATGACCTTGGTGATTGCCAGAATATTCCCCGGAATAAAGCTGGAGGACATCAGCACGAGGTCGCCCTCATGGATGGAGAGCTGGCGGTGTTCTCCACTGGCAATACGGGACAGTGAGGCCAGTGGCTCGCCCTGTGAGCCTGTAACCAGCAGCAGTACTTCCGAGTCTTCATATGCCGGGAGATCGTCCAGAGAAATATAGGTGCTTTCCTTGAATCGCAGGTAGCCAAGCCGACGGGCAAGCTCAATGTTTCTGACGAGACTTCGGCCATTGGCTGCGACTTTACGACCGAATTTTTCGGCCAGCTCAAAGACTTCCTGCATTCGCTGGATATGGCTGGAGAACAGGGTGACCAGAATACGGCCTTCATGATCTTCCATGATATCGTGCAGGGAATTTTTGATTTCCCGCTCGGTCAGCGCAAAACCATCGCGCTCAACATTGGTCGAATCCGAAAGCAGCAGCGAAATATCGCCTTCCTCTGCGAAGTGGCGGAAACCATCAAGGTCTGTTGCCACACCGTTCAGTGGGTAGCGGTCAATTTTGAAGTCACCCGTGTGCACGATGCGTCCGGCCGGGCTTTCTATGCCAAGGCCAAAGCCCCCAACGATTGAGTGGCACACCGGGAAGAACGTGACGGTGAAGTCACCCAGTGCGATTCGGTCGTGGCCTTCGACGACATGCATTTCTGCGTTGTCCAGAAGGTCGCGCTCCAGCAGTTTGCTTTCCAGCAGTGCCAAAGTAAATTCTGAACCAAAAACAGGTGCTGAAAGGTGCTGGAGCAACCACGGCAGTGCACCGATGTGATCCTCGTGACCGTGGGTCAGGATGATGCCTTTCAGCTTGTCCTTATGTTCAATAATATAGTCAAACTGCGGAATGACCACGTCGATTCCAAACAGCGTGTCTTCCGGAAACATGAGACCGCAGTCAATCAGGACCATGGAGTCGTCTGTCTCCATGACCATGCAGTTCATGCCTATTTGTCCCATACCCCCAAGAGGAGTAAGGGTTACGTTTTTAGCGTCCATTACGTAGCTCCGTATATGCCGCACTCATTATTTCGTGCAGGTCTTGTCCGAAGGCTTCTCTATCCTTCAGTGTGTAGCGTCCCTGTGTCTCAATGGGAGGCAAAGCTCGCAGGCGGACTGTCTTTTTGTTGCTGACACGGATACTCCCCTTGGCTAGCGCTTCACCCGTTCCGTCTATGACGATCGGAATAACTGGAAGCCCTGTCTTGAGTGCGAGTATCATGCCGCCTGTTTTGAACCGTTGCAGCTGGCTAAAGTCTGTCGAACGGGTCCCCTCAGGGAAAATAACAATATTTTGGCCCGCTTTGATCTTTTTGACTGCAATATTAATGCTTTTCATCGCCTTGCGGGGATTGGTGCGGTCCACCGGGATGCTCCCCTGGTGTTCCATGCATCGACCAAAAAGTGGGATGGTAAAAAGAGACTCTTTTGCAATAAACCCAACCTGCCACTGAGCTAATTTGATCATCAGTGCAGGAATATCAAGCTGGCTCAGGTGATTCACCATAAAAATGAATTGGCCGCTCTTTGGGATGTTTTCTAAATCAGCTTCAATCCGGATGCCCGCAGCCCAGAACAGAAAGGACGACCAACGAACAGAATTCGCCGTTGCCGTCTTTGGGAAAAGATTGATCGCAAGTGCGTAAAAAAGTGTAACAGGGAAAAATGCAATATAAAAGAACACTGTTCTGAACATGTAAAACTTCCTTCATTCACCAGATTTTGTTTGTAGCTGTGCTCTGGCTCGCGCACTGTACTGAAAATGCGCCCCGGCAACAAGTTACAGCATATTCCCAAATAGCAGCGCTTTGGAAGGAGAGGGAATATTGGGGGCCTGCTCAGCCCGTGAGGGCTGGATGGGCGGGAGGGGAATTTGGGGGCCAGCCCCCAAACCCCCGCGTAAGGGAATGATTCCCTTACGTATCCTCATCGAGTTTAAAAGCCGTTCAAGCTTCGCTTGCTCGGCTTTTAAACTTGTTGGGGCTGCCTAAAGCGGCTTCTTCTCTTTCCCGTTCGTTCGCCACCATTTTCTTTCTGAACGCGAGCGTTCAGAAAGAAAGGAGTGGAGCGCAAAGAAAAAGAACGCACGTTTAGTTAATTAGGCCGAAAAAAAGGGGACCGAAATGGAGAGGAGAGCGTAGCTCTCATCACATTTCGGTCCCCTTTTATTTCGGGCGATAGCGGGATTCCCAAGGGCCTCGTCCTTGGGCGGAGTCAAGGGGCAGCGCCCCTTGCAGAGGTGCGGGGACAGAGTCCCCGCCCGCCCACCCACGCGCGGATTTCTTTGGGTGAGTGTTCAAACAGTACTGCTACGTTGTGCGTTAGGGATGTGGTGTGCTATGCAAGGGGGAGAAAGTGAATGGTAAAAGGGGCATGATGTTCAGAGCAGAGATAGGGAGGCGAGATGCCGGGTTTATATATAGGATCTACATCGGGTTTTTCAGGGAAGAACATGGTTGTAATGGGGCTTGGTTTAAAGCTCCAAAAAGATGGGTATACCATTGGTTATATGAAGCCAGTTGGTGCGATGCCGGTGCAGTACGAGGGTGCGGCATGGGATGAAGATGCGCTGTGCGTGCAAAATTTATTAGGGCTTAATGAACAGCCGGATTCGATCACGCCGGTTCTGGTCACGAAAGAGTTTAAGCTCAAGGCGTTTACAGGGCAGTGCGGCGATTTGATGGCGAAGATACGAGACAGCTACGAGCTGGTGAACCGGGGGAAGGATGTGACGCTGGTTGCAGGCTCAGGAAGTATGTACTCTGGAAAGTACTGTAATGTTGACGCAATATCAGTGATTCAGACATTGGGGCTGAAAACTTTGATAATAGATCGTTTCCAGCAGGAGCTGAAATACGATTACCTGATGGTGATGAAAGAGACGCTGGGAGACGCGCTGGTTGGTGTAATTCTGAATGATGTTCCACGTGCGGCGCGAGACGAAGTTGATAGCATGGTTCGTCCATGCCTGGAAAAGGGCGGGGTCAAAGTCTTGGGGGTGATTCCCAAGGATCCGCTGATGGGGGCCATACAGGTTGGCGAATTGACAGAACGCCTGCACGGTGAGCTGATTTGCGCGCGGGAAAAGTCTGAGCGAGTGATTGAAAGTTTCCTAATTGGAACGATGCAGGTGGAAAATTTTATGACGCACTTCCGCCGGAACCGAAATGCGGCAGTTATTGTAGGTGGTGATCGTTCGGACGTGCAACTTGTCGCGCTTGAAGGTCGGTGCCCGTGCTTGGTGCTGACGGGAAACCTGCGTCCGAATGAAATTGTTCTGGAGCGGGCGCAGGCGCTGGAAATTCCGGTAGTGCTGGCACAGGCCGACACATACTCGGTCGCCAAAAAAATGGAGATTATTCTGTCCCGGCATAAACTTCGGGATACAATAAAAATACGTCAGGGCGCACAACTTTTGAGCGCAAACATAGACTACTCGTATGTGAAAAACTCGCTTGGACTAGGGTAAAATACATCAAAATTTGAGAGTAAAAGGGAGCTGAGGCTCCCTTTTTTTGTGCCTGTAAAGGGAGAAAATTTTGAGAAAATCCGGAGTGATGTACTAGGAGTGCAGTGGCTCGCTCCTGTGAACGCTTTTGCTTGTGTGGGGAAAAAGCGAAGGCAAGAAGTGTTGAGAGGGTATTTTCTGTAAAAAAACAGATGAAGAGAGAAATTTTTTTAGAGAGAGATTTTTTTTGAAAGGCAATAGGATTTTTTGTTTTGGGTGCCATGAGGCTTGGAAAAAACGAATTTTGAAGGATAGAAAATCTTATTTTGTAGTCTGTGTTTTGTATATACAGAGCGTGAAACACTGTTGATTTCTGTACTCTATCGGTTGTATCGATTGATGAGTTGAACAAGATGGAGTGAAATCTGTCTGTATTACGTCAAGTTTTACACCACGTCGTGATGAAAATCTAAATAGACCAGAGGAAGGGGCTATGAAGGTAAAAACAAAATTAGTTATAATTAGCATTGTCGCAGTTATGGGGCTAGGGGCATTGCTTGCACTTAGTATCTTGGGTGGCAATCATATGCAGGCCGCTTCAAGACTTGAATCAGAGGCTTCTGACGCGCTTATTTCTATGCTGCAGGCTCGGCGACAGGAAAAGAACTTTTTCCTGCGCAAAGATGTTGTCTGGTACAAAAAAGCGCAAACAGAAGTTGAAGAACTGAAGGCGCACCTCGCCAAGATTACTGAGTTGGATAGCTCTATGGCGGATCAGGTCCAGAGTGCTTTGCTCTTGGTCAACCAGTATGATTCGAATTTGGCCAAGA
Organism: Desulfobaculum bizertense DSM 18034; assembly: GCF_900167065.1. NCBI lineage: Bacteria > Pseudomonadati > Thermodesulfobacteriota > Desulfovibrionia > Desulfovibrionales > Desulfovibrionaceae > Desulfobaculum > Desulfobaculum bizertense. The sequence goes on from NZ_FUYA01000001.1 coordinate 235,401, forward strand.
TTGTTGCAACAGAGCAGGAACTTGGCCTTTCTGCCCTTGAAGGTTTACGCGGAAAGGTTCGCAAAAATTTCAGGCAGATGCAGGACCGGCTTCGTATTCTTGAGGCAGACGACATTTATGCAACGCTGATGCGAGCCAGAAGTGCAGAAAAGAATTTCATTTTGTGGAGTGACGATGTTTCTCTGACAAAGTATCGGCAGGAAATGGATGCGGTGAAAACCGGTCTGGGGGCGTCTACAAAGGTCGATGCTCGCAGTTACTCCGAGCTTCACGAGATGTTGGGCGAGCATGAAGCTGCATTTGATCTGCTCGTTCAGAAAGTACGGCTCAAGGATTCGAGCCTGAATGAAAATATTATTGTGGCGCGTAAGGTTGAGCCTATTGTTCAGAGCATTGCAAGTGCTGCTGCGCTTCGTGAAGTGCATGTCTCCCACAGTGTTCTGGCGATGGCCTTGCCTGCTGGCATTGGCACAACAATTTTTCTGATTATTTTTGTTTTCTTTGTCGCTCGTTCCATTACCAACCCGCTGGAGCAGCTCCAGACCTGTGCTCGAGAAGTGACCAAGGGGCATTTCCGCGCTGTATCGCGTGTGACTTTAGCTGGCGAGTTTGAGGCGCTTCGGCACGATCTTCAGCTCATGGTTGAGAGCATCAAGAAGGCGATGGAAGAGGCACACCAGAAGAGTGATGAGGCCGAGGCTCAGGCCAAGCTTGCTGAGGAAGCTCGTCACAACGCAGAGAAGGAAGAGCAGCATGTCCGCGGAATTTTGACCAAGATTCAGGACGTTGCCGCGCAGTCTTCTGAAATAGCTGACTCCTTGTCGACTGCCTCTTCACAGCTTGCTGCCGAGGTTGAGCAGACTTCCAAGGGCGCAGATTCTCAGCAGACGCAAGTCACAGAAACTGCCGCAGCAATGGAGCAGATGGCTGCCGCTGTTTTGGAAGTTGCCCGCAATTCTTCTCATGCAGCACAGAATGCCGAGAACAGTCGTAATGACGCCATTGAAGGGCAGGCTCGTGTGGGCCACACTGTCGCCGATATTGCTGATGTTGAAGACAGCACGCATGAACTTTCTGCCGTTATGGATGATTTGAGTGAAAAAGCTCAGTCCATTGGGCAGGTTATGGATGTGATTGCTGACATTGCAGATCAAACAAACCTTCTCGCCCTCAACGCCGCCATTGAAGCCGCTCGCGCTGGTGAGGCTGGACGCGGTTTTGCCGTCGTTGCTGACGAGGTGCGCAAGCTTGCAGAAAAGACCATGTCTGCCACTCAGGAAGTCGGGCACGCTATTTCTGGAGTTCAGGATTCTGTTCAGAATTCTGTCGAGAAGCGGCGCGTTGCAGAGAAAGCCCTCGCCGCGACGGTAAAGCACGCTCGCGAAGCTGGCGACATGCTCACCAGTATTGTTGAGAAAGTTAACGAAACAGCGCAGATGTCTCAGAGTATCGCCGCTGCCGCAGAAGAGCAGTCTGCTGCCTCTGAGCAGATTAATCACTCCATTGACGAAATTAATCAGGTCTCCAACGAGACCGCCGCTGGTGCCGAAGAGTCTGCTAGCGCTATCCGCGCTATCGCTCATCGCGCTAACGAACTGCAAGGCTTGATTCAGGAGCTGCGCAGCATGGCGTAGCTTAGCAATTGGGCGCGGGAGGATTTGGGGCCAGCCCCAGCACGTGAGTGCTGGATGGGCGGGTGAGGGAAGATTTGGGGGCCTGCCCCAGCGCGGTAGTGCTGGATGGGTGGGTGGGGGAAATTGGGGGCCAGCCCCCAAACCCCCGCGTAAGGGAATGATTCCCTTACGTATCCTCATCGAGTTTAAAAACCGTTCAAGCTTCGCTTGGACGGTTTTTAAACTTGTTGGGGCTGCCTAAAGCGGCTTCTTCTCTTTCTCGTGCGTTCGCCACCATTTTCTTTCTGAACGCGAGCGTTCAAAAAGAAAATAAGTGCGGCAGAAAAAGGCAGAAGAACACGCAATCGGGAAACGCCACTAGGCCAAAATTAAAGGGCCGGATGTAAGGGAAAGCCAACGGCTTTCACACATCCGGCCCTTTAATTTTGGGCGATAGCGGGATTCCCAAGGGCCTCGTCCTTGGGCGGGGTCAAGGGGCAGCGCCCCTTGCAGGGTTTGGGACAGCGTCCCAATAACCCCGCCCACCCAAGCGCCCCTTGCAGAGGTGCGGGGACAGAGTCCCCGCCAACCCATCCTCGCTTATTCAGTAAATCCAGGGTCCTTAGGGAGTCCGGGGAGCTGAGCGGCTTCTTTTGCGAGGATGTCGCAGCGCTCGTTGTCGGGGTTCCCGGAGTGCCCTTTGACCCACTCATATTGAATGGAGTGCTTTTCGATGAGGGGGATAATTTTTTGCCAAAGGTCTTTGTTCTTAACGGGCTTTTTACCGGCGGTTTTCCAGCCGTTTTTGAGCCAGTTCTTGAGCCATCCTTTCCGGATAGCGTCGAGAAAATACTTTGAGTCAGAGTAGAGGACGACGTCGCAGGGCCGGGTCAGGGCCTGGAGAGCTTCGATAACGGCGGTGAGTTCCATACGGTTGTTGGTTGTATTCTTAAAACCGCCAGAAATTTCTTTGTAGTTGTCCTTGTAGCGAAGGACGGCGCCCCAGCCGCCGGGGCCGGGGTTTCCGAGGGCGGAGCCGTCGGTGTGAATGATTGTTTTATCGCTCATTGTGGTCCTGTTGTGTTGAGTGATGCAAGGTCTTCCCAAAGGGTTGCAAGGGCCTTGAGAATGCCAGTGGGCCAGCTGTCGCGGGCGAAATACTCCTTCATGAGCTGCGCAAGCTTGGCGGGATATTCCGGGCCAAGGGCGCGAGCCATGAGCGGAGGGAAGAGAAAGCGGGCATCCTGCGTCGCGGTGTTCACACCCACGTAGAGTGTTCTGTTGTCGAGTTTTTGAGGGATGTCGACGGGCTTGTCAGAAATATCAATGCGAACGGTGATGCCGTACTCTTTTTCGATCATCTGGGCGAGTTCGCGAATGTCCTTCTTCTGCTGCCGGGAGAGCTGCCCGGTGCTGTCTTTGAAATCCGCGCGGGCCTGAATTTCTTCGATAGTGTTGTCAAAATGCTTTGTGTAGAGCCAGCCTACGCCAATGAAGACGCAGATAAGGAGCATGAGCCGGAGAAAACGAACGCCGCCGGAACCGGATTCTGGCGGGAGCAGAGAAAAACGCATGGTGCCTCCTTGCACGCGAAAGTCAGCCGTGGGCAGAAAAAAACATAAATAGGGTATAAAGCGGGTGAGCTTTGCGTCAAGCGAAGCTTACTTGCCGCGGAGGGCGTCGACTGGTGCCATTCGTGCAGCGCTGCGGGCGGGGCGAATGCCAAAAATGAGACCAATGAGCGCCGCAGAGAGGAGAGAGAGGGCAAAAACCTTGAAAGAAAATTCAATGGTCAAAATACCGAGACTGCTGAGTGTCTGCCCAAGAGCCATGCCGAGAATCATTCCGAGAAGGGCACCAAGACAGGTTAAAATAACGGCTTCAAATAAAAACTGGAGCGTCAGCTCCCAACTCTTGGCGCCAACGGCTTTGCGAAGACCGATTTCTGCGGTGCGCTCGTTGACGCTGATGTAAAACAGGTTCGCAAGGACGAAGCCGCCAACAATCATGGCGACGGCTGCTGTGACGCCGAGAAAAATAACGAGGCCACCCTTGAGCATCCCGACAAACTTGATGATTTCGTCGGCAGTGAGAATGGTAAAGTCGTCGTCATCGCCGGGGCCAAGCTTGTGGAGGTGACGCAAAAGAGAACGTAAATTCTCGGCGTTTTGCGGCATGTTCTGGGCATCGCGAAACTTGATGCGCAGGGCACGAAAATATTTGCGATCAAGATTGAAGCGCTGGGTGAGCGTCGTGAGGGGGATGATGACGCGTTCGTCAAGGTTGTTGCCACCGCCAGAAAAACCGCGATGGGTGAGAAGCCCGACAACACGTACGGGAAGATTCTGTAAAAAAATAGTGCGGCCAAGGGGTGTTTCGTTACCGAAAAGTTCCTCGGCAACGGCGGAACCAAGAAGCGCAACTTTTGCGCCGCGCATGACGTCCTCGCGGGTGAAATCGCGGCCTTCGGCAAGCGGCCAGTTCCAGACCTCGGCGTAGCCTTCTGTGGCTCCAACAATGGTGGGCACCTCAAAGTTTTTGTTGCCAGCTCGTGCCGTGATGTTGCTGATGCCGCGCATGGGAACCACAAGATAGGCTCCGGGGAGAGACTGGCGCAAACGGAGGACATCCGACCACGAAAGCGTCTGATTCCGTTGCCCAACAGCTCGGCTTTTGATGTCGCCACCAAGCACAAAGGCAGCATCAGGGCCAAACATCGACATGATTTCCTTGGTGCGACGTTCTGCACCATCGATGGACGTGACAATGATGGTCAGGGCCGCAATGCCTAGAGCAATAGCGGATATGACGAAGAGAGAGCGGAGACGGTAGGCCCGTACGGCCTGCGCGGCAAAACGCGCGGCGCGTCGAACGTGCAGGAGCCTAGACATCGGCGATGCGGCCATCGGTGAGGTGAATGTGGGTGGAGGCATAGGCGGCGGTGTCCTCGTCGTGAGTCACGATGACCACGGTTTTCCCGACGTCGTGAATCTTGGAAAGAAGCTCCATTATTTCTGTGCTGGTGCTGCTGTCGAGCTGCCCTGTTGGTTCATCCGCAAAGATGATGCTGGGGCGATTGATAAGCGCGCGGGCAAGGGCGACGCGCTGCTGCTGCCCACCAGAAAGCTGGGAAGGGCGAAAGCTTGACCTGTCGCCGAGTCCCACTCGGTTGAGCAGGTCTTCTGCACGCTCGGTGAGGGCCTTTCGTGACTCTGGACCATAGAGACCGGGGAGGAGAACGTTTTCCAGCGCGGAGATGTAGGGGACGAGATAAAAGCTCTGAAATACAAAGCCAAAGGAGGCATTGCGCAATCCACTGAGTTCATCATCGTCCATCGTACCCACAAGAGAACCGTTGAGCGTGTATGTCCCGGCCGTGGGGCGGTCGAGGAGACCAAGAATGTGGAGCAGCGTGGATTTTCCTGAGCCGGAGCTGCCAGTCAGGGCAACAAAGCTGTTTTGCAGGATGTCGAGGGTGACGCCCCGAAGAACCTTTGTCACGTTGTCGCCCTGCACATACTCCCGGGTGATGTCTTTGAGGCTGATGAGAGATGTGTCGGTCATTATTTCTTTGCCCCTGTGCCGGAAAGAACGAGACGGGTCGCCACGGAATCACCTTCGGAAAGTCCTTCGAGAATTTCAGTGCGCTCGGCTCCAGCAAGCCCAAGCTTGGGATGAATCTTGCTGACGCGGCGACCATTGACCAAAAAGACCGTCTGGGTGCCATCAATCCACTTGAGTGCGGCATTGGGCAGGGTCAGGACATCGTCCTTGGCCGAAACAATGATGCGACACTGGGTGGTCATTTCTGGGCGCAGCTGCTTTGCCGTGTTGGTGTCCACAATGACAAGGGCCTGATAATAGACAATGTTGTCCCGGATTTCAGGCTCTGGGTAGACCTGGTCTATGGTGCCGTGAAAGACGGCATTGGGGTAGGCATCGACCTGAAATTCAACAGGCATTCCGTGCTCAACCTGCCCGATGTCGGTTTCGTCGACATAAATCCACATCTCAAGACGCGTTGGGTCGAGAACCGTAATTAGATTTGTGACCTGAAGGCCAGAGACCACGGTTTCGCCTTCCTGCGCCGTGACCTGACTTACAACGCCAGTGAGAGGACTCATGATGCGGGTGTAAGAAAGCTGTGTCCTGATGCTGGCAAGGTTTGCCTCGGCTTCGATGATGCTTTTCTGGGCTTTGACTTTTTCCTTTTTGAACTCGGCTGTCAGGCGACTCTCTGCGGCCTGCCGGGCGCGAAAAATGTTGCCTTTGACCTTGGAGTTCTGAAAGGCGTCGTCAAGCGTGTCTTTGGCAATGAGTTCCTGCTTGAAGAGGCGCTTCTGACGACGCAGGTTGTCTTTGCTGTAGTCATACTCCGCACGTGCCGCATCAAGGTTGGCCGTCGCTTCCAGAATCTGGAGAGGGTACACCGCTTCGACCCGCTCCAGCTCAGAGCGGGAGCGGTCCAGACGGGCAAGGGCCTCTCGTTCGTCGGCGCGCAGCTCACGGTCATCAATGACCGCAATCAGGTCGCCTTCTTTGACCCGCTGCCCAACCCGGACATTCATGGACGTGATGCGCCCTGTGGCCTGTGCGCCAATTTTGACGATGGCTCCAACCTGCGCCTTGATGATTCCTGTGGCGTCGAGGCTTTTTTGAATGGTTCCTTTGCTGACGGTGCCTGTTTCCAAAACTTGGGGTGCATCAGAGTCGCGTCCAAACACAAAGAGTGCCACGAGCAGGGCAAAAAGAAGTGCTCCGGATATGGCGAGAGGTTTTTTGTGTGTACTGGCGAAATCCTTTAGAGCAGAGCTGTTGACGGGCATGCGCTTATTCCTTGTGTATCAGTTCGCGAATCGCTGCGGCGTAGTGCTGCTTGAGCTGTTCGACGTAGCCTCCATCAATGGGGCCTTTCCAGGTCTCTACTTCGAGAAAACGTTTTGGGATTTTGACTGATTCCGGGGCAAAACCACTGTCGATTTTAAGTTGCCAGCGCAGACGCTGACCTTCTCGACTTGCGGCATCAAGACGTTTTGCCGCATCACTCAGACCAAGAGAGCTGAGGGCGGCTGCAAGGCGTTCCGGGGTGTAGACCTTACGCGAGAACAGGCAGGCCACCATAGAGGTGAGCATAACCCGCTTGTGCTCATCGTCGATCATGTAGTCTACGGCTGCGTCCGCGTCCTGATCGCCCGGTTCTATTTTTTGGTCATAACTGTAGGCGCCGCTGTCGAGGTGAGAGTGCCGAAAGCCCAAAGCCTGCGACACGTAATACACTTCACCTGTGGCATATCCTGCCATTTCCTGCCCCAGAACACAGGCAAAGTCCTCTCCACCGAATATGCTGGCGGCGTGCAGTGCTCCCTTGGCAAGTGCGGCGTAAAATTCGTTCGTACTGCGCGCAAGGTGGGGCATGGCCTGAATAAATCCGGTTTTGTCGCCACTTTTGAGCTCGACAATGGTTTCGGCGGTGCTGATGAGCTTTTTGTCGAGCGCCTCGGCTGCCCAGGCAAGGGCAACGCCCGCACTCATGACGTCCAGCCCTTCGCGCTCGCACTCGTCCATGACTGCCAGCACGTCAGAGGCCTGCGTCAGGCCGAGCATGGAGCCACAGGCAAAGATTGGCTCATAGTCATAGGAGACCTGCCGGTACAGGTATTCATTTTCGTCGGCGAACTGCTCGCGAAGAAGCCCTATGTGAATGCAGCCGACAGGGCAGCCTGCGCAGGCTGTCTGGCGCAGAAGCAATTCCTTGGCAAAGCGTTCGCCAGAGATGCCATCAATTTCCGGACGGGTGGTCTTTCGGAGGTTGTCCCATGGCAGGGCCTTGAGTTCGTTTAGGGCCAGCAGATTCTCTGCGGTACCAAGATCGTGGTATTTGCTCATCATACCGGGCTTGGTCACGTCCTTGTAGATGTCCGCAAACAGGTCTTTGTATTCCTTGGACTGGGGCAGTTCCTGTTCTGCATCCCCGAGGACCGCAATGCCTTTGAGATTTTTGTTCCCCATAACTGCGCCAGAGCCAAGGCGGCCAAAATGTCGAAAGGAATCGACATTGATGCAGGCAAAGGCGTTTTTGTGTTCTCCAGCAGGCCCAATGCGAATGATGCTGCCATGCCCGTCAGTGGGGCATCGTTTCCGAAGGTATTTGCCTGCGGCAAAAACGTCAAAGTTGTGCAGGTAGGGGACGGGTTCCAGCTCAATGTGCCGTCCGCCAATGCGCAGGAAGCTGAGTTCTGGAGCCTGTCCGGTGATGACAATGGCGTCATAGCCTGCAAAGCGCATGGACAGGGCCAGACGGCCACCTGCATGTGATTCGGCAAACTGTTCGTTGTATGGGGACTTGAAGGCACAGACGACCTTGCTCATAAGGGGGAAAAAGCCCGTGAGAGGGCCGATGGTGAAGATGAGGGGCTGAGAAATATCGTGAGCAGGAAGCTCGGTGCTTCCAAAATGTTCAAACAGTGCAGCGGCAAGGGACGAACCACCGAGGTGCTTTGCGACAGACGAAAAGTCCTGACGCTTGCCTCGGCCTGTGTTCAGGTCCATGTGCAAAATATGAAAGGCGCGATCGGTCATGATGAGCCTCCTGTCTGCTTGGGATGTGTGGGCTTTTCGGTAAATTCCAGACAGTTTTGGGGGCAGAAGTTCACGCACTGGCCGCAGTGTATGCAGACATAGGGTGCGTTTTCATCGGGACTCATAAAGATGGCGTCAACAGGGCAGGCTTTGGCGCACTGCCCGCAGTGAATGCAGAGCTTGGAGCGATAGGTCACGCCACCGCCTTTTCTTTGGCGCATGGCTTCTGTGGGGCAGGCAAGAGAGCAGGGAGCAGGGTCGCAGGCGAGGCAGGTTTTTGCTTCAAAGCCCGTGGTGAGTCCGCCAGCAGAGGCAATGCGTATGCCGCAGCGGTCCCATGAAAGAGTTTTGTGGACAAGTCTGGCACAGGCCAGAGAGCAACTATGGCAGCCGATACAGCGTTCCATATGGCTGGCGCGCAAAATTTTCATGGCTCAGCCTCCTGCGGAAAAAAAGGGGGAGTCTGTGCTCCCCCTTTTTTTCCGCGAAAAGGTTGGTTTTTAGGACATTTCCTGAATCCACTCCGCCAGAGGGACTTCAATGACCTTGCGGATTTCTTCCAGCCGTTCAGGGGATTCTGCCTCAAAGCGCAGAACAAGCACGGGCTGGGTGTTGGAGGCGCGAAGCAGTCCCCATCCATCCGGAAAGGTGATGCGTACGCCATCAACGTCGATTATATCATAACGTTCACGGAAATAGTCCTGTGCACGTTTGACAACGTCAAATTTAATGCTGTCAGGGCAGTCCTTGCGGATTTCTGGCGTGTTGTATGTGGTGGGCCAGTCGCTCAGGAACTGGCTGATGGGCTGGCCGTGCTTTTCGCTCATGATTTCTACGATGCGCTGTGCGGAGTAGCATCCGTCATCAAAGCCATAGTAGCGGTCAGCAAAGAACATGTGTCCACTCATTTCGCCAGCCAGAAGCGCTCCTGTTTCTTGCATGCGGGCCTTGATTAGGGAGTGCCCTGTCTGGCCCATGATCGGGGTGCCGCCGTGGTTGGCAATATCGGTGTACATGAGATGGGTGCATTTTACTTCGCCAATGACTGTTGCACCGGGGTGCTTTTCCAGCAGGGCGCGGGCATAAATGGCAAGCAGTTTGTCGCCATAAATCATGTTGCCCTGTTCGTCGATAACGCCAATGCGGTCGCCATCACCATCAAGCCCGATGCCGAGGTCTGCACCTTCGGCCTTTACGCGCTCAATAAGATCAGTCATATATTTAGGGACGATCGGATCGGGGTGATGGTTCGGGAAATCTCCATCAGGTTCGCAGTACTGGTCAATAACTGTTGCACCAATGCGGGTCAGCAGTTCGCGGCAGACTTCGCCACCTGCGCCGTTGCCACCATCGAGAACAACCTTGACGGGGTTCTTGAGCGTGGTCTGGGAGGCCAGATCTTCAAGGTAGCTTGGGGTGATGTCGTGCTGGCTGGCAAGGCCAGAACCAGTTTCGAATTCACCAGCTGCCATGATTTTGTAAATTTCCTGAATCTCTTCGGAATGGATGGTGCTTTCGCCTGCCCACACCTTAAAGCCGTTGAACTCCGGCGGGTTGTGGCTGGCAGTAATCATAACACCTGCTTTTCTTTTGAGCTTTTTGCAGGCAAAGTAGAACAGCGGTGTGGCAACCATATCCAGAAAAACAACATCAACGCCCGTTGAGAGCAGTCCGTTAACCATGCTTTTCTGATACACAGGTGAAGAATGGCGGCAGTCGTGGCCAACCACGGCCTGTGTGTACCCATGACGGCGGAAATATGTGCCGCAGGCTTTTCCGAGGGTTTCGACCCATTCAGGATCAAAATCCTGATCTACAATGCCTCGAATGTCGTAGGCACGAAATATTTCCTGGTTAATTGCTTTCATGTGTCCTCCGATTTGGTCCGCACAAGGTCGTGAGTAAAGATTGCGGAACAGGGCTTTACCATATTAGACTTAAACTTCGGTTCCCAAATTTACAAGCACGACGTTTTTTTTCTGTGTTACGAAAGCTGTGTTATGCAGCTCAAAGAGGCCAGACGAACGGCTGTTTCTGGCCTATGCATTACTGAAAATAATGGGGTTATTATGAATTGGGATTGGGAAAAACTCCAGGAAAAACGGAAGACTCAGCCCGGTGGCGGCGGTGGTGGTCCTCAGCTCAATGATGTGAACATTGACTGGGATCGCTTCCGGAATTTTCGCTTTCCGGCGTGGCGTCTTCTGCTTGGCCTGATTGTCCTTGGCTGGCTTGCCTCTGGTATTTACATTGTTGGTCCTGACGAAATAGGCGTTGTTCAGCGCTTTGGTGCCTACAGCGGGGAAAGTGGTCCCGGTCCACATTATCACCTTCCGTTCCCGATTGAGCGGGTCCAGACACCCAAGGTGACCCAGATTCGACGGGTCGAAGTTGGTCTTCGCAGTACGCGACGTTCTGGAAACTTCTCGCAGGCATCCTTTCAGGATGTTCCTCAGGAATCCCTCATGCTGACTGGCGATGAAAACATCGTCGACGTGCAGTTTATTGTGCAGTACCTGATTAAGGATGCACGGGACTACCTGTTTAATGTGAAAAATCAGGAAGAAAGCGTCAAGAACATCGCCGAAGCTGCAATGCGCGAAATCATTGGCCGGAGCCGTATTGATTCAGTTCTGACCTCTGACAAGCTTGTGGTTCAGACCGAAGCCAAGACCCTGATGCAGGACATGTCTGACAAGTACAAGCTCGGGGTTCGCATTGTGGCGGTCCAGCTCCAGAATGTCCATCCTCCAAAAGAAGTTATTGATGCATTTAAGGATGTTGCTTCTGCCCGTGAGGACAAGAGCCGTTTCATTAATGAAGCCGAGGCCTACAAGAATGACATCCTGCCCAAGGCCCGTGGTCAGGCGGCTGTGCTGGTGAATGAGGCCGAAGCCTACAAGCAGCAGCAGATTCGTCGTGCAGAAGGTGAAGCAGCCCGCTTCCTGTCTGTGTACACGGAATATGCCAAGGCCAAGGATATTACCCGTCGCCGCATGTATCTTGAGACCATGGAAAAAATCTTCTCGTCCAAGGACATGGAAAAGATTCTGATGTCGAGTGATGCCCTGCGCGGAGCTGTGCCGTATCTGCCGCTCAGTCCTCTTGGGCATGGAACCCGAGTTCTGAAAGGAGGGGAATAGAAATGTCCTCCAGTAAAGCGATTTCCCTTATTGTTGGCCTTGCTGTGCTCCTGCTTGTTGGGACGCAGAGCTTTTACACCGTCGATCAGACGCAGGTTGCTATTGTGCTCCAGCTGGGCAAGCCTGTTGGTGGCGTGAAGGCTCCGGGCCTGCATTTCAAGATTCCGTTTATTCAGGTCGTGTTACCGTTTGATGCCCGTGTGCTGGAACATGATGCCAGACCAGAAGAAATTCTGACGCTCGACAAGAAAAACATGCTGGTGGACAATTTCACCAAGTGGCGCATTGTTGATCCTCTGGAATTCTATCAGACCGTGCGCACGGTAGAGAACGCCAAGTCTCGTATTGAGGACATCATTTATTCGCAGCTTCGTGTTTCTCTTGGCCGTTACACACTGGTCGAGGTCGTGAACCAAAAGCGCCCGCAGATTATGCAGGAAGTCACTGAACGGGCATCCAAGCTCATCAGCGAATATGGCATTGAAATTGTGGACGTGCGGATTAAGCGAACGGATCTTCCGTCCGAGAATGAACGGGCTATTTTTGGCCGCATGCAGGCAGAACGTCAGCGTCAGGCCAAGCAGTACCGTTCGGAAGGGCAGGAGGAAGCTGCAAAGATTCGTTCTGCAGCGGACCGTGACCGGGCACTGCTTGTTGCCGAAGGCAAAAGAAAGGCCGAGGTCCTGCGAGGCGAGGGTGAGGCAGAAGCAACTCGTATTTTTGCAGATGCCCTGAAAACATCTCCCGAGTTTTACTCTTTTGCCAAGAGTCTTGAAGCATACGAAAAGAGCTTCAAGAATAATACTCGCGTTGTGCTGACGCCGAATAATGAGTTTTTAAAATATATGAAGTAATTGGTCTGACCAATTAATTGAAAGGCACCCATGAAAATGGGTGCCTTTCTTTTTTTTGCATTTATTTCCGGTATATTACTCTATAGGCCAATGAGAGGGTCTATTTTTGACAATAGTGTGAATACCGATCTGTCTAATATTTATAATCATTAAAAACAGACAATTAGAGCCTAAAATGTCAGCTTGCACTATAGGGTAATTGACAAAGAAGACTTAATTACTATGATTAGTCACACTCGCAATGAGTAAAAAAATTGATTATGGCTCAATCAATCGGAATGGTCGATACATTTCCGGATTCTAGTCAGCCGTGCCCATGATTCTCTTCCTCTTCACTCTCGCTCTCGGAATATTGGACCACAGGTTGGAAGACCATGTGTTCGGCTAGTCTACGCTAAACTGAGCTTTGCGTGGGGGTCTTCCCGGCGGTCGGGACGGACTGGGAAGAAGGTGTCGCGGCACTCCCAGCGCAACGAGCTGTTCAATACGTTTGGCAGGAGACCGGTTCCCTTTCACTATGTGTGTCATCATGGAAGGGTGGACTCCAATCATGTGTGCAAGGTCTTTCATTTGTACGTCATGGTACGCTAACCAAGCGCGAAGCGCTGCTTGACGATTAGCGGGGGCACGGTCAACGATTTTACCTAACTGTTTTTGCATGAAATTCCCTCTTCGGGATGGACTATATAGATTAGCAGATATGCTTGTCAAGAACGAAGAGTGGGATCTGAGGACAAGACGAATGAGCAAGATTAGTTCTAAGTATGGGCAAGGCTTTGTGCAGGTTGTGGAGCGCATTAAAGATGCGACATCCACCCGCACCCAGGTCGAGCTTGCAAACGTGCTGGGCATCCGTCAGTCCAGCATTTCTGATGCAAAGCGACGCGACTCTGTGCCTGCTGACTGGTTTTTGACCCTGTTCCGCAAGTTTGGTCTTAATCCAGACTGGCTGGCCATGGGCCGGGGACCGAAGTACATCAAGACCAAAGAAGGCTATCAGCCTTTTGACCAGCCTGCGCTTTCTGAAACGCTTCACGAAGAAGGAACGTCCTACGGCGATCCTATGGCTGCAGGTCAGGTTGTTTCCTATTATGGCATGTCTGGCGATCTGACTGAAAAAGGTCAGTGGAAGCCCATCGCTAAAGGAAAAATCATTATTCCGTCCAGCTTCAACCGTGACTCCCTTCTGGTTGTTCAGGTTGATGGTTCCGGCATGGAACCCCTGATTCGCCGTAAGGCTATCATTGGTCTGGATCGCGATCAGAAGTCTGTGACTTCTGGAGAAATTTACGGCGTCCTGGTACCTTTTGAGGGATTGGTCCTGCGCCGGATCTACTTTGACTCTCAGGCCAACCTGTTTGTCCTGAAAGCAGAAAATCCGAATCACGTTGACCAGCACATTTCCATTGAAGACTACAGTGAAAAAGTTGTTGGCCGCATGGTCTGGATGATGCAGGAAGCGTAAGCAGTTAAGAATTCCTGCCCACAAGCTTTTGCGCGTGCAGTAATTGTGTATGGACGAGCCTTTCTTTACGGAAGGCTCGTCTTTTTTGTGCTGTATTTTCTATATGAAATAGACAAAGCTTTATTTGTTATAATCAGAATTTCTAAAGACTTGTTCGCTAAAGCTTAACGTGAGGGCGTTTGGCAAGTGAGGGACTTTTCAGTAAGTGCAAGAGGCGCCTGGGTTGTACTCTTGGGTGAGGGCACGATACAGTACAGTGCCTTGTTGCGCGAAAACGCATGATGACTCTAACTTTCGGATGAGCACATGGATTGGAATACCCTTTGGCACGGCCTTGGTTGGCCACTGTGCCGCCTCATGTTTTTTATTTCTCTTGGTCTGCTGATTGGTAACCTTATTGAGGCTTTGAACTGGACTCGTGCTGTGGCGCGTGTTGCAGAACCAATTACGCGCATTGCGCACCTCAAGGATATTACTGGCGCAAGTTTTTCAATGGCGTTTTTTTCGGGCGTCACTGCGAATACGATGCTGGCCGAGGCGCATGAGCAGGGGAAGCTGTCAGATAAAGAGCTGATGATCTCGAATCTTTTTAACAGCTTGCCAACGTATTTTTTGCATATGCCAACGCTGTTCTTCATCACGGTGCCGTTTATTGGGAAAGCGGCCGCGGTGTATGTTGGGCTGACCCTGTGCGCCGCGTTTTTGCGGACGCTGTTTATTATTGGTCTGGGGCGTCTTGCCCTGCCACCGCTGGAGCCGGGCTGTGTGCCCTGCCGTCTGGAGGAACATGCCAGCACGGACTGGAATGCCGCGCTGCGCAAGACGTGGATGCGCTTCAAAAAACGTATCCGCAAGATTACCCGCATCACGATTCCGATCTTTGTCGCGATCTTTTTCCTGAAGCGTTACGGGGCGTTTGAGGCTCTGGAAGGCTTTCTGGGCGCGCATGTCTCCATCTTTTCATGGCTTCCTGCCGAGGCCTTGTCCATTGTTGTTTTTCACGTTGCCGCAGAGTTTACTGCTGGTCTGGCGACTGCTGGTGCGCTTTTGCAGGGCGGCTCTCTGGGAGTTCGGGAAATCGTTTTGGCCCTGCTTCTGGGCAATGTCCTTTCTTCCCCTATGCGGGCGCTCCGGCATCAGTTTCCCTATTACGCAGGCATTTTTCGCCCCAAGCAGGCTCTTAAACTTATTGCCGCTAACCAAACCTTGCGCGTGTGTTCTATTATTTTTGTGGGAGTGGTTTACTATTTTGTGGGATAGAGACTCTACGATTTTCTCAATGGAAAATATCTAAGTATAGCTTTATTCATGAAAGATAGGCGGAAAGAGTCTGTTTTTGCCGTAAAAGACGGGGAAAAACGCAGTTTTTTGAAGTAAAACGCACGACGTGCTTGTACGTGCTTACAAAAATGCAAAAAGGCAGGTGTTTCAGACACCTGCCTTTCTTTGTGTTGTGGAGAATTTGAGAAGCTATTCTGCTGGAGCAACAGTCTCTTGCGCGGTTTGTGGCTGCGCTACAGTGGGAATGGACTGTTTTTGTTCCAGTTTTCCAGCAAGTTGCTGGCTCAGGGTGCCAATAGTCTGGATCGCGGGAAGGGCGTTGGTTGTCCCCTTGAAGCGGCGGGCAATCCAGTTGGCGATGTCCAGAATGTCACTGTGTGCGAGCAGGCTTCGGGAGTCTGCATCTGGAGCCATGCTCAGGATGACACTCTTCATGTGTTCGCGTTCTCCCAGTGCCTGCTTGATTTCCTGCGAGAGGTTGTCGAGGCGTTTAGAGGAAGCTCCCTGTGCTTCAAGATCAGCAAAGGCGATGTAGGCCTCTGTGACTCGTTTGGAGGCTTTGCGATAGCGACGCATGGTCTCAGGCAACTCTTCGTGAGAGCCGAGGGTCGTGAATGTCGCTCCGACCTCACGCACAAGTTCTGCGTAGTATTCGCGCATCTGCTGGCATTCTTTGGCGTTCATGACACGGCTTTCAATGGCGGCACCACCCGGAGTGAAGTCGTAATAGCTGTGCGTTGCCTGCTCAGACAGTTCCTGAACAAAGCTGTCGGCATAAATGCTGTAGACCGTGCTCATGATGCGTGGCGTCAGCAGGTAAGAAAAGACGGCGTCCCGAGCCTTCATGACGTCACGGGTTCCTGTCTCAAGCCCGGTCATGTCTACGCCATAGTGCATGTTGAGCTTTTTGAAACTGAGTGTGCTCAGCGGGCTGCGGGTGGCGTTCCCCATGCTGTGAGGCGGCAGGTAGCTCTTGAGGCACATGCTGGCAAGGTCCTGAATAAATGCAGGGCGTACCAGCCTGTCGGTTTGAGGCTCGGGCTTTTCTGCGGGGTCTGTGCTGTTGGCAAGCGATTCGGGCTCCATGCCGTTGCGCTCTTCCATGCTGGCCTCTGGCTCGGCAGGGGCGTCCTGAGTTGTTTTTTCCTGTGAAGCAGAGCTTTCAGGACTGGAGGTTTGAGGAATTTTTTGAGTGTAGACGCTGGAGTTGGTGCTGTCTGTGTCCTGCTCTGTGACTGGGGTGGTTTCTGGAGTCTGGTGCATGAAGAACCAGACCCCGCCACCAATGGCCAGAACCAGAACCACAAACAGTGAGGCGATATACGATTTGTTCATGATCTGCTGTCCTGAGTGATCGTCAGTTGTCAGTGTTTTCGAAAGAACTGCGACGGGCCTTTCAGAATGCCGCAGTCAGCATCCCGAAAGAGTTCTGAGCATTTGCCGGTCGTGAAGCCACGGCCTTCTTCCGTGTGTTCCTTGATGTCTCGCGGGTTTGCGCCAAGTTCTGCCCAAAACAGGTTCGCACCTGCGGCAGCGCCCAGCGAATATGGCTCGTGAGTGCAGTTGCCTGTCACACTCCGCGGCATGGCAAGGCGGGTGACTGCCACAATTTGAGCCATGCGGAGTTCGGAAATCATGCCCCGGGCCGCAATTTCGGTTCCGGGAACTTCGATACGGCGTGCCGCACCGCTAAAGGCAGGGTCAAAGCTTGCGGTGAACAGAATCATTTCTGCAAGCTCTTCGTTGCTGTGTTCTGGGCCGACTGGTTCGACGCAGGTGCCAACAACAAGCCCTGCATCCTTGAAAGAGCGGATGCTGTTTTTGCGGGCTTCGGGCTGGAGTCCGGTGTCGATGCCTTCGCGCAGGCGCAGGGCGTGATACACACCATTGAGGCCAGCGTCTGCCAGCTTTTGTGCGCCATCAAGTTCCTGGTCAGAAACATTGCCAATGAGCATGGTTTCTGGCTTGAGCTGTGCTCTGGTTTCCTGCACTGCTTCACAGAATTTGCCAAAAGGATAATTGGCTGTCGCCATGATGTAAATGGCATTAACACCCTGTGATTCCAGCATGGTGGCATGTTCTACCACCTCTTCTGGAGAAAGCTGTGACGCTTTTTTGAAAATCCCGTTGCAGACTGCGAAAGAACAGAATTTGCAGTTTTTGGGGCAGGGGGACAGGTTAATGGCAAACTGGCCATGAACTTCGGCCCGGTCCTGAGTCAGACTTTTGGAAATGCGTTTGGCTTCGGCCATGATTGCGTAGCTCTCTACGGAATCAGGTGGAAGGGCCAGCATGTCTGTAATCTGTTGCTTGGAAAACGGAACGGCATCGTGAGACTGTTTGAGCGTGTCCTGAATGCTGAAGGCCATAAGCGCTCCCTAAAGGATAAAAGTGGCAGAAGGCCGTGTCCTGCATGTGCAGACAGGACACGCACCGCGTTGAAGCATAAAGTTTGCGCTATGGTATCAGAAACATCAATGATGTGAAGAGGCTTTATGCAGATTCGTCAGGCTTGTCTGCCTCGGCTGCATTTTTTCGCATCTCGGTGAACTCGGTCTTGAGGCGTTTCAGAACATGCGCATAGCCGCCTTTGTCGTGGGGGAGTGTACAGTCCGTACAATCCTTGACTCCTCGTGTCATCTTGTAGTTCCCCCCGCAGTCGTCAAGAAAGTACAGCGGGCAGAAGCAGAACAGGCAGTTGAAATGCTCAGGGTCTGCTGTTTTGTGACAGGGATAATACCGGCAGTCCTTGTTCGCGAAAAATTTGAATGAATGTTTCATTATAGTTGCGTGTCTTCGGTTTTGTCCTGACAGAAATCGCTAAATGAACATTTCTGGGCGAATTCCGTCAGGGTCAGGTTGGAGTTGCTTTCGTATGCTGCCTGTATCAGGCCGCTAAATACGGGGGAGAGCAGCTTTGAATGCATTTCAATGGGTTGCCGACCGCTCTTGGCCCGAAAATGAGAAAGCGCACGCAAAATGTCAACAATCCGAACTTTTTCTGGCGGACGAGCCAAGCTAAACGCTTCACTGCCCGGATGGTCAATCTTTTGCACAATTCGGGATTGCGCAAGCATGTACATGACATCATTCACCAGCTTCACCGGTGCATTAATTCTGTGGGCAATGGTCTCATTGTCTGGCGTCTCTTTCCCTTGCATAAAAACATGAGTGAGCAATGCCAGCATAAGCACAGCAAGCTGCTGTCTGTCGTCAAAGCTGTAGTCGTTCAGTCTCGCTTCACTGTAATAGGTTTCGCTAAACTGGAGTGCAAAACAAATTTCTGCACCAAGAAGCACAATGACCCAGCTGATAAAGAGCCAGATAAGAAAGAGTGGGACCTGGGCAAAGCTTCCATAAATAGCATTATAATTTGAACTTGTGACCTGATACTTGATATACAGGACTTGGGTGACCTGCCACAGTGTTCCTGCGATAAATGCCCCGCCAAATGCAGGCCAGAAGCGCACCCGTGTATTGGGGATAAAAATATAGATAAAGAGTAGGGCGAACCAGGTTGTGATGAAAGGCAGGGCCTTGAGTGTGATGATGTAGAGTGTGCTAAAAACAGAATAGCTCAGGATATTTTGGATAAAGCCTGTGTTTTGGACGGATGCCGTGGCGCTGATGGCAACCAGAATGAGCAGGGGGCAAATGAGGACGACTGTGAGGTAGTCTGAAAACTTGCGCCAGATGCTGCGCTGGGCCTTGATGCCAAAGATGCTGTTAAAGCTGGCCTCAATGTTTCCCAGAAGCGAAATGACCGTAAAGAGCAAAAAGGAAACACCAATGACGCCGAGGGTGGCGACATTGGTGTTGTTGATATAGCCAACTATGGCATCGACGATTTCAGGGTTTCCGGTGGTCGCACGCAAAAGTATGCTGCGAATAAAGTCGGAATCCTGAAAGCCAAAGCCCTTGGAAATAGAGAAGGCAACAGCCAGCAGGGGAACAAGTGAAAGCACTGTTGTGTATGCCAGTGCAGAGGCGCGCAGGAGGCACTGGTCTGCAATAAACCCGTGCCCAACCATGTATATCCAGCGCACCAGACGTGCGACCTGAATTTCTGCAAAACTTCGTTCACTGTTCTGGTCATCGTCATCCATGTACTGGCGTAACCTGAGCATAAACGCTTCCCCGTGGGCTGTGGCCCTGCGGGTGATTACACAAGGCCAGTTTCAGCAGCAACTCCAGTAATGGCATCAATGGAGAGCTGCAGGAACTCGGCAAGCTCCATGTCCAGCTTGTCACACTCGCGAATGCGGTCGCGGTCGACGCTGGCAGCAAAGGACTTGTCTTTCATTTTTTTCTTGAGGCTCTTGGGCTTCATCCCTTCCATACGGTTGGGGCGTACCAGTGCCGCAGCAGTAATAAGACCCGTCACCGTTTCACCTGCGCGCAAGGCGTAGTCAAAATGGCTCTTGGGGTCCACTTCTGTATATTCGCTGTTGTGAGCAACAATAGCATAAAGTGCGTCTTCCGGCAGCTTGCCTTCGAGCATTTCCCGGCTTTTGGCGCCGTGTGCTTTGAGTTCATCTTTTGTCTGCGGATAGTCAAGGTCATGCAAAAGACCAGTAATGCCCCAGAGTTCAACATCTTCGTTGAAGTGCTTAGCAAGAGCGCGCATGACAGCTTCGGTCTGCTCAGCGTGATGCAGCAGGCTGGGGGGATTGCTTTCCTTAACCATCTGATATGCTTCGTCTCGTGAAATCATTGGGAATCTCCTGCAATATTTTTTGATTCAAGAGTAGTGCTAATACTCCTGATGTAAAAATCAAGTCTTGAACAAAATTGCGCTGGCACCGTTTTTGCTCAAACTCTCTGCGGGAGAGAGGAGCGTCAGGAATTTTGACGCTTCTTTCGTGAAGGAGAGAGCATGAGTAAAGTTTCTGGAGTATCACAGCAGCTCACAGCGCAGGAGCGTTTGGCAGAAATTCGCCAGTATGCGGCACGACACGCCTCTGGTGGCGCGTTTGCTGGGCTTTTGCGAAATATTTTAGGTGGGGATGCGTCCACCTATTCGAGCATTCAGGCGCAGTTGATGCTGGGTGGTCAGTTTTTGAACACAATGGATGGCGACAGTGCGGATCATGTTTCTGGGCACACAGCACAGGAACTGGCTCGCCTGAGTGATGCCTCTATGCTGATGGACAGCCTGCTTGGTGAAAAAAGCGAGCATGAGCCTACGGACCTTTTGGGTGGCATGATTGGCGGTATGCCTGCGGGCGCGCAGACTTTGGCCACAATGCTAAGTGCCCTTGAGGGCGCCCATGCGACAGACAAAAATCTGTCACAGGAGCAGATGCAGCAGAGCAGGGATGCGAAAACAGTGGATTCTGTGGAACAGGATTCTTCTGAAATGGCACCGCCTGTAGCATCCTCAACAGCTTCACCATTGCGCGACGCCGCAGAGCAGACTCTGGCTGAAAAGAGCTTTGGGAGTAAAGAAGCCGCTGATTTGGCAGGACTTCTTGCTGCCCGTTTTGAGTCCAATGGTGACCCCGGTGTGATTGGCTACGATCGTCACGGCGGCACGTCCTATGGCCTGTATCAAATTTCATCACGTGCTGGGACTTTTGACAGCTTTTTGACGTTCCTCTCTGATCGAGAGCCAGAATGGGCGTCTGATCTGCGAGCAGCGGGCCGGGCCAACACCGGTTCAAAGTATGGTCCAGTGCCGTCTGTGTGGCGACGCATTGCCAAGGCCGACGGTCAGCATTTTTCTGACTTGCAGCATGAATTCATCAGGCAGACGCACTTTATGCCAGCCGCAGAAAAGCTTGCAGCTCTGACAGGCATTGATCTTCGCTCTGAGGGGGGCGTTTTGGGTCAGGTCTTGTGGAGCACAGCCGTGCAGCATGGAGCTTCTGGCTCCGTACGGATTTTTGCTGAGGCGCTGGATGCCATAAAGGGCGCATCCGCAGGGAATTTTGACATGTCGCTTATTAAGGAAATTTACAAGACCCGTGGCAAGCAGTTCAGCTCCAGCACGCCGCGTGTGCAGGCCGCTGTGCAGGACCGTTTCAGCCGTGAGATGGAACTTGCCCTGAATATGCTTGGAGATAGTTCGCTGGCCTAAACAGCAGCCACAGCGTACTGCCGCAAAGGGCAGTAAAAGACGTGCAGTATGGAAGTCCGTGCTGCACGTCTTTTATTTTTCTGCGTTATGAAAAATCAGGAAGAGAGCGAACGTCAAAGGTCTTGCCGCTCATTTCTGGGCGAAGAGCATTGAGGAGCTGCATAAGCCCGCGCGCGGAGTCTTCGGCACTGATAAGCTGGCCTTTGTCTTTCCAGCCACCAAAGACCGGGCGCAGTTCGTCTGCCTTGAGTCCCGTACTACTGCGTGCTTCTGCCTGCATGGGGGTGTCGACAATGCCGGGGCGGTACACAAAGCTGATAATGTTTGGTGCTTCTCCTGCCAGCTGTCTGGCGAGGTGCTCCTCTCCTGCCTTTGCCACGCAGTAGGCCGCTATTCCCGGCTGAACAATTTCTGCTGAGCCAGACCCCACAAACGCTGCAAATGTGCTATCTCTATCGAGCAGCAGGGGAACAAGGAAGCGGATAAGCTGCCACGCACCAGTGAGGCTGGCATCCATGACCTGCCCAAATTCCCGGGGAGAAATTTCCCAGATTGCAGGGCCGGGGGCGAGATACCCGGCACAGTGAATAAAGCCGCCAAGGTTGCCTCGCTCGCGAGCCAGTCGGCCAATGCGGTAGGCTGTGTCGACGCAGGCAAGAGACCCGGCAACTGTGCTGTGATGTGCATCATACTGAGCTTCTGCACTTTTTTTGTTGCAAAGGCGTAAAGTCTGCGCAAGTTTTTGACGAGAGCGTCCACTTAGCAGAAGATGGGCGCCAGCTTCGGCAAGCTGGAGTGCCAGCGCCTGCCCAACACCAGACGAGGCTCCCGTAAGGACAACAGTTTTATTTGTGATAAAGCTCATGTACACCTCGTAGACGTTACCAAGAAAAAAAGCTGAATTAACCCCACACAACAGAAAGTCTCTTTCTGGAGGAACACAGCATCATGATACATGGATTTAATTGTCTTGTTGAGAAGGAAATCCCGGAAATCGGGGCAAAAGCCAAACTTTTCAAGCATGAGCGCACTGGCGCTGAGCTGATGAGCCTGAGCTGCCCGGACCGGAACAAGGTCTTTGGCGTCAGCTTCCGTACTCCACCCAAGGATTCCACCGGAGTCCCGCATATTCTGGAGCACTCCGTGCTTTGCGGCTCTGACAAGTACCCGGTCAAGGAACCCTTTGTTGAACTGCTCAAAGGTTCCCTCCAGACCTTCCTCAATGCATTTACCTATCCTGACAAGACCTGCTACCCCGTGGCAAGCTGCAATGTGCAGGATTTTTATAATCTGATTGATGTGTACATCGACGCTGTGTTCCATCCCCGCATTGACGAGAATATTTTCCGTCAGGAAGGCTGGCACTACGAGCTGGAATCTCTGGACGCTCCGCTGACCAGAAAGGGTGTTGTCTTTAACGAGATGAAAGGCGTGTACAGCTCTCCCGAAAGCATTCTGCAGGAAACCCTGCAGCATGCCCTGTACCCAGACATGACCTATGGTCTGGATTCCGGCGGTGCTCCCAAGCATATCCCGGACCTGACCTATGCTGCATTTAAGAATTTCCACGAGACCTATTATCATCCCTCCAATGCCCGTTTCTGGTTCTATGGTGATGATGACGAAGCAACCCGTCTGGAGCTGGTCGACAAGGCTCTTGAAGGGTACAGCGCTCTGGACGTCGATTCTGTTGTTGGTCTCCAGCCAAGCTTTGACGCCCCCCGGACCGTGGTACAGCCCTATGATGGTGGTGCTGATGCCAAGGCCATGTTTGCGCACCAGTGGCTTCTGTCCGAGACCGCAGACCGTGACTGCGCCCTGCGCATGGAAGTGCTGGAGCATATCCTGATTGGTCTGCCGTCCTCACCGCTTCGCCGCGCTCTCATGGAGTCTGGTCTTGGTGAAGATCTTTGCGCCAGCGGCTTTGGTGACGAACTCCGTCAGATGAGCTTTGGTGTTGGCCTCAAGGGCATGAAGGCAGAAGACCTTGAAAAGGCCGAAGAGGTCGTGAACCGTGTCCTTTCCGAGCTGGTCGAGGAAGGCCCGAGTCAGGAAATGATCGAAGCCGCGATGAACAGCGTTGAGTTTGATCTGCGCGAGCAGAACACAGGACGTTTCCCGCGTGGTCTTTCTCTGATGCTTATGTCTCTGACCACGTGGCTTTATGATGGCGATCCCTTTACCCCGCTGGCCTTTGAGGCGCCGCTTGCCAAGCTCAAGAGTGAACTGGAGCAGGGCGCTCCTGTGTTCCAGGCGCTTATTAAAGAGCAGCTTCTTGAGAATCCGCATCGCATCACTGTTTTGCTCAAGCCTGAGCAGGGCCTTGCCAAAAAGCAGGACGATGAGGAAAAGGCCGAGCTGGCCAAGATCAAGGACGGCATGAGTGAAGCCGAGTTGCAGGAGATCATGCAGACCGCTGCCACGCTTAAAGAACTTCAGGGCAAGGCTGACGATCCGGAAGCGCTCAAGAGCATTCCGATGCTTGGTCTGGAAGATCTTGAGAAAAGCGAAACCCCGCTTCCTCATGATGAGGCCGAGCTGTCTGGGGTACGGACCATGCTGCACGATGTACCTGCACAGGGTATTGTGTACCTTGATGCTGGTTTTGATCTGCGTGCTGTGGAGCAGGATGACCTGCCGCTGATTCCGCTTTTTGGTCGTGCTCTTTTTGAGATGGGAACAGAGCTTGAAGACTTTGCCAGCCTTGGAATGCGCATTGCGCGCAAGACCGGTGGCATTGAGCCTGAGACCTTTGTGACGCAGAATCTGAAAGGCGACGCAACACTGAGTTATCTCTTCCTGCGTGGCAAGGCGATGTCTGAGAACGTGGGTGACATGCTCGACATTCTCCGGGATGTCTTGAGCAGCACCAAGCTCGACAACCGCCAGCGTTTCCGCCAGATTGTCATGGAAGAAAAAGCTCGACTGGAGCAGCGCATTGTTCCTGCCGGGCACATGGTTGTGCTGAGCCGTCTTCGTGCCCGTTGTGGCGTTTCTGGCTATCTGAGCGAGCAGCTTGGCGGCATTGATGCCCTGTTTGCGCACCGTCAGCTTCTCAAGGACATTGACGAAGATTGGAATGCTGTTCTTGCCCGTCTGGAGCGCGTGCGCGAGCGCATTGTGGCTCGTGGCAATCTGCTTTTGAACCTTTCGGCGACTGCGGAGGACATTGCTGCGGCCCGGCCTGCACTTGAGTCCTTTATTTCCGCTGTTCCTGAGAAGGAACTCACTGCCTGCGAGTGGACCCCGGCAAGCTACCCGACAGCAGAAGGGCTTGCTATTCCGGCGCAGGTCAATTACGCGGGAGCAATTCTTGACCTCAAGAGCGCTGGCTACACCTTTAGCGGTGCACATTTGGCTGTGAATCGTTTGACCCGCATGGGGTATCTGTGGGAGCGTGTTCGTGTGCAGGGCGGAGCCTATGGTGCATTCAGCTCGCTGGATCGCCTGTCTGGTTCTCTCGCTTTTGCATCGTACCGTGACCCGAACCTCGACGCCACGCTCAAGACCTTTGCCGGAACTGGTGAATTTTTTGCCAGTGCGGACCTGAGTCAGGACGAATGCGTAAAGAGCATTGTTGGTGCCATTGGAGAAATGGATGCGTATCTGTTGCCAGATGCGCAGGGCTACACCGCAATGGTTCGGGCGCTGGTTGGTGAAACCGTGGAAGAACGCCAGAAGAACCGCGACGAACTGCTTGCTGCTGGTCCCGCAGACTTTGCGGCATATGGTAAACTCGTTGCTTCTGCTGCTCAGAACGCAGAGTTTGTTGCTCTTGGTGGCAAAGAAACTCTCGAAGCTTCAGATGCGTCGCTTCAGGTCGTTGATATCCTGTAAAACCGTTCTGGGGCTATGCAAACTTGCAGGCCCCGGATTTAAATTTTATTGAGCAGACAGTTCCGCAAGATAAGGACAGTATACACCTTGTCCGAAGAAACGCATTTTTGACAGATGGCCCGCCCACTGAACACTGTGACAAACTGTCAGCCAAGGGGATGATGAGGATGAAAGAACCGCTGGTGGTCTTTACCGATTATCTGGCTCGAAAGAATCTGAAAATGACGCCGCAGCGCCGTTTGATTCTGGAGATTTTTTTGAAAGAATCCGGGCATCATACGTCTGAGGATCTCTACAACATCGTCAAAAAGTCCGACAAATCCATTGGACAGGCTACGGTCTACAGGACTCTGAAACTTCTGTGCGAATCCGGCCTTGCCAAGGAGGTCAACTTTGGTGACGGGGTAACCCGGTATGAACAGCAGTATGGATTTTCTCATCACGATCACATCATCTGCGAAGAATGCGGAAAAGCCATAGCTGTCGTTGATGACAAGATTGAGCAGTTGCAGGAGCGTCTCGCTGCCGAGCACGGCTTTGTGCTCACCGGGCATGAGATGTATCTCTACGGAATTTGCGCCGACTGCCGCAAGAAAGACAAAAAGCTCAAGGCTGATACTGAGGACTAGGGTCTTTCTCTTACAAAAAATAACGCCGCCCCGTTTGGGACGGCGTTTTTTTATTCGCAGTCGTCTGTAATAGTGATTTCGCCTTCTGGGATGCGGCGGGGAATCCGGACCACGAACTCGGTCCCGACTCCCGGCGCGGAGTTGACGCCAATGACGCCACCGTGTTGGCGGATAGACTTGTCTGAGACAAACAGGCCAAGGCCCGTGCCCTTGAAGCCCTTGGAGGAGAAGAACAGCGTAAACATTTTTTCGCGCGTTTCCTGATCCATGCCTGTCCCGTTATCTTCAATGTGGATGCGCAGGATTTCTTCCGTGGCGTGCACGTCAAAGGTGACCCGATGCTTTTTGTCTGGTGTGCTGTCTGATGCGCAGGCATCCACCGCGTTTTCCAAAAAGTTGACCAGTGCCGCGCTCAGCACATGCGCGTCCACGGTCAGGGTACCCGGTGTGCCGTGCAGGTCATATTCAAATTCCACGCCGGCCTTGTGTGCCTGCGGAGCGATGATATTCACGATTGCCTGAAAGAAGTCTTTCAGCTCGATTTCTTCGACGTTCAGCTCGCGGTTTTTCGCGTAGTGGAGCATTTGCATGACCATTGAGCGGATGCGGTGAGTCAGGTCTTTCACTGTGTCCCAGCCCGCCTGCATGCGATCTTCATCACCACGTTTCATGCCTGATTCAACGCGGTAAATACCGCCGTCCAGTGCCGTGAGCATTCCCTTGATGCCATGACTCATGGAACCGATCATCAGGCCGAGCGATGCGAGGTGGTCCTGAAGTTCGCGGATTTGGGTAATGTCTGCGGCAAGCTCCATCACTTCGGTCACTTCTCCATTTTCATCGCGAAGCGGTGCGGTCCAGACGAGGACATTATATTTTCGTTCGTCTTTGGCCGTAATGATGGTTTCCCGCTGGTGGGTTTTCCCATCGGCGAAGGTCTTTGCTGCCGGGCATTTGGTACACGGGGTATCTCGGTGGGCCAGCACTTTGTGGCAAGGCACGCCCGGCTCAGCGCCAAACAGTTCGTTATAGAGTCTGTTGGAGGCTGTTGTGTTGAAGTCTTTGTCGATGACTGACACGAAGCAGGGAATTTCGTCGAACAGGACCTGGTATTTTTCGCGGGTTGCGCGCAGCTCATCCTGGAGGCGTTTCACCTCGGTGATGTCTACGGTAAACTCCAGCACCATATCGACTTCGCCTTCCTGATCGAAGATTGGAGCGGTATGGACAATAACAGGGAGCTGGTCTCCGTCGAAGGTGCGCAGTGTTTTTCTGTAGCGCTGACCTTTGCCTGTCGCAAAGGTTCGTCCTACAGGGCAGCCTGCATCACGGGCATTGGGGTCTGCGTACAGGTCCCACGAGTTATGCCCAATCATGTTTCCAAATTTCTTTTTATAGAGCTGATTGACCGCAACGATTTCAAGGTAAGCGTTATGCAGCGAGATAAAGCACGGCATGGCGTTAAAGGTCTCGTTTCCTCCAACGTCGTCGGTAATGCTTCTCAGCGCGCTTGCGATGCCGTCCACCATTTGACGGGCCGCAACCTGTCGTTCCAGCTCGATGACCTGCGCAGACTTTTCTTCCACCATCCGTTCGAGATTATTCGTATACTCGTTCAGCTTACGGCGCATATCTATTTTTTCAGATACGCGTTTCAGTGTCGCTTCAAGTATTTCATCCTGAATTGGTTTGGTGATGAAGTCTGCCGCTTCATGTTTCAGGCTTTGGATTGCCATATCCATATCGCCGTGGCCTGTAATCATAACCACTTCCGCGTCAGGATTTTGCTCCTTCAGCGCAATCAGCAGGTCGACGCCGCTCATCCCCGGCATCTTGACGTCTGTCAGAATGATTTCTGGCTGCTCTCTGGTATACAGCTCCAGTGCCTCGGCGCCAGTCGATGCCGTGAGTACGCTATATCCCAGCTCCTCCAAGCTCATGCCAAGAAATTTCCGGATGTCCTGCTCATCGTCTACAAGAAGTATCGTCTTTTTCATCTTGTTCATGTCCTGTTTTCATAGTGGATGAGTAGTGTTCATGGGGGCGTGCGAGAATTTGTCTCGCGCTCTGCAAGGGGCGCCGGGCGGGTGGGTTTTGTTTTATTGGGGCGCTGCCCCAAACCCTGCAAGGGGCGCCAGGGTGGGCGGGGACTCTGTCCCCGCACCTCTGCAAGGGGCGCTGCCCCTTGACCCCGCCCAAGGACGAGGCCCTTGGGAATCCCGCTTTCGCTGGAATATAAGGCTGAGTGGGATGAGAGCAAAGCTCTCCTCTCCATCAGCCTTATATTTCAGCTAATGGGCACCCAGTGCGTTCTTTTTCTTTGCGCCCCAACCCTTTCTTTCTGAACGCGAGCGTTCAGAAAGAAAATGGTGGCGAACTCGCAGAAGAGAAAGACTTTCTTATCGCATTCTCACCCAAGTTTGAATTTCATTCACGCGAAGCGTGGATGGAATTCAAACTCGCTGAGGATACGTAAGGGAATCATTCCCTTACGCGGGGGCTTGGGGGCTGGCCCCCAATCTTCACCCATCCAGCACTTCCGCGCATCACCTCATGGGGAGCGCTTCAAAAAAGCGGTGTACAGGATGAGCCTGCACACCGCTGAACTGGTGAATTAGCGTGCCGGGCTGTCCCCGAGGGTTTCTTTGACGATACACAAGAGTTTTTGTGGGTCAAAGGGTTTTGGAACGACGGCGACGGCGCGGTTCACAGCG
This sequence comes from Desulfobaculum bizertense DSM 18034, assembly GCF_900167065.1. NCBI lineage: Bacteria > Pseudomonadati > Thermodesulfobacteriota > Desulfovibrionia > Desulfovibrionales > Desulfovibrionaceae > Desulfobaculum > Desulfobaculum bizertense. The sequence goes on from NZ_FUYA01000001.1 coordinate 263,595, forward strand.
TGCTGGACGCCAGTGAGTCCACTGACGACGATAATGGGGATGTCTCGGAGTTCGGGGTCCTGAGAGATTCTGCGATAGAATCGGGGACCCCATTCACCGGGCATTTCGATGTCGAGGGTAATGAGATCAGGCATTTCGTTGGTGACGATGTCGAGAGCGTCGGAGCTGTCGATAGCGGAGCAGGTTGCGAAGCCGTTATCGTGGAAGAGGTCGGTCAGATATTCAACGATGCTTGGATCGTCGTCGACAATCATGATCTTCTTGGACATTAAGAATCCCCTGTATCGGGTCCTTACGTGCAGGGTAAGGACGGCGTTGTGGACGTAAAGGTTAAGTTATTCTCCAATGGTTTCGCGGATAGCGCGAAGCAGTTCTTCGGGGTCGAAGGGCTTGGTAAAGCTGGCGACGGCTTTTTGCACGGCGTAGCGATTCCCTGCGAGTCCGCTGACCACGATGACCGGGATTGATTCGAATTCTGGGTTCTGCGAGAGTTTCCGATAGAATCGGGGACCCCATTCTTCGGGCATTTCCAGGTCAAGGGTGATGAGGTCTGGGCGTTCATTTTCGACAACGTCGTAGGCTTCTGCTCCATCTGCTGCAGTACAGACGTCATACCCATTATCTGAGAAAAGGTCTGACATGTAGGAGACGATGTTGGGATCATCATCGATGATGAGAATTTTTTTTGCCATGAAGTACCTCACTTCGCTTGGCGGAAAACGGATGTTTTCCGTATTTATATGCCTCAGGAGAGGCTTTGTACCTTATCTGGACGGTTCACGCTGACAACGGGAGCGGTTGCGCGAACAATGACATGTTCCATTGTGCTGCCAATGCGTGCCTGCTCTGGGTCGCTGTCATGGTTGTGATGAGCCATGACGATAAGGTCGGCTTGCCTTTCGCGGGCAAACTTCACGATTTCAACGTACGGAACCCCTTCCCATGCTTCGACGCTCCAGTTCCGGAACTCTTTGAGCTGCGATGTATACTCGCTGTGCATTCTGCGGCGGGCATCCATGAGGGCGTCTTCGATTTCGTCCTGGGACATGGTTTTTCCTGCCGCGATGTTGGAGATATCCAGCGCGTGGAAAAGGTTCAGTTTGCAGTCGAGGTCTTTGGCGACACTGGCGGCAAATTGGAAGGCGTGAGAAGCGGGGGTAGAGAAGTCGGTTGCGAAAACGATGTTGGAGATGCCTCCCCAATAGGAGGCGGCGGGTCGGCTCACGGTGAGAACAGGGCAACGGGCGGCTTTTGCCACGCGCTGGAGAGTACTGCCGGGGATGCCGTATCTGTAGTAGGGTGAATCTTCACGGGCACTTGCGCCCATGATAACGAGGTCAGCGGACGTGTCTCTTGCCTGCCGCAGGATTTCTCGATGCGGGAGGCCAGTTGTTACCCGGATTTTGACCTCGGGGTTTGCCTCAAACTGTCTGAGGTAAAAGTTGTAGATTTCATCTTTCACGGAGTCAAGATAGTTGTCATCAAGGGTGACTTCTTCGCCCGTGCGGACGTCTTTCACAACCTGACTAAAGGCTCGGGTGGGGATGCCAAGCACGTGAAAGACAGTGAGTTCGGCCCCATGACGCTTTGCCAGCTCAAAGGCGACGCGAGCGGCGTGGTCGCAGGCCGGAGTAGCAGAGGTCGCGAACAGGATTTTCTTGAACATAGGCCCTCTCTAGCTTTGAAAAAGAGGGGAGCGGGATGCCCCCCTCCAGAGTGCTTATTCTTCCGGCTTCAGATGCTCTGGCACCTCGACCATGCTAATGAGCAGGGGTTTGAGGAACGACCATTTGATGCCGATGCTGTATTCCTCTTCCAGATCACGGATAGCGTCCCAGCAGTTGTGGCAGGGAGCAATAACGAGCTGTGCTCCGGTTGCCAAAATCTGGTCACGCTTGGTCTGAAGAGCAATGTTTCGCTGCTCGCGGTATCGGCCAACGCCGTTGAAGCCACCGCCACCGCCACAGCAGTAGTTGTACTCCTTGCAGGGCGTCATCTCGGTCAGGTAGCCCGGCTCGACCATGTACGAAAGAATTTCGCGGGTCGTCTGGGCCAGACCGTAGTTTCTGACGTAGTTGCAGGAGTCCTGCAAGGTGCAGGGAACCTTGATGCGCTTTGCAGGGTCAATTTTCAGCTTGCCGGTGCGAAGGGCTTCGGCCACCCATTCTACATAGTGCATGTAGGGGCGGGGGGGCTTGCCGTCTTCGCGACCGGCCCAGTACGGGCCTTCGATAACAGTTGCACGGTGCGCGTGGCCACACTCGGTGCCAATGACACGGTTGGGCTTGAGGCGTTCAATGGCAGAGTAGACATTCTTGACCTGCATTGTTGCGCCTTCCCAGTCACCGGCAAACATGGTGAGGGAGGTCTGCTCCCAGCCTTCGCTCGGAACGGTCCAGTTTTCACCTGCGAGGTGGAAGAGAATAGCAGCTTCAGCAAGATCCTCGGGATAATGCTTTGGCTCACGGGCGTTACATGTGTACATGATGTCCGCGCCTTCCTTGTCGACGGGGATTGTCAGCCCCGGCCACTCTTCCTCGTATTCTTCGGCCATCCATTCACAGGTCTCGACCCAGTCCACAGTCGTCACGTCCATCTGGGCGTGATAGACGCGGTGCATGCCGGAGCCGATCTTGAGTTCCCACGGAACAAAACCCTGAGAAAAGAGCAGGCCTCGAATGTAGCTGTTCATCTGCCCCATATCGATGCCGTGGGGGCAGAATTGGGAGCAGCGCGAGCAGCACGTACATTTGGACCACGCAGTCTCCATGCATTCCATCATAAATTCAGTGCTGACGTCACCCTTCTTTTCAATGAGGGTACGCAGCATGGACTGAATCTTGTAGCTTGGGACCTGCTTGGGGTCACGATCATTGACAAGATAGAGAAAACAGGAATCCGCGCAGAGTCCACAATGTGCACAGATGTCGAGCCATGTGCGCATCTTGGACTTGCAGGTCTTCTGGATGCGGGACCACAGTGCATCCTTGTCGACCTCAAGAGACTTCATTTCCTCGTAATATTGGGTGCCTCGGGTGTCAGAGAGCAGGGATTTCAGCTGCTCTTCGGTCTGCACCGGAGTTTTATTGCAAAAGGTACCTTCTGGCATTCTCGTGCTCCTTTGGATCGCTTGTTTTACCAGACCTGACCGCGGCCACGTTCACCGCCGCGCTTGATGCCAAAATCCATTCCAAGCTGGGCACGGGAGCAGAAGAAAAGCACCACGTGGGAGAGCTTGGTAAACGGAATGGCCAGCAGCATGAGATGACCAAAAATCAGGTGAGCAAGCAGCCAGTTTTCATAGCCGGGAACGTGCATGCGGCACAGAATGCCGGTCACGAAGGGGGCCATGGTAATAAACAGAACCAGATAGTCAGTAAAGGTGCTGAGAATACGAACTTCGGCCAGCGCAATGCGGCGAAGAATCAGCATGATGCCAGCACCGAGCATGGCGATGGTCAGACCGTCGGCCAGCCAGCCGGGCATGCTTGGCCAGCTGATGCCGAGCTTCTGGGTCACGATAACGGCGTGTGCTTCCAAAAACAGGGGAACACAGACAATGCCGATATGGAAAATGAAGAACAGCGCCATCATGCCGGGCTTTCTTCTCCAGCCAAAGGTGCCAAAGGGCAGCAGCCAGTGGTAGATGGATTTCCAGGCCCAGCGAAGACCAAGGCCCATGTGGGCGCGGTAGGCAACGCGGTCGACTTTCCAGTCGAGACCTTTGAAGTACCAGATGACCCGGTAAAGGCAGCCCACGATCAGCACCGTGAAGGTGATCCACATCATGGGGCCTGTCAGGAACTCATACATTTGAGTGTCTCCTTGACATATCTTCATCGGGTGCGGGGCACCCGATGCGAAACGTTAGTATTTCCTCGGTGCCTCGTCGCGACCGGTCAGAAAGAGCCAGAAGAGCAGGTAAAACACCAGCCCCAGCCCCATGATGGTGTAGGTCCAGCCTTTGGAATACACCATGAAATCATGCAGAGTGTAGAACATCTGTTCCATTGTCTTTCTCCCTTGGCCTAATGGCCCTTGTATTCAGGGTGTTCGTAGAAGATTGGCATGTGGGTCACGATGAAGCGGTAGACCAAAACACCAAGCGTCACGACGAACAGGGAAATGCCGATTTCGGACATGGAGGGGAAGTACTTCTGGGAGCTGGGCAGGAACCAGTTGTATGCCACGAGAGAGACATTGAAACGGTTCAGTATGATGCCCAGAACGGTCCAGAGAGCGGTGCGGCGGATGAGCGGCAGGTTCTTTTCGCGGGCGCCGATTGCATAGGCAATGCAGGGCATGGCGACAAAGCCGATCATTTCGATCCACCACCACAGGCCCCAGCCTGTCAGGAGGTAGCTCCACTTGTTTTCTACAGCCAGTGCCAGAATCTTGATGACGAAGTATCCGGCCATGATCCAGGAGCAGGCCTTGGCAAAACCAAAGGCCACGCCGTTACTCTGGCGCAGGTGGGTTTCGTCCATCAGATGGTGGAACTTTTTGTGGGCGAGTGTGGACTCAAAGAGAACCATGGACATGCCCGCAAACATGGAGCTGATGAAGAAGAACAGCGGCAGATAGATGGAGTACCAGAGCGGGTGCACCTTGCTCGGGGCAATGAGGTACAGCGCGCCAAGGGAGCTCTGATGCATGGTGGAGAGCACCACGCCAAGAATGGTCAGGGGCAGAGTCAGCTTATGCACAAAGTGGCGCAGCTTCTTGAGACCCAGCCGTTCAAAGAATGCCGGCGTGGATTCAACAAACAGAACGTTCAGATACAGGAAAACGCAGAGACCCACCTCAAAGAGCAGGGAAGAGGTTCCGTGCGAGTAGAAGAGGGGGTAGGGCAGACGCCACGGACGACCAAGGTCGAACATGAGGGCGAAAACCACGAGGGCGTATCCCAGAAACGCGGTGAGCAGTGCGGGGCGCACTGCGCTGTGATAGCGTTTCATGCCAAAGATATAGCAGGCCGCAGAGGTGGTGTAGCCACCAGCAGCAAGCACAACACCACAGAGCAGGTCAAAACTGATCCAGATGCCCCATGGGTAGTTGTTATCAAGGTTCGTTACGCTGCCAATGCCGCTGTAGAAGCGGGTGCCAGCAATTACGAGGCCGATGATGACGATGATGCCAGCGATGACATTAAACGGTGTGAGAACCGATTTGCCAGCGCCTTTTGCCTGAGCACCCATTTAGGATTCCTCCTCGTCTTTCTGGTCCTGAGCCTGTTCCTTGTCTTTTTCGGCCAGGGCTTCTTCAACAGCCTTTTTCACTTCGACTTCGATTTTGCGCTTGTGGGCAACTTCGGCATTCCCAAGCTGCTTTTTCAGCTCGGCTTCTGCCTTTTCTGCTGCCTGCGCCAAAGCGGAGGAAACGGCCTCGTTCTGTTCTTCCTCTGCAATCTTGTCGCGACGCTTGTTCATTGCGTACACGCCAGTGAGGAGAACGGGCCACAGGCCTGTGACCATCGGAACCAGTGCCAGTGCGCCAGAGGTCAGCTCTGGAGCGCTGGTGACGCCAAGGTCTTCGCGCATGCCGATTTCACTGAACGGTGCGCCGGAGATGTAGAGCCAGTTGGTGCCACCCATTTCGGTTTCACCATAAATGTGGTCCACATAGCGGTCCGGGTACTGTTCAATGCGTTTTCTGGCGAGCTTGATGAGGTCTTCGCGTTTGCCAAAAGTCAGGGCCTGCTTGGGGCATGCTTCGACGCAGCCGGGCAGTTTGCCTTCCTTGAGGCGCGGATGACACATGGTGCACTTCATGACCCGGGGGGTCAGTGGCTCGTCATACTCGTATGCGGGGACATTGAAGGGGCAGGCAATCATGCAGTAGCGGCAGCCAACGCAGAGGGACGCGTCATAGACGACAGCGCCTTCTGGTGTCTTTTTGAATGCCTTGACAAAGCAGGCAGAAGCACAGGCGGGTTCCTTACAGTGCATGCACTGGAGTTTGCGGAAAACCGGATGCTCCAAGCCCTTGGGCTGATATTTGTTCACCACGGTCAGGGTCTTTTCCGTGGGGCGGCGCTCGGTATCAAGCACCTTGAGGTCAGAAAATGGCTGCTCGGGAGCAGGCATGTTGTTGACCGTGTTGCACGCTTCTTCGCATTTGCGGCAGCCGATGCACTCGGTGGCGTCAAAGAGCACACCAAGGCTGTCGGGGTAGCCTTCAAAGTGGATGTTTCCTGCGGCGTGGGCGGAATCTGCCAGTGTGACCGTGAGGCCAGCGGCACCAACCATGCCCAGGAATTTTCTGCGATCAATAGCCATGTGAATACCTCGTCTCGACTCCGGGTCTTACTTGTTGCGTTCCGTGTGACAGTCGGCGCAGGCGGTTGCCTGAGGCTTCTGAATGTCCATTGCCTCGTGGCAGCCGATGCACTGGCGGTGGTACGCAGCCTTCAGCCCCGGCTTTGCAGAGGCGGAATTGTTGACAGCGTCCTTGTGGCAGCTTGCGCAGCGGGGGGGATTCAGGGATGCCGGGCTATTGTGATGGCAGCCCTGGCAGAAGGTTCCCTTTTCCGTGTGGAACACATTGGCCAGCTCGCTTCCTTCGATGCCCTTGAGCATGGAGGCGACAATCTTGCGGTGGGGGAACTGGGCAGCGTTGTACTGGTCAGCCAGAACGTCGATGCTCACGGTTTCCGGGATGTCCTTGAGATCATAGGTGCCGCCGCTTTGCTCACGTGTGGCGATTTCCTGCTGCATGGCAGCCTTCTTTTCAGCCTTGGGCATTTTGAGCATGGCGCCAGCTTTTTTGGTGTCCTGCTCGTGGCAGGTGGCACAGTTCTGCTCTGAAGCAGCCTTGTTCTCAGGAATCATGGAGTGACATCCCGCACACTGCTTCTGCTTTTTCTGCTGGTTGTGGCAACCAACGCAGCTTGCAGAAGAGGTCTTGGAGTGCATGGCCTGGTCCAGAGTCACAAATCCGCCTTCCTTGTTGCCCTTTTCTGTGTGGCAGGTCTTTGAGCAGGATTCGATTTTCTCGTGGTGGCAGGTGCGGCAGTCTTTGACGACCATTTCGTGGGCCTTGTGGTTAAAGACCACAGCGCCCATGCCTGCTTCTGCTTTTTTGCCGGGGGCAGTGAGCAGAATGGCATCGTCCTGACCGCGCATCAGGCGGGGAGTCGGAGTCTTTGCCGTTTTTGCCTTGCGTGTGTCCTGAATGGCTTTGTCGTGGCAGCCTTCACAGGTCACAGGGCCGGTCGCAAGTTTCTGTTCCTGCTTCTCAAGGTGGCAGCTTACACATGCGGTGTGTGAAGCCTGCTGCATGGACACAGTTTTGTCCTGAGCAGTGTCCTTGTGGCAGTAACGGCAGGAGCCTTCCTCGCCCTTGGCGTAAACGAGCTTGTCCTGCTTTTTGTCGTAGACATGGTGGCAGGAACTACAGTTCTCTTTTTCGCCGCTGGCGGCAGGAATGGCTTTGGAGTTGACGTGCGTCGCGTGAAGCTTCAGGTCAAATCCGGCAGAAACACGGCCGGACTGGGCTGGAGCATCGCGGTGACAGCTTCGGCAGGAGGCTTCGGTCGGTCCGGTGGATTCACCGGCAGAAGCACGCTCGGAGTGGCAGGTGATACAGTTCTTGTGGAACTGCTCTTTGGCGTCGTTTTTGTTCGCGCCATCAGTGCCCTTAAAAGTTGTGGACAGGAGGCCTTTCTCATTCTTCACGTGGCAGGTGGAGCAGTCTTTGCCCTGCTGCGCCAGTGCCTTGGTGTGTGTGTCGTGAAAGAATGGGACAGCCTTTTCATCCAGTTTTCCAAAGGAAGACAGTGTGTCGATGACCAGCATTCCGGCCCGCGAATCCTTTGGTGTCGCCTGTTTGGAGACTGCGCTTGCCTCAATGCCAGTTAAGCTTATGGCAGAGAGTACAACAACAGCCAGCGCCCAGTGCAACAGGGTTCTTCCCTTCATCATGGTTTGCCCCTCATCAAAATGGCAGACGTATGTACGGATGACCACGGCTGAACGTTAGAGAATCTGTGGGCGCGACGTGCGGCCGTCGCGCCAGACCAAACACGGTAAGTTCCTTTTTTCTCACCGGGAAATGAGGGCAAAAAGGAGCTTGAATAACAGGACCAGAGGCCCAAAAGCACGCGGAAAAACAGGAAAAAAGATGCAGTGCAATTTCCTGAAATGTGCTTTTATTTCAAGCAGTTATACTGCTTCTACTGTTAATAATACTAGAAAGGTATAGAATGAATCTATACCCGTCAAGTAGGGTAAAGGAAATCAAGCTGTGGAAAACACAGATTTTTTTGGCTGATTTTGGGGAGGGGCAATTGTGAGTATTTTGTCAGAAAAAGGACGAAGAAATTGTCGGCGGAACGACATAATTCCTACTGTTTTGGAAGGAAATAAGGAGGGGATTTTTTGGAGGAACAGGCCCTTGGAGGAAAGTCTTTGACCACGGGCGATACGGCTCGCACAAGAGGGGGAAAACACCTCTTCCGAGCTTGTGGAAAACTTGAGAATAAGCATGTGGAAAACTTTTTTTCAAAAAAGCGGAGGCCGATTTTGCGTCTGCTGCAAAATCACAAGCGTCCTGCTTCCATGAGCAAAAGATTTTTCTTGGCCTGACCGGGTCGAGGAGCATGCAGGGTAGATGGCATGTCGACCAGTGAAAGAGGTCAGGTCGTCTGTGTGACTGTGGGGTTGTGGCCAAATGCGCCGGGGCATGGCGCAAAGGGAAGAATGTGGTCTGGCCTTTTCCTTGTCAGCACAGGGGATTCACTGCATTCCGCATTAAACAATGAATTCGTACTAAAAAGGTATGGTATCAATGCTCACCCGTCAATAGGTATTTGAAATAAAAAAGATTGGGTGTGTTTATAGGGAGTTATCTTGATCTTTTTAGTCCGGTTTGCCCTGTGGGGCGAGTGCTGAGGCAGGAAAAACAAGGGTAAAGCGTGCTCCCATGTCTGGACGCGTGCTGTTGGCGGCCTCAATTGTTCCGCCAAAGCTTTGCATAAGGCTGTAGCTGATGGACAGGCCAAGACCAGTGCCTTTGCCCACGTCTTTTGTGGTAAAAAACGGTTCAAAAAGACGTGAGGCTATTGCTGGCGGAAAGCCTGTCCCACTGTCTTCTATGGAGAAAAGAACGCGCCCAGTATTGACGCTGCTCGACAGGATTATGCGGCTGGGAGCATCTGCTTCCTGCTCGCGACGGCTGTTGACGGCATCTCTGGCGTTCAAGATCAGGTTGATGAAGATTTGTTCCAGACGGTTGGCTCTGGCCATGACTTGCGGAAGATCGGGGGCAAGCTGCCACTGTGTTTCAAAACCGTGGGCGGTGAGCTGGCGGTCAAACATGGCGTAGGCGCGCTGGAGGACCGTGTTGCCGTCAACGGCTTCCATTTCGCTTGAACCGGGTTTGCGGCCAAATTCGCGCAGGTGAGTGATGATGTCTGTCGCGCGTTCAACGTTATGGGAGATGCCTTCATAGAGTTCTCGCAAAAGCTCGGGTTCCAGCGCGGCATTTTTTTCGACCCGGCGACGCATGAGTCCCCCGATGGTCTGGATAACGGTAAGTGGCTGGTTCAGCTCATGGGCAACGCCTGTTGCCATCTCACCGAGTGTGGTCATTTTGCTGGCCTGAATGAGCTGCTGTTCCGTTTCGAGGCGGGTTGTGATGTCTCTGGTGATGACCAGCAGCACCGGGCGGCCATCTGATAGAGATGGGGAGGCCATGATGTCTAGACTGCGGATTTCTCCATCATCGCGCTGATGCTGCACCTGATGGATTGGCTCCAGCATTCTGAGGCGGCGTCCCAGCTCTTCGGGGGAGGCGTGAACAAAAAGCTCCAGAAAAGAGCTGCCTGCAAGCTGCTCTGCGTGGCGGCCATACACACTGAAAATGGCTTGATTGCCATCCTGAATTTCCAGACTTTCGGCATCCAGCACAAAGACCGGATTGGGAATATGGTTGAAAATGTCGTGATATTTCTTTTCGGACAAGGCCAGCTTTTTTTCCAGCTCCCGGCGGGCGCTGATGTTGAGGCACATCTCCAGCGCAGCGTATATCTCTCCGTCTTCATTTCGCAGAGGCTGGGTGCTTACAATCCAGTGCGCGGGTGAACCGTCAGAGTGAATTCCGGATTCTTCGCTGGAATGGGACTGCCCATCCTGAAAGGTTTTTTCCACGGGGCAGTTCTGGCATTTCTTTTCGCGCCCTTTCCATGTTTTGAAGCAGTGTTCTCCAACGACCGGGCAAAAGTGCTCGGCGAATTCGTCGTTGTAATCCAGAATGCGAAAATTGCGGTCAACAACAGTAATCAGGCAGGGAACATTGTTGAAAAAATTGCGGTAGAGATTGCGCTGGGCGTTGAGCTCCTGCTGTTTGGTGCTGATGTCCTTGCCCATCTGGTTGAGGGCGATGACCAGCTCTCCCATTTCATCGTCAGGGTCAACGCGGTCAAGAGGGATGCTTTTCCCGGCAGCGAGAAGCCGGGTGCCAGCGATGAGTCGTCGAAGAGGCTCTTTGACAAGGCCAAGCACCAGAAGAATCATAATCCATGAGGTACTCAAAAAGGCAAAGGCGGCCATGCCAAGGGTATTGCGCTCAAACTTGGCAGAAGCGGCGTCGCTTGTTGCGAGGGACACTGTCATGTCGAGCGCGCCAAGAATGCGTGTGTCTGGGCTGTGGGCGTGGCAGGGCGGTCCGGAACAGCTCGCTTCATTGAAAATTGGTGTCAGGATATGAATACGGCGAATCCCATCGTCGGCTGTGCTGAGCCGGGAGCGGGCTGTAAGGTCCAGAGTCCGCAGGGGTGGCTCTGCACGGTGGCAGGGGGCACAGGCTGGAGCGCTGTTTTTGACCACGGTCTGTTCTTCACTGGGGGTGCTGGAGTATTGAATTATGCCGCTATGATCGAAAATTTTGACGGATTCAACGCTTCGCTGACGGCTGGTGTTGCGGACAATTTGCCGGATGTCGTCGCGGGAGTTGTGGAGCATGGCATAGTGCAGGGCAAGGCGTGTGGTATCGGAGAGGCGGTCTGTACTTTCTATGACTGACTGGAGACTGTGTTCCCTTTGGAAGCGGATGCTCATAAAGGCCCATGCTGCGACACAGCAAAAGAGGGTCAGACCAACCGCGAGGATGATTTTTCCGGGAAGGCTGTGCAGTCTGTGTTGCAGTTTCATGGTGGCTCCTGTGCTTTGGGTTCTTTATTTTCATAGCGGGGAGCTGTGAGTCTGACAAGCAGGCGTAAAAAAAGGCCCCACAATGTGGGGCCTGAGTGTGTGGAATATCTTTTGCCGGGCCGACTAGCCAAGCCCAAGAGCTTTGCCACCCTGATAGACCAGAGTGGACAGGGCAAAAGCAAAGGCTGTGTTGAAGAACAGCGAGAACATTGCCCATTTCCATGAGCCTGCTTCGCCACGAATGGCGACCAGAGTTACAAAGCATGGGGAGTAGAGCAGAATAAAAACAATCAGCGCAACGGCCCGAAGCGGATTCCAGTCCGGATTCGACTTGAGGCGGCTTGCCAGAGAGCTTTCCGTGTCGGCGTCTCCACCAAGGGAGTAAGCCGTGCCAAGGGTGGAAATAATAATTTCCTTGGCTGCGACGCCGCCGATAAGGGCAATGTTTGTGCGCCAGTCAAAGCCGGAGAGCTGAGAGATGCCCTCGACACCAGTACCAATGCGGCCAGCAAAGGAGTTGCGCAGGCGGGTTTCTCCGCGTTCAGACTCAATCTGTGCTGTGAGCGAGGCAATGGCCTTGTCCTGTTCTGCTGCCGGGACGGTTTGCTGAATTTCGGCAATGCCGGACTCCAGCTTGGCATCAAAGGCTGCGTGCTGTTCTGCGCTGGGACCGGGGAAGGTCATAAGCGCCCAGAGCAACACGGAAATGGCCAGAATAACTGTGCCCGCCTTTTTGATGTACTGCCATGTCCGTTCCCATGTGTGGATAAGCATGCCGCGTACGGTTGGGAAACGGTAGGGCGGAAGCTCCATGACAAAAGGAGTGCTGGGGCCCTTGATGACTGTTGAGCGGAGCAGCTTGGATACAAAAAGTGCTGCGGCCCAGCCCAGCATGGTAATGGCAAAAAGTGCGGGAGCCTGATGCTCTGGGAAGAACACCCCAATGAGCAGGATAAAGACAGGCAGCTTTGCACCACAGGTCATAAATGGCGCGGTGAGGAGTGTTGCCAGCTTTTCGCGACGGCTGCGCAGGGTTCGTGCGGCCATGACTCCAGGAACGGCACAGCCACCAGCGATGCCACCGGACACAATGAACGGCATGACCGAGCAGCCATGCAGCCCAAAAACGCGAAAAACGCGGTCCAGCATATAGGCAATGCGGGCCATGTATCCTGAGTCTTCGAGGAAAGAAATAAAAAGGAAAATTAGGAGAATAAGCGGAACAAAGCTCAGAACGCCACCTACACCGTCAATAATGCCTGAAACGACCATAGAGCGGAGCAGGCCGTCCGGGATGATGGCTGTAGCCATGTCGCCCATCCAGCCAAAGAGGCTTTCCATCCAGCCCATTGGAATTTCACCAACAGTGAAGGTCACTTTGTACACCGCAAGAAGGACCAGCACCATGCCGATGGGTCCCATGAAGCGGTGGGTCAGCACATGGTCAAGGCGGTCGGAAAGGTCGACGCGGGCCTGATCTGTGCGGCGCTCCAGAACACCGTGCTTCAAAAGCGAGGTGATAAAGCCATAACGGTAGTCTGCAATAATGGCTTCTGGGTAGGTGTTGAGTGTCTTTTGACAGTGATCGGCAACGTCTGCGGAAAGGTGCAGCAGGCGTGTAGAAAAGTCGCTGTCTGCGGCATTGCCATTTGCCAAAATCTCTTCGTCATTTTCAAGGTACTTGAGGGCCAGCCAGCGGGCGGGGTAGCGGTCCCCCATGAAGTGCGCTGACTCGATCAGCTCGGTCATCTCTCGAAGGACAGGATCGAGATCTGGACCGTAAGAAATATTGAGTGGCTCGTTTTTGCCCCGGTTTTCAACGGCAAAGTCTGCGGTCTGCGTGAGCAGCTCGGGCACGCCTTCGCCCGTTCGTCCAACGGTCTCAACAACAGGCATGCCAAGACGTTTGCTCAGCTCCGGGACGTCAATGCTCATGCCGTGGCTACGGGCTTCGTCCATCATGTTTAGGGCCAGAACAACCGGGATGCCCATTTCCATAATCTGAACAGCAAGATAGAGGTTGCGCTCAATGGCAGAGGCGTTAAGGACGTCCACAACAACGTCGGGACGTTCGTCAACCAGCACGTTTCTGGAGACGATTTCTTCCTGCGTATATGCGGTCAGGGAGTAGGTGCCGGGCAGGTCAATGATGTGAAAGTCGTAGCCATTGATGGTGGCGCGGCCTTCTTTTTTTTCGACGGTGATGCCCGGATAGTTGCCAACATGCTGGCGAGCGCCAGTGATGGCATTAAAAAGAGTTGTTTTTCCAGCATTGGGGTTGCCCGCCAGTGCCATCGAAATCCTCTCGGCCATGAGTTACTCCGCTACTTCTACTGTGATGTGATCTGCTTCGTTGTTTCGAAGAGAAAGGGTAAACCCTTTCATGCGCAAGGCAACAGGATCTTTGAGCGGAGCGCGTCCTACAACGACAAGTTCAGTTCCGGGAACAAGCCCCATGTCGCGGATGCGACGGCCAAGTTCCCCCATCGCTCCGATGGTTTTGATAACGGCTTTTTGTCCAACCTGAAGCTGGCGCATATTCATAACCTTGCCCATTTTGACTCCTTTTGCGCATAAAAACACGGCGTTCTCTGCACCGTGGTGGCGATAACGCGAAACCACGGTGGTTGAGCTGGGCACTGTAGGCCATAACTGCCGCTGGGACAAATAAAAAAGGTCGAGCCAAAGGCATCGACCAGTTCGGGGCAAAAAAAGAGGTGGAATGTCTGCTTATGCAGTTTGGCGATCCTGATCCTGTACTGGAGTCGCCATAACGTACTGGGCCATGTCTTCACCAAGGATAAGGTCGCAGTTGCGAACTCGCAAGCAGCATGAGCCAGCATTGTGCCTGCAAATTTCAGCGCGCGTCCCAGGCGTGAGACCCATGGCAAGGAGTCTGCACCGCTGACGGGGGCATCCCTGAATATCCGCAATGGCTACCTGACTGCCGCCGGGATATTCACAAAGGGCGCGGCTCTTTCGGCAATGACGATGACATTTACGTTTCCACATGCGTTGAGAATTAATTTCAATGAGAATGAATGTCAAGTGCTTCGGGCGCTTCGTCATCAGCTTTTTTTGTGAATTTGAACGCCCTCTTGATATCATTAGTTTATTTTTTGAACTGGACGTGAAGCCCCTTGTCGCTTGTGTTTACCAGAGGGAGTTTCTGGCTGTGGCTCACAAGGTCAAGGACGATGCGAATTTTGTCTGGATGGTATCCCATGCGAATTGCACGCAGGTTGCCTTGCTGCATGGCAATGTGCTTTCGTCCCCGGTATGTCCAGCTCCCATCTATGTCTATAATGAAACGGGGGGGCGTCTTGAGCGAGAAGGTGTGGAGTTCGGGCAGGGGAGATGTCGAGCGGAAGATGATGCTGTGAACCTGTCCACCCTGTGCAGAAATTTCTGGCTGGAACAGGATATTTTGACTGCTCAGTGAGCTGACCGTCTGGGAGGCATCAGGGCTGGCCATACTTTGGGAAAGATCTGGTGAATCTGGACGTGGCTTTGCCGGGCTGTCCTGCTTTGGTGCCATTTTGTGGGTGTCAGAAGGACTTTGCGGGAGCGTTTGTGTTTTGGGCTGCGGTGTGCTTGGGGCAGGTTCCTGAGCTTTTTCATGGCGAGGAGCCATGCGCAGGGTTTGAGAGTAGTCCTGCGGGGTGTCCTTTTGGCTTGGCGGATAGCTCTCGCCACGGCGTGAGCTGACTTTGATTTCTGTCTGGAGCTGTTTTTCGGGGGCAACCGCAGAGCTGGAGACGTGCTCACGAACAACGCCCTGTTCTGCAGGCTGCTTGGAGGGCGTCAGAAGCCAGATTGCCAGTGACGCAAAAATAAGGCCCGCAATGGCCCACCATAGTCGTTTATGAATGATGAGATTCGGAATGACGTCCTCCGGTGAATCTGCCAGAGACGCCTGCAAGGCGTGGTTTTTGGCAGGAAGAGCGTTAGTGTGTCAGCTTTTGTGTATTCACGTCTTTGAAGTATACGTGTATTTATGGGCCATTGCAAAAGGAAAGCCTCTCTGATGCGGGAGTGTGAAATGAATATTGGCCTATTCTGGGGCGGAACAGAGAATTTGCAAGGAACATTTTTTGAAAATACGTGTGCTATGACTTGGGGAATATGTGTCTTTTTGTGGGGCTTTGTTTGGCGAGAATGAATCACGTCTCCCTGAGTGCATGAGTGATATGCTCTCTGTAGAGCAAAACACAGTTGTTTTGTTTTGAGAGCTGGCGTACAAAAGGAATGAAGCTGGAGCATGGGAAAAAAATGAAAAAAATAAAAATCCATGCTTGACAAAGAGGCGCGAAAAACTCTATTGCTTACATCCCGCACGTCGGAAGCGACATGCAGGGAAAAATATGGTTTATTAAAACCTTGGAGAGGTGGCCGAGCTGGCTGAAGGCGCACCCCTGCTAAGGGTGTATAGGGGGAACCCTATCGAGAGTTCGAATCTCTCCCTCTCCGCCACAGAATATAAAGGCTTACGACATTGTCGTAGGCCTTTTTTGTGTTTTGCCCTTATGAAAAAAAGACGCCCCCATCTGCATTGCGGATGGGGGCGTTTGTCGTTGTATGAGGAAGACGTCCTAGAAAACAAGTACCTGTTTTCCAATCATTTTTCCGGATTCCTGCTCAATGTGCATTTTGCGAATGTTTTCTGCATTCAGTCCGGAATAGGTCAGGCGGCAGGTTGAGCGCAGTTTTTTTTCGTCCAAAAGCTGCGCCACGTTACTCAGTAGCTCGCCCTGTTTGTGCATGTCTGCAGTCTGGAACATGGAGCGTGTGTACATGAATTCCCAGTGAAGGCTTACGCTTTTGGGCTTAAAAACGGTGAGGTCCAGTGGATTCTCCGGGTCGTCGATAAATGCGATTTTCCCCTGTGGGGCAATGCATTCTGCCATAGCGTTCCAGTGGCGTTCCATCTGTGTGGTGCAGAAAATGGCATCCACATGCTCTGTACCCGTGGCACGGAGTTCCTTCGCAAGGTTGTGACGGTGATTCAGAATGAAGTCCGCACCACGTCCCTTGACCCAGTCTATGGTATCTGGACGGGATGCGGTTGAGAAGACAGTGAGTCCTGCCCAGTGTGCAAGCTGAGTCGCAATGGAGCCAACACCGCCTGCGCCACCAATGATGAGTATGGATTTCCCCGCGTTTGCACCCTTGGCCGGGGTGAATTGCAGGCGCGTAAACAGTGCTTCCCATGCGGTAATTGAGGTCAGGGGCATTGCGGCTGCGTGGGCATCATCCAGCGTCTTGGGGGCCAGCGCAACAAGACGCTCGTCGACGAGCTGGTATTCGCTGTTGGTTCCGGGGCGGGTCAGGTCTCCAGCATAAAAGACTCGGTCGCCAACGGAAAAATTGCTGACCTCGGAGCCTGTTTCCTCGACGCTCCCTACTGCATCCCAGCCCAGAACAGTATCCTGCTCCATGCGGGTCCGAACTTTTGTGTCGACGGGGTTCATGCCTGTTGCTGCAATTTTGATGAGCAGGTCCCGCCCCTGTGCCTTTGGCTGTGCACTCTTTTCTGTCCGGAATGCATCAGGAGACGTTGCTGCGCTTCCTGCCTGAGAAATAATGACTTTCATTATGACCTCCTGTATCGTCGTGCAGTGAAAAATCCTGTTATGGAGTCTCTACAGTAGCAGGGCTTGACCGCTTTGCAATACCGAACATTTAAGAAGCACAGGAACAAAAAGGAAACCATGAAGAAGAAACATACGCGCTTTTGCTGTCATCATGGCTGTCCGGTTGAAGCAACATTGCAAATGATTGGTGGAAAGTGGAAAGGAATTTTGCTGTATCACTTGATGGATGCCCAAAAGCCTTTGCGGTTTGGAGAACTTTTGCAGGCCGTGAATACAGTGACCCGTCCGGTGATGACCCGGCAGCTCAAGGAAATGATTCGGGACGGCCTTGTCACGCGGGAAGTTTTTCCTGTTGTGCCGCCACGTGTGGAATATGCGCTGAGTGACAAGGGGAAAACCCTGATACCTGTTCTTTTGGCGCTCAAGGAATGGGGAGAGACCTACGGTCCTGCTCAGGATGTGAAAAAAAGCAAAGAGGAAGACTGCTCAGCAGGCTAGCATGTGGGTGCTGGCGGAAGCTGAGACATGGCTCCGTGCTGTATTCTGTCTTCCTTGAGGAGTTTGTACAGGGTCTCGTGGTTGACCGGTGAGTTGAAGTAAAAGCCCTGAATTTCATCACAGTGCTTCTCAAGAGCAAACTCAAACTGCTCTAGATTTTCTACGCCTTCGGCCACAATGCGTTTGCCCAGATTCTGGGCAAGCATGGACATGGTTGCCACAAGGTTTCCTGCAAGTTTTGAGTCTGGCGCGTCCTGAATAAAGCTTTTGTCGATTTTGAGCGTCTGGATAGGGAGCCTGTGCAGGTAGTTGAGCGAGGAGTAGCCAGTGCCAAAGTCGTCAATGGCAATTCTGATTCCCTCTTTGTTGAGCTGCTGTAAAACGCGGGCTGTTTGTCGGATGTTTGGAATAAGTGTGGATTCTGTGAGCTCCAGCTCAAGAGCCGCAGGAGGAAGGCCTGTTTCCCGGAGCATTCGTTGCACGCGGTCCGCAAAGTCTTTTTGGTAGAGCTGTTGCGCAGAGAGATTAACGGCAACACGAAGTGGACCAAGTCCTTCCTTGAGCAGGTACTGGGTTTCGCGGCAGGCGGTCCGGAGAACAAACTCTGAAAGCGCAAAAATAATTCCGGTTTCTTCGGCAACAGGAATGAACTGGTCCGGCCCAATAGGGACTGAGCCTTCCTGATTCCAGCGAATAAGGGCTTCAAAGCCAGAAATTCGCTGCGTTTTGGCGTCGTGTATTGGCTGGTACAGGACGTAAAAATCTTTTTCGACGTTTGCGGAACGCAGGGCGTTTTCGATCTCAAGGCGTTTTTGCGCCCGGGTGTTCAGCTTCCGTGAATAAAAACGATAGGTGTTTTTCCCGCAGCTTTTTGCGTGATACATGGCGAGGTCTGCATTGCGGATCAGCTCCGCAGAGTTGTGCGCGTCATGTGGAAAAAAGCTAATTCCAATGCTTGGGGTTATGTAGAGCCTTCGCCCCTCAATTTCAAAGGGCGCTTCAAAGGATTTCAGTATCTGGTGTGAAATCTTTCGGGCGTCATCCTTTCCTGTTCCGTTTTCAACAAGCACAATAAATTCATCGCCACCCTGCCGGAAGACGTGAGTCGTTATGGGAAGTCTTTCCTTCATGCGCTGCGCGACGTTCTGGAGGAGCCGGTCTCCTGTGGGATGTCCAAGGCTGTCATTGATCGTCTTGAAGTTGTCGAGATCCATGAAGAAGAGGGCAAGTTCCTGCCCTTTTTTCTGGGCGCACTGGATTGTCGAGCTGAGGGTCTCGGTGAGGTATCGACGGTTTGGCAGGCCTGTTAGTGCGTCATAAAAGGCCTGCTCTTCAATTTTGTGTTCTTTTTGTTTGATGCTGGTGACGTCGTGCAACAGTGCGAGATAAATCTGATGATGCTCCAGCTTGAGCGGAAGTTTTGAGACGCTGAGTTGAAGAGGGAATTCTTCGCCGCAGCTGTGGGCGCCCTGGAGTTCTCCAAACCATGTGCTTTTTCGGCGCAGGGCGTGGATGATTTTTGCGTAGTCCTGCGCATGGTGTTTGTTGCTGCAAAATGAATGGATAGGGAGACCGAGGACATGTTCTCGGGGGAGGCCGACCAGATCGCAGAAGGCGGGGTTTGCAGCCTGAATGAGGCCGTCATGCCGGAAGATGGCGATGCCTTCCATGGCACTGTTAAAAATCTGTTCATAGAGCTGAAGACGCTGTTTTTCTGGTGAAATAAGCGTGTCAGAAATAAGGGCGATGACAAAGTCCTGATCCTGGAATGGGGCATGAAGGTGAAGCCCTAGCTCCGTGTGTCCACCCGGTAGCATGTTGGATGTTTTCCAGTAAAAAATGTGCGAGCGGTATGGACTCGCTTCGGAAATTTCCTTTTGGAGTCGTTCGTAGCTTTGAGGGGACGCTGAGTAAATTTTAAAGAGCTTGGTTGGAAGGTGGACGTCTTTGGGAATTCCAAACTCTTTGTAGAGGGTTGGATTGCCGCAAAGGCAGGTGCCGTCTTTGCCAAGCAGAAGGCCGGGGATAGGAATGTTTGTAAGTATGTCCTTGAGTATGGAGCAGGCGTTGTCTGTATTGAGATTAAGGTCCTGCTTGTTCGTGTCCCAGCAGGAGAAAAGCACCATGTCGAGGGGAAGCGGGGTGAGGTGCCCGCAGAGTTCTTTTCCGAGCAGGGAGAGCGTGATGTCTTGTGGGTGATGCTGGGTCCAGCTCCGCTTGAGGCAGTGCAGGAAGGAGAGCGTGCGCTGAGGGTGCCCGCCGTGTGTCTGGATGTGGACGGGCGATGAATAAAACATCTCCGAGTCGCCCTCTCCAAGGGCTTCGAATGTTTTCCCAAAGTTTTGGGTACGGTAAACGTAGAACCGAATCACGAAATCCCTCCAGCCAAAAGCGGCAATGACGGTGAGCTACGAGTATAGCACATGTGGAGCACTCTGTGTCATGACTCGCGGTGTGTGAGCCGAGAAAGGCGAAGATTTTTTTTCTCAAAGTCAAAAGAAGAGTGATTGTAGAATATTGGCCTGTAGCAGAACCTGCGAGAAAAAGAGAAAAATATCGAGTGGGTGATTGACGGGAGAAAGACCCGACTGGGCGGTCGAATTCGTGAAACCGCCTTGACAAATAGGCGATATTGGCCTATCTGTCAAAGCGTGGCTCACAAAGGGGACGAGCTTATTGATGCGGTGGGACGGATCTGTGCGCGAGGGGCCTGCGCCGAGTTCTACAGGTGCGCATTCGAGCATACGCCTTGTGTCGTGATCGTCGCGGGCAGGGTGGAGTGAAGAAAGGTCGCGCGTCTTCGGTTTCCCAAAGCTCTGTTGCAAGAGTCGACAGCTGCTGTGCCAAGAGGCCGGAAAGACAGGAGAGTCCTTCTGGGCTTGGAGCAGGCAGACAGTCTGCCGAGTTAAGAGCATCTTCGATGAATCGGAGTGCGGAAGCAGCGCGAAAGAGTTCGGATATAGGATCCGGCTGGGCAGCATTCTGCATAATGTTATACGACATAGTCCCTCCAGTAGGTGTTCAGGTGACGATATGTAAGAGCAAAGTGTCATCGAACATTCGATATGCTTCCTCTGGAAAAAATGGATATACTATACAGGATATGCAGTCCAGTAAGATATTGAAATTTTGTAGTAAATACAGATATTTGTGTTTCAAAATGCAGTCTCATACGATTTTAGATTTATCGTATTTTTACTACAGTGCATTGCAGATGGTTTTTCTATTTTTGTTGTGCTTCCATGAATATAGAAGAGTGGATTAAAGAGCTAGAGGATTGTGTGCAGTATTCATCTCTATTGCATTGCTGATGAATTGCACACATAAAGAAAGAGCGTAGAGAGGCTACGCGATAAAGATATGAAAGAATTTTTGAATATGAGGGTACGGAAAAAGAAGGTGAGACCCTTGCGGTGTCTCACTTGCGGGGGTGCCTGATGCAAGAAAGGAAAAGAGAAGGCGAACTATTTTAAAGACTGCTGAGCTGTCCAGCACAAAGCAGGGAAATCCACATGGACAGCTCGTGCAAGGCGAACTGCATCTTCCATGCGCAGATTTTGTCCTGAATTGCGAATCTTGCGATACGCTCCAACTGGATCTCTGTGTTCTGGGAATGCAGCTCGTGCAATATCAGAATGGCTACGGCCCTGTGAAAGTCGGGCTTCTTCAATGGCCTGCATAAAGGCATGTACAAAATGGGTGGCTTCTTCCATGCCGTGATTTTCACAGGATTTTTTTTACAAAGCAATAGGCTAAAAATACCTAGGCTTGTTTCACCTGAAAATCCTTGGCGCTCAGAGGCGCAGAGGGAGGGGGAGAGTCATGAATCCTCAGGATGTTGAGCACAGTGTTTTTGTTCCAATCCCTGTCCGGGGGATGCGGCAGTTTTTCCTTGTGAACGGGCAGGGTTTTGTTCGGGTCAGAGCGGATTCAATGCTCCAAAATCCCTGTCCATGGCTCTGCCCAGACTTTGGGGAGCATGGAATTCACGGCCCTCTCTACACGCTACGTGCCGCGGGGAAGAAGAAAGAGATCTCTGTTCGTCAGCTCCTGCGTGCTCTGGGTAAACCGTTTTCTGGGGTGAACCGGGCGTGGTTTCGGGATGTCTGCACCTGCGTGGAGCAGCTGAATGCTCGGTACCAGAATCTGTGGGAATCGCGGCAGAGCCTGAACCGCATGGAACGGGAAAGCATTGCCCGGATGCTCCACAAGAGTGCGAACTTTGGGCTGCGGACCTGCCCGTGGGCCAGCGGACAGATGGAAGGAAGCGCATTGGGTGCTGATCCCGTCTTGGGTTTTTAGACAGAAAAGAGGGGAGGAGAGATGCACACTCATACAGAACCCCGGCCAGTGCTGGAGCTTTTGCGGGTGGAGAATGGCGCGGATGGCTGCTTTGGGGTCTTGCGCAAAAATGGCCGGATTCTTTGTCTGACGCTGGAACCGGGCTGGCGTGAAAACCGGGTGCTTATTTCCTGCATTCCAGAAGGGACCTACGCCATGACCGCACATGTTTCGCCACGTTTTGGAAAGTGCTTTGCGCTTTCTGGTGTGCCGGATCGAACGGAAATTCTCATTCATCCAGGGAACACTGCGCAGGATACACAGGGCTGCATTTTGCCGGGGCTTCGGCTTGGCATTTTGTCTGGGCGGCGGGCCGTGTTGATGTCCCGTGATGCCTTGCGAGCACTGGACGCCGCGCTCAAAGACTGCGGACAGATGACGCTTCGCATTGTGAACCTGTGGGAAGAGCTGGAGGCTGCATCATGATTTGTCCTTTTTGCGGTGGCAAAAGCCACGTGATGCGCACCCGCCAGCGTCGGGATGGTTCTGTGTTGCGTTTTCGGTGCTGCACGGAGTGTCTGCGGATGTTCCAGAGCGTGGAGCGGGTGGAAACCCGGTCGCTGGAGCAGCCGCTTCGGGAAAGCGTCAAACCCTGAGGAAGACAGATGGCAGACTGGAAAGACATTGGAAAGATTGTCGCAGGAGTGGCCCCGGTTTTGGGTGCCGTGCTTGGCGGGCCTGCTGGAGCCATTGCTTCGGCAGCAGGGAGTCTGGTGGCGTCCTGTGTCGGCTGTGACCCAAGCCCGGAGTCCGTATCTTCGGCTCTCAGGAATCCAGAACTTTTGTTGCAGTTGCGGAGCCTTGAGCAGGAGCAGCAAACGCGGCTTCTGGAGTGGCAGGGCGAGCAGCTTCGTTTGTCTCTGGAGATGGAGCGGGAGCTGAGTCGGCGGCATGAAGCAGACATGCAGAGTGACTCATGGCTCTCAAAAAATGTCCGTCCGCTTTGTGTTCTGCTTTTTACCGTTGCCCTGATTGGGGGTGTGTTCGGGCCGGATATTCCGGCGCAAAAGCTGTCTGTGCTTACCGATCTGGGGTTTGGCGTCTATGGCTACTATTTTTTGGGCCGCTCGGTTTTTGACAAGGGGGCAGTGCGCCTTCGCATGGGGAGGGACCATGCAGGAAACAAGTCAGGCTGAACTCTTGGCTCGGATTGATGAGCGGGTAAGCCGCATCATGCAGGATATTGGGGAGCTTAAAGGAAAACAGCATTGCCGTGAGCATGCTGAAAAACTGAAAAATCTGGAGCGGATTGTGTACGGGGTGCTGGCTGCAACCCTTGGGCTGCTCGTGCGAGCTGTGTACTCGGCGCTGTGCTGAGGGCACAAAAAAAGCCCGGTTCATCGCGGATGCACGGAATACAAGAACGCATTTTTGTTTAATGGGACTTGCGTCCCTGCGTACTCTCCCCGGCAGGCCGAGCCTGCTCGGTGGAAACATCGCGTATTCGTCGTGTTCATTCTCGAGATCAGTTCATCTCGCCAATGTTCCAGGCACCTTTAGAGTTAATCATTTTTGCGCAAAAGGCAAGAGGGGGGAAGCGTGGGAATAGTGTTTTCTGACCGGAGGATTTGGGGATGATTCAGAAGGACGGTTTGCGCATGACGCCACGTCAGGAGCGATTTGCCGCAGAGTATGCGGTGAGTGGTGATGCGGAAGAAGCCGCCCTGCGCGCTGGCTACAGCGAAAAAACAGCAAAACAGACAGGAAAACGGTGGCTTGCGGATGAGCGGATTCAAAAAGCTGTTGCTGCATTTCAGGATGACAGCACAGCCCATGACGCCGTGACCCGCCAGTGGGTGATAGCCCGGCTCAAGGATGTTGCAGAGCGCTGCATGCAGGCCGTGGCTGTCAGCTCTGGCAAAGGGGAAAACGCGGTTACGGAATACCGTTTTGACGCATCCAACGCGAACAGGGCGCTGAGTCTTTTGGGAAAGTATCTCCACATGTTTAACGAGAAGCCCGAGAGTACAGCGGAAACACATGAAGACACACTGGACAGTCTGGAATGAATGAAAGGGAAAAAGCAATACGGCGGCGGCTTATGCAGGACTTTCCGCACTATGCATCCCGCTGTCTGTGGATTCGGACCAAGAGCGAAGGGCTGGCACCGTTTTTACTCAACCGTGCCCAGCGCTATCTGCACAGGCGGCTTGAAGAGCAGCGCAGGCGGACCGGTCAGGTCCGGGCACTGGTGCTCAAGGGGCGGCAGCAAGGCTGTTCTACCTATGTTGGCGGTCGATATTTTTGGAAAGTCACGCACGCCAAGGGCACGCGGGCGCTGATCATGGCGCATGAGATGGAGGCCAGCCGTGGGCTTTTGGAGATGGCTCGGCGTTTTTACGAGCACTGTCCAGAGCCGGTGCGTCCCAAAAGCGGGCATGACAATGCCCGGGAGCTGGAATTCCCTCGGCTGGATTCTGGTTATCGCGTGGCCACTGCTGGCGCGCGAGGAGCGGGGCGATCCCAGACTGTGCAGTATCTGCATGGATCGGAGATCGCGTTCTGGAAAAACGCCGCAGAGCACGCCGCTGGTGTTTTGCAGGCTGTGCCAGATGCCGCAGGAACAGAAGTCGTTCTGGAATCCACGGCAAATGGCATGGGGGATTTTTTCCATCAGGAATGGCAGCGGGCTGAGTCTGGAGAAAGTCCTTTTCAGCCTGTGTTCATTCCATGGTTTTGGCAGCAGGAGTACCGCCGGGACTGCCCGGAAAGCTTTTCGCTCCGTCCGGAAGAGCAGGAATACATGCAGCTCTACGGGCTGGATATGGAGCAGATGGCCTGGCGACGAAACAAGATTGCGGAGCTGCGGGACCCTGTGCTCTTTCGCCGGGAATATCCGGCGACGGCGGCAGAGGCGTTTTCCTTTACTGGAGCTGAGCCGTTCATTGTCCCTGAGGCGGTGATGCTGGCTCGCAAGGCAAACGAACAGGGGACGGGACCGCTGGTGTGTGGCGTGGACCCAGCACGTTTTGGAAATGACGCCACCGGGATCATTTTTCGGCAGGGGCGCAGAGCGTTTGGCATTCGTCGTCTGCGCAAGAAAGACACCATGCAGACCGCTGGTGAGTGTGCGCATATTCTGGAGGCTTCTGAGCCGTATGTGAGCAAACTTTTTGTGGATGCTGGGGGACTTGGTGCTGGTGTTGTGGATCGCCTGCGCGAGATGGGATTTGCTTCGCGGCTTGTGGCGGTGAACTTTGGTTCGGCCGCCTGCCGAAATGAGCGGTACCGGAATCGCCGGGCAGAAATGTGGGCTGGGCTTCGCGACTGGCTTCTGGACCCGGTGCAGGTGGACATCCCAGACCGGGACGAATTGCACGCGGACCTTGTTGCTCCGTCTTATTCGTATGACAGCGCCGGGCGGCTGACCCTGGAATCCAAGGATGAAATGCGTGCGCGTGGGGTACGAAGCCCTGATTTGGCTGATGCTTTGGCCCTGACTTTTGCCATGCCTGTCCGCCGGGCACATGCGCGGCAGCAGTATGCTGGTTGATTGAAGAAAGGAGAGTGCGATGAGTGGAGTTTTGTTTTCATCACCACAGGTGCGGACTGTCTCGGTGCCTGTTCCAATGAGTTCGCAAAAACCGGAACGCACAGCTCAGGCAAAGGTCCCGAAGGAAGATGAGCTGCGAAAACAGGAAGAACAGATGGCTCGCAGGCGGCTTCAGCTTGGGGGCGCAGCTTCCCAGCGGGCGACTCTGGGGGACCCACATCCTGCAAATGTACGGAAAAGGACACTGGGGTAAGCATGCAGAAACAAGAGCAGTCAATGCAGGGAAGTGTTTCACTTCGCAGCCAGGTTCTGCGGCAGTTTGAAGCGCTTCGCACTGCGCGCCAGCCTTTTGAACGTGTCTGGACTGATGTCTCCAGATTTATGGGACCGGGCTATTCAGGCTTTTTGGATCTTGCGCCTCATTCAGAGCGCGAGTCCACAATCGTGGATGCCACGGCTCGCCGGGCTGCGGAGATTTTTTCCGCAGGTCTGCTTTCTGGCGCAAGCTCACCGTCAGAGCGCTGGTTCGTGCTGGGACTGGACGATCAGGAGCTGGCAGATCAGCCGGAGGTCCGGGAGTGGCTCCAGAAAGTCGAAGACCTCTTTTACCGGGTGCTGGCCGAAGGTGGCTTCTATCGCGAACAGGCCCTTGCCTATCATCAGACAGGACTTTTTGGCTGGCAGTGTCTCTACGTTGACGCCACGCCTACTGGAGGCATTCGTTTTCGCGCTTTGCCTTTGAATGAAATCTATATCTCTGAAAATGCGCAGGGAGAAGTGGATACGGTGTTTCGCCGTTTCCAGCTCTCGGCGCGGGATGCTGCGGCCCGCTTTGGGCTTGAGCAGCTTTCCGATGCCGTGCGCCGGGCCTGCGATGATCCTGCGCGGCAGTCAGAACTGTTTGCCTTTGTGCATGCGGTGTTTCCCCGTGGTGAACGGCAGCGTTCCCTGACGGAAAATCACCTGCCCTATGCCTCTGTGTATCTGGACCTCGGAGAAGGCAAGGTCATGTCTGTTGGTGGGTATGAAGAGTTGCCCTATGTGGTGGCCCGTTTTCGCCGCGTGCCTGCCAGCGCGTATTCCACAAGTCCCGGTACAGAGGCCCTTGCTGATGTCAAAATGATTAACGAAATGAAGCGGCTGGTTCTGGAAGCCGGGCAGCTTGCCGTTGCGCCGCCGTACCTTGTCCCTGATGACGGTTTTGTGGGGCGCTTCTCTTTTGAGCCACGGGCCATGAACTATTACCGCCGTGCCGAGGGGAATAGCCTTGCGGATTTTGGACCGCTTTCTGTTGGGAGCAGTCCTGGCTTCACCTGGGAACTGATGGAAAGCACGCGGCAGGACATCAATCAGGCTTTTTTTGTGGACCTGTTTTTGACCATTCGTTCGCGCATCCAGCAGGGGGGAAGCCCCACGGCAATGGAAGTTGCCGAGCTGAGTTCGGAGCGCATGTTTTTGCTGGGTCCACTTTTGGTGAATCAGCAGCAGGAGAATTTTTCGCGGCTCTTTAGCCGACTGCATCGCCTGCTGGAACGACGAGGTGAGCTGCCAGAGGCTCCGGAAATTTTGCAGGGGCAGCTTTTGCGGGCCGAGTACGTCAGTCCGCTCATGCTGGCACAAAAACAGTCCCGGAACAGAGCCATTCTGGAGACCTACAGAGATGCCCAAAGCATGGCTGGGGTGGCGCCTGAGATCTTTGACAACTTTGCTCATGACGAAAACCTGCGGCGACTCATGCAGAGCAGAGGGTTTCCGCAAACAGGAATGCGCTCGGTGGCCGAGGTTGCCGAACTTCGGGAAAAGCGTTCGCAGGCGCAGCTTGAAGCGCAGAAATATGAGCAGGCCAAGTCTTTGGCCCAGCTTGCGAAGCTGGTTCCAGATCTGTCGCATGCCCCGGAAAAGGGCAGCCCTGCGGATCTCTTGCTTGAAGCGTCGCAGGCGCAGGCAAGGAGCGGTGAGGCATGAGCATCTCAGACATGCAGGAGCGCGAACTGGCCCACGCTGTGAGCCATGCTCTGGCAACGCCAGACGGGAAAATTTTGCGGGAGTTCCTGCAAACGCACTGCTTTATGCAGCCGACCCTCTGCCCGGAAACGTGGCAGAGCGCGGAGCAGGTTTCTTTTCGCTATGGACGCATGACCCTGTTTCAGCTGCTGGAGCGTCTGGAACAGATTCATACAGAACAGCACAAACAGCACAAGGAGCAACAGGACCATGACAATGGAAGCCTCGACAGCCCCCGGTAATGGAAACGGCGCAGAGACACCTTCCGGTACACAACACTGGCTGGAAAACGTCATCCCTGAGGATGCGGTGTGGACTCAGGACGGGAAGGATGTGCCCTTGCGGGAGCATCCGGTGCTGCGGGAGTTTCAGTCTCCGGCAGACATGGCCCGTTCTCTGCTCAATGCCCGTTCTTTGGTCGGGCGCAAGACTATTGGCCTGACGCCTCTTCCGGACAATGCAACAGAGGAGCAGAAAAAATCCTTTGAAGCTGAGTTCCGGCGCATTGCAGGTGTCCCTGATTCTCCGGAAAACTATGAAATCACCATGCCCGAGGGCCGGGATGCAGATCCGCATTTTGTGGACTGGTTCAAAAAGGCTGCACATGGGCTGGCTCTTTCGCCGCAGCAGGCACAGGGGCTGGCTCAGGGCTACGAGCAGATGGTTGAGGAGTTTTTGGCGGGTGAGCCTCGGCGACATGCCAGACAGCTTGCTGCAAGTCGGGAAGAACTGCACGGGCTGTGGGGAGAAGAACTGAATGAGCGCTGTGATGCTGCATTTCAGGGACTCGACAGAACGGCTCGTACTGCCGGGCTTGACCCGCGTGAGACCAAGGCTCTGCACGAAAAAATTGCAGAAAGTCCAGAGATGATGCGCCTGTTTTCTGCCGTGGGGCAGACGTTTTCCGAAGACACTCTTGCTGGAGAGCGCGGAAGCTTCCGCCCCGCAGGAGAGTCGATTTCAACCGAACAGTTTTTCGCCGAAAATGTCTTTGGCGGAAAGGGAGCGTAAGGCATGAGCACAACAGGAACTTTGAAAGAACTTTCGGCCGCATTTGCAAAGAAGCAGCCCAAACAGGTGGACTGGCTGACCGAAGAAACTCCGGTTTTGGACGTGATTCCTTTTGAGGAAGCCTCGCACAGCCTGTGGAACGTCTTTGAGGAAGTCTCTGATGTGACTGGTGGTGGTTTTGTGGACATGGATGCACCGCTGGACTCCATTGATGTGGAATCCCGGCTGCGCAAAGTGGACCTCGCGATCATGGGCGCAAAGATGTTTTGCCCGGAGGACAAGGCCAGAGCTTTTGGCGGTCGTGACAGCTATTTTGCCAAAAAAACGCCAAAGGCCCTGCGCAAGCTGGGTGTGGATGCTGAGCGCTCGCTTTTGTATCGCAATTTCCGCAAATACGCGCTGGACAACAGCCGACTTGTGGACGCTGGTGCAGAAGGGGACTGCTGGTCCATTCTGGCGGTTCGCTTTGTGTCTGGCGAGACCACAGGACTCTATAGTCCCGGCGCATTCAAGCAGGGTGGCATTCTGAATGTGAGCGCCATCAATGGCGGTGGTCTCTACGAAAACGAGAATGGCATTCTGGGCTATGGCGTGCGCTACAAGGGCTACTTTGGCATGCAGATCGCCAATCCCAACACGGTTGCCGCACTTGTGAACATCTCGGCCAAGAAAAAGCCCACGGCGCTCATGGTGGACAACCTTCTGGACATGGTGCGGGCACAGAACAACACCTATCTGTTCTGCCACCGCAAGGTGCTGTCTGTGCTGGCAGATATTGGCAAGGGCGCTGCCTTCCAGATGATGCCCGGTGATCGTGGTGTTGATCGCCGCATTGCCGAGTGGAATGGCGTGCCCATTGTGACCAGCTACAACTTTGACGACGCCACCGAAGAGCACGTCGTCGTGAACGCATAAAGGGGGAACTATGTACGGACAGACGCTTCGGGTACACGACGAGTATTTGGCAAAAGACATGGATGTCCCGCGCAACACCGCTGCGGATGGCAATGGCTCTGTGCAGCGCCTTTCTGGAACTCTTGGCTCTGTGGAAATCATCGCGGAGGTCGCTTCTGAACTTGCACTTGCCGAGGGCAAGGAGCTGACGGTGACGATGATGCACAGTGATGGCGATGGCGCGGAATTTATCCCGCTTGGCACGGTGTGTCAGATTCATGGGAATGCCCCGCTGCCTGCTGGGGAAGTGCTTGGCCGCTACGTGCTTCCAACGCACACCAGAAAAGAGGTGAAAGTCCGTGTTGAGTGCACGGATCCTGCCGCAGATGGCAAGCTGTCGGTTTTCCCGCAGTTCCTCGCCCGCTAGCATGAACCTTTTCCCCGGGCCACCGTCGTGGTGGCCCGGCCTACAGAAGCAGGAGAACGCTATGGAATTTGCTCAGTTTGATATGCCCGGAAGCACGACTAAAACCGCGTCTGCATCTCACGGTACGGCGCAGTCTGCCCCTGCCCCAAAGGACAAAAAAGGGACGGGAGCGCGTCAGAAGGCTACAGGGCGGGCAGGGAAAAGCTCTCGCCGTGAGCAGAAAAAGGAAACAGGTTCAGAAGCCTTTCGCTTTTCTGTTCCGCAGGATGTGCTGGCTGACTTTGAGCTTGGAAAAATTGAGGCAGGAAGCCGTTACACCCTGAGTGCTGAGCTGACGGCATACGCGACGGGGACGCATGGTGACGCACAGGACATGCAGCCTTTTTCCATGCGCATCACCGCAATCGAGGCGAGGGACAAGCCGCAGGACGGGCAGGACCGTGACAGTGATGAAGCCTTTTTCCATGCGGTGTTTGAAGGAGGACTTTAGCCGTGTCCATGCAGATCATGTCTGCCGCACTGATGGAGCTTGGCGAAGAAGGCATAGGCTCGCTGAAAGAGGATTCGGAACTGGTTCGCATCATGTCGGTTTTTTATGAAACAGAACGTGATGCCATGCTGGAGGAACATCCGTGGAACTTTGCTCTTCGCCGGGTCGAACTGGCAGAGCAGGTCTCTGGTGCCGCGTTTGGGTACGCACGGGCCTTTCAGCTGCCGTCGGATGCGCTCTGTGTGGTGGATGTGGAGCCTGAGCAGAATTTTGAGCTGGAGGGGCAGAGTCTGCTGACGGATTCACCGTATGTTTTTTTGCGCTACGTGCGTCGCATTCGTCATGCCAAGGCGTTACCGCCGACCTTTCGTTCGGCGCTGGCGGCGCGGCTTGCTGCGCGGGTGGCAAAAAAAATTACCGGGTCTTCGGCAGAAAAGGAACGCATGGAAGTGCTGTATCGCGAGCGTCTGCGGACCGCTAAAAGTCGCGATGCCCAGGGCGGGGGGCGACCTGCCCCGCAACGTCCTCATGCATTCATATCCGCAAGGGAGAGCTAGGGCATGGCCTATTCAAATCCCATTCTCAACGCGTTCTCCGCCGGGGAGCTTTCTCCTCAGATGGAAGGGCGTACAGATCACGAAAAGTATTATTCGGGCTGTCGTCGGCTGGAGAATTTTATTCCCCGGCCTTACGGCAGCGTGTCCCGGCGTCAGGGGACAGAATACATCATGAAGGCACTGAGTCCGTCCGGCCCGGAGCGGCTTTTGAACTTTGATTTTAATGCGACGGAATCACAAAGCTACGTTTTGGAACTTGGCGCAGGCAAGATGCGCTTTTTTACCAGAAACGGGGTTGTGCTTGATTCCAAAAATGAAGTCTATGAGCTGGATATCCCGTGGCGTAGTGAGTTTCTGAAATCCATCCGCACTGCGCAAAACGGAAATGAGCTGTACATGGTGTGCGAGTCCACGCCGCCTTATGTGCTGCGGCGTTTTAGTCACAGTTCGTGGACGCTTGAGCCGCTTTCTCTGGACTGGCCGGGTGCGCACTGGGTGGTCAAAAAACAGGACGACAGCCCTGGGACCGGTCGTGCCGGAGAGTCCTTTGTTTTGCCGGAATATTCAGAATTTCGGGCAAACATGGTGCTCAAGATCATTGGGGGCGGAGGCTATGAGTGCTGGTACATGTATGTTGGAAACAGAACGATTCAGACAGGCATGTATGCACGGGTGATCTCTTTTAAGGATTCACCGGGTGAAGCGAGTACGAACGAGGTGGAAAGCATTCTGAATGCAGATGGCAAGCTGAATGTGAGTGCGTGGACTGTGGGGCCAGAACCAGATGAGGCAAAACCGAGCCAGTGGGGAGCCATGTGCTGGCCAAATTTTGTGGGCTTTTATGAAAACCGGCTGGTGCTCGCCGCGACCTATCGCCAGCCCCAGACGATATGGATGTCTCGAACAGGGGCCTATGGCGATTTTCGGATGAACACAAGCGGCTGGCTGCATGGCTCACAGGGGGTGCCGCTGGATGATGATGCCATTGAGCACACCTTGAGTGGTGCGCGGGTGAATCCCATTTGCTGGATGACAGATCAGGAGCATTTGCTGGTTGGAACCAATGCCTTTGAACTTAAAATCTGGTCAGGCTCAGAACTCAAGGGAATTACGCCGTCCAACTGCCAGAGTCGGCGGTTGTCTGCGTATGGCAGTTCTTCTGTTGGGGCAGAGCTGGTTTCGGATGCCGTGCTGTATGTGAGTCGAAGCGGGCGCAAGATTCGGGAAATGCAGACAGATGCGCTGAGCAGCCGATACGTTGCGCCGCAGCTGACCTTGCTTGCCGAGCATCTGACCGAGTCAGGAATCCGGGAAATGGCATACGCCCGTGAGCCAGATGGCGTTTTGTGGTGTGTGCGAAATGATGGAGAGCTTCTTGGCTGTACCTACCTGCGGGAAGAAAATATTCGCGCCTGGCACCATCATATTCTGGGAGGGGGAGGGCGTGTGAAATCCATAAGCGTTGTGCCCGGCGAGTTTGGGGACGAGCTGTGGATGGTTGTACGGCGGATGCATCTGGGGCGTCCTGCTCAGATTATTGAGCGCCTTGTCCCATATTCGGAAGGGACAGGAAAAAGCGTGTCTTTTTCTGGCGTGTATTTGGACTCCTGGCTTCGGTACAGCGGCAGCAAGGTGGAGCAGATCTCCGGCCTGGACGACATGGAGGGCGAAACGCTCTGTGTTATGGCTGACAAAGCGTTTTTGGGCTTCAAAACCGTACAGAATGGCGGCATTAAGCTTGGCTGTTCTGCATTCAATATTCTTGTGGGCTACAGCTACACGAGTCTTTTGCAGCCTATGCGTCTGGAGTTGCCTCTTACCAATGGAAGCAGTTCTCAGGGGCGAAAACGGCGAGTGATGAGTGTGATGCTCCGCTTTTTGGAAAGTATTGGCGGAGAGGTGTGCTCTGGTGATGATCGCAGGGAATCGTATGAACCGCTTTTGCCGCTTCGTCAGGAGATTTCGAGTGGTCCGCCATCTCTTTATCATGGAGATCGCGAGCTTCGCCTTCCCGGTGGGTTTCATTCCGAGGGGCTGTTTACCGTTCGGCAGACAGAACCATTTCCAATGACGATTTTATGCTGCATCCCTCAGGTGCAGGTGGAATAGGAGGGCTGTATGAGCTTGCGAATTGAGCCGTTACGGCGAGAGCACCTTGATCGAATACAGCTTCGCCCTCTTGATGCGCAGGGCTTGCACTGTGCCGGATATGACGAGCAGATTCAGGATTTTGGAGAACAAATGCTTGTGTCTGGTGTGGCGTTTACGGCACTCGCTGGCCCACGGATTCTTGCCTGTGCAGGGATGCAGTCGCTGCGTCAGGGGGTGGGCGACCTCTGGGCGCTGACGTCTCCAGAACTTCCCCGTTACGGTGTGGCATTTTGTCGCGCTGTGCGGGCGTGGCTTCCGTGGGTTTGCGCGCAGCAGGGGGTGTGGCGAGCACAGGCTCTAGTGCTGGAACAGCACCCGGTGAGCTGCCGCTGGCTTGAGTGGCTTGGCTTTGAACGGGAAGGTCTTTTGCGCCGGTATTTTGGAAAACAGAATTTCTACATCTACGCGAGGGTTCAGTAATGGCAGCACAGACACTGGCAATTGGTTCCATGCTTTTGGTTGCAGGGAGTTCGGCAATGAGTGGCGCGTACAAGGAACAGACCGCGTCGGCCCATGCCGTACAGGCGGGGCTGTGCAGCCAGCAGGCCTTGTCCGAAGGCGAAAGTGCGGTGCAGGACCTGCATGAGCAGACGGAAGAGGAAAAGCAGATCTTGCGGCTGGAACAGGAGCGGCAGCGGGCAAGCCAGCGAGTGCAGCAGGCTGCGCTTGGTGGTGAATCACAGTCGACGGCCGAGCTGCTGGCTGGGCTGGCTGGTTCGTATGATCGGGAGCTGTTTGCTTTGCGAGAGCAGGAAGCAGGTAAGGCGCGGGATATCCGATACGCAGCGCAGAAAAGATCGTATGGTTTTTTGACGCAGGCCAAGAGCTACAGCAATGCAGCTCTGTACACCTCGCGGCAGAATACACTGTCCAAAATGCAAATCGGCTCAAAGTTTATTGGCGGGCTGTACTAGGAGTGTGCATATGTCCAGAATTCAGGTGAATGCCCTGCGTCAGGGAACGCCACAGGAGGCAGACCCCAAGGCGCTTTTGGATGGGTGCAGGGCGCAGGATGACGCCGCAGCGGCGCGGGTTCAGCTCGAAGAACAGGTGCGCCAGACAGTGCAGGACGCAGCAAAAAAAGGCGATTTTTCCGAGGCAGAAAAGGCTTTGAAACGCTTGCGTCCCTCCGCGGCAGGGCGCACGGCTCAGCCGGGTTTGCAGCATTTTTTTGATGAGCTTTCACATCTTGAGCTGAACCTTGCCTCCTCGCAGATACTTGCCGAAGAGAGCAGAAAGCGTCTGGCCCGACTGGAACGCGATGTGACCTTTTATGCTCAGGCGGCGTGCGACACGCATTCTGCGGTAGCGCGAACCCGGATTATCAAACAGATCCGGGAGCGTCTGGACTCGGCCAAGGCATGGCTCAGGCCGGGGCAGGGTGAAGAAATGTTGGGCCGCGCAATGCACTCTCTTCGCCGGGCGCAGGTTCAGGAGGAAATTGACAGCTCAGGCGGCAAGATTCGGACAGGGCTGCTCACAGGGCTGTCTGCGGAGGAACGAAAAGAATTCGTTCAGTACTCTGAAGAGACGCGTTTTCAGAATCATGTAGAAGCGTGCTTTGCGGATGTCTTGAATGGCTGTCGGGATGCTGTCGGGGCATGTGATTATGACGCGGCAAGGCGTTTGCTTCCCAAGCTCGCAAAGCAGCAGGAATTAAGTAGCGCAGAGGAGCGCTTTGTCTCGCGTCGGCTGCTCGCTGAGCAGACCAGAGCAGAGCGGCAGGCAGCACAGGAACGGGAAGCTGCGCGTTGTGCTGCCTTGGTAAAATTTTCGGAAAGCATCCAGAGTGAGATCCTGAGAGATGCCGTAGCGGTGTGCGACGACCCGCTCTTTTCGGAACGCGAGCGCGCGGCGCTGGCACAGGCTCTTGGTCGTTCGGGCTGGACCACCCAGGCTGGAGCTTTTGCCAGTGCCGTCACCCGGCTTTTGCAGAAGCCTAATTTGCGCTCCGAGGTTCTTGTTTTGCTTGGCTCTCGGCTTTCACGGGATGATTTTGAGAGGCTCAGGCGTCTTGACTGTGCGCAGCTTGGTGTACCTCGTGAGCTTGTTATACAGGCTGTGCGGCACTTGGACACATGCCTGAACGGGGCGAAGAATGCGGGGCGGCGTGATGCTGCGGTGCGGGACATGCTGGAGCGCATCGAACTGTGCTCTTCGGCAGGAGTGGCGCGGCGAGAGCTGTTGACTCCCGGATTGTCTGGATATTTGCCACGGCTTTTGGCAACGGCATACGCCGCAAATGAAATGAGTTAAAAAAAACGCCCCCGGAAACGGGGGCGTTGTGCTGTCTAGGCCAAAAAGTTTTTGACGCCAGTAAAGACGATTTGCGCTGCGAGAGCCGCGAGCACAAGTCCGGAAAGCTTGGTGAGAATCTCGATGCCGTTGTTTCCAAGGATGTCTTTAATCTTGGAGGCGGTATAGAGCAGAATGCCAAGCACGCAGACCGAGGAGCAAATGGCAAAGATGCTCAGGAGCTTGTCAGAAAACTGATCGAGGCTTGCACTCATAACCATGAGCACGCCGACGGTGGCAGGCCCAATGGAAACCGGAATGGACAGCGGAACGACGCTCACGTCGCTTGGTGAACTCTCGGCATTCAGGGTGTCGCCCTTGGCTCCCTGCACCAAAGAAACACCAGAAAGAAAAAGCAGTGCTCCTGCGCCAATGCGGAAGCTGTCCAGTGTGATGCCCAGTACCTTAAAAATGGCATTGCCAAAAAAGAAGATAAGGCAACACATTACAATGTTGGAAATGGTGACGCGGATGGCAACCTTGCGCTGGGCTGAGGTGTCCAGCCCTTTGGTGAGGGCAAGGAACATGGTCAGCACAAAAAACGGTGCCAAGACAAAGAAGAACTTGATGAGATTGGTGATGTAAATTTCCATGACACACCCTATGCGAATTGAAATTTTCCCCTTGTGCGGATGCACGCCGGATTCGTACAGGTAGGAGCCATGAAAGGTCAATATGCTTTTCTGTAAAATTTTCTAAAACGAAAAGTTTTGCGCTCAATATTTCTGAAAAAAGAAATAAAGAACATGTCGAATTTCCTTGTGAAAGCTTGTTTTGCAGGGCCACAGGAAGCTTGGCAAACGGCTTATGCGGAAAGAAAAGCGAATGAAAAAAAGATGTGAATGCAGAAGTGCTCTGGGAAAGAGGTTGGACCGGAATACTGCTACCGGATGGACTGTACTGCCTCGGTTGCGGCCTTTTGTTCGTCGAGGATACTGTTGAGGTACGCGATAATGTGCATCGCAGTTGTCTTGTGTTGCACCTTTTGTGCATAGCGCTGGAGCAGGGAGCGTGTTGCTTTCCAGTCTTTTTGGTGCCAGCAGGCATACGCAGCGGTCAGGAGCAGGGTCGGGGAGCTGAGAGCCTGTTTCTCTGCCGTGGCGAGCGTGCTTCGGCATCCCACAAAGTCCATGCTCTGGAGCTGAATGCGGGCAATGGCTTCAAGCACAGCCTGCGAAGGGCTGATAGCGAATCGTTTTTGAAGCCGGGTAATGGCCTGTGCACTGTGCCCTGATTCTGCAAGCTGCTGAGCCGTGAGAATGACGTGGCGTTCGCGGCGGGCTGCTGCCTTTTTTGAGAGCGTTTCACTCTTGCCCGCACGTTCCGCTTTGAGCTGGCAACGCAGGGCTTGCTGCGGGGCATTGATCTGGAGATACATGCGTGCAAGCTGTCGCCACTGTGCAGGGCGGGGAGCCTTGAGTGCATAGGCGATTTCCAGTGCTCCACAGGCTTTTTCATAGCGGGAATGCAGCAGGTGAATCTGAGCCAGAAGCTGGAGGAGTTGTGGTTGGTCAGCTTTCGCATCAAGACTGGCCTGAAGGTATTTTTGAGCAAGAGCGGTCTGTTTTTGCTGGATGCTCACGTAGGCAAAGAGTTCCAGCCATGAGCGCCTGTGTGGAGTGTGTGAGGCGAGAAGACGCGTCATGAGCCGCATGGAACGGGAGAAATTTTCATCAGCGTAGGCCTCGGCTCCGGCCCAGTAGAGAAGGGACGGGTTGCGAGGGGTACTTACAGCGTAGGCATTTTCGTAGACCGTGGATGCCGTGGCATGTTTGCCCATGCCTGCAAGGCTTACGGCGTAGTTTTGGGCCAATGCTGGGTCTTTGGGAAAAAGGGCGTAGCCCTTGGCAAGGATGGCATGGCTCGCTGCTGGCTTCTTTGCTTCAAAGTAGCAATTGCCAAGCATGAGAAAAACGCTGGGGTCTGGGTTATTGGGATGTTTTTTCAGATAGCGTTCAAGCGTTGTGGTCGCTTTGACCGCTTCGCCTTTTTCCTGATGCTGCTGCGCCGTAAAGAGTGCCTGAGCTGCTGCCCGGCTGTGGCGTTGCTGTGCTGCCTGTGCAGGAGCAGAAAGAACAAAACACAGGCAAAGAGCCGCGCACAGGGTGCGGGCGCTGGGCAAAGATGTATACAGAGGGCAAAGCTGGCGTATGTGGATCACGAGGCGCATAGGTCCTAGGAATTCAGGTTAAAGCGAAGTGGCACCTCGACCCATGTGGGGACGGGTTTGCCATCCAGCACACCGGGGCGAAAACGCCAGCGGCGTACAGCATTGAGCACGCTTTTTTCAAAGACATTTTGGGGCTTGGCCGAAAGAATCGTGATTTTGGAGACCCGGCCATGCTCATCAACCATGAAGCGGACCCGGACAACGCCTGTTATTCCTGCCCGGCGTGCATCATAGGGATACACCGGGTTGACAGGATGGCTCAGGCGTGGAGGCGTGTCGACTTCTCCAAGTTCAAAGCCCTTGAGTCCCGGAAGACTGGCCTGCCCGCTTTCAAAGAATGATGGGTCGATTTTTTGCGCGGCAATCATGGGCGGCGCGGCATCCAGCTGGAGCCGGGGCATGAGCGGCTGTATTTTTGTCTTCTGCGGGATGCTTTTTTTGGGCAGGGCGGTTTTGATGACTTTGGGCTTTTTGCGCTCCTGTTCGAATTTTTTTCGCCGGGAATTGCGCACCTTCCGCTCTGGCTTGGGGAGCGTCGCAAGGCTAAACGGTTCCTCATAGCGAGGAAGAGCCGGGGCCTGTTTGGTCTGGGTCAGGAGTGGCAGTCCGCAAAAAAGGAGCAGGTTGACCACGAGCGCGAGCGCCAGAACGCCAAGCATTCGCACAGGCGAACTCATTCAGCTCTCCTTGCGGCAACGCTGACGTTTTTTGCTCCGGCCAGACGGCAGGCATCGAGCACCTGAATCACTGTGCCGGTTCGGCTTTCCCGATCTGCGGCAATCACGACGCCGCCGCCGGGCGTTTCGGCCAAAAAGCGCTCAACGCGTGCCCGGACAAGACGGACGTCTACAGTCCGGCCGCCAATGTAGACCAGCCCTTCGCTGGTGACGCCAATGACCATGCCCGCCTTGCTTTTGGAGACGGCAGTCTGTGCTGTGGGGCGTTTGACGTCTACGCCAGACTCCCGAACAAAGTTTGTCGTGACCAGAAAGAAGATGAGCAGAATAAAAATCATGTCGATAAGCGGGGCCATGTTCAGCTCTACACCAGAGCGGCGCCGCCTTCGGCTGTATCGTAAGCTTTTCATGCGGTCTCCACAGAAAAAGAGTCCCGCGCAAGGCGAAGACAAAAACGTTCCATCCGTTCCCGCAGATCTCGGGTGCGGCGCTGAATCATGTTGGCTGCCAAGAGTCCCGGAACAGCAACGACCAGCCCGGTCTGGGTGGTGATGAGTGCTGCGGAAATGCCGCCAGCCATTGCCCGTGCGTTGCCTGTGCCAAAGAGCGTAATCGCCTGAAAGGTTTCAATCATTCCGGAAACCGTTCCAAAGAGTCCAAGGAGTGGGGCGATGGCGGCGAGCACGTACACTGTGGACGAGAGGCGCTCGGCCTTGCGTTCCTCAATCTGGCGCAGAGTATCAAGCAGGCGCCTGTTGCGCTTGGGGTTCTCGCTTTTTCCTTTGCGCCATCCTTTCAGAATTGTCTCCTGCCATGCGCTGCACTGGGATTCTGCTCCGCCCCGAAGTGCCCCATACTGTTCAAGGGGCAATTCCTCCCGCTGAATGCGCTCCAGCTCAAATATTTTCCAGAGCGCAATCCACCACAGGGCAAGGGAGACCATACCCAGAGGAATCATGACCGGTCCGCCAGCGCGGAGAAAGTCACACAGGCCTGTCCACAGCTCAGCCACGGGTGTTCTCCTGTGGCGTGTCGGTCAGCTCAAGGGCCAGTCCTGCACCCTTTTCTTCCATGTCTCCAATAAGGGCATCAACCCGGCGTTCCAGCAGGTGGTGGGCCACCATGATGGGAATGGCAACGGCCAGACCAAGCTGGGTGGTGATAAGTGCCTCGGAGATACCGCCGGACATCATGCGGGGATTGCCTGCGCCAAAGAGTGTAATGGTCTGGAATGTGTCGATCATGCCTGTGACCGTGCCGAGCAGGCCCAGAAGTGGGGCAATGGCAGCGAGCACAGAAAGCGTGGGCAGGAAGCGTTCGAGCCGGGGAAGTTCGTGCAGCAGGCCTTCCTGCATGGCGTCTTCGAGCTGTTCACGGCTGATGTGCTTGACGCGAAGCATGCCCAGAAGCACCCGGCAGCTTGGCGAGGACTGGTGCGTTTCGCAGAAGCTGGCGCATTTGCTCCAGTCTTTATTGTGGAGCAGGGGGAGCAGCTCTTTTTCCATGCTCCGGTTTGCAGAGTGGATGCGCCACAAGGAAACACAGCGTTCCAGAATGAGGATAAGGGCAGCCAGTCCAACAAGGACAATGGGCCAGACGAGCAGTCCGCCAGATTCCAGCCAGCCCCGGACGTCGTTATTCTTGGCAAGGCGGGTGAATATGGCACCCCCGGAGAGGTCCACGGGAACAGTGGCAATTTCGCCCGCCTGAATATTTTTCATGGGAGCTGCAGCGTCCCGGTCTGCCTCGGTCGCAACCGCGCTGAACTGGAGACCAGCAGCATCAGGCTGGAGAAAGCCCATGTCGGAGTCACTCAGGTAGCTCGTGCTAAAGCGGCCAACACGAAGCAGCGTGCCTGTGGCTTTACGGCCGTTGCGGTCCAGAAAGTCGCCCTGCCGAAGTTTCACTTCGCCTGTTGCAGTGATTTCATCAAAGTACAGGTTTGCCAGTTCCCGAATGTCCTGCATACCGGGGAAGCTGTCTGTATCGAGCAGGCGGGAGCTGATAACCGGGCGCGACGGATACTCTACAGAAATAGGGTTCTGCTGCGAGAGCTTGTCCGCTTCTTTGGCGCTGGTGCGAATGGTGCCTTCAATGGCGTGCATAACATCCTGCTGTTCGGCAAGTTCATCACGCAGACGGTCTTCTTTCTTGAGCAGGCCGTCGAATTCTTTTTCCAGCTTTTTCATGCGGGCATTGAGGTCTGCAACACGAGCTCTGCGAGCGGCAATGTCTGCGCGCAGGGCTTTTTTTTGTGCCGCAATATCCTGCTGACCCAGAGCTGTCTGCTGCGCAGACTCTGTGGCCTGTGCGCGCAGGGCTTTTTGGGCGCGGGTAAAATTCTGGTCCTGAGCGTCAGCACAAAAGCCAAGGCTCATGCTCCAGAGCAGGAAAATCAGAGTCCACAGAACAACAACGCTGAGTTTGCTCAGTCGTGAAATTTTTTGGCAACTCATTCGGTCACTCCAAGAGGAAGAAGAAGCAGTCCTGCCGGGCGGCGGCGCATGGCAATGTCTATGCCCTGCTGGACGGAACGGGCGGCGTCGGTATCGAGTTTTTCCCAGCTGGAGCTGGTCTTGTCCCAGACGCAGGAGAGAGTTCCGTCTGCACTGCGGAAGAACTGGGCTACGCGGCCAAGACGAAGCAGGGTGCCCTGTCGCTTGGCGCCATCAATGTCCTGAAGTGTCTCTGTGGCACTCAGTCCGTGACCGTATTCAGCCTCAACCTGAAGAGCTTCCATCACCCGGCGAAGTTTTTCACTCAGCGGCAGGTGGTAGTCATTCAGGGAGTCCTGCAAAAAGCGCAGACGCTGTTCCCGTTCTTTTTTCAAAAAGGGCAGGTCGTGTTCAATCAGCTGCCCAATGCGCGTGGCGGTCTGGTCCAGAAAAGGCTCCAGCTCGCGC
This sequence comes from Desulfobaculum bizertense DSM 18034, assembly GCF_900167065.1. Taxonomy (NCBI): domain Bacteria; kingdom Pseudomonadati; phylum Thermodesulfobacteriota; class Desulfovibrionia; order Desulfovibrionales; family Desulfovibrionaceae; genus Desulfobaculum; species Desulfobaculum bizertense. The sequence continues at coordinate 304,250 of NZ_FUYA01000001.1, forward strand.
TCAATGCGGGCAAATACGGTTTTGCGGCGTTCCAGCTCAGCAATGCTTTTTTTCTGCGCGGCAATGTAGGCTTCATATTTTTGGCAGCGAAACGTGAGCCAGTCTTCCTGCGCCGCCAGTTCGCGCTGGTTCGCAAGGAGGGCTTCTTTTTCTGCCGCCCATGCTTCGGCACGTTTTTGGGCAGCAACGGACTGTGAAATTTCTTTGTGCACAAGCGACTGGGTGCGCTGCATGGCAGAGCTGGCCTGTGCGGTGGACCCAAGGCTCAGCACTGCGGCAAGGGCAAGGCTGAGGCAGGTTCCGGTGTGTCGTGTGTATGGCATATGTCTCTCGGTGACGTCGTTGCGTTAGGAGTTGCTCTGTGCTTTTGGGTAACCGTCCAGGACCGGAGCTTCAAGGGCTTTTTCTGGCAAAAAGAGTTCCAGACCTTCGCGTGTGGTGATGCGCCGGGTTGGAGTCTCATAGAGGTCACTCAGGGCACAGGGACGCATGACCTCGGAGCAGGGGCCTTGCGCAATGACTGTGCCTTTTTTGAGCATGACCACGGTGTCTGCAAAGATACGGGCCAGATTCGGGTCATGCAGGGTGGCGACCACTCGTGTTCCCCGCTCCCGGCACAGGGTGCGGATGCGGGAGAGCAGACTGTACTGGTTATTAAAATCAAGGTGGTTGGTTGGTTCGTCCATGAGCAGAGTCTCACGGGTTTGCAGGAGCGCGCGGGCCAAAAGCACACACTGGCGCTCACCACCAGAAATACGGTTAAAATTCCTGTGGGCCAGATGGTCGGCACTGAGCTTTTTAAGAATGTCTCCGGCTGCGGCATAGTCTGCCTCGGAGGGGCGGGACATGGCGCCAAGGTAGGCTGTTCGGCCCATGACAACGACATCCAGAACAGAAAAAGGGAAAATTTCTCCGTGCTCCTGCGGAACAAGGCTCATCATTCTGGCAACGCTTTCGCGTCCGGCCGAGAGCATGTCTTGCCCTGCCACGCTAACGCTTCCGCTGCCCGCGGGGAGCAGGCCACACAGACAGGAGAGCAGGGTGGATTTGCCAGAACCATTGCGGCCAAGAATGGCGCAGAACTGGCCGCGCTTCACCTGAAAACTGACATCGTTCAGGATCTGCTTGCTGCCATAGGAAAAACTCAGCTTGGAACAGACAAGACTCATGACCAGCCACTCCCGCGATTTTTGTAGAGCAGAAAAGCGAAGAACGGTGCGCCGGTAAAGGCCGTAATCACGCTGATGGGAATCTCGGCACCGCTGAGGCTTCGGGCTGCGGTATCGGCAAGGAGCAGAAAAATTGCTCCGGTAAGCGTGGACACCGGGAGCATGTGCTCATGGTTGGGACCAACAAGTGTACGGGCAATGTGGGGAATAACCAGACCGACCCAGCCAACCTGTCCACAGGTGGCAACACTCACGGCGACAGCCATTGAACTGGTGGTGATGAACAGGATGCGCCACGGTTTGGGATTGACGCCAAGAGAGAGAGCCTGTGCATCGCCAAGGGAAAGGATGTTGAGCCTGTAGCAAAAGAGATGGGCAAGGATGATTGCCCCGCCCACCAGTGGGGCGGCGATGGCGAGTTCATTCCATGAGGCCCGGCTCATGCTTCCCATAATCCAGAAAACAATAGCGGGAAGCTCATTGTACGGATCGGCCATGTATTTGAGTGTAGTGATGCCCGCGTTAAAAACTGAGAGCACAACCAGACCTGCCAGCACCAGCACCAGCATGGGCTTGACCGCAACGGCCTTGGCAATAAGCAGGGCGCAACCTACAGCCAGCAGGCCAAAGGCAAAAGCCAGAGCCTGAATGCCAAAGAATTCGACACCGGGAACAACAAAGCCCAGAGCAGCGCCAAAGGTGGCACCTGCGGAGACGCCAAGAATATCTGGCGAGACAAGCGGGTTACGGAAAAGTCCCTGATACACGGCGCCAGACAGGGCAAGCCCGGCCCCCACAAGCGCCGTCATGATGCAGCGCGGAAGGCGAACCCAAAACAGGGCAATGGCCTGAGTGTGCAGGCTGTGATCGGCAAGATCTGGATGCACAAGAGCCTGAAAGAGCAGGGGCAGGTCTGTGAGCTTGATTGAAATACGGCCAATTCCAAGGGAGAGCGCAAAGACAAGCACAAGAAGGAGGCCAAGCAGAAGCGTGGTCTTTCGGGCGCGGCTGCGAGAGGTCTGGGTTCCTGTGTTCATATGCTCTGCTCCGTAACAGGGGCAGAGTATGGGGTCATGTCTTCAAGTTTTCCATCCATTTCCCGGAAGGATTTTCCAAAAACCTGAGTATGGAAGCGGTCAATCTCGTGCAGGAGATCAACGTCTTTCATCCGCTCAGGATAGAGGCGCTTGGCCATCCACAGACTGCCAAGTGCAGAAAGCGGAGATGGAAAGTCCCATGGGGCAAGGTTGGAGGGAAAACAGTATGTTGCTCCGGTCTTGAGAGCGCGAAGCTGCGAGAAGCTGGAGCGGGAGAGCATGGAGCACGCGCCTCGCCGGGCGTGCCCCGCAATACAGAGCATGTCTGGGTTCCAGAGCAGGAGCTGTTCCGGGGAAATTTGTCGGAAGTATCCGGACAGGGCCTGCGCACAGTTGATGCCCCCGGCTTTGCGGATAATGGAGTCTTGCAGCATGTCTCCGCCAGCGGTGGACAGGAAAGACTTGGGGGAAGAAAAGTACACTGTTTTGCGCTGTGCCTCTGGAATATTGCCCGTGTATTTGGCCGCAAGATCCGTGGCATGACGCATGGCAGAAATCACTCGGGTGGCCCGTTCTGGTTCGCCGACAGCCTGTGCGATGAGGTGAAGACTTTCTTCTATTCCTGCAAAGGTCTCTGGCAGCACAAAGAGGCAGGGGATGCCATGAGATTCTAGTCTGCTGGCAAGTTCCTTTCCGTCTTTTTGGCTGTACAGAATGACAAGATCGGGGTCCACGGCAAGCAGGGATTCAAAGTTGATTCCTGTGGACTTGCTGCCAACTGAGGGCAGGTCCTGCAACTGTGGGTAGATTTTGATCTGAAGCGGGTCGTAGCGGGAATTGCCATCAAGTCCAACAAGCCTGTCTCCTAGCCCAAGGCTCAGGGCCGTGAGTGTGGCGGGTTTGAAGGTGGTGACAATGCGGTCGACCTGTGCGGGGAGCACAACGCGGTGCCCGAGCATGTCCACCAGCTCCACAGGCTGGGCAGTGGCAGGGCCAGTGCTCAGTGCGGTGAGGCAAAAAAGCAGGAGAAAAAAGAAAAGCCGTCTCACGATGTATGCTCCTTGGAGAGTCCTCGGCAAAAAAGCCGGAATGCCAGCGGGAAAAAGCAGAGAATCATCAGGGCAGTAACGGAAAATGCGGCACTGTGAAAGGGGTTCCAGCTCAGGACAATGTCTGCCTGCATGGAGTCGCCCGGTTCTTTGGCCACAAGAAATTTTGTGAGAGTGATGCGGAGTCCATCTGGAGCCACAAAAGGTGAAAGCATCTGAATCTGGCCCTGCATCTGGGGCAGGGTGGGACCAGAAATGTGGAAAAAGACCTGATTTCGGTCTGGGTGGAACTCGTCACGGCTCATGCGACCGCGCACGTCACGGCGGTTGAAGCGAAAGTCTTTGGGGTTGTCGCCAATAAGAATTCGGTCGATGTGCAGGGTGTAGCCCTGTGGACTGGTGTAGCTTTCTCCTTCGGCAAGAGCAATGTCTGTGTTTTTGAAGCCAATGGTGACATCAGCAAGGTGCCCAAGCAGCACAAACACAAAGAGAATGTGCAAGGTCAGCAGCATGTAGTGCTGCATATCGATCCGACGTTTGCACTGGGGGAGCAGGCGGACACTGACGCAGGCGATGAGGTTGGCAAAAAGCAGACCTGCGGCGGCAAAGCCACAGGCAAACCAGAACAGGATGCCAAGGGAGCTGCTCCCGTTCATGAGTGCCCACTGGAGGAGCACTGTGCCGTTGATGTCTGAGAAAATATCTGGCGTTCCAAAGCGTGAAGACAGAATGCAGCCAATGATAAGCCAGACAGCAAGGGCAAGAAGGGCACTGAGTGTGCAGCTGAGAGATGCGAGTTTTTTTACCATGACGACTAGCTCTGTTTGGAAACGTAGAGAAGAAAGACAAAGAGCATTGGGACGACCGAGACAAGAGCACGCAGGCGGAGTTTGCGCGCGAGTGCCGGGGGCAGGTGGCAGGGAATCATGAGGCAGATGAACATGATGTAGCCCATGAAAAACTGGCTGTTCCAGTGCAGGGTGTCGCCCCAGCCATACATGCACCAGATGCTGCCGCACAGCTCTGCGGCCATAAAGAATGCGGCCGAGGCAATAAGGTGCGCGCGGGCAGAAAGCATGTGGTTGGCTGCAAAAGGATCATCCTGCCCAAAGAAGAGGAGCCCCAGCTGCCAGCAGATGGCGCAGGCCAGGAAGCACATGGAGAGCAGACGGCAGAAGAAGAATGCCTGGGTGTAGAAAAAGCCATACATAAAAAAGTCTGGGTTCAGGGAAGACCCAAGAAGCAGCGGCAGGGCGAGCAGGATGCAGGACATGCCCCAAAAAATAGGGACATAGTGCCGGGCCTGTCTGCGAACGCTGAGTATGGTGGCGCAGAGTGCAGGAAAAAGCGCGATGCTTGGGAGAGCTTCGAGTCCGCCATACAGGGGTAGTCGCCTGCAAAAAAGGCTCAGTCCCAAAAATTCAAAACAGAGAAGAGAGGACACCGCAATACCCAAAAACTGGCATGCTGTGGTGTTCTTGCGCAGGCTCATGCCAAGGGCAGCAGCACTGCCCATAAGTGCCAGAATGACTATTCGCTGGAGAAGCATTTCGTTCATATCTGTTCTCCCAGTCCTTTGGAGACAGCCGCGAGAAGACGGGTCAGCGCGCCGTGTTCCTGTGTTTCTATGACGTGCGGAGAAAGGTCCCAGTGGGCGGCAACAGCATCAACAAGTGCAGATCGAACAACCCAGACGTGCAGGACGGGGAGTTCGAGCACGGGAGGCAGGAGCGGAGCAAAACCTTTTCCCTGCATTTCCAGCGGACCTATTTCATCCACAGCAACAAGGGCTGCGCTTTGGCAGCGTTCCGGCTGGAGTGCGCGGCGGGCAGCTGTCCATCCGTCAGCCAGAAATTCAAAGGGAATCTCGCCGGGTGCGGCATCAGGGATGCGTCGGGAGAGTGGCGTGGTGGTGCGGGAGCGGAGGTCTATAAGGTCAAAGCCAGAGCGGATACCGTCTTCCCAAAGACCACGGGAAAGAATGCCAGCACAGGGGATGTCCTTGTGCGAGAGCGCCAGAACGAGTTCCGCCAGCAATGAGCTTTTTCCGCAGTGCCGGGAACCAGAGATAAAGATGTGCTGAGGACGCGATGCGAATGTTGTCATAGAAAAATGTGTGGGGGAGCCAGCGGCTCCCCCGTGTGTTTTTTAGAAGCTGGCTTTGACACCAACGAGGAAGTTGCGGCCCGGGGCTGGGTAGCCCTCGGAGTCGTCAACGTAGTCTTCGTCAAAGATGTTTTTCATCTCAAAGTAGACTTCGTAGTTTTCGAGGAAGCTTTTGGAAATGCGGCCATCAACCACAAAGAAGTCATCAAGCTTGACTTCGTCAGCATTGGGATCGGTGCGGTCAGGCAGGTCGGAATACACGCCGTCCATGTAGCGGGCGCGCAGGTTCACTGCAACATCGATCACCGGAATCAGGTAGTCGGCACCAAGAGAGAGAAGGTGCTCGGGAGCCTGCTCCACATATTCGGTGACGCGATCCTCGGAACGGTCACGAACGTGGTTGTAGGTGTAGCTGACAGACAGGGTCAGGTCATCAATGGGGCGGATGTGTGCGCCAGCTTCAAAGCCGAGCATCTCAACCTTGCCAATGTTGTCGTAGCTGTCCTTGTTGCCAGATTTCTGGTTCAGGGTGATGTAGTCGTCAATTTCGTGAGCAAAGCCGGAAATCTCAACATCCAGCCAGTCTGTGACGGGCTGCTCTGCACCAAGCACGTAGTTGATGGAGCGCTCGGTTTCGAGTTCGGGATTGCCCCTCTTGGAGCTAAAGAGTTCGTTCAGGGCCGGGAAGCGGGTCTTGCGGGCAATGGAGCCGTAGACACGGGTGTTTGTGGCCTTGACCTGGTAGCTCAGGCCGATCATCGGGTTGAACTGGGCATCTGGATCGGTGTAATCCAGTTCGGTACCGTCGTCTTCCTCGGCTTTGGTGATGTCGTTCCAGTCATAGCTTGCGCCAACAACGAGAGTCGGGAATTCGCCGTAGTTCAGCTCGTTCTCGATGCCCACAGAACCGATGTAGGAGAAGAATTCTGCGTAGTTTTCATCTTCGGCTTTTCTGTCCTTGTGGGAGTTGCCGGAGTAATGGAACGCCAGACGCAGGGTGTCCCATTCAACAGGCTCTATGTCTGCGAAGAGGGAACCACCAACAATGTAGTCCTTGTATTTGCTCTTATCGAGCTTGGTGTCATGCTCCGGATCGGAGTAGGACTGATATTCGTCCTGATGATTATGGTAATAGAGCAGGGCACGGAGTTTCAGGTAGTCAGTGATTTCCTGACTGCCGTTGAAGTCAAAGCCCCAGTCGGCATAGTCTTCAACTTCGGCCATGTCAGAGAAGCCGTGCTTAATGAATGCCTGCTCGTCGTTTACCGGGATGCCGTAGTTGGACGAGGTGTAGAATGCACTCAGATAAAAGGCGTTTTTTTCGGTCGGCGTCACACCCACACGACCCCAGACCGTCTGGCGGTCATAGTCAGAATGATCGCGGAGACCACCGTTTTCCAGCGTTGCCGGAGTATCTGGGCGATGCTTTTCTTCGATAACACCGTCTTTCTGGTCGTAGGAGTCAGAGAGCCACCAGCCGTCAGAAGCACTGCGCTCGTAGCTTAACCAGTAGTTGACGTTCCCCACGGTGTTCGCATGGGCAGCTGCAACGCGGTAGGTGTCTGCATCGCTCATTTCACCAGTCAGATCAAGAGAGGGGTCCTGTGTGCCTTTCTTGGTGATGACGTTAATGACTGCACCAAGGTAGTTGGCACCATAGAGAACAGACGGTGCGCCTTTGGTGATTTCGATGCGTGAAATGATGGATGAGGGAATCTGACGCAGGTCCAGCTTGCCGTAATAGCTTTCTGTGTAAGGAATACCATCCAGCAGAATCAGTGTACGGGACTGGTCAAAGCCGTGAATAGAAATGTTGGGCTGGTTTTTGCGGCCCGTGCCGATGTAAACGCCAGGAGCGTAGTGCAGGGCATCGACAAGGTTTTTTGCGCCAATGGCTTCAATTTCTTTAGCATCAATGACGTTGTGGATAGAAATGTCTTTAACGCCGGGCTTTTCGCTGTTTACAACGATCTCGCCAAGTGTAAATACATCTTCGCTGTCTTTTGCCTGAGCTGTCCCGGCCATAAGAAAAATGGCGCAGGAAAGACAGAAAAGTTTAAGACATGCCCCCTTCATATGAAAATCCTCCATGTCAAAAGAGTTGCCATACGCACATATGGCAACAGAAAACAAAAAAAGAGTGATGAGGCAGCATGCTGCATTTGTGCAAGTGTTTGCATCAGATGCTTGAAGAATGGCTAAGAGCCTTTTCTCTTCTTTGTCAAGGACACTCTCGAGGAATGGCGGGTTCTGGTGTGCAAAACTCTGGGTAAGTCTTTTCGGGCTGTCTTTTCCAAATTTGCCGTTGAAAATATCTTCAAATGACAAAAAATGACCAGCAATAACAAATATCTTAAATGAAACTGTTTGAAATTCCATCCAAAATATTTTTTGGCATTTCTGAAAAAATATAAAAAATATGAGAAAAGAGGGGCTTAGTCGTTGGGCACTGGGAGGGCTGTCAGCAGGTGCAGAGTGAGTGTGTTTTTGTGCTCTTCAAGGTGGGCGTTCAGAAGCGGCGCTTCCTGCGCAAAGAGAAGCTCAAGGCTTTTTCGGGAAAGACTGTCAGGTTCGGGTGTTCTTCGTACGCGAAGCAGGGTTTTTTTCTCATAGAAAGGGATTTTGGAGAGAGGGTTTACAGAAACTGACGCATTTGGACTGTGAAGGTAGACCGAAAATTCAAAAAGAAAGAGTGACGGGGATGGGTGCGAGAGCGTGAGCTGGTCGAGCGGAAGGGGAAGGTAGCCTCCAAAAAACATGCGGGGTGGCTCAGGTATTCCTGAGGGGCTGTGCTGCATTGCCCGGCGAAGACGTTTGCAAAAGCGGGCGGCGAGCCGCTTGCGGAGCTTTGGAGAAAGTCGGGAGCGGGCCGGCTCAAAAAGCAGGGTGCTCCAGCGTTCGCATTCATCGTGTGAGGAGTCTGGGGCTGGGGCTGGAAGCTGCGGTGGGGTGTCTGCGTAGTAGTGCTTCCCGTGCTCGCGAATAGCTTTGTTGTAGGCATCCCGAACTGCACGAAGATGTGCCACCAGAAGCTCCAGAGCTTCCTGGCTTCGTTCAAAGTTGTCATCATGCAGTGTGACTGGAAGAACCAGCTCGGATTCTACAGTGTGCATGTGCTGTTTTATAATGGCAGGAAATTGCTGTCAATGCAGGGTGCGTTGCCGTGCGTGCTGCCTACTTTCTGCTGCGTAAGGAGGGGGGAGCCGAGAGCATCCCTCGGAGGGGTAAGAGATTCCCTCGGTTCCCACGAGAATGACTGCCCAAAATTAGAGACAGAAATTTTGAAGTGTTGGTCCTAGGTAACTGCGCTCATTGGGTCCAAGGAGTCCAAGAGAGAGGCAGATGAGTGTCCACAGGTGGACGGTGTACCAGTTGCCGCCAGAAGCATGAGAGAGATCATGAATCTGGGAGTGGCAGTTGTGGCAGGGGGCTATGACGTAGTCGGCCCCGGTTGCCAGAATCTGCTGGACCTTGAAGGCTCCGTATTCCCGGCGCTCTTTGGTGTAGCCTGCCTGAAGCGAGCCGCCACCACCGCCACAGCAGTAGTTGTTCGAGCGGTTTGGGTACATGTCGACGAAATTTTCTTCACCAACAACGGCTTTTGTTACAAAGCGCAGGTCTTCGGCGATGGGGTCGCCAAGGCTTTTGCGCACGAGCTGGCAGGGGTCCTGTACCGTAAATTTGAAACGTGATTCCCTGTTCCAGTCCGAATTGACAGGCAGTTTTCCTTCGCGAATCCACTGTGCATACCAGCTGATAATGCTTTCCAGCGAAAAGTGAGGCGTGATGTTGAACTTGTGCAGTCCGGCCCGGACTGCGTAAAATTCGTGGCCTCACTCAGTGTTGAGCCATATCTGGCATCCCAGCTCCTCCACCGCGCTGACCTTGTCTCGAACGATTTTTTCCCACGCCGCGTCGTCTGCGGCAAACATACAGTAATTTTCTGCGGCCCATCCAACAGAGCCGTAGGTCCAGTCTGCACCAACGTAATCCAGAATTTTCCAGAGCGGGACCATCTCGTCGGGTTCCATGACTGGCTCCCGGGAGTTTTGATTCAGGAAGAATTTGGCGCCCTTCTTGTCGATGGGGGCAACAAGTTCTTCCTGTCCTTTCTGTGTGTCGTGCACTTCTTCCAGCACGTCGTTCACCACAAAAGAAAAGTCTTCGGAACTTGCTCCCATTGCGCTGTTTCCTTCGGTGCGCAGTGCCTGTGCACAGGACCCCATGATGCCTTTGGGGCGGGATTCTTTGGGCCATGAGGCCCGCGCTTCATAGACCAGCGCCGGGATGTCGATCTGCATGGGGCAGACATGAACACAGCGGCGGCACATGGTACACATCCAGACCCACGGGGTGGTGCAGAGTTCATGGTCCATTCCAAGATTGGCCATGCGAACGAATTTTCTGGGGTCCATGTCTTCCAGTCCACTGGCCGGGCAGGCCGAGGAACACATGCCGCAGGTCAGGCAGCTGTCAAAACTGCCGTCCTTGGGGAAAAGTGAGCGGGAAAGATCCCGAAAACGGGAGCTGTGCAGGGAACTGGTGGAGGCACTGCTCATGGGAAAGACTCCTTAACTTGCACAGGATGTTTCCGGCGCAACATGCAGCCGGACGCTGGCCTGTTCGAGAATTTTCAGCAGGTGTCGCGGCGGGAGGCGATCTGTAAAGAAATCGTGCACCTCACAGAGATGGCCAAGGCGCATCATGGCCCCCCGGCCAATTTTGGTGTGGTCAGCAGCCAGCATGACCTGCCGGGAATTGGACATGATCGTGCGGGCAATGCGGACTTCCTGAAGGTCAAAGTCGAGCAGGGTGCCATCTTCATCAATGCCGCTCAAGGTCACGATGCCATAGTCTGCACGAAACTGGTTGAGAAAATCGACGGTGGCTCCGCCTGTTACGCCATGATCTCGCCCTCGTACCACGCCACCAGCGACAATGACATCAAAGTCGTCGTGGTGGCAGAGTTGTGCTGCCACGTTCAGGTTGTTGGTGATAACCCGCAGGCTGTGATGATCTTCCAGCGCTGCGGCCACGCTCTCCGACGTTGTTCCAATGTCCAGAAAAAGAGACGAGCTGTCTGGAATCTGAGCTGCAAGCGCTTTGGCAATGGCGTTTTTTTCTGTGCCACACAGAACGCGCCGGATGCCATACGCCGTGTTGTGCGCCACGGTTGGGGGGGCAGCTCCGCCATGATAGCGCCGCAAAAGGCCCTGCTGGGAGAGGAATTTGATGTCTCGCCGCATGGTCTGGGTCGAGCGTTTGAAGAGTTTTCCCAGCTCTTCCAGAGACACAAAACCGCGTTGAAGAACTGTGTCCAGAATATGCTGCTGCCGTTTGGTCAGGGCTGCTTTTCTGGCCGCGTCCAAAACCTGTTGAGACTGCGACGAATCAGGGCTTTCTGCTGCGTTTTTTGTGCGCTCGTGCATATCTAACATACTTGTTTTGTGTGTGTATTTTGACACACTGTAGCATGGGTGGAGGCTTTTTGTCACCCATGAGCGTAAATTGACAGAAAAAATACATTGAGGAAGGCGAAACGGAAGAAGAGTATTGACTAAACTGATGCATCATGTACATTTGATTAGGCATTTGTAATCTAAAACTGCGTGTTAAAAAACTGTCGCAGAGGGTAAAATGCAAACACAGGTGCTCATAATCGGCGGAGGCGTTACCGGAACTGGTTTGGCTCGGGATCTTGCCTTGCGCGGTGTGCATTGCGTTGTCGCCGAAATGGGTGACATTAATGCTGGTGCCTCTGGTGGAAACCACGGACTCTTGCACAGTGGTGGCCGCTATGTTTCTTCTGATCCCCATTCTGCTGCGGAATGTCGCGAAGAATCGGACATCCTCCGGCGTCTTGCCCCCCAGTGTATTGAAGATACCGGGGGCTTTTTTGTTGCCGTCAAAGGCGATGATGAAAGCTACATAGCAGATTTCCCCCTTGCCTGCGCCAATGCTGGCGTTCCGTGCGAGCCTGTCGATCTTGCGCAGGCTCACGAGATGGAGCCTCATCTGTCTCCGGATGCCATAGCTGTGTATGCCGTGCACGACGCCTCAGTAGATCCTTTCCGGCTTTCCCTTGAGAATCTGACGCAGGCCCGTGACCTCGGCAGCATCTACATGCGTCGGCACCGGGCTGTGCGTTTTGACATTGAGGACGGGAACGTTCGCTCTGTGCTGTTCCGCCATGTGCGGACCGGAAAAGAGGTGCTGGTGGAACCGGAAATTGTGGTGAGTGCTGCTGGTGCCTGGTGCGGTGAGATTGCTGCACTTGCCGGGGCGCATATTCCGCTTCGCTATTCCAAGGGAACCTTGCTCGTGACTCACGAGCGCCTGTCGCATCGTGTCATCAATCGCCTCCGGCCTCCGGGAAATGGCGACATACTCGTTCCCGGTGGAACGGTTTCCGTGCTTGGAACAACCTCTGTTCGGCTCGACACACTCGATGAAATTCGCCCGAGTATGGCCGAAGTTGATGAGAACATCGAAGAAGGGCAGGGGATGATGCCTCTTCTTGGCTTAACCCGCTACATCCGGGCCTATGCCGGAGTTCGGCCACTCATCGAAAGTGGTGGCGAGTCTAGTGACCGCAACGCCAGTCGCGGTTTTCAGATTTTCGATCACGCCCGTTCGGGCATCACAAATTTTATGACTGTTGCCGGTGGCAAGCTGACCACCTATCGCCTCATGGCCGAGAAGACTGCTGATGTTGTCTGCGAACATCTTGGCGTGGACGCGCCCTGTCTGACGCGAACTGAGGCTTTGCCCTCAACCCGTCGCTGTCAGTGGACAGAACCGGGCCTGACTCCCAAAGAGTGGCTCACGGCTCACGCGCATGGTGACGAACTCCTGTGCGAGTGCGAAATGGTGCCCAAAAGCACCGTGGATACCATTGTGAGTTCCTGTCAGGAGTACGCTTCCGAGCCAGCGTTGCGGGCTATTGGCCTGCGGAGTCGGGTCGGGAAGGGCGCTTGTCAGGGGGCATTCTGTGGCATTCGCGTTGGGTCATATCTCTATGACGAAGGCGTGTTTCAGTCGGAAACTGGGCTACAGCGTATGCGGGAATTTTTTGGAGAGCGCTTTAAGGGACAGCGTTCCGTGCTGTGGGGAACGCAGCTTGCGCAGGCCGAGCTTGCCGAAGCCGTGCACTGTGGCCTGATGGGGCTGGATAATTTTGAAGACCGGGGAGGGACTTCATGACGCAGGGACCAGTGCAGAACGTGCAGGTCGATCTTGCGGTTGCGGGCTGTGGGCTGGCTGGCGTTGCCAGCGCGTATTTTGCTGCGCAGGAAGGACTGTCTGTGGTGCTGTGTGGAAGCACTGGCGGGCTGGTCTTTACGAGCGGCTATTTTGACGTGCTGGGCTATGCTGAACGCGGCAACACCACGCCTCTCTCCGATCCGTGGGCAGGAGTGGAAGAGCTGTCTGCCAGAGAGCCTGCCCATCCCTACGCCCGGTGTACCCCGACGGAAATTCGAAGCGCCATGCGGGAGTTTTTGCAGTTCACGGCGGAAGCCGGGCTGCCGTATGCGGATGCGGGGGATTCTAATTTTCAGGCCTGCACCATGTCGGGCCTGCCCAAAACAACGTGGGCGGTTCCCCAGACCATGCGCGCCGGAGTGGATATGCTCCAGAGTTCGCTCCCCTGTCTGGTGGTGAGCTTTGCAGGTCTCAAGGGCTTTTCCGCCCGGCAGTTTGCGGCGGTGCTTTCTTCGCGCCGTCCAAACATTCGGGCTGTGAGCTGTGATTTTCCGGGAATGGAAGGCCGTAGTGAAGTCTATGCCGAGCATATGGCACGGGCGATGGAAGTCCCCGGTGCCTGTGAAAAGCTGGCAGAGCGGCTGCGCCCTCATCTGGCAGACGCCAAGTTTGTGGGGATGCCTGCAATGCTTGGTATCCATGACTGTGACGCTGTGTGTCACAACATGGCAGAGCTGCTTGGCTGTCCTGTGTTTGAAATTCCGTCCATGCCACCGTCAGTACCGGGGATTCGTCTTCGTGAGGCGTATGAACTGGCCCTGTCGGCTCGTGGTGTGATGCTGCTCCCGCGGCACAAGGTTTTGCAGGCTCGGCAGGGCGGGAATGGGTGGACACTGGACTGTGGTGCCAGAGAGCTGGAGTGTCGGGTTGAGGCAAAGAACCTGCTTTTGGCCACAGGCCGCTTTTTGGGTGGCGGCTTGCAGGCAAGGCGGACGGGCATACGGGAGAGCATTCTGGATTTGCCTGTGCATCAGCCAGAAGGGCGCTCCATGTGGCACCGTCTGGAATATTTTGACCTTCGTGGGCATGAACTGAATAGGGCCGGGGTGCAGGTGGATGATGCATGTCGGCCTGTCGGGGTGGATGGTCAGCCAGTCTATCCCAATCTCTATGCGGCAGGGTCCATTCTTGGGTATCAGGACTGGATTCGTTCCCGCTGTGGGACTGGACTGGCCGTTGCAACAGCGCAGAGGGCTGTTGCGGCATTACGCGAACAGGCTGTCTGAACGGAGGCGCTCCTCTGAGCTGTGACCCTCCGGGAAGAAAGGAGAATGGCACGTTGGGCATACGAATCGAGCATGTGACGAGAACCTTTGACGGCGTTGATGTCCTGAAGGACCTCACGCTTGAGGTTGAGGATGGTGCATTCGTGACGATGCTCGGAGGCCTTGGAGCAGGCAAGACAACGCTGTTGCGAATTCTTGCCGGTATCGACAAGCCAACGCGTGGCCGTGTGTATTTTGACGGACACGACGTGACAAACGAGCCGGTGCAGAAGTTGCCTGTTGCCATGGTTTACCAGCAGTTTGTGAATTACCCGTCGCTGACGGTCTATGAAAACATTGCATCGCCTTTGCGGGCTGGCAAAGGGAAAAAGCTTCCGGAAAAAGAACTGGATAAAAAGGTGCAGACCTATGCAGAGCTGTTGGGGCTTTCACAGGTGCTGACGCATTATCCGGAAGAAATCAGTGGTGGTCAGCAGCAGCGGACAGCCATTGCCCGTGCGCTCATCAAGGAGGCAAAGTTTACGTTTCTTGATGAGCCGCTTGCAAACCTTGACTACAAGCTCCGTGAGGAGCTGCGTGGCGAGCTGAAAAAGATTTTGTCGCAAAAGGGTGGTGTGGTTGTCTATGCCACGCCTGAGCCTGTTGATGCGCTGTCGATGGCAACGCATGTTGGCTACATGGAAGACGGCGAGATTCTGCAGTTTGGCCCCCTGCGTGAGGTCTACCGCTATCCGTCGCGGGCCGAAGTCGGAGCCTATTTTAGTTATCCCACCATGAACCTGCTTCGCGGTTCCCTGACCCATGATGACGGGCGAAGCATTTTGCATCTGGGACAGGGGCTTGATGTGGACGTGTCGCACTTCTCGGAAGAACTCAAGCTTTCTGACTATCTGGTGGGCATCAGAGCCTACAACATTCACACCGTGAAAATTCGGGATGATCTTGTGCCGCTGAAGGCTGAGGTCAGCCTGTCCGAGACCATTGGTTCCGATACGGAGCTGCACTGTTGTTTTGCGGATCAGCCTTTGGTTGTGCTGCAAAAAGAGGTGCACCGGCACCGGATTGGGACGGAGGTCAATCTCTACATGGACCCACACCGGCTGTTCCTCTTTGACCCGGACAGCAAGGCTCTGGTGGTGAAAACTTTTGTGGAATAGGTCCACGAGGAGGAGAGAACTATGGCGAAAGTCGAACTGGTGAATGTTTCCCATTCTTACGACCCGCCGGAAACGCCAGAGAGTGAGCGTAAGTGGGCCGTTCGGGATTTGTCTGTTGTTTGGGAAGATGGAAGTGCAAACGCGCTTCTTGGGCCTTCGGGATGTGGCAAGACCACCTTGCTCAACCTGATTTCCGGGCTTTTGCCCAGCCCGACCAAGGGGCAGATTCTCATTGATGGGACGGATGTGACGGGCCTGACTCCTCGCGAGCGGGGCATTGCTCAGGTCTTTCAGTTCCCGGTGATTTATGACTCCATGAATGTCTTTGACAATCTGGCCTTTCCGCTTCGCAACGAGGGAACCCCGGAAGGGGAAGTCCGCTCCAAAGTCCGCGAAGTGGCAAAAATTCTGGACCTTGAGGAAAAACTCAAGATTCATTCCTCCCGGCTGAACCCTGCGGATAAGCAGAAAATCTCGCTTGGACGTGGCATCATTCGCGAAAGCACTGCTGCGGTCCTTTTGGACGAGCCGCTGACCGTCATTGACCCCAAGCTCAAGTGGGGACTGCGACGCAAGCTGCGCGAGGTTCAGGTCTCACTCCAGAAGACCATGATTTACGTGACGCATGACCAGCACGAAGCCCTGACCTTTGCCGACGACGTAACGGTGGTCCGGGATGGGGAGCTGGTCCAGAAAGGCAGTCCAAAGCTGTTGCATGACGATCCGGAAAATCCCTTTATTGGCTACTTTATTGGGAGTCCGGGGATGAATGTCCTGTCGTGCAGCCTTGATGATATTGGGCTGAACTGTGGTCCCTTCTCCATTCCGGTACAGGATGCCGAGCTGCGGGATCTTTTGCAGGATGCACAGGGAGATCTGGAGCTTGGTGTGCGCCCGGAATTCATCGAACCACATGACTGTGCGGATGATTCTGGCTGTGTCCCGTTTCGGATTTCCGTTGTGGAGAACACTGGTGCCTACAGGATTTTGACCCTGACAAATGGTGATGTGCAGATTAAGGCCCGCGCCCCAGAGAATTTTGGACCGCGGGAGGGAGATACCATCGGCGTGCACTTCCCGGAGCGGGGAGTGAAGCTTTTTGAAGATGGTCACCGTCTTGTGTAGTCCAAAATTCAACCTCGCTTAGGGGGTGTTCCATGAAAAACAGGGCATGGATCTTCTTGATCCCCACCTTGATTCTCATGTCAATCAGTGCCTTTGTGCCACTGATGACCGTCATAAACTATTCCGTCCATTACATCTTTTCCGGTTCATTGCCGGAGTTTGTTGGCTTTGAAAACTACGTGGAAGTGCTCCACGACAGCGCGTTTTGGTGGGCCTTTGCCCGTCAGCTCTGCTTTAGTTCTATGGTGCTGCTGGTGGAAATTCCGCTGGGAATCGCCATTGCCATGGCCATGCCCAGAAAAGGAATTGGCCTTGCGGTGAGTCTGGTGCTTCTGGGTATCCCGCTGCTTATTCCGTATAACGTCGTGGGTATTATCTGGCGTCTGTTCACGCAGGCTTCCATTGGCGTCATTCCGGGCTTCCTTGATCTCTTTGGCTACTCGTACAACGTCGCCCTTGACCCCATTGATGCACCGCTGACCATTTTCATTCTGGATGTCTGGCACTGGACGCCGCTGGTTGTCCTGCTGTCCTTTGCAGGCTTGCAGGCCATTCCGGATGCTTATTATCAGGCCGCAGAGATTGATGGCGCGTCAGCATGGAAGACTTTCCGCTACGTGACGCTGCCCAAGCTGAAGCCCGTTCTGATTTTGGCTGTTCTGCTTCGCTTCATGGACTCATTCAAGATTTACGCAGAGCCGCTGTCCCTGACTGGTGGTGGTCCGGGAAGTTCCACAACTTTCCTGAGCCTTTTGGTTGCACGTAAGGCAGAATCCTACGAGCTTGGATACGCTGGCGCGGTGTCCATCATCTATCTGTTTATTGTCATCATGTTCAGTTTCTTCTTCTTCCAGGCAATGAACAGCTCCGAGCAGGGAGGGAAAGAGTCATGAAGCTTCGCAAACGCTCAATAGCGCTGACGCTGTACTTTATTCTGCTGTTTATCCCGATTTACTGGATGATTATCACGTCACTCAAGACTGACGTGGAGATTTTGAAGGAACTCACCTTTTATCCGCACGAAATTTCCTTTGATAACTACAAGGAAATTTTTACGAATCCATTCTGGCGTTCTAGCTTCATGAACTCACTCACCTACGTGTTCCTGAACGTCGTGATTACCCTGACGGCAGCAGTGCCGGGTGCGTATGCCTTTTCCCGCTGGAAGTTCCGGGGGAGCAACCACTTGTTCTTCTGGCTTCTGACGAACCGCATGGCGCCTGCGGCTGTATTTATGGTGCCGTTTACCGAGCTGTATTACCTGCTGCACATCTACGACACCTGCTGGGCCGTTGCTTTGGCTCACTGCCTGTTCAACATCCCGCTGGCAATCTGGATTCTTGAGGGCTTTATGTCCGGAATCCCGCGCGAGATTGACGAAACAGCTTTTGTGGATGGCTACACCTTCCCACAGTTCTTCCGGAAGATTTTCTTCCCGCTTATTGGTCCCGGTATTGGCGTGACCGCGTTCTTTGCGTTCACCTTCTCATGGGTTGAGCTGATTCTGGCCAAGGCCCTGACCGTGACCAATGCCAAGCCTGCTGTGGTGCAGCTGACTGTGGGTATTGGTGCCGAGGGTGTGAAATGGGGGCTTCTTGCGGCGGCAGGATTCCTGACCATTATTCCCGGCGCTATTGTGGTGTATTTTGTCCGGAACTACATGGCAAAGGGCTTTGCCCTTGGGAGGGTCTAGCACATGTGGGAATGGATTTCTGAGCAAACGGCGTGGATGTACTGGACTGTGCCGACGGGGCTTGCCATCGGTGGGCTGTTTTTTGCCCTGTTCTGCATGACAGTCTGGGACGTTGTTTCGCCAAGTATTCCGCGAAAGGGGTTTTATCCGATCATCACCCGTCGTGGCGATCGTTTCTTTATTGGCATCATGTCAGCCATATTCATTTTCCTTGTTTGGCTTGGAATCGCTGGGGGCAGCATGTTGCTGATCCCGACGTTTCTTGCAGTCGCCTGGGGCCTCATTCAGGGGCGCTGGGGCTAGGCCTGCGGTGGCCTGTCGCTACCGTACTGTGTGGTTTCTTTGAGAGGAGGTTCAAGCTCGTTTAGTGGTGAAAAGATATTGGGATTGATGTCCACAACCGGAATTCAACGAAGGAGACTTGGGACATGCTAAAACGATTTGTATGTCTGTTTGCTGCAATCTCCATGGGCTTTGTTTTTGCGCTTCCTGTGCAGGCACAGGAAAACAAGGGCGAAGTCATTGAAAAATGGGTGGAATATTTCCAGCCCTGCGCAGTAAGCAAAGACGCTCAGCGGAAAGAACTCGAATGGTTTGTGAACGCTTCCAAGCCCTTTAAGGGCATGGAAATCAAGTCTGTTGCAGAAGGTATCAAAACCCACAAATGGGAATCTGAGGTGCTGACCAAGGCTTTTTATGAGCTGACTGGCATCAAGGTGACCCACGACATCATTGGCGAAGGTGAGGTCGTTGACCGCATCCAGCGCCAGATTCAGACCAACCGACCGATTTATCACATCTTTGTGAACGACGCCGACCTGATTGGTACGCACCTCCGTCTGGACAGCGCTCTGGACTGGAATGCATACATGGCTGGCGAAGGCAAAGTCGTGACCAACCCGTATCTGGACATGCCTGACTTCCTGAATCCTGAATTTGGTCAGGATTATGATGGCCGCCAGCTCCAGTTGCCTGACCAGCAGTTCGCGAACCTGTACTGGTTCCGTTATGACTGGTTTACCAATCCTCAGTTCATGAAAGAATTTAAGGAAAAGTACGGCTACGAGCTGGGTGTTCCGGTGAACTGGCAGGCGTATGAAGACATCGCAGAATTCTTTACCGGCAAGACCATTGATGGTCAGAAAGTCTATGGCCACATGGACTACGGAAAGAAGTCTCCGTCTCTTGGCTGGCGCTTCACTGACGCATGGCTGTCTATTGCTGGTGCTGGCGACAAGGGGCTTCCCAATGGCTACCCCGTTGATGAATGGGGCATCCGTTGCGAAAACAAGATCCCTGTTGGTGCTTCTGTTGAACGTGGTGGCGCAACCAACGGCCCTGCCGCTGTGTATGCAACAACCAAGTACGTTGAATGGCTGAAAAAGTATGCTCCGCCGTACGCTGCTTCCATGACATGGTCTGAGGCTGGACCTGCTCCGTCTCGCGGCAACGTTGCCCAGCGTATCTTCCAGTACATTACCTGGCTTTCTGACCCGGCATTCAATGATCCTTCCAGCCCTGTAACCGATGAAAACGGCAAGCCGCTCTGGCGTGTTGCTCCGACACCTCACGGCAAGTACTGGGACGAAGGCATGAAGGTTGGCTATCATGATGCTGGTTCCTGGACCCTGCTGAAAAAGTCCGTTAAAGGCGACGAGCGCAAGGCTGCGTGGCTTTGGGCACAGTTCTGCATTTCCAAGACTGTCTGCCTGAAGAAGTTTGTCGTTGGCCGTACCCCCATCCGTAAGTCGACTGTGTTCTCTGACTACCTCGCCAAAGAAGAGGAGAAGGGAACCTACGGTGGTATCGTGACCTTCTATAAGTCTCCTGTTGAAAAGCTGTGGACTGACTCTGGCCCGAATCCGCCGCATTATCCTCTGCTTGCTGAGCAGTGGTGGAAGCATGTTTCGCTGGTCGTCACTGGCGAAGCCACCCCGCAGGAAGCAATGGACAAGCTGGCCTACAAGATGGACGAGCTGATGAGTAAGCTGCGTCTGCCCAAGTATTCTCCGAAGCTCAACCCCAAGAAGAGCAGAGAGTACTGGCTGAGCCAGCCTGGCGCACCAAAGCCTGAACGTCCTGATGAAAAGGGCGAGACCATCTCCTATGATGAGATGATCAAAAACTGGCGTGCCCAGCAGTAAACACGATGACGGGCCGGGAAACCGGCCCGTTTTTTCGGGGATCTTTGTCTGCGGTGCGCCGGGGGGCGTCCCTCAGACAATGCTTCCCGGAACGGGATGAGATAACGAACAGCGGAGGAAGAGCAATGGCCGAATACATCGGAGCAGTCGATCAGGGAACGACGAGTACGCGGTTTATTATTTTTGATAAAAATGGCCGAATTGTTGGACTGGACCAGAAGGAACATGAGCAGATCTATCCTGAACCTGGCTGGGTTGAGCATGATCCTTTGGAGATCTGGGCCAATACGCAGGAGGTCATCCGCGGAGCTTTGCTCAAGTCTGGCATCAAAGGCTCGCAGCTTGCGGCAATTGGCATCACCAACCAGCGTGAAACCACGGTTGTGTGGGACCGCCTTACAGGGAAGCCGTATTACAACGCCATTGTCTGGCAGTGCACAAGAACGCATGAGATTTGTAAGGAACTCATGGAAAATGGCGGACAGGATCGTTTTCGTGAGGTGACTGGCCTTCCTGTTGCAACATATTTTTCTGGACCAAAGATCAAGTGGATTCTGGAGAATGTTCCAGAAGCACGGGCTGCCGCAGAGCGGGGCGATGCCCTGTTTGGTACGATGGAGACCTGGGTCATCTGGTGGCTGACTGGTGGACCCAAGGGCGGTGCGCATGTCACGGACGTGACCAATGCCAGCCGAACCATGCTGATGGATTTGAAAAAGCTGGAGTGGGATGAAGACATCATGAAAATTATGGGTGTCCCGCGCCAGATGCTTCCTCGGATTGTTCCTTCATCCGACGCAGCAACATGGGGTTCAACGGATGAACATGGTCCGTTGCAGGCCCGTGTGCCTGTCTGTGGCGCTGTTGGTGACCAGCAGGCCGCGTTAGTGGGGCAGACCTGTTTTACACCCGGCGAAGCAAAAAATACGTATGGGACAGGGTGCTTTTTGCTCCTGCACACAGGACACGAACCTATTCCGTCACGGCATGGTTTGATTACTACCGTGGCCTATCAGTTTAGTGGTCGCCAGCCGTCTTACTGTCTGGAAGGCTCTATTGCTATTGCTGGCGCTTTGGTGCAGTGGCTGCGCGATAATATGGGAATGTTTGAAGATGCGGCCGAGGTGGAAGAGCTGGCCAAGCAGGTGGAAAATACTGGCGGAGTGTATGTCGTGCCAGCATTTTCTGGCCTTTTTGCTCCATACTGGCGACCTGATGCCCGTGGCGTGATTGCAGGCCTGACCCGCTACGTGAACAAACATCACATTGCTCGCGCTGTGCTGGAAGCTACGGCGTACCAGACGCGGGACATTGTGGAAGCCATGAACAGGGATTCTGGAGTGCCACTGACGAGCCTCAAGGTCGATGGTGGAATGGTCCGCAATGAACTTTTGATGCAGTTTCAGTCGGATGTCCTGAATGTCCCCGTGACTCGTCCGAGCGTCGCAGAGACCACCTGCCTTGGCGCCGCGTATGCCGCAGGCATTGCCTCTGGATTCTGGAACGAGCGAAGTGAATTGATTGAGAACTGGCAGGAAGACCGGACGTGGTCGCCACGCATGGAAGAAGAAACCCGGGAACAGGGCTATCGTGGCTGGAAAAAAGCAGTTGATCGAACCCTGAATTGGGTGGAATAATACAGAGTACACAGAGCACTGTGCGTGGCGTCCTTGCTAGGGGTGGACGTCCTGCATGCGCATCCGAAGATCTTTTGCTGTTCAAGGATAGGCGAGAGGAAAAACGTGGGTGCAGGTGCTCTGTGTTTTTTTGTCCCTAGTGCGAGAGAAGAAAAAAGGCCCTCATTCGAGGGCCTTTTTTATTGCGAAATAACAATGGGGGCGGTGAAGCCGCTGCTTTGGGAACCTGGTCGGGCTGTAGCTCTGATGGAAAAATCGTCAAAACTGACACGCCCCGGTCCAAAGTGACTGTAATTATGGATCCCCACCTCTTGCGACTGCGAAGTCCCACTGGTGTAAGATAAAGAATCAAGCAGGGTAAGATACTGAGGCTCCGTTGTGTTGACGTAGTGAGCAGGAAGTATCTCTGTATGGAAACGTAGTGGTGTAAAGTGTGTCGGACTCCTCTGAAAACCTAATAATCTTCCCCAATAATCATAGACAATCTCTCCTCGATCAATCCAGTTTTCTTTGGGCCAGGTGAGTGTTCCATATGGGTATTTATAGCGAGTTCGTCCCGTCCACAGATAGATTGACCATGGGGCCCAGTTCACTCTCGTAGAGCTGTACTGAGTGCCGTAAAAGCAGTCTACGACATTTGTTTTTGTGCTTGAGGTGTTTGAAAGGATGAGAGTCCCAGAATCTCCTTCAGGAGTGTGAAATTTAGCCGTGACAGTCCCCTGAGGAATTTGTGTCCCAGAGGGCAGCGTCATAAGGAGTTCCCCAGCGCGAGGAGAGTCGGTCATGTAGAAATATCCTTGGGAATACGCTGGTTCTCGGGCGAGTTTGGCTTTACCTCCATTCCAGCTCAATGTTGTTCCCGTGGTAGGCATACTTTGACCGCTTTGGAGAGAAAAATGGGCGGCGTAGCCTTCTGTGACACGGACCGCCAAAGCCATCCCGTTGGGAGTAAAGTACGTTCTAAATCCCCAAAAATTTGTCAAAAAATATGGTTCGCTCCATTCGTCGCAGGCAATGACAGAGTAGCGGTTTCCTGTCTTTTTCCACAAAACAAGATAGAGTGTATTTCTCGTCAGTGATCCGGGATTGTTCAGGAAGTCTTTAAGAACGTTGTCCCCAATGAGGGAGAAACCATAGTTCCCATTCCCGTTTGAAAGCCTGAAGCTTAAGCCTGTGAAAATGTTTTTAATTTGGTTTGTATTGTTTAGATTAAAGCCAATTTTGACTTGGGCATCGTAGTTGAGGCAGCCATTGTTGGCCTTTTTAATATTGGCATAGCTTAGAGTGTTGTCACGAGGTGAGTACAGCACTTCGCCTTTTTGCTGGAGCTTGAGTTTTCCTTCGGATGTGTATGGGCGTGGTGTTCCATCACTGGAAAATCCACCCGTGTCGTCCTTAAAATTCTCATAAAGTACAACTTCTTTGGGTGCCTCAGAGCTTTCATATGTCCAGCCAATGGGCACTGCATAACGCAGGGTATAGCTTCCAAAGCGAGTTGTGCCTGTGCTTTCGACAGCCACGAATTTATCAAGAAAGACATGCGTGTTATCTGGAATTGTAACAGGCTCAAAAGTCTTTGTTGGCGCAGCTGCTGAACGAATATTGGTTAGAGTGTTTTCCTCGCGTTTCGTATATGTCCATGCGCCTTCAAGGCCCTGAACGCGAAACACGCCGCCATATTGGGGGAAAGCCTGTGCACCCGTGGAGAGCTGGAGAGATGCATTTTTCTTTATGATGCGAGAGCTAGGGAGCGCAGCGGGCAAAAGGTCGTCGCCTTGGCTGAGTCCGTGCCCTTGCGTATCAAGCTGGAGCGTAAAGCTGTGGGTATTGGTGGAGGATCTTGCTTCTGCCAATCTTGTTGAGGTGTTGAAAGAGCGTGGAGTATATGTCTGCCCTGTTTGGGGGCAGTAAAAAGTTCGTGCTGAATCGATGAATTCTGTATCAAGTCCGCCAAAGACCTGAGCTGTGACGGCTGCTCCGGTGCTTCCCCGTACTGTCAGCCAGCGAGGGTAGACCGCAAGGCTAAATGTGGGCTGACTGTCCCCTGCTTTTTTGAAGCGAAAAGTTGTATTGTGCAGCTTGGCTAGCGCAGAGTTTTTGTCGCCATCTTTGGCATGCAGGAACCTGTTTGCGGCGAGAGAATAGCCAGACTCCGCAACATAGAAGGCCTGCGAGCCTTGGCTCATGATGGCCTGATCTTCCACACTTGTGCTCAGCATGGGAGCCATCGCAGCTCCTGCTGCGGCAAGGAAAACCATTCCCAAAAGAAGAGTGAGCAGTATCGCTCCCCGCTCGTGCTTATGCGACATGGCGTGCTCGCTTGTATGCGTGTTTGGAAATGCAGAAAATTCCACAGAGGGCCAACAGAATGGCAAAGCCTCCCAGTGGAGACCAAAGCAGGAGCGCTGCGAGTCCAGTCAGGGGAAGAAGCGCTATGTAGGCACAGATTTTGGCTACAGGATGCTGAGCAATGGCGTTCGCGAAGTATGGACCATATGTGTAATAGGCAGAGATGAAGGCTCGCCCGCCAGCCCATGGGGCAAGGTACTCGTCGCGGAAGGCGCGCAGGGTTCGCACCATTGGATGAAGATCACCGCCACAGGCCGCCGTGGCAACAAAGCAGTGGTCTCCAGGCTCAGGCGGAGTGACTCCACCGGGGGGCGGCGTGGAGCTGCCAATGTTTCCATTATTGCGGAGGAAAAGCGTTGTGCGCACGGTTTGTGTTTTCCCATACTGGGCGGCATAGCTGAGCGTTATGGAAATGCTCGAAATATCCTCACTCGCAGACGCCTTTTCATCTTTGGCTGAGTTGAGCGTCATGGAGAAATTTTTGACATGATCCATTAAAACATAGCCGTCGCTGGGTGTTGGATAATCTTCTCCCTTTCCCATCAAAAGCGTTTCTCCGTTGAGGGCAACGCTACGAAAACCAGCGGGAGTTTCGGCAACCATTTTTGAGATGTCAGTAAAGCCGTTATGTTTCGTTATTTCGAGTGATTCACGAAACTCACGTTCCAGACGCATGATGGTGAGGTCGAGCTTTTGGCTGATGTCTGAGCTTTCCCGAACTGCCATGTATCCCCGCGCACCATCGGCAAAGAACATGCCTCCTGCTGCTGCTAAAATCCCCACGAGGACGATAACGGCAATGAGTTCAATAAGAGTGAAACCATTGGCTGTATGCTGTGTGTTCATGCCTTAGCTCGTCAAAAGAAAAAAGATGGTTTGATCTCCAACAGTCACAGTGACTTTGAGCAGTGTGCCGCTGGCGTCTGGAATTTCATTTCCATTGTCATCAAAATCAATGAACTGTGACGTCGCTGTGTAGCCTTCGCCATACTTTGAGCTGAGGGTCTCGCGTATCTTTTTGAGCGCCTCTTTTGCGTCCTGAGTCTTAAAAAGTTGCGCGCGATAGTCATTCTGAATGGATTCCACAATGCTTTGCGCTGCGGCCCTGCTTGTCACGCGTGCATAGGGAACAGCGCTTTTGCTTGCAATGTTCATCATGAGTGTCGCGCCAAAGGCCGCCACAATGCCGAGCAGGACGATGGCAAGTATAAGTTCAATGAGGGTAAAGCCCCGCTGTGTGCGTGTCGTCATCATGGAACTCTCTCGGTTTCTGTCAAAAAGCCTGTGAATTCTGTCAGCTTGAACTGTCGTTTTGCCTTGCCTTGGCAAAGGCGAATCGCCCATTGGTGTCCGTCTTTTTGGAGCTTCGAGACTTCTGGTTCTCCTCGTGGAGAAAATTCAATAGTCCAATCTTCTGAAAAGGTGACACCATCAGGAAGGACTCGGCTGTCACTTTGCTCAGTGGGAAAACGCCGTACCTGATCTTTGTCGCCTTCCAGCACTTGAAACAGGGCGTAGGAATGGTTCTTGGCACTGGCGGTGATTTTCCATGTCGAGCGCGTGCTCATGGCTCTGTGCTGGGTGTAGCGGATGTGGCGCTTGAGAACTTCGGTTTGCCCGATGAGTGAGGATTCAGAAAGCGTTCCCATGCTCGAAACTGCTGCAACAGCGAGAATGCCAAGCAGAGTGATAATGGCCAAAAGCTCCAGCATGGTGAAACCTGCGCATGAGGTGGGGCGTGAAGCATGTCGCTGCAAATGCATTTCTTATCCTCTATGTATAAAAATCTGTGTCTCTGCCCGTAAATCTGAGCAAAATATGTACCGGGTCAGCTTCATTTTGTGTCGTTTTGGGAAGTATCCTGTCCATCGTGCTTCGCTTTTGAGCCTGTGTGTGATTTTTGTGGCCCTGCGTACCAGCCGGACATCGTCATAAGAGGAAAGCTTTGTGTTCCAAATCGTTTGAAAAGGACGCTGTTTGCAAAAAGTCGGATTCGAAATCGAAGCTCTTCTGCAAGAGGCAGGTCATCTGGAATAGTGGTATGAGCTTGGCTTTCACGTAATGCCTCAGGAAGCGGTTTGCCTTGGCTCAGTGCCTGCGTCATGGCAATGATGCGTCCAATATCCTGTTTTTCCTTACAGACAGGGATGAAAGCAGCTCCGCCCTGAATGCGGGACATGTCACTGACCGCCTTGAAGCAGGCCCCACAGGATGGAGAGAAATAAAGGCGTACTACGGCGTCTTTGGGACCTGCCATCACCCAAGGGGAGGTGAATTCGTGGGCAAGGCCAAAGAGGTTGGGACTGAGGAGGAAAAGCCAGAGGAGCAGTGCTGTTGCTGCTACTTTGTTGACCTTGAATTGCCCAAAAAAGAGGCACAGGGCTGTGAGAGCAAAAAGTCCGCCGCCGAGCAAACAGTTTGTACAGGTCACACTGAGAGCCATCCAGCCAAGCAAAAAGCAGTCAGCAAGAACTGCAAGGAGCGCAAGGTGCCGAGCGAGGCTGTATTTTTTGAGTGCGAGGAGCAGAAGAAGTACGGCAAAACAGGCGGCTCCGTACCACCAGAGCGAAAAGCCAAACAGGGTGACATCCTGAAAGGCCTGACAGCCGGAACTCACGCAGGTCACCGAAAGAACGTCAAGCGCGGCAAGGATGCAAAAGAGGAGACCCACAAGGGCTGCGAGTGGGGCAATATTTACAAGAGGAAAGCCGGGAGCTGCGAGTGAATGACTTTTCTGGGATTTCATGAATATCTGTGTGTCCTTTGGCGTCAGAGTACTTTGGCAAACTGTAGCCCGAAGCAGCGCTTTTTGTCAGCTGCAAAGCTGGTGAACTGAACGTCCAGCACGGGGAAAGCTCACAGATTGAGCGCATTTCATCAAAGTTTGGAGCTGTATCTCCAAAAAATGGAGCAGTGTTTTATAAGCAATGATAACTGCTCTACATTTTGCTTGCAATTTTCTGAAATATCGGGGAAATTTTAGACGCTCCACCAGCCCGAAGAGGGGACTTATGGCATGGAGCGTGCAGTTATTCCGGTGGTGCATAAGAGCGCAGATGCGTTTGAGCATAAGGCTCAGTGCGCTTTTTGCTGACCACATTGGTGGCGTCAAAGCTGGCGTCGCTGTCGTAATCGAAGTGAGGGAAAGTCTGAGGCAGAGTTCGTGCCTTGAGACAAAACACATCGACTTCATTGACACCTGTTACCCTTGGGGAGAGAAAACAGTATGAATCAGAATACCCGTAAGAAAAACGGTTTTACCATGATCGAACTTATCGCGGTCATCGTTATCCTTGGCATCCTCGCTGCTGCCGCTGTGCCTCGTTTCCTTGATGCTAGGAAAAAAGCTGAGGAGGCTGTAGCAAAGGGCATTGTTTCTGCTTGGCAGAGTACATGTGCGATGGATTATGCTAAATCAGTGCTTGATGGAACGACATTTGCGTGCCCTACGGGTACTATTGATAACTCCGGTGGTAGTGCAACTGGTA
Organism: Desulfobaculum bizertense DSM 18034; assembly: GCF_900167065.1. NCBI lineage: Bacteria > Pseudomonadati > Thermodesulfobacteriota > Desulfovibrionia > Desulfovibrionales > Desulfovibrionaceae > Desulfobaculum > Desulfobaculum bizertense. Next base: position 331,693 of record NZ_FUYA01000001.1, read on the forward strand.
AAGAAATTACAGGATTGGTTGTTGACCTTGGGGATAACGAGTTCACAATTGAGGCGACCGGAAAAAGTGGTGAATGCTCGGTGAAGGTGACAGGCGGTAAGCTTGATTCGACGGGCATCACGGGTAAATATTCCGTTCCCCAATAAGCTGATGGAAGCCTCTAGATTTTAATGTGTTAGTGAGACAGCCCCCGCTTGCGGGGGCTTTTTTTATGCGCCCGCTTCGCCTGCTGTCCTGTAGCTTTTTTTTCATCCCTTCACTGCACTTGGGCGCACTCTTTTTCTTCACCGAGTGCTCTGTTATCTTTCTCGTCTCTTGTGATTCCACTTTTCTCTTTTGCGCAAAGTCCTGTATACTCATGGGTGAATCTCATTTTTCAGTACGGAGGAGCCATGCGCTTTTTTCAGAATTTCATCATTATCTTTCTCTGTGCATTTTTCTGTGCACTGATTTTTCAGCATTTTGGGTGGACCTTTGGGCTTCCGTTCTCTGCCGTCGGCATAGGGTCCACTGTTGGAGCATTGGTTGCCTTGGTTTTGTTTCTCCCCAAAGGGAGGAGACGGCCAAGGAAAAACACAAAACAGGGGTAAGTACTGGAGATTTTGTCCTCATCCAGAAAGATGCAGAGGCAGCTTTTCATTGAGGCGCAATCTCGTGTATACTGCGCTCTGGTGCTCTATATTTAACCGCGAGGTGCATTATGCTTATTCGGATTATCATCCTGCTTATCTGTGCGTTCGCAGGTGCAGGTCTTTTCCAGTACTTTGGGTGGACCCTTGGGCTGTCCTCAACTCCGTACACCATTGGGTTCATCGTTGGTGCTGTTGTCGGTCTGGTGAGCTTTATTAAGCGCTGAGGCTGACTCGCTTCTCCTGCGCATGGAGAGCCTCATGACAGAGTCGGGTTACAGAAAGGCGTGTCTTTTCTGTGGCCCTTTTTTTGTGTCATCTACAGAAAAAAATTAATGATGCTGAGCTATTTTGTATTTGTTGACGTCGATTTCATATTTTTTGATCCGGTGCCACAGGCTCCGGGGTTTGATGCCCAGTAGCTCGGCTGCACTGTTTTGTACTCCTTCGGTCCTTTTGAGGGCTGCGCAGATCATTTTACATTCAATAGCCGCAAGCGATGAATCAAGATCATTGTGTTCAAGCTCGCTGGCCTGCTCCGCGCGCGGGGCAGTGCTCTCCTGAACTGGAGAATTTGGGACGTGTTCTTCGTGCCTAGGCGTCAAACGCTGCGCATCTTCCAGAACAAGGCTTCGCTCAACGTGATTTTTGAGTTCCCGAACATTGCCGGGCCAGTCCTGCGCAAGAAAAATCTGGAGCATTTCCGGCGGGCAGGGGCTTTCATGCCCAAGCTTTTTGCGGAAGTGGTCCACAAGCGCGGGAATGTCCTCCTTGCGCTGTCGAAGGGGGGGCAGGGCAAGTGGAAAAACATTGAGGCGATGGAAGAGGTCTTCCCGAAAGGTCTTTTCTTCTACTTTTTTGGGGAGATCTGCGTTGGTGGCAGAAATAATGCGCACATCGCAGTGCCGGGTTGAAGTGCTTCCCAGTCTTGAAATTTCCCCTGTTTCGAGTGTGCGCAAAATTTTTGCCTGTGTTTCAAGAGGCATGTCGCCTATCTCATCAAGAAAAAGCGTGCCATTGTTGGCAAGTTCAAATTTGCCGGGTTTGGCGCTGCTTGCCCCGGTAAACGCCCCTCGCTCATAGCCAAATAGTTCGCTTTCCAGAAGCTGACTCGGAATTGCTGCGCAGTTAATGGCAAGAAAGGGCCCCTTGGCGCGGGCGCTACATTTGTGAATGCCAGAGGCGATAAGTTCTTTGCCCGTCCCTGATTCGCCTGTGATGAGAACGCTACTGTCGGTGCGGGCAACCTGGGCGGTCTGGGTGAGCACTTCGCGCATGCTTCGGCTTTGGCAGATGATTTCAGGAAACATGGTGCTGGCGTCCAGAGTGGAAAGAATATCTGTTACCTGCAAGAGCATGGATTCCCAGATTTCCGGATCGGTTTTGTTGTGCGTTTCTTCTGCACTCTGTTTGGCAGACAAGACGCCAAGGTCTTCAGCTTTGCGGAAAAAGCGGAACAGCGGCCCGGTAATCCAGCGTAAAGAAAAGAGTGACGCCAAAAAAGTGATGCTGCCCACAAGGAGACAGAGCAGGAAAAGGCGGAGTTCTGGGTCATGAGGAAGGTCAAAAAGCAGCGGCAGGACATGGGCATAGACCAGAACTGCAAAAATGGAGAGTCCTGAAACAATGAAGGGGACCAAAACCCGTGCGCTCATTTTGACGTGTGTCATGAAGCTACCCCGCGATGTTTGTGAGGTCCCACATGGGCAGGAAAATGGCGAGAGCAAAGAAGCCAACGACACCTGCAAGAACCAGAATGAGCAGAGGTCCAATCAGGTCGGCCATACGCTTTACGGAATAATCCACCTCATAGTCATAGTGGGCCGCAACTTCCTTGAGCATTTCGTCAAGGTTACCAGTCTCTTCACCGATGGCAATCATGTTGATGACAAGAGGCGTAAAGTATGGAGAATTTTTCAGTGGTCCAGAAATGCCCCGGCCTTCGCGAAGTTCTGACTTGAGGCTTTTAAACACGCGGCTAATGGCGGCATTGCCGATAGTCTCGGCCAGAATGTCCACGGAGTTGATGACGGAAACGCCACTGGCCTGCAACAGCGCAAAAATTGAGGCAAAGCGGGACATGGCCGCCTTGAGAATAACAGGGCTGACAATGGGAATGCGCAGAATGAGGCGATCTTTCCAGAGCTGTCCACGCTCCTGCCGCAGGAACATGGTGAGTCCAACGCCTGCTCCTGCCAGTGCGAGGAGAATCAGGATCCAGTACTGAGAGAGCGCCGTGTACATGATAATGCAGATTCGGGTTGGCAGGGGGAGCGCAATATTTGCACTCTCAAAGATGCCCATGAATTTCGGAATGACAAAGGTCAGCAAAAAGAGAAATGCCCCGAAAAGTGCCGTCAGAACAATGCAGGGATACGTCATGGCAGAGGTTATCTGCTTTTTGACCTCACTTTCGTGCTGGAGGATGGAACTGAGCCGCTCCAGAACAGAAGGGAGCTGGCCGCTGATCTCGCCCGCATGCAGCATGCTGCAATAGAGGTGGTCAAAAATATCACCGTGTTTGGCAAAGGCCGCGTGCAGACTTGAGCCACTTTTGATGTCGGAATGAATATCAATGACGGCTTTTTTGAGACGCGGATTTTCGGTCTGCTGCTCCAGAACGTCCAAAAGAGACAGTACGGAGAGGCCCGCGCTTATCATGGTTCTGAACTGCTTGGTAAACAGGATAAGCTCTGTGGGTTTGACTCGATGAAAAAGCCTGTTCAGTCCATTGAACTGGATTGAGCTGGAGGACGCCTTTTTGACGTCCAGAGGAATAAAGCCTTCTGCTGCAATCCGGGTTTTTGCTTCAGAAAGTGAGCTGGCTTCAATGCTGCCGCTGTGAGTGCTTCCGCTCTCTGTGAGTGCCTTATATGTGTACTGCGCCATGAGTTTTCCTAAATGAGAACATTGCTTGCGGCTTCTTCAATTGTCGTGACCCCTTCCAGCACTTTTCGGGCCGCATCCTGTTGCAGGGTGTGGAAGTTCCCGGAGCGCAATGCCGCCTGAGTGATTTTTTTGGATGACGCCCGGTCCATGATGAGAGTCTGTATTTCTTCTGTAATTTCGAGAATCTCAAAAATGGCAACTCGCCCGGAATAGCCAGAGTTTCGGCAGAGCCTGCATCCGGTTCCACGGTAGTATTTGTGATTTTCTGGCAGATTCAGGGCGCGAAGCGCCTGACGGGGCGGGGTGTATTCCTCACGGCAATGCGGGCAGATGCGGCGCACCAGTCGCTGTGCAATGGATACGAGCAGGGTTGAAGCCACCAGAAATGGCTCAATGCCCATATCCAAAAGACGGGACACCGCTCCAGCTGCATCATTGGTATGCAGAGTGGAAAGCAGTCTGTGTCCTGTCATGGCGGCCTGAACAGCGATGCCTGCGGTTTCCCGGTCACGGATTTCACCAACCAGAATGACATCTGGGTCCTGACGCAGGATGGAACGCAGACCGTTCGCAAAGGTCATTCCTGCCCGGGTATTGAGCTGGACCTGTCGAATTTTTGGGACGCGGTATTCCACCGGGTCCTCAAGTGTGATGATGTTGGTATCTGGGGTGTTGAGCTTGGTGAGTGCAGCATAGAGGCTAGTACTTTTGCCACTTCCTGTCGGTCCTGTAGTGAGAATCATGCCATACGGACGCTCAAGCGCGGTGATGAGTTTTTGTTTGTCATCCCCGGACATGCCAAGGTCTTCCAGTCCCAGCAGGGAATTGTTGCGGGCCAAAAGGCGCAGCGTGATGTTTTCGCCGTGGATAGTCGGCAGACTGGATGCACGGACATGGACTTCCTGATTTTCATACTGGAAGGAAAAGCGGCCGTCCTGTGGGATACGGGAGACAGCAATGTCCATGTGAGACAGAATTTTGATGCGCGAGACCAGTGAGAGGAAAAACTTTTTTGAGGGGGCCGGGATTTCTCGAAGCTTGCCGTCTACGCGAAAACGGAGCTGGATATAGTCGCGCTCCGGGCTGATATGGACGTCACTTGCACCTTCCTGCATAGCCTGCGACAGGATGGAATTGAGCAGTTTGACCACAGGGGCGTCTGTGGCCATGCTTTCGAGGGAGTCGACAGCGATATCGTCGTCTTCATCCTCGCCAGATGCATGTTCCTCTGGTTCATCGTCCTGAATGCCTTCCAGCACACCAGACAGCATGCCCAGCTTGCTTCCGTAGGTGGCAAGTCCAAGTTCAGTCAGTTCCTGCTCCGTGCAAATAAGCGGATCAACTTCCATGTTGCTGGCGATTTCCACGGCATCAAGAGCGTTGATGTCTGTGGGGTCTGTCATGGCAAGCGTTAGCACGCGCCCCATGCGGCGGATAGGGACGACGTTGTGCTTTTGGGCAAGCTCTGGGGAGAGCAGCTCTGCTGCGTCCATGTCAAAAGGGTACTTTTCTGGGCTGTAGACAGGGATATTGAGCTGGCGGCTGATGAGCGCGACAATTTGTCGTTCTTCGATGTAGCCCTTCTGGACAAGGAACTGCCCAAGGCGAAGCGAAGACTGTGACTGGGCCTTGAGTATTTGTGGAAGCTGGTCCTGTTGCAGCAGGCCTGCCTGAATAAGCATTTCTCCGAGTCGGAGCCGTTTTCTGGAACTCATGAAGAACCTCGTTTAGATCGAAGCATCTGTCAGGTCAGAGTTGGGTTCTGCCTGTTCGTGAAGTGTCGCGGGAAAGTGAAGACCACCATAAAAGAGCATCCCTCGGGTACCGGAATCAATGAGACCAAGAGGTGCGATGCGCTGTGTGCGTCCGTGGGGAGCATGCAGGGCGTTTTCTGCATTGTGGATGTCGAGAAAAGCCCGGCGTTTTACAAGGCTAAAGCAGCAGCCCAGCTCCCGGCTGCTATGGACCAGAATGCGGAACTCTGGCCCAAGCGTGCGCAGGCTTTCATAGGCGCTTTGAAGCGTGCCTGTCCGGGCGTACTCAAGCCAGATACGGTGGGGGAGTTTCTGCGAAGGGTATGCCTGTGGCGGTGGAAAGCAGACGGTTTGCCCGGGGCTGAGATCGCTGGGGCTTCTGAGGCTCTCGTTGGCGACAAGCAGTTTTTCCAGATCGTCTTCCGTGTAGCGGCCATACACTCCCGCCATGATTTTTGAGAGAGACGCTCCGGCTGGAACCTGAACAGTCCCCAGTCCGTCATGGAGCAGGTTCTCTGCTGGGTGCATGGGGAGGGCTGAGTCGCTGGACTCTTTTGCCTGCGTGGATATAGGAGCTGTGACAGGCGGGGTATCAGCTTTGGACGTCAAGTGCTCCGCAAGCGCTGCGTGCATGCGCTCGGCATAGGGCAGTGTGTATTTCTGTACGGAGGGCAAAAACAGGCTGACGACCACAAGCGCTGCCGCACAGGCTCCAGCACAAAATTTAAAAAGCGTGTGCGGTGAGGTGCCCTGACTGCGGGCACAGCTTTTGACGAGCCGCGCGCTCACGCTTTGCCTGTCCTGCATGATGAGTCCAAGCATAATTTTGTGGCACAGGGTGATGATCTGGCGCGGGTGTCCCTTGCTTTGCCGGTGCAGTTCCCGAAAGGCCCCAGAGCTAAAGCGTGGGGCACGGGTTGGGCCGCCAATACTCGCACAGCTCATGCGGTGCATGACGAGTTTTTTGGTCTCGGCAAGGTTCAGCGGTGAGATGATGATGCATTCGTTGATCCGGTCTTTGACGTTTTTCATCTGCTCCAGCAGGTCCTGAAATTCGGGCTGGGCAAAGATAACGATTTGCAGAAGCTTGGCCGTGTTGGTCTCAAAGTTCAGCAGCTCGCGCAAAAGCTCAAGGCTCTCGGCAGAAAGCTTTTGCCCTTCGTCAATAAACAGGGCGACCAGTATCTCGTCTTCTGCCTTGGTCAGCAGACTGTGCTTGATGGCTTCCTTGATGTCCCAGCTTGAAGCGCCAGCTTCGGGGGGCTGGTCACACAGCAGCTCATGCAGGCGGCAAAGTAACTCGTGCTGTGACTGACAGGATGGGTCGAGAAGCAGGTGGGTCTCCACCGCAGCGTCTGCATGCAGGGAGCGCAGGAGCTGGCGACAGACCGTTGTTTTGCCTAGGCCGACTTCTCCGAGGACAATATTGAGGCCTCGGCGAAGCCGAAGAGCAATCTCCAGTCTGTGCAGACAGGAAAGATGCCCCTCGGCGCCGTAAAAGAAATTGGGATCAGGCGAATTGGAAAACGGTTCGCAGCCGAAGCCGAGCAGTCCGTAGTACTCCATTGTGCACCGTCTCCGTTGTTATGATGTCTTTTCTGAGACCGAAATCTCTGGTTTCTCTGCGTCCTCAGCGGCGTTCTTTTCTTCTTCCTGCCTCTTCATATCCTCGTCGTATTCCTTTTCCAGCTCTTCTACATTTTTGGGATGGGAGCCTTGTATCCACTGGCTCAGAATGTTGGGAGTGATGAAAATGAGGACCTCCTCAAGGTCATTGCTCTTGCTGTCTCCAGAGAAGAGTAGACCAAGGCCGGGAACGTCCTTGAGATACGGGACACCTGAGTTCTTGTTGCTCAGAGTGCGCTTGGTCAGGCCCGAAATAACAACAGTTTCGTTGTTGCGGGTGATGAGCGTTGTTTCGGTCTGTTTTTTGACGATAAGTGGATTGCCCTGCACTTTGTTGCTCAGGTCGACCTCGTCTTTCTTCACCCTGATTTTGAGCTTCAGGGTGCTGTCGTCAATGACGTGAGGCGTGATTTCCAGCCGCAGGACGGCATCCTTCCATTCCACATTGGTGTTGCCTGCTTCGTCGAGAGAAATGTAGGGCACCTCTGCGCCGTTCTCTGTAAAGGCCGTCTGGTTGTCCAGAGTGGTGATGGAGGGGCTGGAAAGAATACGCAGTTTGTTGTCTTCTTCCAAAGCAGAAAGCTGGGCTTCCAGAATATTGCCGCCAATGGTGCCAAAAAGCAGTCCGAGGGACAGCCCGTTGCCATTACTGGGGAAGGTGGACGGAACAAAATCCATTGCGGGACCATGCCCGGAGTTGCCTGTTTTCCCATCATTCAGGTTTGGGACAACACCATCTGTTGTAATGGGGCTGCTTGTTTTGGAGCCTCCGGTGCCGCCGGGCAAAACAAAGAGACTGTTGTCTCCGTTGGCAACTTTTGCGCCGCCGCCCCACTGGATGCCAAGATCACGGGCGACCTTGCTTGTGGTCTCCACAATGTGTGCCCGCAGGCGAACCTGCTTGCTGGGGCGGTCAAGGTACTCTGCCAGCTTGACCAGTTTGCGGACATCGTCAGGCGTTGCCTGAATAATCAGGGCATTTGAATGCGCATCGACCTCAACCGTGCCCCGGCTTTTGCCGTCGTCTGTTTGCGTCAGCACTTTTTCAAGATCGTCTTTCATGCTGCTGGCGTCGGCATAGCGAATCCGGACAATGGTGGTTGCCAGAGGCTGACGGTTTTTGAGCGCGGTCAGCTTGATGCCCTGTTCAATGTCCTCAACCGTCATGACGCGTAAAATTTTGCCTTCCCATTCATAGCTCAGACCATTGCTCTTGAGGATACTCAGGAAGATGCGATCCCATGGCTGGGAAACAATGTTGACGTTGACCATGCCCTGTACTGTGGGACTGATGAGAATGCTTTGGTTGGCAATACGCCCAAGAGCCTGCAACACGGCAACAAGATTGGCGTTGTGCATGCGAAGGGACACGGTCTTTGTTGGCAGGACGTGGTGTTCCTGGAGCGACAGAGACACGGCTTTTGGCTCCAGTCGCTGATGAACGCGGGGGACAGGAGCAGGGGAGTGTCCCTGAGCCTTTTGAGCAATGGTTTTCCATTTGTTCAAAAACTGCTCGTTCGCCGTTGTTTTGTCGTGAGCGCAGCCTGCAAGACACAGGCTGATGACAGTGCCGCACATCAGGAGGAAGAGGGAGAATTTAGTGAAGCTTCTGGGCATGGAGTTCCTCGGTAACGTTTACAGTGTCATCTTCCAGAGGAACAGTCAGCTGTTCCCGGGAGCCGTCTGCCGCGCTTGTCCGTTCCAGCCGGACTGAGCCGTGGCGAATGTCAACAAGGGTAAAGGCGCTGTTGTCGAGCTGCTCTCCACAGCTCAGTTCCTGTCCGTTGACAATGGCAATTCGCTGGCCATTCATTTCGATAAAACCGGAGTAGTGAAAGCCGGAGTCGTCGGAAAGGGTTCGGGTTTGCATGCCCTCTGTTTGTGCGGAAAGGGTGAGCGGCTCAAAAGGGTTCTCCAGCTCAGAGCCTTCGGCAAGGGCAATTTTTGTTTTTTCCAGCTGGGAGAGCCGGTTGATGATAAGCCCTTGCTGTATGCTGCTGACAGAGGCGTTCAGGTCGAGCTGCTTGGCTTGCGGTTTGGGAGCCTCACCAGAAGGCATCAGAAAGGTGTATGCCCCGTAGAGAACGGCGACCCCCATGAGGGCGAGCAGTCGTTTTTCACGTTTTTCCATGCCTAGCCCTCCTGCCTGACCTGTTTGACGTTAACCCACGCCCGAACTTGGAAAAGGGAGGTGTTGCCGGGCTGCTGCGTAATGTGCAGCGACTGGATGCTTTCCACGTAGGGCAGGGCGCCAATTTCAAGGAAGAAATCCCAGAAGTCCTGAAGCTGCCCCTTGAGGTCGAGGTCGAGCAAAATTGTTCCCTTGCGCAGTCCCAGAGTTGCAGGTTCACACTGCACGCGTTGCGGCTGGAGCTGGTAGTCCTGCGCCAAAGCGGAAATGCGGGGCGTCAGCCCCGGAATGCTGTCAAAGTCCAGCCGGGACGCTTTGGGGAGAGGAAGCACTGACGTGGGGCTGTCGAGTATCTGTTTGCACTGGACATACAGAGGGAAAAACGCCCGCTGTTCTTTTTGTGCAAACGCTGTTTTGGCAAGTTCCTGCTTGAGGCGGCGTACTTCGTGAGCCGCAGGGAGATTAAACACAAGAAAGAAGAGCAGTAAGGCACCGGCAGAGCAGATCATTTTGATGATGTGCGATCGAGAAAAACTGAGTTTTGAGGGCATGTCTAACTCTCCACTCTGACGTGCAGGGTAAAATACAGGCCAGAGCTTTGTGCTCCGGGGTGCTGGACCTGCCTGTCCATAATGACAGGGCGCGAGAATAATTGGGAATTTTCCAGCTTTACCAGATATGACGCAAGGATAGAATCCGGCATCCTTTGATCCTGAATATGCCCTTCGAGCACGAGCAGCCGCTCGGTGTTTGCCTGACTCAGGCGACGGCGCGCTGGGCGGACCTGTGTTGCTGGTCCGGGACTCAGTTCAAGGTCAAAGCGGAGGAGCTTGATGCTTGTCGGAGTGATTTGGGTAATCTCGCGCAGTGCCGCAAGGGATTCATAGCGTTTGGCGCGGCGTTTATCGGCCTTTTGTCGATGCTCAACGCGTTTGACCAGCTTGTCCATGAACGTCTTGCTGATTCTGGGGCTTTGCGCATTGAGCGCTTCCATGTTTTGCTCAAGTTCTTGCGTCAGCGTATGCTGGCGGTACTGCTGCCAGCCCCAAAAGCCTGCCTGAAGGATAAAAATCGAAAGAAAAGCCGCAAAGACGTATTGCGTGATTTGTGCGCTGCTTTTTTCGCGGATGCGGTCCTGATAGGTGTGCAGGAGGTTTGGCGTGTCTTTTTGTGATGACAGGGCAAGCGCAATGGTCAGGTTGAAGCCTGTGCGGGTTGCTATATCTTTCGGTGTCTTGATCTGCGTGTGGGCGATGCGATCGCTCCCCAGCGGATCAAAAAGCGAACAGTCCTGCGAAAGCTGGGCGCTCAGAAAGTCACGGACAGGTTTGCTGGCGGCAATGAGTCCAGAAAAATAGACTTGCTCGACGGCCTGCCCGTGTTCAGCATTGATATGATGATCAAAGGTCCGGTCGATCTGGCGGACAAGTCTTGTCAGGGCTGGGCTAATGATATTCATCAGCTCGGACAGCTCAAGCTCAGGGTGCTGGACTGAGTCTGGAAGGGGAGTACCTAAAAGTCGCGCAATAAGGTATTCTCGACTTTCTTTTTCGGAAAATTTGACGCTCGGTTCTTGTACTTCGGTACCGGGCATTTTCGTTGGGTCGAGTCCCTCCATTTGCATGGAAAAGGAATAGTCCAGAAGTCCAGCATCGTTTGCGTCTGTTCCCTGCTGATCGCTGGGAGAACGAAGTGCAAGTTGTAACTCTTCGACCATGCTTTCAAGACCCGCTTTGACGCCACGACTCAGGACCAGCTTGCCGTTTTCGAAAATATCAATGCGTGACCAGTAGCGGCCAATAAAAACAGAGGCGCAGCTTTTTTTCTGGGTGCTCGCCATTGGTCCCTGACACAGGTTCTGGAGGGCAAAGGGCGTAATGGTCGCCCCTGTAAGCGTGAAGTCCGCAGACGCGACAAGCTCCTGAACTTCGGTCAGAAATTTGCGGGGGACAGTATACGCGACAGCGTCGATTTTTTGTACGCCTCGATCAAGACGTTCGCCATGCAGCTGATAGTCAAAAATGACGTCATCGCTGACAAAATGTTTGGCTTTGTGCGCCGCCCAGTACAAAGTTTCGGGAATATGCTTTTCTGGAACCTTGGGAATACTCAGGCGCCAGATGTCGGCCTGCGCTGTGGAGACGAGTGTCCAGATTTCCACAGCGTTGTGTCCTGCATGAACCTCTGTGAGTGTTGATTTGAGAAATTCAGCAAAGAGCAGCTCACCAGGATGACCACCAACAGGGTAGTCTTTTTCCATGAGGTGCTGGAGTAATGGCGTCTCGTTGTGATGTTGGATGACTGCAAGACGAAGCTTGCTTGGACCAATATCCAGGCCAATAACAGTACGCGGAACAGCCTTTTTTATGGAAAAAAGCGGTTTCTTTGCGAAGTGACGCGGCTGTTTCCTGCGTTGTGGACGCTGCGGCGCTGGTTCGGGTATTTTTTGAGATGAAGAGTCTCCCCGAATCGTCTTTAAAAGACGTTCAGTAGAGCTGGAAGCAAAAGGTGTCGCCAAAATCCCCCTCCGATTTTGTAGACGTTAGGCTCCATGCGGCATGGATAGTATGGATGTTCTCTGCTAATAATAACTTTTCTTGAAATAGTGAGTACAAAAAAATTCACTTGAAGAATATTCTGTGGCCCCACACCACAAAATTTTCTTGTTCGTGAAGAGACTTACAAATATCCACCAAAGCTCTCTACTGTCAATACACTGTCTCTGTATTATGGTGGAATGCAAGCCTTTTGTGGTCTCTGCGAAACAAAAGCTTTTGCCTCAAGAAAAATTTCGGGCTAAAGGATGTCTAAAAAATTTGAGGACAACGTGGCAGAAAAACTGACGTAGCAGCACTGTATACGGATTTTTGTCAAAAGTTCAAGAAAAAGGACAAGGTATTTACATGTCCAAGATGATAAAATGTGTCTTTTTGCTATGTTTTTTCATGTGTTTTCCTGTTCTTGGGCAGGCTGTGGAAAATATGCCCCAGCCTTCTCTGAAAGGAAATATACTGTATCTCAATTCCTATCATGACGGCTATTCCTGGTCAGACAGCATCCTTCAGGGGCTTAGAACATCCCTTGATCCATACAGAAATGTTGCACTTCAGGTCGAATACATGGATTTCAAAAAGTATGAGCTTGATTTTGTGTCGCCCATGCTTCGTGACCTGTACAAGGGCAAGTTCAAGGACCGGAATTTTGATGCGGTCATCTTATCCGACAATAATGCTGTGGATTTTTATCTCAGCTATGGAGAAGAGCTGTTCCCGGATGTTCCTGCCGTTTTTTGCGGACTCAATGATTACGACCCTGCATTGATTCAGGGGCGAAATATGACCGGGATAGCAGAGAATTTTGACGTTGTGTTTACGCTTTCGCTTGCGCTTCAGATTAACCCCAAGCGAAACCACATGGTCATCATTGGTGATGAATCCACGACAGGCGTCGCCATTCGCAATCAGATTCTTGCTGGAGTCCCCGAGTTAAATAAAAAACTTTCGGTTGAATACTGGTCGGACTTTACCATGCAGGAGCTGCGCAAAAAGGTGCAGCGCCAGTCCGAGGAGACGTTTTATTTTTTCATTCCGTTTTATAAGGAAATTCAGGGGCGTTTCTACTCAGCAAAAGACGTTTTGGAGATCGTTGCTGATGAAACGTCTGCTCCAATCTACTCCAGCTGGGAATTTTTGCTGGGGCACGGCATTGTTGGCGGACGGATGCTGTCCGGAGAGCGCACAGGCGAAGCGGCAGGAAAGCTGGCTCTCAAGGTGCTGACGGGCGTGCCTGTTCGCGAAATCCCTGTTGTTCAGAGCGTGCCCACGGAATATATGTTTGATTTTAAGGAATTGAAGCGTCTGCATATTGACGAGAAGCTGCTTCCCTCAGACAGTATCATTATAAATGCACCGAAAGCCTTTTATGAGATTGACCGGGGCGTATTCTGGACAATCATTGTGGGCTTTTTGCTGCTCATGCTGATTACGCTCTTTTTGGTTCGCAATGTTGCCCGCCGCAGGGTGGCCGAAATGGAAATGGGCAATCAGCTTTCTTTTCAGGAAATCCTTATGGACACCATCCCGCTGCTGGTGACCTGGAAAGATCGCAACCAGTTTTATCTTGGTGCGAACAAGAATTTTGCAAACTTCTTTGGTCTGTCGTCTCCGAGTCAGGTCATTGGGCGAAAGGACTCCGCACTTCCGGGTTTGCGAGGCTTTCTGGAATGGGGAGAACCACTGGACAAGAAAGTTTTTGAAACGGAAATCCCGATTCGCCGCCAGCGTTGCACCGTGAAAAGTGCAAGCGGTGAAGTTCGCATCCTTGAGGTGAACAAGGTGCCGCTTCTGGATGAGAAAGGGAAGATCATGGGCACGCTCTCCACCGGAGAGGACGTGACCAAGGAAGCGAATCTTGAGAAGCAGCTGCTCCAGTCGCAAAAGATGGAAGCCATTGGTACTCTGGCTGGCGGCATCGCTCATGACTTTAATAATATACTCACCTCAATCATCAACTCCACGGAGCTGGCCCAGCTTGATGTCGATTCCAGCACTCCCGCCGGGCAGGATCTCCAGCGTGTGCTCAAGGCTGCCATGCGGGGCAGTGAGCTGGTGAAGAAAATTTTGACCTTTAGCCGTCCCTCGCAGGAAGGCTTTCAGTATATCCATGTCGAAGAGGTTGTCCGCGATGCTGTGGGCCTGCTCAAGGCATCGCTCCCGCGCAACATTACGGTGCTGACCCGCTTTGGCGAGGGGCTTGGTCCCTGTCTGGCTGATCCAACACAAATTCACCAGGTGGTTATGAACCTGTGTACCAATGCTTTCCACGTGTTACGGGAGAATGGAGGGCGTCTGGTTATCAGTCTGGAGGTGGAAAACATTGATGTAGAAAAGTCGGAGTTGCACAATTTGCCTCTGGGGCGGTACATAGCCCTCACTGTTGCGGACAATGGTCCCGGCATACGGCCGGAGATTGTTGACAAGATTTTTGATCCCTTCTTTACGACCAAGGGTAAGGCTGAAGGCACGGGCCTTGGCTTGGCCGTGGTGATGGGTATCGTGAAAAACCACAAGGGTGGAATAGAAGTCGTGAGTACGCCGGGACTGCGGACTGCATTCACGATTCGTCTTCCTGTTGCCCTTGGACAGGAGCAGGAACAGGTCAAAAGCGTTGGCCCGGCATTGCCGGGGCATGGACGCATTTTATTTGTTGAGGATGACGAGGACCAGCTTGCGACGATCCCCCGAGTTCTTTCTCAGCTTGGCTATGAGGTTGATTCTGCAAAAGATGCCCTGACTGCTGAACAAATTCTCGAGCAAAGCACCGAAGCCTATGATCTTGTCATAACGGATTATGACATGCCCGGCATGAATGGAGTGCAGTTTGCCAAAGAGCTGCTCAGGCACCGCCCCGAACTTCCGGTTATTCTCGTCTCTGGACGGGAACGGGTCGTGGGTGCTGCCAAGGCTCTCGAAAATATTTCGCGCGTAATTATTAAACCTTATGACCGAAATCTTCTTTCACAGGCAATAAGGGATATTTTGCATGGCAATGCTTGATGACTCAAACGTATTTGGCAACATTCTGGTCATTGATGATGATCAGGAAGTTTGTGGAACCATGAAAAGCCTGCTGACGCGGATGCTCCTTCACTGCGAGACCGTGTCGACCCTTCGGGGTGGGCTGGAAAAACTCAGAAGCCAGAATTTCGACGTCGTCTTTTTGGATGTCCGCCTGCCGGATGGAAATGGACTGGATGCCCTGGGTGAAATCAAGGCACTGGAAGATTCTCCGGAGGTTATCATTCTGACGGGGCAGGGCGACCCTGATGGAGCGGAACTCGCTATCCAGGGTGGCGTTTGGGACTATCTGGTGAAGCCGACGCCTATCAAGCAGACAATGCTCAGCGTGCAGCGGGCATTGAAATATCGTGAAGAGAAGCGGGCAGAATCGCCTGTTGTCGCGATGAACCTTGATAACATGATTGGCTACAGCTCTGGAATGCACCGGATTTTTGACCTGATGGCGCAGTCGGCCCGCTCGCTGTCTGCGACTCTCATCACAGGCGAAACCGGAACTGGTAAGGAGCTGACGGCCCGAACCATTCACGAAAACAGTGGGCGTCGGACAGGGCGCTTTGTGGTTCTGGACTGTGCATCGCTGACGGAAACTCTTGTTGAGAGCACGCTTTTTGGTCATCGCCGTGGCGCCTTTACGGGGGCGGACAAAGACCGGACTGGTCTTATCAAGATGGCGGATGGTGGCACACTGTTTCTTGATGAAATTGGTGAACTGCCACTGAATGTGCAGAAATCATTTTTGCGTGTTCTTCAGGAAAAGCGTTTTCGTCCGGTTGGCTCCCTGCAGGAGGAGACCAGCGACTTTCGTTTGATTGCTGCCACGAATCGAAATTTGGAAAATCGGGTGCACGAGGGCAAGTTCCGGGAAGATTTACTCTTTCGGCTCAAGACCATTGCGATCGAACTTCCGCCGCTGCGAGAGCGTATTGAAGACATTAAACCCTTGTCTCTACACCACATAACGCGGCTGTGTGAACAGTATAAAGTTCCTGTAAAGGGCTTTGGGTCCGATTTCTTCGAGGTACTTGGGTCCTACCGGTGGCCTGGAAACGTACGTGAGTTATTTAATGTCCTCGAAAGAGCTTTTGTTGCATCTGGCCAGGAAAAAACGCTGTATGCAATGCATCTTCCGCAGGACATCCGCATTAAGGTTGCCAAGGCAACCCTGGGAGAAGCCCGCGAAGATGGCGCAGCAGAGGGTCCCCAAAGCCCTCTGGAGCAGGAAGCTCGTTCTGCAGCTGCCGGACTGGAAAGTCTCATGACCGGAGACCTTCCTGACTTGCGGATGTTTAAGTCGCTGATGGAAAAGCAGTACCTCCAGACGCTTATTGAGCGCTGTGACGGTGACCTGAATCAGATTCTAAGAATCTCAGGCCTGTCTCGCTCGCACTACTATGCGCTTCTCAAGAAGTCTGGGCTTTCAGCAAAGTAATTTTTGCGGTATGTCTTGTTTTCAGGATTTTGACTTTTCTGTCTGAGAAAAAAGATTCTCTTAGAAAACAAGCTATTAATCGTGTTTTTGTATGGAATATTGCGATATTCATCAAAAAAGTTGCGAGAAGACTATACGAAACTGGTGATTGTCGTTAAAGGGACAGATGGGAGCTGATTGTTTGAATAAACAGTTCTCGCTCCTCAATTTTATTCTGTCCTGAAAAACGGACACGGTGCGGTACCAATTGGCGTTGAATTTCGGTTTTACGTCACTTTCACCAGTTTTATAGGGTAAAACACATAGGCTCGATTGAGGCACGATACTTGCTTATCTGGGAACGCTTTTCCCAGGAATACAGTTCCCGTGTCTGGATTTTGTCTCGGTAACTGTTTCATGAATCTTTAAGGAGAAGGATTTATGCCTAAACACATGAAGACCATGGACGGCAACAACGCAGCTGCATATATTGCTTATGCACTGTCCGACTGTGCCGCCATTTACCCCATCACCCCTTCGTCCACCATGGGCGAAGTCGCTGATACTTGGGCTGCCAAAGGTCAGAAAAACATTTTTGACCAGGTTGTCAGCATCAAGCAGCTTCAGTCTGAGGCTGGTGCAGCAGGCGCTGTTCACGGTTCTCTGGCTGCTGGCGCTCTGACCACGACTTTTACGGCTTCTCAGGGCCTGCTGCTCATGATCCCGAACATGTACAAGATCGCTGGTGAGCTGCTCCCCGGTGTCTTCCATGTTTCCGCTCGTGCTCTCGCTGGTCACGCTCTGTCCATCTTCGGCGACCACGCCGACGTTATGGCTTGCCGTCAGACCGGTTTCGCTCTGCTCGCATCCAATTCCGTTCAGGAAGCAATGGACATGGCTCTCGTTGCTCACCTGTCCGCTCTTGATAGCAGCGTGCCGTTCGTCCACTTCTTCGACGGATTCCGTACCTCCCACGAAATTCAGAAGATTGAAGTCATCGACTACGAAGACATCAAGAAAGTCGTGAACTGGGAAGCAATCGAAACCTTCCATGCCCGCGGTGCTAACCCCGAGCATCCTGAGGTTCGTGGTACTGCCCAGAACCCCGATATTTACTTCCAGGGCCGTGAGGCTTGCAACTCTTTCTACGCAGAGCTGCCCTCCATCGTCCTCGAAAACATGAAGAAGGTCGAGTCCATCACTGGTCGCCGCTACCGTCTCTTTGACTACGTTGGTCATCCTGAGGCTGAGCGCGTTATCATTTCCATGGGTTCCTCCTGCGAAGCTATCGAAGAAGTTATCAACCACATGGTTGCTGACGGCGAGCGTGTCGGTCTTGTTAAAGTCCGCCTCTTCCGCCCCTGGTCTTCCGAAGCTATCCTTTCCGTTATCCCGGCTACCACACAGACCATCACCGTCCTCGACCGCACCAAGGAGCCTGGCGCTCTCGGCGATCCGCTGTACGAAGATGTCTGCACCGCATTCATGGAACGCGGCGACATGCCTACCATCGTTGCCGGTCGTTACGGCCTCGGTTCCAAGGAGTTCACTCCTGGCATGATCAAGGCTGTGTTCAACAACATGATGGTTGCTCAGCCGAAGAATCACTTCACCGTTGGTATCAACGATGACGTGACTCACACCTCCCTTGAGGTTGTTGAGGACGTGAATACCACCCCCGAAGGCACTGTTCAGTGCAAGTTCTGGGGTCTTGGTTCCGACGGTACTGTCGGCGCTAACAAGTCCGCTATTAAAATCATTGGTGACAACACCGACATGTATGCTCAGGGTTACTTTGCATACGACTCCAAGAAGTCCGGCGGTATCACCATTTCTCATCTGCGTTTCGGTCACTCTCCGATCCAGTCCACCTACCTCATCACTGATGCTGACTACGTTGCATGTCACAACCCTGCATACGTGCACCAGTATGACCTGCTGGACGGCATCAAGGACGGCGGCACCTTCGTCCTGAACTGCCCCTGGACCGTCGAGGACATGGAGAAGGAACTTCCTGCTTCCATGAAGCGCGCTATCGCAGAGAAAAAGCTCAAGTTCTTCACCGTTGACGCTGTGAAGATCGCTGGCGAAGTTGGCCTGGGTGGCCGCATCAACATGGTGATGCAGACTGCCTTCTTCAAGCTTTCCAGTGTTATTCCGTTTGAGCAGGCTGTTGAGCTGCTGAAAAAAGCTATCGTCACTTCTTATGGCAAGAAGGGTGAGCACATCGTTAACATGAACCACCAGGCTGTCGACAACGCCGCTGGCGCTCTCGTCGAAGTCAAGGTTCCTGAAGCATGGCTGACCGCTACTGACGAAGACTGCTCCTGCCACTGCGAAGATCCCGATTACATCAAAGACGTTGTTCGTCCTATCCTCGCTCAGCAGGGTGACGAGCTGCCTGTTTCCGCTTTCGAGCCTGACGGAATCGTGCCTCTCGGCACCACCGCTTTCGAAAAGCGCGGCGTTGCAATCAAGGTTCCGGAATGGAATCCTGACAACTGCATCCAGTGTAACCAGTGCTCCTTCGTCTGCCCTCACGCTGCAATCCGCCCGGTTGTCGCAACTGAGGAAGAACTCGCCGGTGCTCCTGAGTCCTTCAAGACTGTGGACATCAAGGGTTCCAAGGAACTCAAGGGCATGAAGTACCGCATGCAGGTCTACGCTCAGGATTGCCTGGGTTGTGGTAACTGCGTCGACATTTGTCCTGCTAAGGACAAGGCCATCGTGATGAAGCCTCTCGCTTCTCAGATGGACGAAATCGACAACCTCGCATTCGCTGAAGCTCGTATTTCTGATAAGAGCGACGCCCTCGCCAAGCGCGACAACGTCAAGAACTCTCAGTTCTTCCAGCCCCTGCTTGAGTTCTCCGGTGCATGTTCCGGTTGCGGTGAGACTCCTTACGTTAAGGTTCTTACTCAGCTCTTCGGTGAGCGTATGGTTATTGCCAACGCTACCGGTTGTACCTCCATCTGGGGTGCTTCCGCTCCGACCGTGCCTTACACCACCAACAAATGCGGTCACGGCCCGACCTGGGGCAACTCCCTGTTCGAGGACGCCGCAGAGTTTGGCTTTGGTATGCACCTCGGCATCTCCCAGCGCCGCGAGAAGCTTGCTGACCTCGTCAGAAAGGCTCTCGAGACCGAACTGACCCCTGAGCTGAAAGACGCTATGCAGGGTTGGCTCGACAACATGGAAGACGCTGATCTCTCCAAGTCCTACGGCGACAAGATCCGTGCAGAACTCTGCAACGTCATGCCGACCGAACTCATCGCTCAGATCTCTGAGATGGATGAACTCTTCACCAAGAAGTCCTTCTGGGTCTTCGGTGGTGACGGCTGGGCTTACGACATCGGTTACGGTGGTGTTGACCACGTCCTCGCTTCCGGCGAAGACATCAACATCCTCGTTGTCGACACCGAAGTGTACTCCAACACCGGTGGTCAGTCCTCCAAGGCTACCCCGCTCGGCTCCATCGCCAAGTTCGCTGCTTCCGGTAAAAAGACCGGCAAGAAGGACCTCGGCCAGATGGCTATGAGCTACGGCTACGTCTACGTCGCTTCCGTCGCTATGGGCGCTAACAAGCAGCAGCTCATGAAGGCATTCAAGGAAGCTGAAGCATACAATGGTCCTTCCCTCATTATCTGTTACGCACCTTGCATCAACCAGGGTATCCGTAAGGGTATGGGCAAGACCCAGTACGAACAGGAACTGGCTGTGAAGTCCGGTTACTGGCCGCTGTACCGCTTCAACCCCGAACTTGCCAAAGAAGGCAAGAATCCCTTCTCCCTCGATTCCAAGAAGCCCGACGGAAGCCTTCAGGAATTCCTCTCCGGTGAAAACCGCTACGGCCTGCTCGAGCGTACCTTCCCCGAAGAGTCCAAGAAGCTCCGCGCTGAAATCGAAGTCGAGTACAACCAGCGCTTTGAAACCTACACGGCCCTCGCTTCTCTCGAAGGCCCCAAGGTCATCGCTGAAAGCGTTGAACTCAAAGGCGGAGAGGCTGGTGACAACTGCACCATGTCCGAAACCGCTGAGCACGCCCGCCCCGAAGGCGGCGAGGCTTGCGAAGATGGCCGCGAAGGTAAGTAATTACCAGCGCTAACATCTGCTTCGCGTATATGCGGGTCCCTGTTCTCAGGGACCCGCTTTTTTTTTGGCGTAGAGCTGGCTAGGTGGGGGGGAGAAATTGGGGGCGCTGCCCCCAAACCCCCGCGCAAGGGAATGATTCCCTTACGTATCCTCATCGAGTTTGAATTCCCTCCACGCTTCGCGTGAATGAAATTCAAACTTGGGTGAGAAGGCGTAAAAAACATCGTTCTCTTTCCCATGAGTTGCCACCATTCTCTTTGAACGCCTTTTGGCGTTCAAAGAGAATAAGTGCGGTTTGAAGGCAGAAGAACACGCAATCGGGAAACGCCACTAGACCGAAAAAAAGGGGATCGAAATGGAGAGGAGAGCGAAGCTCTCATCACATTTCGATCCCCTTTTATTTCGGGCGAAAGCGGGATTCCCAAGGGCCTCGTCCTTGGGCGGGGTCAAGGGGCAGCGCCCCTTGTAGGGGAGTGGGACAAAGTCCCCGCACAAAAATCATGATATAAAAATCACAAGAAAAAACAGGGAGTTCGGGAAATAGGACAAAAGGTTCCAGTTAGGGGAGAGTCTGATTTTTAAGACAGTTACGGAAAGAGGGAGGCGGAAATATGTCAAGAGCGTGACAGAATGTGGCTTGGTAGGGGGAGTTGAAAATTGCTATCATTCATATGCAAAAAGTGGTTACTGTAAACGCAACCAATTAAATTGAATGAAAACAATGAGATAAGCGTGTTGGCCTGGGGTGTCTGAATTGCCAGACAAAATGGCTAAAAATTGGTTGTACCTTATTTCAGACTTTTAAATAAGCTGCCGAATTATATTGAGAAAATTGGTTCTACCACTTTGGCACAATCCTTGATAGAGAGGGAGTGGATTATCGTTCAACCTTTTAAAACACGTTGGGAGCTTCTATGTCCATTGGTGTATTGGCACTGGTGGCGGTCCTCCCCATCGCACTTGCCCTGGTGTTGATGGTTGGGATGCGCTGGCCAGCCACTAAAGCCATGCCTTTGGCGTGGCTGGTTACGGCTCTGGGAGCGGTTTTTGCGTGGCAGCTGCCTGCTGGGTACGTTGCAGCATTAACTGTTCAGGGAATTATCACCGCAATCGGAATTTTGATTATTGTTTTTGGTGCACTGCTGATTCTGTACACGTTGCAGCATAGTGGTGGCATGGAGACAATTCAGTACGGATTCCAGAACGTTTCTCGAGACCGCCGAGTGCAGGCCATCATTATTGGCTACATGTTCGCGGCATTTCTTGAGGGCGCGGCCGGATTCGGAACGCCGGCGGCACTGGCAGCCCCGTTGCTGCTGAGCTTAGGTTTTCCTCCGCTTGCAGCGGCAGTCATCTGCTTGGTCTTTAACTCCTTCCCGGTGACGTTTGGTGCTGTAGGTACACCTGTCGTACTGGGACTGAAGTTCCTGAAAGACCTTGTTGAGGCGGCTGTTGTTTCTGGCGCAGCTGGAGTTAATTTCACCAACATGGAGTCATTTAACCTGTTGGTGGGGCAGTGGGCAACGCTGATGCATTTGCCGATGATATTCATCCTGCCCGTGTTCATGCTGGGCTTCATGACCCGCTTCTTTGGCCCGAACAGAAGCTGGAAAGAAGGTTTTGCAGCATGGAAGTTCTGTATTTTTGCAGGCGTCGCGTTCACCATTCCATACATGATCTTTGCATGGCTGGTTGGACCTGAGTTCCCGTCTCTGATTGGTGGACTTGTTGGCGTAGGCATCCTGATTTTTGGTGCGAAAAAGGGCTTCTGTGTGCCCGAAGGGTCCTGGGATTTCGGACCTCACGACAAGTGGGATCCGGAATGGATCGGGACTATTGCTCCGGATGAAAAGGCTGAGTTTAAGCCGCATATGAGCCAGTTACGCGCGTGGGTTCCATATGTGCTGATCGGCCTGATTCTGGTCATAACCCGTATCCCAGATCTCGGACTGAAGGGAATTCTTGCTGCACAAAAGATTTCTTTCACCGATATCCTTGGATACGAAGGCGTGAATGGTTCAATTGCGTATCTGTACTTGCCTGGAACCATTCCGTTCATCCTCGTTGCTGTGATGACTATTTTCATCCACGGCATGAGCGGAAAAGCAGTGAAAGCCACATGGTCTCAGGCCATTGGCGTAATGAAAAATCCCACGATTGCACTGTTCTTTGCAGTGGCTCTGGTCTCGATTTTCCGAGGCTCTGGTGTTGGGAACGAGCTGTTTAATCCTAACGGGTATCCTTCGATGCCTCTGGCCATGGCACAGGCCGTCGCTGCACTGACGGGTAATGCCTGGCCGATGGTGGCCTCCTTTGTTGGTGGGCTTGGCTCGTTCATCACTGGTTCGAACACGGTTTCTGACCTCTTGTTCGCAGAGTTCCAGTGGGGCGTAGCAACTACACTTGATCTTCCCCGACAGATCATTGTGGCTGCGCAGGCTGTTGGTGGTGGCATGGGTAACATGGTCTGTGTGCACAACATTGTCGCGGTGTGTGCCGTTGTTGGTCTGTCCGGAATGGAAGGACAGATCCTCAAAAAGACTGTGTGGCCATTCCTGCTGTACGGCCTGGTGGTTGGTATTGTGACCACCTTGATGAGCTTTGTCTTCCTGCCGCATCTTTTCTAGGCAGCGAAGAGAAAGAAAGCCGAAGCTTCTGCGTGTTAGCGGAATCTTTATGGATTAAAAAAAGAACGGGGAGGGGTGGTTTTTGGCCACCCCTCTCATGTATCTCCAAAAGACAGTCTTGAGCCCTCAGGAGAAAGCTATGAACGACGCCCTGATAAAAGAGTTTCAGGCCATTGTTGGTAAGGAAAACGTCCTTGATGCCGAACCCGATAGACAGGCTTATGCGTACGACTCAGCCGTACTTGATCCTGTAACCCCTGAATTGGTTGTTCGACCGAACAAGGTTGAGGAACTTGGCAGGGTTCTGCGCCTTTGTAACGAAAACGGTCTTCCCATTACTCCTCGCGGTGCCGGCAGTAACCTGTCTGGTGGGACCATTCCCAAGAACCGTGGTGTTGTAGTATTGACCAACTCCCTGAACAGGATCCTCGAAATTAACGAGGAAGACATGTACGCCGTTGTTGAGCCGGGCGTCGTTACCGCAAAGTTTGCTGCAGAAGTTGCTTCTCGCGGACTTTTTTATCCTCCGGACCCAGGCTCTCAGGCTGTTTCTACTCTTGCTGGTAACATTGCAGAGAACGCAGGCGGTCTTCGCGGACTGAAATACGGTGTGACCAAAGACTACGTCATGGGTGTCGACTTCTTCGACGTCAACGGCGATCTGGTCAAATCCGGTTCCCGCACCGTGAAATGCGTAACTGGCTTCAACCTTTCCGCACTGCAGATTGCAGGCGAGGGCAGCCTTGGTGTGATTGCACAGGCTATTCTGAAGCTCGTTCCGCCGCCGGCAGCAAACCGTGCTATGATGGCCATTTTTGATTCCATCGATAAGGCTTCTGAGACAGTTGCAGCAATCATTGCGAACAAGATCGTTCCCTGTACCCTCGAGCTGATGGACCAGCGTACCATTGAACTGGTTGAGGATTACACGAAAGCCGGTCTTCCCACTGATGCAGCTGCAATCCTTCTGATCGAGGTTGACGGTCACCCCGCACAGGTCGCTGACGAAGCTGAAATGGTCGTCAAGATTTGTGGTCAGTGCGGTGCAACAACCGTGAAGGCTGCAAAGGACGAAGAAGATCGCTTTAAGATTTGGGAAGCCCGTCGAGCAGCTCTGCCTGCTCTTGCACGTGCCCGTCCGACCACGGTTCTTGAAGACGCAACTGTGCCGCGTTCCCAGATCCCAGCAATGATTCGTGCCGTCAACGACATCGCCGCCAAGTACAACGTGACCATTGGCACCTTTGGTCATGCTGGTGATGGTAACCTGCACCCGACCATCCTTTGTGACCGTCGCGATCACGAAGAGTTTGCCCGGGTTGAGGACGCAGTTGACGAGATCTTTGATGTTGCACTGTCCCTCAAGGGAACCCTTTCTGGTGAGCATGGCATTGGCCTCGCCAAGGCCAAGTGGCTTGAGAAAGAAACATCCCGTGCCACTATTGACTACGCCAAGCGCATTAAGGCTGCCGTTGACCCGAAGGGCATTCTTAATCCCGGCAAGATCATAGGAGCATAGACAATGGCTGATCTTCATAAACTTGCACAGATGCTTCATGAGCTGGACGACCAGATGGCCGCCTGCATGAAGTGTGGTATGTGCCAGAGTGTGTGTCCTGTTTTTGCTGAAACAATGTCTGAGGCAGACGTAACACGTGGCAAAATCGCTTTGCTGGAGAATCTGTCTGGCGAGCTGGTGAATGATGCTGAGGGCGTCAAAGAGCGCCTGAACAAGTGTCTGCTGTGTGGCTCCTGTGCTGCCAACTGTCCTTCTGGTGTCAAGATTATGGACATCTTCCTGAAGGGCCGTTGCATTGTGAATACGTACCTTGGTCTGCCTGCAGCAAAGAAGCTTGTCTTCCGTAACCTGCTGACTCGCCCCAAGCTGTTTAATGCCATGCTGGATACCGCAAGCATCTTCCAGGGTGCTGTGACCTCCAAGGGCGATGAGCTGCTTGGTACCTCGTGCGCCAGAATGCTGGACCCGATCATTGGCAAGCGTCACTTTGTCCCGCTGGCCAAAAAGGCTTTCCACCGTCATGTGTCCGCACTTGACGAGCAGGCTGGATTCTCTGGCCTTCGTGTGGCATTTTATCCTGGCTGCGCGGTGGACAAGTTTTTCCCGAATGTCGGTCTTGCAGCACTGAAGGTTCTCAAGCACCATGGTGTGGGCGTGTACATGCCTTCTGGCCAGGTCTGCTGTGGTCTGCCTTCTCTCGCTTCTGGCGATATCGAAGGTTTCCTGAAGCAGGCTGCAAAGAATGTGGCACTTTTTGGTGACGCATCCTTCGATTATTTGATAACTCCTTGTGGCTCCTGTACGGCAGCATTCAAGGAGCTGTGGCCAAAGTTTGTATCTGAAATGCCGTCTTCCGAGCGCGCTGCTGCCATGCAGATTGCTGAGAAGGCTATCGATATTAATGAGTTTATCGTGGACAAGCTGGACATTACGCTGCCCGAACCCGAGACGACGGGCGGCATCCCGCTGACCTACCACGATCCGTGTCACTTGGATAAGTCGTTGAACGTTTCCAGCCAGCCCCGTGCTCTCCTGAAAGCCAACCCCAAATATGACTTCCGGGAGATGAAAGAGCACAACCGCTGCTGTGGCAACGGCGGAACCTTCAATCTCTTTCACTACGAGGTCTCCAAGAAGATTGGCGAACGCAAGCGCGATAATGTTATCGCCTCCGGCGCCAAGGTTGTTGCAACTGGTTGCCCGGCCTGCATGATGCAGCTGAACGACGTTCTGTCGCAGTCGCATGCCGGTGTCGAAGTAAAGCATTCAATCGAAATCTACGCAGAGACGCTCGACTAAAACACCACATGGGGCGGCGGCTCCTGTCGCCGCCCTGTAACAGAGGAATTGTCATGTCGAAAAATCTGTACATCACAGCGACCGAGCCCCAGAGTGGAAAATCGGCTGTAGCTCTCGGTGTTATGCAGCTTCTGCTGCGTGATATTCGTAAGGTAGCCTTTTTCCGTCCCATCATTAGCGAGCGTGTTGATGGCGGGCGCGATCATGATGTCAACCTGCTCCTGACGCACTTCAATCTCGATATCCCCTACGAGGACACCTTTGCATACACCCTTGCTGAAGCTCGTGAGCTGATCAACAACGGTGAAAGCGCTGTTCTGATGGAGAACATCCTCAACAAGTACAAGGCCCTTGAAGCCAAGTATGACTTTGTTCTCTGTGAAGGTACGGATTTCCGCGGCAAGGATGCTGCCTTTGAGTTTGATCTCAATGCAAGCATTGCAGCGAACCTTGGCTGCCCGGCACTGCTCATTGCCTCTGGCCGCGACAAGAGTGAAGAAGAGCTTCTCAGCACGACTCAGCTGACCGTTGATTCGATGGAAGAGAAGGGGCTTGATGTCTTTGCAACTGTGATTAACCGTGCAGAGAAAAACGTCGACCATGCAAAGATTGCTGAAAACCTGAAATGCAAGGTGAACTGCTCCCAGCCCATGGCTGTGTATGTGATCCCTGAGGAAGAAGGTCTTGGCAATCCCACAGTGAAAGACGTGCAGAAATGGCTTGAGGCTGAAGTCATTTACGGTGCAGACCGTCTCGAAGCTGTTGTTGAAGACTTTGTTGTCGCTGCCATGCAGATTGGCAATTTCCTTGATTACGTTGAAAACGGAAGCATGGTCATCACCCCCGGTGACCGCGAGGACATCATCCTCACCGCTCTCGCTTCCCGACTTTCTGGTTCTTTTGCAGACATCTCCGGCGTGCTGCTGACAGGCGGACTCAAGCCTTCCGAGAATGTCCAGCGCCTCATTGAGGGCTGGTCTGGCGCTCCGCTGCCGATCCTGTCTGTAAAGGGCCACACCTACCAGACGACCCAGAAGCTGGCTGAACTCTACGGCCGCATTGATCCCGAAGACCTCCGCAAGGTTTCCCTTGCTCTTGGCACTTTCGAGTCTCACGTGAACTCCGAAGAGCTGGGCAAGCGCCTTATCGACCGCAAGTCTTCCAAGGTGACTCCGAAAATGTTCGAGTACAACCTTGTGGAGAAAGCCAAGTCCCACAGAATGCGCATTGTGCTCCCCGAAGGCGAATGCGACCGCGTGCTGCGTGCAGCAGAGATCATTCTGCGCCGCAACGTCTGCGAACTCTTTATTCTTGGTGACGAAGCTTCCGTTAAGGCAAAGGTTTCCGAGCTGGGGCTGGACCTGTCTGGTGCCCACTTTGTTGACCCCAAGTCTTCCGACAAGCTCGACGAGTACGCTCAGGCATACTTTGAAGCCCGGAAGCACAAGGGCATCCTCCTTGAGGACGCTCGAGACAGAATGCTGGATGCGACCTACTTTGCGACTATGATGGTCCACAAGGATGACGCTGATGGTATGGTCTCCGGTGCACTGAACACCACCGCGCACACCATCCGTCCTGCATTTGAGTTCATCAAGACCAAGCCCACCGCATCCATTGTTTCCAGTGTATTTCTTATGTGCATGAAGGACCGCGTCCATGTCTATGGAGACTGCGCTGTCAATCCGAATCCCAAAGCTGAGCAGCTTGCAGAAATCGCCATCGGTTCTGCTGAAACTGCTCGTATCTTCGGTGTTGAACCTCGTGTTGCGATGCTTTCTTATTCCACTGGCTCTTCTGGTAAGGGCGCTGATGTCGACCGGGTCAAAGAAGCTGTTGCTCTCGCCAAGGAAAAGGCTCCCCAGCTTGCACTGGAAGGCCCGCTGCAGTTTGACGCAGCCATAGATCCCGGCGTAGCAGCTACGAAGTTGCCTGGCAGCGAAGTTGCTGGTAAGGCAACCGTGTTCATTTTCCCGGATCTGAACACCGGTAATAATACGTACAAGGCAGTGCAGCGTTCCTCGGGTGCTGTGGCTATTGGCCCCGTCCTGCAGGGTCTCAATAAGCCGGTCAATGACCTCTCCCGTGGCTGCACCATTCCTGACATTGTTAACACTGTGGCCATCACCGCCATTCAGGCGCAGGCCGAAAAAGGCCTCATTTAGAGGCAGTCCCAAGAGGGTTTCAACACATGAAGATTCTTGTAATCAACTGCGGCAGCTCTTCCATCAAATACCAGCTGTTCGACATGGATTCCGACGTTGTTATGGCTTCTGGCGCTATCGAGCGCATTGGCCTCGACATGGGCATTATGTCCCACAAGCGGAATCCTGATACCGACGATGAGCAGAAGTTCAAGTTTGAACAGCCCATCCCGAACCACGAAGTTGGTATGGAACTGGTTATTGCCAAGCTGACCGCTGAAGATACTGGCGTTATTCACGATACTGCAGAAATCGCTGGCGTTGGCCACCGTATCGTGCAGGGTGCAAACCTCTTCTCCGACCCTGTCCTCGTCAACGACGAAGTCAAGGCCGCTATTGAGAAGGTTGCTCCTCTGGCGCCTCTGCATAACTACGCTCACCTCGCTGGTATTAACGTCGCTCAGCGACTGTTCCCCAACGCTGGTCACGTCGTAGTTTTTGATACTGCTTTCCACCAGACCATTCCTGCTCACTCCTACGTCTACGGTGTGCCGTACGAAATGTACGAGAAGCACCAGGTTCGCCGCTACGGCTTCCACGGTACTTCCCACCGTTACGTCACCAAGCGTTTTGCTCAGCTTATGGGCAAAAAGCCTGAGGATTGCAACATCATCACCGTCCACCTTGGCAACGGCAGCTCCCTGACCGCAGTCAAGGGCGGCAAGTCCATCGATACTTCCATGGGCCTCACCCCCACCGGTGGCGTCATCATGGGAACCCGTACCGGTGACATTGACCCCACCATCCTTGGTTACCTTGCTCGCACTGAGGGCATGACCATTGATGAGCTGGACGAGATGGTGACCAAGAAGTCCGGTCTGGAAGGTATTTGTGGTATGTCCGACCTTCGTGACATCCACGCTGCTGTGGAAGAGGGCAATGAACGTGCAAAACTCGCTCTGGATATGCTCTGCCACCGTGTTCGCCTCTTCATTGGTGGATACCTGGCTCTCCTCGGCCACGTTGACGGCATCGTCTTCACCGCTGGTATCGGTGAAAATGACGACATCGTCCGCCACGACGTGCTTTGCGGCATGGAAGAACTCGGTATCAAGCTTGATGTTGAAGCCAACAGCAAGCGTGCCGGTGAACACATGCGCATCACTGCCGAAGATTCCCGCATTCCCGCCTTCGTCATTCGTACCAACGAAGAACTCGAGATTGCGCAGCAGACTGTGAGCGTGATCGCTCCTTCCAAATAGCAGCTTCTGTTGATTGAGTTGGCCGCGGGTGTGGACTGCACACCCGCACCCGCGGCTTTTCCTGGTGTAAGTCGTTTTTTCGACTTGCGGTAAAACTCATGTGCCCAAAAAAGGGGGGGATCACATGTGCGCTAAAACTGATTTGGTAAAACTTTTTACTGAAAACGCCACAAAGGTCGGTGCTCAGGTACACAGCATCAAGAACCTTTCGGAAGCATTCTCCTACGTCATGGACACCTGTGAAGGAAAGGAAGCTTGCAAACTGCTTCTGTCCGGATGTGAAGAGCCACTTTCTGATGACGCTCAGGCCCACTGCGACCTGAAACAGCAGAAAGTTATCGCCGCTCCTGAATTCACCGGAGAGGACGGCAAGGAACTTGCCGCTCTGTGTGAAAAACATGGCTTTGAGCTTGTCACCGAAGGTATGCGCCAGCACCTCGCTGGTGTGGACATCGGGTTGACTCATTGTGATTACGGCATGGCCAATCCCGGCACTCTCGTCCTCAACTCCAACAGTGAAGAACTCCGCCTCACCACTATGGTGAGCGAATTCCATATCGCCATCCTGCCTGTTTCCCGCCTTCGTGAAGACTCCGACGCTGTCGAAGCCGAATTTACGAAGATGGTAGACAATTCACCAAGCTACAGCGCTTTCATCACCGGTCCAAGTCGTACTGCTGATATTGAGCGAGTACTCGCAGTTGGTGTTCATGGCCCCCTGGAACTTCACATCTTGCTGCTGGAGGATAACTAGGATGCAGGACGCAAAGAATCTTTCCGATTACCGTAAATCTTGTCAGGAAGCTCTCGACGACGAATTTCTGCGTAAAGCGATTGATAAATTTTTCGTTGCATATCGTGCGAACCGTGTGAACGCCTTTGCGGACACAAATGAAAAAGAGCTGATTTCTAAAATCGCTGATGCAAAGGATGCAGCAATCCATCGTTTGCCTGAGCTGTATGAAGAATTTAAGGCTAAAGCTGAGTCCTTGGGGGTGCATGTTCACCTTGCAAAGACCGCTGCTGAGGCAAACAACATCATTGCCCAGATTGCTCGCGACAACGACGTCAAAAAAATCGTGAAGTCCAAGTCCATGACTGCTGAGGAAACCCGCCTCAATCATGTGCTCGAAAACGAATTTGAAGTCGTGGAAACTGACCTTGGTGAGTGGATTATCCAGATGCGCCACGAAGGCCCGTCTCACATGGTTATGCCCGCTATCCATCTCTCTCGCTATCAGGTCCGTGATCTCTTTACGGACGTGACAGGCAAAGAGCAGGATTCTGACATTCAGAAGCTGGTGAAAGTGGCTCGACGCGAACTCCGCCGCCATTTTGTCGAAGCTGACATGGGTATCAGTGGTGCAAATTTCGCCATTGCTGAAACTGGTGCTATCGGCCTCGTAACCAACGAAGGCAACGCCCGTCTCGTGACCACGCTTCCTCGTGTGCATGTCGCCATCTGTGGTGTGGACAAGCTGACCCCCACCATGCATGACGCTCTGCGTGTGCTGAAAGCTTTGCCCCGTAATGCAACAGGTCAGGCTCTGACCTCGTACATTACTTGGATTGCTGGCGCCAACGAGTGTGCTGTCACCACTGACAGCAAGAAAGAAATGCACATCGTCTTCCTGGACAATGGCCGTCTGGCCATGGCTCAGGACCCTGATTTTTCTCAGGTTCTCCGCTGCGTTCGCTGTGGTGCCTGCGCTAACGTCTGCCCCGTCTATCGCCTCGTCGGTGGTCACAAGATGGGACACATCTACATCGGCGCTATCGGCCTGATTTTGACCTACTTCTTCCACGGTCGCGACAAGGCAAAGAACCTCGTCCAGAACTGTATTAACTGTGGTGCCTGTAAGGAAGTCTGTGCCGCTGGTATCGACCTCCCCAGACTCATCAAGGAAATTCAGTGTCGTATCCTCGAAGAAGAAGGCCATCCCCTGTATTCTGAGCTTCTCGGCAAGCTCATGAAGAATCGCCGCCTCTTCCACTCCCTGCTCAAGACTGCCCGCTATGGACAGGCTCCCATGAAAGCCAAGAACGGCTTCCTGCGCCATCCTCCGCTGGCATTCTTTAAGGATCACAACTTCCGCGCTTTGCCGCAGGTTGCAGACAAGCCTTTCCGTGACATCTGGAAGAAGCTCGACTCCAAGGTCGACGCTCCCAAGATGAAGGTTGGCCTGTTTGCCGGTTGTGTGCAGGACTTTGTCTATCCTGAGCAGATGGCTGCTGCAGTGAAGGTCCTCAAGCACGGTCAGGCCGCTATGGGCTTCCCAGAAGGGCAGTCCTGCTGTGGTCTCCCTCTGCAGATGATGGGCGAAAAGAAGCACGCCGCAGAATTGGCTGCTCAGAACATCGCCGCCTTTGACGCATCCAACTATGACTACGTCATTACGCTGTGCGCCTCCTGTGCCTCTCACATGAAGCACATGTATCCGCGTCTGCTTGCCGATGATCCGTCATTTGCGCTCAAAGCACAGCAGTTTGCTGATCGCGTTATTGATTTCAGCTCCTTTGTTCGCGATGTTCTCAAGCTCGACGAAGGCGACTTCAAGACCATTTCCACCACAGAGAAAACTGCCTACCACGCCCCGTGTCACATGTGTCGCGGACTCGGCGTCAAGGGCTGCACTCAGGAAGGTTTGCAGAAAGCTGGCGTCGACTATGTGAAGATTAAGGAAGAAGATGTCTGTTGTGGCTTCGGCGGTACCTTCACAGCCAAGTTCCCCGCAGAATCTCAGGCCCTTATGAACAAGAAGCTCGACCACGTGAAAGAAGTCGGCGCTACCCAGCTCGTTACCGACTGCCCCGGTTGCGTTATGCAGCTCCGCGGCGGTGCCGAGAAGCGCAAAGACGGTATTCGCGTCCGCCATTATGCGGAAGTGCTCGCCGAGCAGCTTAAAGATTAATAAACGTATGTATACAGCGGGGGGGAGTCCGCAGGAAGACCCACCCCCCGCGTAACAATAGGGGATTCGCCATCCCCATCTCGCACTCGCAGCTCATGAGTGACCAACTTAGCCGCGAAACTGGTCCCCCAGATTTTTCGGCCATTATGAGCTGCTCTCCACTAGGTAGGAGGACAGCAGCGCAGCGGTTTCTTCTCGCCCTCTTGACGGAACCGCCGCCGTCCTCAATTCGGACCATTCGACTCATCACATCGGCATTCAGGTGCTGAGTCGAGTGGTCTTTTTTTATGGGAAATTGGGGGGGGCAGCCCCAGCCTGAAAAGGCTGGATGGGTGGGAGGGAAAGAACCGGGGCCAGCCCCGGACCCCGCGTAAGGGAATGATTCCCTTACGTATCCTCATCGAGTTTAAAAGCCGTGCAAGCGAAGCTTGCACGGCTTTTAAACTTAATGGGGCTGCCTAAAGCGACTTCTTTCTCTTCTGCGAGTTGCCACTATTTTCTTTTTGAACGCGAGCGTTCAAAAAGAAAATAAGTGCGGTCTGGAAAAGGCAAAAGAACACGCAATCGGGAAATGCCCACTAGCTCAAAAAATAGGGCTGATGGAGAGGAAAGCGGAGCTTTCATCCCATTCAGCCCTATTTTTTGAGCGAAAGCGGGATTCCCAAGGGCCTCGTCCTTGGGCGGGGTCAAGGGGCGGCGCCCCTTGCAGAGGTGCGGGGACAGAGTCCCCGCCCACCCCTACGCCCCTTGCAGGGCTTGGGGCAGTGCCCCAATAAAACAACACCCGCCCGTGGCCCATACCATAGTGCTTGCGAGACGGGGCGAGGTTGTGCATTCTGTAGGGAGAGATGGTGAGGGTGGAAAAGCGAGAGATTGGAGGCAAGATGAAAGGGAAGACGAAGCGCGAGTCCCAGACAGTGCTGACACAGCGGATGCTGCCACAAGACGCAAATCCTGCGGGGAATGTGCATGGTGGTGTGACGCTGAAATATATAGACCTTGCAGCGGCGACGGTAGCGATGCGGCATTGCCGTTCGAACGCGGTGACGGTGTCCATTGACCGGATGGATTTTTTAAAGCCGGTGTTTGTTGGTGAGGTGGTAAATTTCAAGGCGAGTTTAAACTATACGGGCAGCTCTTCGATGGAGGTCGGTGTCCGAGTAGAGTCTGAGAACATGTTTACGGGCGAGAAGCGATACTGCGCATCTGCATATCTCAGCTTTGTTGCTTTGGACCCGAACGGCAAGCCTCGAGAGATTCCTCCGCTGATTCTGGAGACGGACGAAGATCACAGACGGTGGAAGGAAGCGGAGGCGCGCCGGACATTGCGGAAGACGGAAAGGAAGCGTGAACGCGAATCTCAGCAGCGAGCTGTTGGGCGCACAACCGAGTAAATGGAGACAGCAGTGCTGAAACATATCGTACTTTGGAAACTGAAGGACGAAGCTGCCGGCGCGAGCAAGGCAGAGAACGCAGTGGAAATGAAGAAGCGTCTTGACGCGCTGGTGGGCGTTGTACCTGGCCCGGTGGAGTTTGAGGTCGGGATCAATATTGATCCTGAGGGTGGCGTGTCTGATATCGCACTGTATAGCGTTTTTGAATCCCGCGAGGCACTGAAAGCCTACGCTGTGCACCCGAAGCACGTTGAGGCTGGAGTTTTCATTAAGCAGGTCGCAGAAGAGCGGCGTTGCGTTGACTATGAATTTTAGAATTTGTCTGAACGAGAAAAGGCCCGCTTCTTGGCGGGCCTTTTTTTGTGCTATTTGCTGTGGGCGAGATGCTGCGGCATGAGGGAGATGATAGCGACCCGCCAGCCGTCAAAGTCGAAAGCCTCCTCATAGGGAATATGGAGCCTGTTGTTGAGGTCGATGCGGTCGGGGAGATCAAGTTCGAGGTCGATGGTTGCCTCTGGGGGCGTCTGATCCATGAGGAAGAGCACGAGAGTGTGCGTGTCGAGCCACTTGGATTCCGTGAGTCCACCAGCGGGCATGTTGTCGAGCTTGGCGAGGGAGGTATAAATCCCGGCCCAGTCCTTGGGCAGCTCGGAGCTTTCGGGCATTTTGACTTTGGGGATAAGCATCATCCTGATGGATGGTGACTGCGGATAAATGGCGGCAACCTGTGCCGAGTCAATGTCCACGGAGTTCTCGCCGAGAGTGTAGCTGGAAGAATAGAGGATGCGTGCAGAGCGGCCAAAGCTGTCTTCGACGCGAAGGATGCCGCTGGTGCTGCGCCCCTCACGGCCGTCTTCCCGATCGCGATATTCGAGAAGCCGGTGAGAACTCAGCTCAAATCCGGGATAGGTGAAATCACTTTTGACGCAGTCGCAGGCCTGCTGGGAGAAGTCGGCACCGGGGGTGCGTTTTTCCTGAAGCTTGCGAAAGATGTTTTTGGCAACAAAGCTGGCGTCCAGGGGATATTCTTCGGCGTTGGCCGGGACAGCCTGCGGGACAGGGGAGAGCGCGGTTGGGCGGCTGCTGGTGCAGCCAAAACTGAGCGCAAGAATACCGCACATGCAGAGAAGCAAGGCGAGGAAGCGCGTGAAACTCGTCATAGTTCCTCCCGGAGCTGGATTTTTCTTTATAGTAGCACAGGGAGGGGGATGGTGCAGTGAATTTTTGGGAGAAAAGGAAAGCGCCGCTTCGGGAGAAGCGGCGCTGTACTATCGGGAATAGGTGCACATAACCTGTGCTGTGTCCAGAATGTGACCTTCCATTGCCTCAAGAAGCTGCTCTTTGCTGGCTTCGGGGGCGAGGGAGATGTCGTTATCCAGGGCATAGAGGGTGAAGATGTAGCGATGCTTGTCGTCATTTTCTGGCGGGCATGGGCCATTGTAGCCAATGCGTCCCCAGGAGTTGAGACCCTGGCGCAGGCCAGAGGGGTGCTCGGCTGTGCGGGGAATCTTGGCGGCAAGGCGGAACGCAACACTGGGGATGCCGTAGAGCACCCAGTGAACCCAGGGGCTTTCACCTGGAGCGTCGGGGTCCTCACAGATGAGGGCGAAACCTTCGGCATTTTCGGGAGCGTCTTCCCAGTCGAGAGACGGGGAAAAGTCGCTGGCGTCACAGGTAAACTGAATGGGAATACGACCGTTTTCCGGGAAGGAACTGCTGGTCAGCTTCATATGCGTGAACTCCTGCGGTTCTAAATTTATCTTGGGACAGCCGCTCGCATGGGCTGCCGGTCTTTGCGGTGGCGTTATGATGCTATAAAAGCTGGGGCGGGAGAGCGCAAGTCCTAGAAGGGGAGAGTCCGGGAAATTGCCCAGAAAAAAAGGCGCTCCGTACAAAACGGAACGCCAGTTTTTGGCAGAAAATTATGCGTTGTGGCGCTCGTAGGCCTGAATGGTGTTGACGAGCAGCATGGCAATAGTCATCGGTCCAACGCCACCGGGAACCGGGGTGATGGCAGAGACTTTGTCCTTGATGGCGTCAAAGTCACAGTCACCGGCGAGGCCGTTATCTGTGCGGTTGATGCCGACGTCAATCACGACTGCGCCTTCCTTGACCATGTCTGCCGTCACAAAGTGAGGGCGGCCAATGGCAGCGACGAGAATGTCAGCTTCGGCACAGAGTTCTTTCAGGTTGGGCGTGCGGGAGTGGGCCACGGTCACGGTGGCATTGGCAAAGTCGCCATAGCCCCAAAGCATCATGGCCATAGGTTTGCCCACAATGTTGGAGCGGCCAATGATAACGGCGCGTTTGCCGCTTGTTGTGATTTCGTGGCGTTTGAGAAGTTCGATGACGCCAGCCGGAGTGCAGGGTGCATAGCCGGGAAGTCCAAGGGCGAGGCGCCCAACATTGACCGGGTGGAAGCCGTCAACGTCTTTTTCTGGATCGATGAGGTCCAGACAGGTCTGGCTGTCCAGTCCTTTGGGAAGAGGAAGCTGAAGGAGGATGCCGTCAACGTCGTCGCGAGTGTTGAGTTCACGAATGAGGTCTTCGACGTCCTTTTGGGTCACGTCCGCGGGAAGGCGGTAGGCCAAAGATTCGATACCTGCATTTTCACAGGCGCGTTCTTTATTCCGAACGTACACCTGAGATGCCGGGTCTTCACCAACGAGAATGACAGCGAGGCCGGGTTTGCGGCCATACAGCGTTTCTTTTGCTGCAACTGTCTCTTTCAGTTCACTGCGAATAGCTGCCGCAGTTGCTTTGCCGTCCAGCAGAATCATGCTTGTTCCCCTTTACAGATCAATAAAAATCACGATGAACAAAAAGAGGCGCGGAAAAGATTCCGCGCCCCGTGCACTGCATTTGATGCGGCTGTTGTTACAACCAGATGCTAGTCGATGTCAAACCACTGTTCGCCCATGATGGGGCCAAAGTAGATTGCTTCGTCTTCAAGGTCTTCCTCGATGCGCATCAGCTGGTTGTACTTTGCAATCCTGTCGGAGCGGCAAAGAGAGCCAGTCTTGATCTGACCAGCATTTACGGCCACTGCGAGGTCAGCAATAAAGTGATCCTCGGTCTCGCCGGAACGGTGAGAGATAACAGTGGTGTAGCCAGCCTGCTTTGCCATTTCGATGGTGTCCATGGTTTCGGTCACGGTACCGATCTGGTTCAGCTTGATGAGGATGGAGTTTGCTGCGCCAGCCTCGATGCCCTGAGCCAGGATATCGGGGTTGGTAACAAAGATGTCGTCGCCGACGAGCTGAAGGGCTTCGCCAAGCTCGGCGGTCATGAGCTTCCAGCCGTCCCAGTCGCTTTCGGCAAGGCCGTCTTCGATGGAGATAACCGGGAACTCGTGAGCAATCTCGCGGTAGTACTGGATAAGCTCTTCGGCGGTGAACTCACGTCCTTCGCCAGCAAAGACGTATTTGCCGTCTTTGTAGAACTCGCTGGCAGCGGCATCAATAGCGATAGCGATGTCTTTGCCTGCGGTGTAGCCAGCAGCTTCGATTGCCTTGACGATGTATGCAAAAGCTTCGCGGTGGTCCTTGAGGTTCGGAGCAAAGCCGCCTTCGTCACCCACGGAAGTGATGTGGTTGTCGGCAGCGAGAAGCTTTTTCAGGTTGTGGAAAGTCTCGGAACCCATGCGCAGAGCTTCTGCAAAAGAATCAGCAGAAAGCGGCACAATCATGAATTCCTGAATATCGAGATTGTTTGGTGCGTGCTCGCCACCGTTCATGATGTTCATCATGGGGGTGGGCAGCACTTTGCCATTCACACCGCCGAGATAGCGGTACAGGGGAAGCTTGTAAAAATTGGCAGCAGCGCGGGCAACAGCAAGGGAAACACCCAGCATGGCGTTTGCGCCAAGGCGGGTTTTGTTTTCGGTGCCGTCGAGATCGATCATCATGTTGTCGATGGCGACCTGGCGGGTGACGTCCATGCCAAGAATGTTCTCGGCAATTTCACCGTTGATGTGCTCAACGGCTTTGGTCACGCCCTTTCCGAGGTAGCGTTCCTTGTCGCCATCACGAAGCTCGAGAGCTTCACGAGAGCCAGTGGAAGCTCCAGAAGGAACAGCGGCAAGGCCTTTTGCGCCGGATTCCGTCGTAATTTCAACTTCAACAGTAGGATTACCACGGGAATCGAGAATTTCTCTGCCCCATACGTTTACGATGGTGCTCATGACTGCGCTCCTTTGTATGTAAAACGGATAATGTACCAGACTTGCAAGGGCCATGTGCCACGAAGCGCAGGCCGCGTCAAACCTGTATTACTCTCTAAGACTGTCTGCTGGCTGTCATTTGGGCAAAGACAAGCCCTTCCAGCGTCAGCGTTGCGTGGATGGAACGGAGTTTAGGACAAACGTCCGCCACCCGTTTGGCAAGCCCGCCTGTTGCAACAACGGCAGCACGGGTGCCCAGTTCTTTTTCAAAACGTTCTATCAGACCTTCTGCCAGAGCCGCAAACCCAAAGATAAAACCCTGATTCAGGCTGTCTTCGGTCTTGTACCCAAAGAAAAAGTCAGGGGATTCAAGGTTAAGGCTGAGTTCTGGCAGGCGAGCTGTATCCGAGCTGAGTGCTCGTGCAGAAGTTCGCATTCCGGGGCAAATAACCCCGCCAAGAAAGCGATTTCCCGAAACAGCATCAAGAGTTGTTGCCGTACCAAAATCACAGATAATGATATTTTCGGCATCGAGCAGGTGGCGGGCACCATACGCGGCAACAAGTCTGTCTGGACCGACGTTGTCAGGTATTTCAGAAATATTGTCGAAGGGGACGGGGAGGGTGTCTGGAGCGAAGCAGGCAGAACGCCCAAAGGCCAGCTCTGAGGCGGAATTGATGAGCGGAATAAGGTCCGGCACAACAGAGCAGCCAAGAATATCGGAAAAGTCCGCAGGGGCAAGCTGCCATTTTTCGGCAGTGTGCACGAGGCGGTCTGCCCAGTTCTCTGCGGAGTCCGCAATGGTGGGCAGGGTTTCCACCTGAGAGAATACAGTTCTGCTCTCTGGGGACCAGTAACTGATTTTTGTACAGGTGTTGCCTATGTCGAGTAAAAGTTTGTGAGCGTCTTGTGTCATGCGATAAGCATCCGGTGAAATGCGCCGGGGGGCGGTGAAAAAATACTGCTCTTCATGAGAAGCCTAGTACAAAAGACAGAGAAGCTGTAAGAATTTTTTGTGAAAAGTCTTCTGAAGCTTGTCCTTTGTGCTCCTTGTGTTTACTACAATAGGAACAGAACCGTAGACATACCAGACTCTTTTGCAATGGGAGGCATGAATGGACCCCACAGCCCTCATTCCACCGCACGGAGCGTTTCAGGTTCCGTGGGGATGGTTTCAGGCGTTCTTGCTTGTGAGTTTTGTCATCCACCTGCTTTTGGTCAACACTCTGCTCGGAAGCGCAATGATGTCGCTGGCAGAGGGCGTCGTCAAGACCAGCTCCGGGCCAGTCAGCAGGCATTCGTCCAAAAAGATTCCTACCGTGATGGCGCTGACCATTAATTTTGGTGTGCCGCCACTTCTGTTCCTTCAAGTTCTGTATGGGCAGTTCTACAACGTCGCAGACATCCTTGCAGGCGTCTACAGGCTTGCAGTCGTCCTTGTTCTTATCTGTGCCTATTATGCCGCGTACGCATGGGATTTTCGATTCCAGCGTCTTGGGCGGCTCCGGCTCGTTTTGCTGAGCCTTGTTGTGGCCGCATTACTCTATGTGGCCTTTGTCTTTACCAATTCGACCAGCATGATGCTTCGTCCTGAGGCATGGAAAGGCTATTTTACCAATTCTGGCGGTACCTTGCTGAATAGCTCGGACCCAAGCCTGTGGCCTCGCTATCTCCACTTTGTGGTGGCGTCGCTGGCTGTTGGAGGCTTGGTACAGGGTCTTTACTGGTCGCGCAAGTCCCGGCGCATGCTCCCCGGATCACGGGAGAATGTTCGTCGTGGCATGCAGGTCTTTGCCTATGCTACTGCGTTCCAGGTTGCAATTGGTTCGTGGTGGCTGGTGAGCCTGCCTGCGGATGTTCTGGAGCTGTTCCTTGGCGGAAGGGCGTTTCCGTCTCTGCTTTTGGCCGCAGGAATGGCCGGGGTCGCTGCATGCCTTATTTCTGGACTGCGGCAGCAGCCTGTCCCTGCGCTCGTCTCTGTACTTGCAACCATTGGGGTGATGACAGGGTTGCGCGAAATGGTGCGCTACGCAAGCCTTGAACCATTTTATGCTGTCTCGCAGGTCCCTGCACAAGGTGAATGGTCTCCGCTCCTGCTCTTTCTTGGTGCATTTCTGGTGTCGGCGTGCATTCTGGCGCTGGTGCTTCGCTACGCATTTCAGTCTCGGAAATGGGGGGCATAATGGATTTTCCTGTCATGCAGATTCCGGCCCTTGGCGGTGGGTTTGTCATTGCCTTTATTGCTGTCGTTCACGTGTTCATTGCGCATTTTGCCGTTGGTGGCGGACTTTTTCTTGTTCTGACAGAGCACCTTGCTCATCGGCAAAACAGCCCGGAAATTTTAGCGTATGTGAAGCGGCACACCAAGTTTTTTGTGCTGCTGACAATGGTTTTTGGTGGGCTGACAGGCGTTGGTATCTGGTTCGCAATCAGTTTGACCAGCCCTGCGGCGACGCTCAAGCTGGTACAAACCTATTCTTTTGGCTGGGCCACAGAGTGGGTGTTTTTCCTTGGCGAAATTGCCTGCCTGCTGGTGTATTTCTATACCTTCGAGCAGATGGACCGGCGCAGGCACCTGTTTGTGGGCTGGTGCTACTTTGTGTTTGGCTGGTTTTCACTGGTTATGATCGACGGCATTATCAGCTCCATGCTCACGCCGGGCGAATGGCTGGAAACAGGGGCGTTCTGGGATGGATTCCTGAACCCGTCCTTTGTGCCATCTGTCGTGTTGCGGACCATGCTGGGGCTGAGCCTAGCGGGGCTGTTTGCTTTTGTTACAGCGAGCCGGGTGGAGGATGATGCAACGAGAAAGAAGCTGGTTCGCTTTTCTGCGGGCTGGGCTGTGTGGCCGCTTTTGCTGATGATTCCCTCGGGCTGGTGGTATTTCCAGGTGTTGCCAGTGAGTGTGCAGGGAATGATCCTCGGCCATAACAATGAAATTTTGCCGCTGGTTCAGGCGCTGAGCATTGCCATACCCGGTATTGTTGTCCTGAGCCTGTTTATGGCGCTGCGCCTGCCTCGCAGATCGCAGACCGCGCTGGCCTGTATTCTGCTTGCGCTGGGCTTTGTTGAGGTCGGGTCCTTTGAATGGATTCGGGAAGCCGCCCGGCGACCCTATGTCATATATGGACATATGTTCTCGAATGGTCTGCCTGTGGCGGAGCTGAATGTTGTGCGGGAGCAGGGCTTTTTGAAGAGCCTGCGCTGGACCGAGCACAAGAGCGTCACTCCTGAAAATACGCTGGATGCCGGGCATGATATTTTTGTGAATCAGTGCCTGTCGTGTCACAGCGTTCGGGGACCGCTCAATGATATTCTCCCACTGACCAGTAAATTTGGTGTTGTGGGACTGGAGTCACAGCTCACGGGGCAGGGAAAGCTCAATACCTACATGCCGCCGTTTATTGGGAACGACGAAGAGCGGCATGCGCTTGCCCAGTATGTCGTGAACGTCTTGCATTCTGGCACCGCGCCAGAACAGATCCGTTCACCCAATCCTGACCCGGTGGACATCCCGCCTTTTGATAAGGAAAAGGACGAGTTTGTTTTGCTGGCGTGGAACACGATGGGCATGCACTGTATTTCGGATTCAGATCCGTACTGGGTGCTGCTGCCACCAGCCAATGATCTTTTCTGTCAGCTTGTCCGGCGGGGAGAAAGTCCGGAGCTGGTCACGGAAGGAGTGGAGATTCGCTATCAGGTGGATGCGGCGTTTGCGAACCCTGAGCAGCATGTCAGGTTTTGGGATTTTTCTGAGCAGCTTTTTGGAAAAAAACTGGAGGCTGGCGAGGGGCTGGCCGGGAACAGAGTTTCTGGAACACTGCACCTGAGCGAAGGGCAGGGCGTGTATGAAGCCGCACTTCTCCCGGTTGTTCCGTATCCTGATGGCGGGGGCTTTAATCCGTATCCAATTTTTACGGTGAAGGCCTACGACTCGGAAAGCGGAGAGCTTTTGGCCAAAACTCGCACGGTTGCGCCAACATCAACGGAGATGGGCTGCAAAAACTGCCACGGTGGCACATGGCGGGTTGCTGGTGTTGCCGGAATTTCTGACCAGACAGCCGAAGATGTGCTTGCAGTTCATGACCGGATAAATAAAACTCGCCTCCGCGCCTCGGCAGAGAAAGGGAAGCCTGTTTTGTGTCAGAGCTGCCACCCTGATCCGGTGCTCAAGGCTCCGGGCAAGCCCGGCATGATAAATCTGCCAGCGGCGATTCATGGCTGGCATGCCAGCTATATTGATGACGAGAGCGAAGTGGCCTGCGGATACTGCCATCCTTCCGGTCCGGAAGGGCAGACGCGTTGCCTGCGTGGAGTGCATGCCGACATTGGCCTGACCTGTACAAACTGTCATGGAACTCTTGCCGATCATGCAATTTCCCTGCTTCGCTACGATGCGGCACAAAAGCGCCGCGGAGCTGAAAAACTTTTGGCGCAGCTGAGGCCTACAGGACTTGAGCAGATTGCCGAAGTGAATCCCCGGCGGCCGTGGGTACAGGAACCTGATTGTCTGAACTGCCACCGCGAGTACATGCCACCAGAAAGCGTGTCGGCATTTAATGAGTGGACAGAGGGAGCGGAAGGGCTGTACCGCATGCGTCGGGATGAAATGGACGCACTGTATTGCGGTGCCTGTCATGGAAGTCCCCATGCTGTGTACCCGGCTGTTCGTGAAAACGGGTATGGGCCAGACCGTGACAATATTGCACCATTGCAGTATACCCACGAAGCTGCTCCGCTGGGGGCAGGAGGCAACTGCTCTCTGTGCCATGTTGGGACGGAGATGAGTGCCGAAGATTCAGCGCACCATGCTATGGGGTTCCGCTAGGCGCAA
This sequence comes from Desulfobaculum bizertense DSM 18034, assembly GCF_900167065.1. NCBI lineage: Bacteria > Pseudomonadati > Thermodesulfobacteriota > Desulfovibrionia > Desulfovibrionales > Desulfovibrionaceae > Desulfobaculum > Desulfobaculum bizertense. The sequence continues at coordinate 373,954 of NZ_FUYA01000001.1, forward strand.
AAGATGTCGTCTTGCGTTGCGCAAACGCATGCAGAAAAATTCTGACGGTGTTTTGCGTCTGTGGAACATGAGCCGTACAAACGGCCAGCTGCGCGGTGAGGGCATGAAATGCCAGCAACGAGAGTCCTTTACGTGCGAAAAGCCTAAGCTCTCGGGTGAACCTCTTGACCTTTGTATACCCCTCGGGTACACAACCCGCGCCGTGTCAAACTTGACTAAATGGGGGAGGTTCTTTAACTAGAACCTCTTTTATTTTTTTGGGACGGGAAAATAGATTATGTTTGAAAGTCTTTCTGACCGACTTGATTCAGTTTTCAAGAAGTTCAAGGGGCAGGGGCGCCTTGACGAAAACAATATTCAGCAGGGATTGCGCGAAGTGCGTCTTGCTCTGCTGGAAGCTGACGTCAACTTCAAGGTTGTTAAGGACTTCACCGAACGGGTGAAGGAGCGCTGCCTTGGACAGGACGTTCAGAAAAGCCTGACGCCCGGCCAGCAGGTCATTAAAATCGTTAACGATGAAATGACACAGCTGCTTGGTGGCGAGACGCAGGACGTTGACCTGCGCGGCAATCCGTCTGTCTTTATGATGGTCGGCCTGCAGGGTTCAGGTAAAACCACCTCGGCCGCAAAACTCGCGCTGCACTTTCGCCGTCAGCGGAAGATGAAGCCCTATCTGGTTCCTGCTGACGTGTACCGTCCGGCAGCTATTGACCAGCTTCAGACCCTTGGCCGTCAGCTTGACGTGCCTGTTTTCCCGTCCGAAGTTGGCATGGACCCGGTGGACATCTGCAAGCAGGGTATTGAAGCCGCTCGCGAAGCTGGCTGCAATGTCGTCCTGCTTGATACCGCAGGTCGTTTGCAGATTGACGAAAAGTTGATGGATGAGCTGGCGAACATCAAGGACGCCTGTACTCCGAATGAAATCCTTTTCGTTGCTGACGCCATGATTGGTCAGGAAGCCGTCAATGTTGCCAAGAGCTTTGATGAAAAGCTCGACATCAGCGGCGTGATTCTGACCAAGATGGACGGTGATGCACGTGGTGGTGCTGCGCTGTCCATTAAGAGCGTCACGGGCAAGTCCTTGAAGTTTGTGGGTATGGGCGAAAAGGTCAGCGACCTTGAAGTGTTCCACCCCGACCGCATCGCCTCCCGAATTCTCGGCATGGGTGATGTGCTGACCCTGATTGAAAAGGCACAGTCCTCCATCGATCAGGAAGAAGCCGAAGAAATCGGCAAAAAATTTCAGCGTGCAGAGTTCGACTTTGAAGACTTTCGCACGCAGATGCGTCGGCTGAAAAAGCTTGGGTCCATTGAGGGCCTGCTGAAGCTGATTCCCGGCATGCGAGGCCTGAAAGATAAAATCGGAGAACTCTCTGTTCCCGAAAAAGACATGGCTCGCATCGAGGCTATCATCAGTTCCATGACGATGGAGGAGCGCCGTAATCCTTCTGTCATCAATCCCAGCCGCAAGGCTCGTATCGCCAAAGGCTCGGGCGTGGCCGTCTCTGACGTGAACCAGCTCGTGAAAAACTTTGAGCAGATGCGCAAGATGATGAAGAAGATGATGGGCGGCGGCAGCAAGGGCAAAAAGCCCCGTATGCCGCGTATGCCCAAAGGTCTCCCCGGAATGCCCGGCGGGATGCCCGGAGCAGGATTGCCAGGCGGAATGCCTGGTATGCCCGGCATGCCTGGAATGGAGGGCATGGAAGGCATGGAAGGGATGGGGTCTCGTCCCGGTTCCACCAAGTCGAAAACTCAGCGAAAAAAACGCAAGAAGACGGCTGGGCGGAACAAAAAAAAGAAAAAGAAGTAATCTCGGTGGTTAGTGCCCTCGGTGTGGGTCACTAACTGCGTGTGACGGCTGTCGAGCAGTCACTCATTTTTTGAGTAGCTACTTGCATTTTCTTTCAGTTATAATACTATCAACCAGAATGGGGGAAACCACATGGCTATCAAACTGAGAATGACCCGCATGGGTTCCAAAAAGCGTCCTTTTTACCGTATTGTTGCAATCGACAGCGCCACTCGTCGTGACGGTCGTCCGCTGGACTTCGTCGGTTACTACAATCCCATGGTTAACCCCGTGGAACTGAAGATTGATGCTGAAAAGGTTAAGTACTGGATGGAGCAGGGTGCTCAGCCCTCTGATACTGTCCGCTCTCTCTTGAAAAAGGCCGAGTCTGCCAGCGAGTAGCCCATTGTCGGGCATCACGCGCTGAGTTCTGCCAGAATTCGATTTCCCAGCCGGAGGTAACATGCTTAAGGATCTGATTTCCTACATCGCAAAGTCTTTGGTCGATAACCCCGACGCAGTAGAGGTTTCGGAAATCGAGGGTGAACAAACTTCGGTTATCGAACTGAAAGTCGCCAAGGAAGACCTTGGCAAGGTGATTGGTAAGCAGGGGCGCACCGCGCGAGCCATGCGGACCATCATCGGTGCTGCTTCCACGAAAGCTCGCAAAAGAGCTGTTCTGGAAATTATCGAGTAGTTTTTGGGTTTCCCCTAGAGCTTCTCTCGATATGCAGCGTCGTTTACCCTTAATGACGTAAACAACGCGTGATATTCTTCCCGGCACAGCGCTGACGAGTATCCCGTTATGAGCAAAGCTAACGGTATGCCGCCGGGCAGCGATGATCTTGTCGTCATCGGCGAGATTACCAAGCCTCATGGAATTCGGGGGGAAGTCTGTGTGCTTCTGCATACGGACTCCCCTTCTCTTTTGGATGGCTTGGCTCTACAGCTGCGCCAGGGGCCAAATACCCCAAAGCCAAAGGAAGAAGACCCGCCGTCTTTTGCCCGTGGTGGCAAGAGAGGAGGGCGTCGTCGGGAATATCGTCCCAGACGTCCGCGCCGTCCTCGTATGCAGCGGCGTGAGGTCGTGTCATGGCGGCAGCATAAAGGAGCACTGCTCCTGACTCTGGAGGGCATCGAGGACCGTTCGCAGGCAGAAGCCTTGCGAGGGTTCGAGTTGCTCATCCGGGAGTCTGACTTGCCCGAGCTTGAGGATGGAGAATTTTATCTGTCCCAGCTTGTGGGTCTTGAAGTGCGTCTTGAGGATGGCTCAACTCTGGGCCATGTTCAGGACGTTTTAGTCCCTGCAGGGCAAGAGCTGTGGTCTATTGTCACTCCAGAAGGGCACGAGGTGCTGTTCCCGGTTGCGGAGGAATTCATCCGTTCCGTGGACCCAGATGAGGACTGTGTTGTCATTGCTCCTCCGCCGGGTTTGCTGGAACTCTACCTGGACGCCGAAGATTCGTCGTCCGAGAACGCCTCCTAAACGGGGTGTCTGCGCCAGAAGGTCGCATTTCGTGCATTTTAACATTGTTACTCTTTTCCCCGAATTTTTCGATTCGCCGCTGTCCTGCGCTATGCTGGGCAAGGGCGTCGAAGAAGATCTCGTCAGTTTTTCTCTGACAAATCCCAGAGACTATACCGAAGACAACAGACACACTGTGGATGATCGCCCCTATGGTGGTGGACCAGGGATGGTTATGATGTGTGATCCGCTGTCCAAGGCTCTGGATGGTCTAAAGAAACCCGGACGAATACTTATGCTCACCCCGCGGGGACGGCAGATGACTCAAAGCTTTGCCAGAGAACTGGCTCAGGAAGAGAACATCACGCTGGTCTGCGGGCGTTACGAGGGCATTGATGAACGCATTTTGGAGCAGTACCCCATTGAGGGCGTCTCTGTTGGAGACTTTGTCCTTAATGGTGGCGAAGCTGCTGCTCTGTGTGTCATCGAATCAGTGTCACGGCTTGTACCGAACTTTATGGGTCATGAAGACTCTGGCGACGAGGAAAGTTTTTCTCACGGCCTGCTGGAATACCCGCACTACACCCGTCCCGCTGAGTTTCGCGGACAGGCTGTGCCGGATGTATTAACCTGCGGAGATCACGCACGCATTGCGGAGTGGCGCCGGGAAAAAGCCTTGGAGCTGACCCTGAAGCAGCGTCCCGATATTTTGGAGGATGCTGAACTTACAGTAGAAGACATGCACTTCATGCGGAAAATCCGTAGGAGTGGCGGGGTTGAAACGCTAGGAAAGAATCTTTACCTCGCGTTGCTTCATGCTCCGGTCCTTAATAAATTCGGTCAAACCACCGCTGTCTCTTTGACAAACTTTGACGTTCACGATATAGCCCGCGTTTCACGCACCTATGGTCTCGGTGGGTACTACATAGCTACTCCGCTTGAAGACCAGCGCAGACTGCTAGAACGTCTGATCGGGCACTGGCTCGACGGTCCCGGGCGCCAAGCCAATCGTGACCGCACCGACGCCTTCGGCTCCATTCACACTGCAACAGACCTGGCCGAGATTGTTGCAGCTGTGGAGAAAAAGGCTGGTCAGCGTCCGGTTATCGTGGCCACTTCGGCACGCGGAGCCGGTAACGTGAGCATTCCGACCGTGCGTAAATGGACTGGTGATCGTCCCGTGCTGCTTGTCATGGGAACTGCTTCTGGGCTTGCTCCAGAAGTGCTGGAAGATGCCGACGCCATCCTCCGGCCCATCAGGAATCTTGGCCCGTACAACCACCTGTCTGTACGGTCTGCCACGGCCATTATCGTTGACCGCGTCCTTGGTGACGCGTATTAAAAAATTTCCGCGACGAACATTATCCGCGAAGGAGTTTTGATATGGACGCTATCCGTAAAATCGAGAGTGAACACCTGCGCCTCGACCTGCCCGATTTCAAGCCCGGTGACACCGTCAAGGTTCACCAGCGCATCATCGAAGGTGAAAAAGAGCGCATCCAGGTTTTCCAGGGTGTTGTACTGCGCAAGCGCAAAGGCACCACTGACAGCACCTTTACCGTTCGGAAGATTTCCGACGGTGTTGGCGTAGAGCGCATCTACCCCATGAACAGCCCCTACATTGAGCGCATCGAAGTTCTCAGTGAAGGTAAAGTCCGCCGTAGCCGTATGTACTACCTGCGCGACCGTAAGGGTAAGGCTGCCCGTATTAAGTCCAAGAATCAGTGGAACTAGTTTCCACGACGTGCCGTTCGGCCACCTGGTCGAAGGTGTCGCAGACGGCAGGAGATTTCGTCCATGCCGTTACTCGAATGTGAGAAAATGGCCGGGGAATCCTTTCCCCGGCCTTTCGCAGGCGTTGACGAGGCCGGCAGAGGTTGTCTGGCTGGCCCCGTTGTCGCTGCTGCTGTCATTTTACCCGAAAGTTTCTCTCTTCCGGGTCTTACCGATTCCAAAAAACTCTCCGAAAAAAAACGGCTTGCACTGGAGCCTCTGGTAAAGAGCACTGCTCTTGCCTGGGGGATTGGTGTGGTGTGGCCGCAGGACATCGATAGGATGAACATCCTGCGGGCTTCGCTCGAATCCATGTGCCGTGCAATCCGGGTTCTCAAAATCCACCCGTCTTTTCTTGCCATTGATGGCAACCAGCCCGTACCGCTGGATACTCCACAGCGCACCGTCGTTGGTGGCGATGCCAAAGTTCCCGAAATTTCTGCTGCTTCAATTCTGGCCAAGACTTTCCGCGACCGTCTGATGATTCATTTGGATGCGCGTTATCCCGGCTATGGATTTGCCGTGCACAAGGGATATGGAACCAAGGTCCATCTGGAAGCGCTTCGCGCTCATGGCCCGTGCCGAATGCATCGAATGACCTTTCGTGGTGTCCGTCAGGAAGAAGCACCAAAAGAGAGGTCATTATGTCTGCCTGGCATGTGAGTCTGGGAAAGAAAGGCGAAGATCTGGCTGCAAGCTATTTGCAGACCAGCGGGTTCACCATAGAAAGCAGAAACTGGCACTGCCCGAGTGGCGAGCTGGATATTGTCTGCTCTCAGGGGGACCTTATGGTCTTTGTGGAAGTCAAAACCCGCACGCAGGGACCAATGTCTGACCCCCGTGCTGCGGTAAACCGTGGAAAACGTGCCCGACTCTCTCGCGCTGCATCAGAATATTTGAGTTCGCATGAGGCATGGTGCCGGGACTGCCGTTTTGATGTAATATCTATTGTTGTGCCCAAAAAAGGGGGAAAACCCCAGTTGGAGCACATCGAAAACGCATTTCAGCTTATGACAGCGCCGGGTTCCTGCGCGTGGCAACCGTGGTAGCCCATCGGTTTTACATTGTTTCTGCTGCCGAAAGCGAGTAATGACAATGCGGAGGCGGGCGCCCCTGGCGCTCCGACAAGAAGAGATGATAGAACAGAACGAATCAGAAGAATCCCTGCGCCCCGCGCTGTATGTTGTGGCAACGCCCCTTGGTAACCTTGGAGACCTGTCTCCCCGGGCTTTTCATGTGCTTTCTGCGGCGGATGTCGTCCTGGCAGAAGATACGCGGAGAAGCGGCCAGCTTTTCCATCGTCTGGGTATCCCGGCGCATGGTTTTGTGAGCTTTCATGAGCACAACGAAGACGCCCGCACAGCGCACGTGATTGAGACGCTTCAGGAAGGCAAGTCTGTTGCCCTGATTTCCGATGCTGGAACGCCCCTTATGTCTGATCCCGGTTTCACTCTGGTACGTGAATGCCGCAGAGAAGGTCTGGATGTTGTTCCGGTTCCGGGAGCCAGTGCTCCGCTGACAGCGCTTTCTGCAAGTGGAATCCCACCCCTGCCGTTCACCTTTCTGGGCTTTTTGCCCCGTAAGGTCAGCGAGCAGAAGCGGCTTTTTGCCACGCATGGGGCAACAGGTGCAACGCTGGTCTTTTTTGAGCGCAAAAATCGGCTCATGGAAAGTCTGGCCCTTGCACATGAGTGCCTTGGTGCACGAGACGTCTGCGTCTGTCGTGAATTGACCAAGGCACACGAGGATTTTATAAACGGAAACCTGGCTGAACTTGATTCACTTGAGGTCCCGCTCCTCGGCGAGTTCACCATTGTTGTTGGCCCACCGTCAAAAAATGAACGGGCCACACAGGACGAAGTCTGTGCTCTGCTCGAACGTGAGCGAGAAGCTGGTGGCAAACCGCGCCAGCTCGCCCGTCGCGTGGCAGATCAGGTGCAGGGCTGGTCAAGCAAGGACGTGTACGCGCTGCTCAATTCGCTCTAGGTAGCGCGTCCCAACTGGCAGAAGATGAGGGAGGATGTAGTGGCGGCAGGTGCTCAGAAGGGCAAAACACATGGCGGCGCCTCATTTCCGACGGCAAGGGTCTTGCATGCCTGTTTTGTGCGGACGCTGTTTGTTGGTGCGGGCTTCAACACCCGCGGAATGCAGAATATTGGCCTCGCCTTTGCCATTGACCCCGGACTCCGAGCTATCTACGGCTCGGGCGAACCACTGCGTCATGCCCGGCAGCGCTATGTTGGGCATTACAACACGCATCCTTTCTGGACACCGCTCCTTCTTGGAATCTTTCTTGGTGTCGAAACAAAAATAGCTCGTGGGCTTTTGTCTCCAGAGGCATTTGGAAGCTTGAGAAGCACCACGATTTATGCGCTGTCTGCCATTGGCGACTCGTTTTTTGGTGGCAGCATACTGGTTTTTTGGTCCCTCGCGACGTTTTTGCTCTGGGCCTCTGGGCTAGGCTGGCTTGCGCTGGTCTTTGGTATTGCCTGCTTTTTCGCTCTGCAGGCATTCAAGGCCTACACATTTATGGCTGGCTATCGGCAGGGTTTGCAGATTCTGCACGTTCTAAAGAAGTGGGACCTGATTAATTGGGGGCAGCGATTCAAGCTTGTGAACGCGCTGCTCGTTGCCGGAATCTGGTTTGTCTCATGGCCACAGCTCTTTTTGTGGTATGAGTGGCTTGCTGCGGTTCTGGCTTTGGGAGGCCTTGCTGGTGTTGTTTTTACGGCAGGGCTTTCACGGGAGGTTATTGTTGCGCTCCTTGTGACTGCGTACCTTGGCTACCCGTGGCTTGAGAAATTTTTGATTTCACTGTTTGCATGAGATGATGACATCACACGACGAGAGCGCCCCGGAAGGGCGACCCAATACAATGGAGGACACAGTGCTGGAAACCGAAGCTGATGATTTCCGCAGTGCTCAGGTCTGCGTGCGAAACGAGCTTGGACTTCACGCCCGACCTGCTGCACGACTTGCCCAAGAGGCTCAGAAATTTGCCTCGGAAATTCTGCTTGAATCTGGTGACCAGTCTGTGGACGCAAAAAGTATTCTGGACCTGCTGACCCTTGCTGCCCCTCAGGGCTGCGCCCTGACGCTCCGGGCACGCGGCACTGATGCTGGCAAGGCTGTTGACACTCTTCTGAACCTGTTTCTGAACCGCTTCGGCGAGGAGAAGTAGTGGCCAAAAAGGTCATCACCGGTATTCCGGTCTCTTCTGGCATTGCCATTGGTAAAGCCTTTTTCATGAATCGGCGTCTTTACGGCGCCATTCCACGCCAGTCCATCGCTCAGGACCTTGTGGAAAGCGAAGCTGAACGTCTGCGTCAGGCTGTTGACTGCGCGATTAGCGATTTGGTCGCTGTTCGGGAAGACCTGCCAAAGGAACTTTCTGACCACGCCCTCCTGATTGATTCGCACATTACAATTTTGCGGGACCCAAAGCTGAGCAAATCTGTGGTGAAGTACATCACCACAATGCAGATCAATGCTGAGTGGGCTTTGCTCAAGGCCATCAAGGATACCGAAGAAACCTTTGCCGCAATCAAGGATGACTACATCCGGGAGCGGATTCAGGATGTTCGGCTGATGGCTGACCGGGTTTTGTCCAAACTTATGGGACTCTCCTCTGGGCTGACGGCCATTGAAGGCCGTATCATTTTGCTGGCGCATGATCTTGCCCCGTCCGACACTGCCGGACTGGAAGTCGACAAGATTATGGCCTTTAGCACCACAGAAGGTGGCAAGACCTCGCACACCGGGATACTGGCAAGGACGCTTCAGATTCCTGCTATTGTTGGTGTGAGCGGGCTTGAAGACAATATTACTGACGGTGAGTTTATCATTATTGACGCCCTCAAGGGGCGCATTCTGGTGGAGCCATCCGAAGAGGAGCTGGCGCACTACACCGAGTTGCAGAATCGTTTTGAGACATATCAGAAATCGATTCATCGCAACTGCCATCTTCCCGGCGAAACCATTGACGGTTTCCGGGTGGCTGTGCACTCCAACATAGAACTTTTTGAAGAAGTCGCTGCTGTTCTTGATTACGGCGGGGAGGGCATTGGGCTGTTCCGGACGGAATACAGCTACATGAATCGCCCCTCTCTCCCAACTGAGGAAGAGCTGTATGAGGAGTACAAGGAACTTGCCGAGATTATGGACGGCAAGAAGGTGACCTATCGGACACTAGACCTTGGCTCGGACAAGCTGCTTTCCCAGCATGCGCAGATTAGCGAGCGGAACCCGGCCCTTGGCCTGCGGTCCATTCGTTTTTGTCTCCAGCACAAGGATATGTTCAAAACGCAACTTCGCGCTATTTTGCGCGCTGCCGTACATGGCAACTGCGCTATGATGTATCCAATGATTTCAGGGCTGCGGGAGCTTCGCGAAGCGAACAAGGTTTTGTTTGAGGTCAAGCAGGACCTGCGGCGTGACGGACTCCATTTTGCCGAGAATATCCCGGTCGGCATTATGGTCGAGCTGCCTTCGGCGGTCATGACTGCCGAGCTTCTGGCGCGTGAAGTCGACTTTTTCTCCATTGGTACCAATGACCTGATTCAGTACTCACTCGGTATTGACAGAACCAACAAAGATGTTTCCTATCTGTATCAGCCTTTGCATCCGGCTGTGCTGCGGTCCATCAAAATGGTTGTTGACGCCGCGCATCAGTCTGGCATTGAGGTGAGTCTGTGTGGCGAGGTTGCCTCTGATCCATTCTGTGTGCCCATCCTTTTGGGAATGCAGATTGATTCGCTGAGCATGAACCCGCAGGCTATCCCCGGCATCAAGCGCATCATTCGTCAGACCACAATGGACGAGTGCAAAACGCTTTTGCGGCGCATTTTGGATTGCCGTACCGTTATGAAGATTAATCGTCTGGTTATGGATTCTATCTTTACCAGATTCCCGGAAGAACTGACTTTTTATTCATCGCTCCTTGATTTGGACGACATGGTTTAAAAATATATGGCGAAATCAGTGAACAGGGCGGGCACAAAATCTGTTGCCGTGAACAAGAACGCCCGCCGGAATTATGAAATTTTGGAAGTCTATGAGGCTGGCATTTCCCTCATGGGCTCCGAGGTCAAGTCCATTCGAAATGGGCACGTGAGTTTCAAGGACGGGTATGTGCGCGTTGCTGGCGGTCAGGCCATGCTTATTGGCGTTCACATCGCTCCCTATGAAAACGCCGTGTACACAGGTCACGAGCCTGAACGCGAGCGTCGGCTTCTTTTGCACAGTCGGGAGATTGAAGCCCTTGAGGCAAAAGTTGACCAGAAAGGTCTGTCCGTTATCCCCATCCGACTCTATTTCCGCAACGGCAAGTTAAAGGTTGAAATCGGTCTCGGCCGAGGCAAAAAGAACTTTGACCGCCGCGACGACATCAAGCGTCGAGATATTGCCCGCGACACTGCCCGCGAGCTTGCCCGCTTTAAATAGGAGACCGTATGCTCTCCTCTGCACAGCAGTCTTTTTTATCCGGCATTTTCTCTGAGGAAGACATCAGCTTTTCCCCAGAGGAAATTTGCGCCTATGGCGGCGATTCCAGCAGGCTTTTTGCCATGCCGTGGGCCGTTGTCCAGCCTCGAAACGTGGAGCAGGTGCAGGAACTTTTGCAGTTTGCCCATGCCGAGCGCATTCCTCTTTTCCCAAGATCTCGCGGCACGAACGTTGTTGGTGCCTGTGTGCCTCAGGGCGGCGGTATTGTCGTCTCATCTCTGAATCTCAACGCCATTCGGGATATTAGCCCGACGGACTTTGTGGCCGTTGCTGAACCCGGTGTCGTGACCGCAAAGCTTCAGAGTGCCTGTGCTGCAAAGTCACTTTTTTATCCCCCGGACCCCGCCAGCCATCGCATTTCCACCATCGGTGGAAATGTTTCCACCAATGCAGGTGGCATGCGCGCCGTAAAGTATGGCGTTACCCGTGACTATGTGCTCGGGTTGAAAGCCGTGCTCCCCGGTGGGCAGCTTATTGAGTGTGGTGGGCGCACCCACAAGAATGTTGTCGGCTTGGATCTGACACGTCTTTTCGTCGGCTCCGAGGGGACGCTGGGATTTATCACGGAGCTTGAGCTAAAGCTTCTCCCGCTCCCGCAGCAGACGGCGTCTGTGCTCGTAGGTTTTTCTTCTCTCGAAGCTGCGCTTCATGCTGCATCCGAGGTCTTCCGGGCAGGAATTTTGCCCGTGGCGATGGAGTTCATGGCGCGCGAAGTGCTCGAAGCTCTTTCCGCCGTCACCACGGCTCCGTGGCCAGAGGCGACCCGAGCGGTGCTTCTCCTCAAGCTTGATGGCTCAGAGGAAGTTCTCCCCCTTGAGCTTGCGCGTTTATCTCGTGTCCTTGAATTATGTTCCCCTTCGTTTCTCGCCACCGGGCAGGGGGCCGACGAAGAAGCTCTGTGGGAAGTGCGGCGGCTTATCAATCCCGCGTCTTTCACCGTCGCGCCAGACAAGATGTCTGACGATGTCACTGTGCCGCGTGGGCGTGTCGTTGAGGCTGTTGCTGGTATTCGTGAGGCCGCAGCCCGACACAAGCTTGTGACTCTCGTTTTCGGCCATCTCGGTGACGGCAATCTGCACGTTAATGTGATGTATGACAAAACCGCCGGGCAGCTCCCCGTCGCTAAAGCGCTCAAGGATGATGTGTTGAAGGTCGTCCTCGGCTGTGGCGGTACGATGTCTGGCGAGCATGGCGTCGGCATGACCAAGTATCCATATTTCAACAGGCAAATCGGACCCGTCGAGCGGCAGCTCATGCGCCGGATTAAAGCCGATTTCGACCCCCGGAACATCATGAACCCCGGTAAAGCCTATTAGAATAGAATGAGCTGGGAGAAGATTTGGGGGCCAGCCCCCAAACCCCCGCGTAAGGGAATGATTCCCTTACGTATCCTCATCGAGTTTAAAAGCCGTGCAAGCTTCGCTTGCACGGCTTTTAAACTTGTTGGGGCTGCCTAAAGCGGCTTCTTTCTCTTTCCCGTGCGTTGCCACCATTTTCTTTTTGAACGCTTGCGTTCAAGAAGAAAATAAGTGCGGCAGAAAAAAGCAGAAGAACACGCGTTGAGGAAATTCCCCTAGCTCAAAAAATAAGGCTGATGGAGAGGAAAGCGAAGCTTTCATCCCATTCAGCCTTATTTTTTGAGCGATAGCGGGATTCCCAAGGGCCTCGTCCTTGGGCGGGGTCAAGGGGCAGCGCCCCTTGCAGGGCTTGGGGCAGCGCCCCAATAAACCTGCCAAGCCCACCTTGCAGAGCACAGGGCGGAGTCTTGTAACCTACCTTTACAGCAGTATAAGTTCTATAGATACCTTGATTTAGGGCGCGAGCTTCTCTAGGATACGTGAGAAAATTGAAGCCCATAGAGGAGGGGGATTGTGGAGACGTTTGTTTGCATACTGACAGTTCTGCTTACTGTAGGTGTTTTCAGTGCATACGTTACGCAATTGCGGCGGCGGAACCGAGAACAGCTCGCGGTGCTGGATGAAGAGCGGAGTACACTGGAGCGGGATTTGCTGTCGCTTGGTGAACAGATTCGCGGGAAGCACGATGAGCTTGCACATCTTCGTGAAGAATGCGCGCGATCCGAGGAGGCAGAGCGAGCCTTGCAGGAGAAACTTGAGAGCGAGGAGACAGAGCTGAACGCGGCGGAGAAGAGGAAGAGAGAGCGTGGCGGGAGCCGAGGGATGAGCTTCCGCAAAAAGCGAAGGGAGGTCGAAAGCGTATGAGCATGTTCTGGACGACAATGGGGCTGCTGCTGTTCGGAATAGTTGGGGGATTTTTTTGTTACCGGGAAAAGAGCGAATTTCTGGAGCGCCGACGGGTGGTAGAAAAGGAGTGCCGAAAGCTTGGGGGCGAGCTGGACACCTTGTCGCTGGAGTACGAAGATTTGGTGCGGCAACAGCGGGTGCTGGAGCGCAAGGCAGATATGCTGGCGCGTCGGGAGCGAAAAATTCAGAAAGAGATCCAGACGCTGGATGAAAAACGAAATGCCCGAAATCCAGTGCAGTGGCTGCTGAACTCCGGGCATATTACGGAAAAACATTTAGCAAAGGCGAAGAGCTATATCGAAGGCACGAGTTGCCCGCTTCCACTGGAAGACGTGCTGGTGATGCTGGATATGATTTCGCCGGGTGTTATGAGGCTTGCGAAGCAGGCCGTGTCTTCTTCTGGCTGAGAAAGATACCGGCGAGAACGAGACCGGAGGCGATCATCTGCTGGCCGGTAAAGGTCTCGCCGAGGACGAGCCAGCCAAGGAACACTGTGAATACCGGGATAAGATTAATAAACGCGGTAGACTGGCTGGCCGGGATCTGACTGACGGCATAATTGTGAAGGCCGTACCCGCCGAGAGTCACAATACTGCCGAGATAGACCACAGAAAGCACGCCTTCGGTAGGAAAGTGTGTTGGGATGACAGTTGTGGGCAAAAAGAGCAGCGGGAAAAAGAAGGCGGCACCAGCGACGGCCTGAAATGCGGTCAAAAAGTTGGAAGAATAGCGAAAGGAGAGCCGCTTGAGCATGATGACGTAGCCTGTTGCCGAGGCCATAGCGAGGGCTTCCAGAATATTGCCAAGGACGGGAGCCGGGGCATTTTCTGTTGTTTCACCAGAAAGGCTGAGCCAGATAACGCCAGCAACGGCAAGAAGAAAGCCTGCCATCATCCATCGGCTGATTTTTTCTTTCAGAAATGGAATTGCAGCAATGCCTACAAAAAGAGGCAAAAGGGATGTAACCATGCCAGCCTGAGCTGCAGAGGTGTATTTGAGCGCGTGAGACTCAAAGACGAAATAGAGAAACGGCTCGCAAAAAGCCATAAAGCAAAGAGGCTTCCAGTCTCCGGCTTTGTACTGAACTCGTGTGAGGTATCCAAAAAGTGGGATGAGACAGATGCTTCCAATGAGCATTCGACCAAAGATCAAGACGTTGGGGTCAAAATGGCTGAGTCCAATCTTCATCGCCACAAAAGAGCTGCTCCAGAGAAGTACTGCACCGAGCAGTGCAATGTATGGTACTGGAGACAGGTTTTTTTTCTGAGTCGTCATTTCCTTCCCTTGCGTGGGTTCTGCGTCAAAAAGTTGCGTTGCGTCAGATGCTTATATCCCACTAAGAAAGCTTGTCCAGCATAACATTTTTTTTAATTGAATCAGCGCATTGACTGGACCCATTCGCGGACTTATTGTCCCAGATTGCGGAACAGGACCAACTGCTCTGCGAGTTTTGGGATATATTACAGATCATGACGCAAGAGAAAAACGTACAATCGCAGGACACCGGGACGGATCCACAGTGTATACAGTGTGGGCGTTGCCTGGAAGTCTGTCCACTGTTTAGCGCGACGCAAAAGGAAGAGCTGAGTCCTCGTGGACGCATGCTGCTTCTGGAGCGTTTTGCCGAGACCCCGGAACTCTTTTCTGAAAAGAAAGCCGCATCGCTGGCCGCGAGTTGCCTGACCTGTGGCCGATGCCATAAGGCCTGCCCTCGGAACGTGGATGTGCCACATGCGGTGGCGCGAGTCCGGGCAGAACACGCAGGTATTGCCCGCAGACTCTGGAAGGTCTGGATCGAAAGCTCTGCACTGTCGTGGCCGCTTTTTTCGCGTATGGCAAAACTGGCAGCTCCAGTGTGTGGCAAGGGCGATTCCCGAATTCCATCTTCTGCCAAAAAGCTCGCCGCACTGGCTGAGCCACGAAAACTTGCCGGGTTCCTCCGTCCAGAAAGTGCGCCAGCTTGCCAATATGACCGGAAGGCCGTAGTTTTCCCAGGCTGCCTTGCTCAGGCTGTTACCCGGCGATGGACCAGCTCCGCAGAAAAACTGCTGGAGTTTTTGGGCTTTGAAACCGCTGTGCGCCCTAAGTGGGACTGCTGCGGAGCGAGCCTTGGTCATGCAGGGGCAGAAGCCGCCCAGAAAAACGCCAGAGCGCATAACGTCGAGCTGTGGCGTGAGGCCGGAGAACATTTGCTGGTGACCTTCTGTGCAAGCTGCCACGCAGGGCTTGCCGCCTATGCGACCTGTTCGTCACTTTTTCGTGATAGGGCAGAGGCCGAGCGCTTTGCCGAGAGTCTCCTTCCCCTTTCTTCCCTGTGTCAGGGTATGAGCGTTGAACAAAGCGGTGATATGCCGTCGAGTTTGGTGTACCATCATCCGTGCCATGCTCCAGATGGGGACCCGGATGCAGTTCTGCTGCACGATCTTTTAGGACAATCTTTCCGCCAGCCCGATGCCGCAGAGTGTTGTGGCATGGGTGGCATCCTCCAGCTTACCGCTCCAGAACTTTCTGCGACCGTCGGGAAACGCTGTTGGGAAGGCCTGCTGCAAGAGTCGCCTTCCTGCGTGCTGACAGGATGCAGCGGATGTTATTCCCAGCTTGCCGGAACAGCCCCAGAGGGCGTGACCGTTGCACACTGGCTGGATATGTTTGATCTATGATTTTTGACCCGAACGCCATCTTCTGGCGTTTTGACATACGAGGAGAAATATATGTTCGCGGCCATTGGGCGTAAACTTTTTGGTACCAAGAATGAGCGATACCTGAAGACTTTGGGACCTGTTGTGGATCAGGTGAATAGCCTTGAGGACAAGGTCCGTGCGTTTTCGGACGCGGATTTCCCTTCTCGTATTGCGGAGCTTCGGCAGCAGGTCGAGGCTGGCAAGAGCACTGACGAGCTGCTTCCAGAAGTCTTTGCGCTGGTGCGTGAGGCTGGCCGTCGCCAGATGAACATGCGGCACTACGATGTGCAGCTTATCGGTGGAGCTGTCCTGCATGGCGGCCGTATCGCAGAGATGCGAACCGGTGAAGGTAAAACTCTGGTGGCAACACTGCCAGTTGTGCTCAATGCCCTGAGCGGAAAAGGCGTCCATGTCGTGACGGTGAACGACTACCTCGCCCGTCGTGACGCCGAGTGGATGTCTCAGATTTATACGTTCCTCGGCCTGAGCGTTGGTACTGTGCTGCATGGCATGACCGACGAAGAACGCAAGGCTGCGTATGGCGCGGACATTACGTACGGAACAAACAACGAGTTTGGTTTCGACTACCTCCGCGACAATATGAAATTTTATCTGGACCAGCTTGTTCAGCGTGATCTGCATTTTGCCATCGTTGACGAAGTTGACTCCATCCTTATTGACGAAGCCCGTACCCCGCTCATTATCTCTGGTCAGGCTCAGGATTCCGTCGCCATGTACGCGCAGATGGATTCCATCATCCCCCGCCTGAACCCGGAGAACGATTTCATCCTTGATGAAAAAGCCCGCACCGTGTCCCTGACCGATGAAGGCGTTATCAAGTGCGAAAATATTTTGGGTATCAGCAACCTGTATGACCCTGCCAATATCGCTTATCAGCACCACGTCTTGCAGGCTTTGAAGGCGCACCGCCTGTTCAAGCGTGACGTGGACTACGTGGTGAAAGAGGGGCAGGTCATGATCGTTGACGAGTTCACGGGCCGCCTCATGGAAGGTCGCCGTTACTCCGATGGTCTGCATCAGGCTCTGGAAGCCAAGGAACACGTCAAGGTCGAGGCTGAGAACCAGACTTTGGCATCTATTACCTTCCAGAACTACTTCCGCATGTATGACAAGCTGTCTGGCATGACGGGTACCGCTGATACGGAAGCTGTTGAGTTCAAGCAGATTTATGATCTGGACGTGACCGTTATCCCGACCAACCGCCCGATGGTTCGTAACGACCAGGCTGACCTGATCTTTAAGAATCAGGACGCCAAGTACCGCGCCATTGCTGAGGACGTGACCGAAAAGCATAAGGAAGGCCGTCCTGTTCTGGTTGGTACGACGAGTATTGAAAAGTCTGAGCGCCTGTCCAGCTTGCTGAAAAAGCGCCGTGTGCCGCATAGCGTTCTGAACGCAAAGCACCACGAGCAGGAAGCAGAGATTGTCGCTGAGGCTGGCCAGACGGGCAAAGTTACCATTGCTACCAACATGGCTGGCCGTGGTACTGACATCGTGCTCGGCGAGGGCGTGCGTGAGCTTGGTGGCCTGCACATCCTTGGCACTGAGCGCCATGAGTCCCGCCGAATCGATAACCAGCTCCGTGGTCGTTCTGGCCGTCAGGGTGATCCGGGTTCCTCCCGGTTCTTCCTTGCTCTGGACGATGATCTGATGCGCTTGTTTGGTTCTGAGAAGCTTCAGGGCATCATGAACCGCCTTGGCCTTGAGGATGACGAAGCTATTGAGAACTCAATGGTGACCAAGGCCATTGAGAACGCACAGCGTCGCGTTGAAGGCCGTAACTTTGATATTCGTAAGCAGCTGCTGGAGTTCGACGACACCATGAACCAGCAGCGTACGGTTATCTATTCCCAGCGTCGTGACATCATGCGCGCCCAGCCTGCTGAGCTGGAAGAGATGGTGAACACTTTTGTTGACGAACAGCTTGATGGACTCTTTGAGAGCCTTGAGCACTCCAAGTCCCGTCACGGTGACGAGGAAGAGGCGACAGAGTTTGTTGCTGGCCGTCTGGATGAGATTTTCAATCTTGGCCGGGTGGATGAGCTGCGTGAAAAGCTGCCGACCCGTGATGCTGCACGTGACGCTGTGAACGAACGCTTTGGCGTACTGCGTCAGGGCGCACCAGATATGTATACAGAAATTTTCCGTTTCTTCCTGCTGGATAGCCTCGACAGGAACTGGAAAGAACACCTGCTGAACATGGATTACCTGCGTGAAGGCATTGGCCTGCGTGGATACGGTCAGAAAGATCCAAAGCAGGAGTACAAGCGTGAGGGCTTTGAGCTGTTCCAGGATATGCTGGAGCGCATCAAGGAAACCACGCTGCGTTCCCTGTGCCGCCTGCGCTTGCAGCAGGAGGTGCACGAAGACGACTTCCAGCATCAGGAAGAAAAGAATGTGACCTACGCCGGAGGCGGAGAGTCTGAGGCCGCCAAGAAGAAGCCCATGAAACGGGAAGAACCGAAGGTCGGCCGCAATGATCCGTGTCCGTGCGGAAGCGGAAAGAAATATAAAAAGTGCTGTGGCCGCTAGGCGCTCAGTATGCAGTAAAAGCGCGCGCCTCTGGCGGGCGCTTTTTTCTTTTAAAAAGAAGAAAATTCCGTCATGCTCAGTGCCTCAACACAAGAACACGTTAGCTATGCTGTAAAGAGCTGGAGACAAAAGATGCAGATTCCTCAGGGATTTACTTTTGCTGTTGCTGCGGCTGGGTTTAAGACTCCAGACCGTAACGATATTGGTGTGGTCATCAGCAAAACCCCGGCAACTGCTGCCGGAGTATTTACGACAAACCGTTTTCAGGCTGCGCCGGTTCGCGTTTCCCGCGAAGCTTTGGCCCTGAGTGATACGGCCCATGCGGTCTGCGTCAATTCTGGGCAGGCCAATGCCTGCACCGGAGCAGAGGGACTGACACATTGTCAGGAGACCCGAAAGATGGTTGCCAAGGCTGTGGGAACCAAGCCCGATCAGGTGCTGGTTGCTTCCACAGGTGTGATTGGCCCTCAGCTCAAGATGGACCTGTGGCGCAAGGCCATGTCTCCGCTTTCAAAAAGCCGGGCTACTGCTGGCGTTATTGACGTTGCCAAGGCCATCATGACTACGGATACTTTCCCCAAGCTTGCATGGCAGAGCATTGGAAAGGGCGCCCGTGAAGTTCGGGTGCTGGGTTTTGCCAAGGGTGCTGGCATGATTTCGCCAAACATGGCGACCATGCTTGGGTGTGTGATGACTGATGCCGACGTGCCTGCTGCACAGTGGCGTGAAATTTTGCGTGAGGCTGTGAATCGGAGCTTTAACCGGGTGACAGTCGATGGCGACACCAGCACAAATGACACGGTGTTTGGCCTTGCCAATGGCGCCAGCGGCATGAGTGTCGACACTATTGGGCGTGAGGTTTTGCTGGAAGCCGTCACAGAAGTGTGCCGTTCCCTTGCCTACCAGATTGTGCAGGATGCCGAGGGTGGAACAAAGATTGTGCATGTCTCGGTGACGGGCGCTCCTGATAATGAAGATGCAGAGCTTGCAGCTCGGGCCGTGGGTAATTCTCCACTGGTCAAGACCGCCATGTTTGGTCAGGACCCCAACTGGGGACGTATCGCTGCGGCCCTTGGACGGAGCGGCGCGCGTTTTGAGCCGGAAGAAGTGTCTATTTCCATTGCTGGACTGTGCATTTTTGAAAATGGTCAGCCTGTGGATATTGATTTTGACAGCCTGCTGGTGCCACATCTTGAGAAGCAAGACATCCATATTGATATTGAGTTAGGGAATGGCGAAGGCGCAAGTTCGCTTTTGGCCTCTGACCTGACGCATGAATACGTAAGCATTAACGCGGACTACCGTTCGTAGCCCGCCCGAAAAGGGTGGAACAATGAGTGATTCGACGTCGGAGCAGCGTTCTCCGGCTCTAAAAAATTGTGACATGACCCGTCTGAAACGGCTGACGGATTTTCTTTTTGAAGTTGGAATGCTGCGGCACACGCCGCGGACGGGCTACCAGTTTTTGGGGTCCGGCAAAGAGAGCGTTGCCGAACACAGCTTCCGTACTTCGATTATTGGTTTTGTCCTGGCAGAGATGGCCGGAGCAGACAGCTCACATACGACCATGATGTGCCTCTTTCATGATGTGCATGAGGCGCGGACCGGAGACCTGAATTACGTCAACAAGATGTATTGCACGGCGAATGGAACGCAGGCCCTGAAAGATGCAACCGCAGGTACGGGACTTTCTGAGAAGGTTCTGGGGCTGTGGGGCGAGCTGGAAGGGGCAGAGTCAGAAGAATCCCGGCTTGCACAGGATGCAGACCAGATTGACTTTATTATGTGCCTCAAAGAGCAGATGGACCTTGGCAACCCGTATGCCGAGAAATGGCTTCAGGGGGCGCTCAAGCGTCTGAGAACGCCACAGGGCAAAGAGCTTGCCGCGCAGGTCTATGCCACTGACCAGAGTGACTGGTGGTTTTTGGGGCCAGACTCAAGCTGGTGGGCCAATAAAAACGGAAAAGATAAAAAATAAGCCGAACAGGAGAGCCTCGATGAATGTCGAGGCTTTTTTTATGGCGCTACGATGCGGTGGGTTTCCTGTTGTTCTTGGATTGTGATGGTGATATGCAGTAAGGAGTGCTCGAGGGAAGGAGTTCCCTCATGAACGTGACATTTGAAATTGCAGGACCAAGTTGTGACCTCGCGTTGCATCCGATTTCTGAAAGCACTGCGCGCAAGATTGCAGATTTTGGACGTGGAATATACAAGCAGAAGTATCTTTCGTGGTGGCGAAAGGGGAATACTGCAACGTATGGGATGCGCTATTGTCCAGACTGCTGTGTGCGAGTCTTTGTCGACTCGGAGGCCGTACCCTTTGACGAGACGCGGATTACGCAAGACGTGACAACAATGCGTCGTCGGCTTTACCTGAATTCACGAGCCAAGTTTTTGGCTGTGCTGGGCTTTGATGACGAATTCTGCCGTTTCCGCTGGAAGTGGAATGATATTCAGGAATTTGATCCGGCAAAGTTTACTTTTAATGTGCAGCGTTGGGACAGGGTAATGGGAGAACCCAACTACTTTGTTATCGACAACGTGCTCTACGATGGACGCTGGGCAGACGCTGAAGACTGGTGTGACCCTGAGGGCTTTACCCTGATTGATCCTATTGTGATTGATTTGGAAGAAGTCCGGCGCGAACTTGCGCAGGAGCACCGGGTACCAGAACTTGCCTAGGAACCAAAAAAATGTGGGTCTTCCCTTTGGGGAGACCCTTTTTTTTGACGAAAAAAGTCAAAAAAAGCTCTAAAAACCTGAGCCTTGCACCTCTTTTTGTCGCATTTCGGTAACGTGGAATACAGGGGTAAAACTCCTGTGATGCCTAGTAAATTGTCAGAATAGATGCTAAAAGCTGGGAAAACAGAAAAACAGATTTATGTCGATTTGAGACGAAACGAAGGAAAGGTATGACTCAGTTTTTTGCATGGCTTGGAGCCTCGAGTATTGCGCTGGTTGCGGAACTGGGGCGTATTGCTCTTCTTTTTTGGGAAACGCTCCTCTGGACGTTCCGGCCGCCGTACCGCCTTCGCCTTTTTTTTCGACAAATGGAATTTATCGGCGTGTATTCGCTGTTTGTTGTTGTGCTGACCTCCCTGTTCACCGGGATGGTCCTTGCGCTGCAAACCTATTATGCCTTTCGCCTTTTTTCTGCAGAATCCCTTGTTGGGGCAACGGTTGCCCTGTCTATGACTCGTGAGCTTGGTCCTGTCATTACTGCCCTTATGGTCACAGGGCGGGCTGGCTCGGCTATTGCCGCAGAAATTGGCACCATGCGGGTGACCGAACAGGTCGACGCTCTGGAGGTTATGGCGGTCAATCCTGTGCAGTATCTTGCTGTGCCCCGCATTATTGCCGGGCTGGTGATGCTTCCGCTTTTGACGGCTATTTCAGATTTTGTCGGCATGGTTGGTGGCTATCTGGTTGGCGTCAGGATGCTTGGCATTAATGGCGGCATTTTTATGAACAAGGTCTATGAGCTTGTTGAGCTGAGCGACATTTATAACGGTTTGGTCAAGGCCGCCGTGTTTGGGGTGATTTTGACCCTTGTCGGCTGCTACAAAGGCTTTATGACGCATGGCGGGGCTGAGGGGGTTGGACGCTCCACGACGGATTCTGTGGTGTTGTCTTCCATTTTGATTCTTTCCAGTGACTATGTGCTGACGGCACTGATGATGTAATATGCAAGCAATAATTTCCTGCAAAGACCTGCATAAAAGCTTTGGTTCACAGCATGTTTTGCGTGGACTCAGCCTTGATATTGAGCCGGATTCCGTGACCGTCATTATTGGACGGAGTGGTGGCGGCAAGTCTGTTCTGCTCAAGCATATTGTTGGGCTGATGAAGCCTGACAGTGGAGAGGTGCGCATTGAGGGGCAGGACATCACTGGTCTTTCTGTTCGGGACATGGCGGATGTTCGCCGAGGCTTTGGTCTGCTTTTTCAGGAAGGGGCACTTTTTGATTCCATGACTGTGGAAGACAATGTTGCCTTTCCGCTCCGCGAGCATTCAGGACTCAGGAACAAAGAAATTTTAGATATTGTGGCCAGAAAGCTCTCTTCTGTTGGACTCGCAGATGCTGGGCACAAGATGCCTGCCGAGCTGTCTGGTGGCATGAGAAAGCGTGTGGGCCTTGCCCGGGCCATTGCGCTGGACCCGAAGATAGTTCTTTTTGATGAGCCGACATCCGGGCTGGACCCTGTCATGTCTGCGGCCATCAATGAGTTGATATTGCGAACCCGGGATGAGTTTGGTGCAACCTGCGTGGTGATTAGCCACGATATTCAGGCGACTATGGCTATCGCCGATACAATTTATATGCTTTACGAGGGTCAGATCATAGCGAGGGGAACTCCTGAAGAAATTCGGGCAAACCAGAATCCGGTTGTGCGTCAGTTTATTGAGGGGCGCGCAGACGGACCTATCGGTCTGGAGTAGTAGGGTAAACGCCATCGGGGTGGCGAAGTCGAGGGGAGACATCCTATGACAGGAAAATCAGGCGCCGAAGTCAAAGTCGGTGTATTTGTTTTTGTCGCAATACTGGTGCTGGCCTTTATGTCTTTTCAGGTTGGCGAGCAGAGTATGCTGCGCGGCGGAAGCTATGATCTTGATGTATATTTTGACAGCGTCACTGGCCTTAAGGAAGGTGCTCCTGTTGAGATTGCGGGTATTGAAGTTGGTCGCGTTCAGCGCATTGCGCTGGAAAACGGACGCGCTCGGCTGACGCTTGCTGTAGACGACAAGGTGAAGCTGCACGCTGACGTTGTGGCCCACATTATGACGCGCGGCGTTTTGGGCGACAAGTATGTTTCGCTGGAAGGCGGAACCGAGGCTTACCCTGTGCTTGCAGAGGGTGGCATGATTCAGCGTTCGGACCGCACTGCTGATCTGGAAGTTCTGATGAACAAGGTCGGCAAGATTGCTGACGATATCAGTTCTGTAACGAGCAGTGTGAGTGGCGTCCTTGGTGGTGAAAAGGGAAAGCAGGACCTGCAGATGACATTTGAGAGTATGCGGGACCTGACTGTGACCCTGAACCAGATGGTACAGCGCAATGTGGAAAGCATCGACATGATCGTTGAGAACATGCGTGAATTTTCTAAGGATCTTCGTGATGTCTCGACAGACAACAAGCGAAGCGTCAACACCATCATTAAGAATTTTGAAGTTGCCTCCGCAGACATGCGCCAGACCTTGGGCCAGATGAACAGCGTTCTGGGCAAGATCGACAGGGGGCAGGGCGCTGCGGGCCGTCTCGTGAATGACGAGGAAATGGGTGACAATCTTCACAGCACTGTGGCATCGCTGGAAAGCGTGGCCCGCAAGATTGACGAGGGCAAGGGTTCCCTTGGAAAGCTTGTGAATGACGACACCACAGCCCGTGAGCTGGACAAGGCGCTTGAGGGCATCAACACCTTCCTTGGCAAGCAGGAGCAGTTTAAGACCAGCGTTGATTTTTCTGCCGAGTATCTGGCTGATTCTGACAACGTGAAGACTTACCTCAATATGCTTATTGAGCCGTCTTCCAGTCATTTTTATATGATTGGTGTGGTGTCTGACCCCGGTGGGCGGACACGGAAAACCGAGACCATTACAGAGACCTCCATCAATGGCGGTCCCACGACGGTTGAGGTTGAAAACGAAGAGAAAACTGAAAAAGACCGTATTCTCTTCAATGCACAGATCGGTAAGCGCTGGGGTGATTTGGCTCTGCGCGGTGGCCTGATGGAGTCCACCGGTGGTGTCGGTCTCGACTATTATCTTTGGGATGATCGCATCAAGGCGTACTTTGAAGCCTTTGATTTTGACGACGATGATCCGCCGCATCTGAAAGCTGGTGCCAAGATTTATTTTCTCAAGAATTTTTACGCCACTGCTGGCTGGGATGATTTTGCCAGCGATTCTGGCAACAGCTCGTTCTTTGCTGGGCTTGGTCTGTATTTTACAGACGATGATTTGAAATATCTGATTTCGGGATCTTCGATCCCCATTGATAACTAAGAATGAAAATAGCACTTCTTTCCGATACACACGTTTTTGACGTGTCGCCGTGGTTCGAAGCCGTGTATGAGCGGTTCCTCGCTTCTGCTGATGTTTTGGTCCATTGCGGCGACATGTGCAGCTTTCCTGTCTGGAGTTACCTTTGCCAGCATCCGCAGTTTCATGCTGTTGCTGGCAACTGTGACGACGGCCTTCTCACAGCTGAACTTGATACCAGAGTTTCGTTTCGTTTTGACACATTGACTGTTGGTGTTGTGCATGGATACGGATACAAAAGTATCCCAAAACTATCTGCTAACCTAGCTGAGGCCTTTGGACCTGACTACGATCTCATTTGCTTTGGGCATACGCATAAACCCGAGTGGGAACGCTATGGTAGAACGTGGGTTGCGAATCCCGGAAGTATGCGAGAGGGTAGTTATGATCCAACTCTGGCGTATGTGCATCTGGAGTCTGACGGCTTGCGGTATGAGTGCATTCATTTGCCCGCAACGCGTGATGCTGTTTTAGCCTCCTGACCTGTACATGACGCGGGCCTCCCAGATGAGAGGACAGCTTCATGACTTTCCGCACTGAAAAGGATAGCCTCGGACCTCGCAAGGTCCCGGCCGATGCGTACTATGGTGTTCAGACGGTTCGCGCATTGGAAAATTTCCAGATTACTGGAATTCCGATTTCGCTTTTTCCTCGACTTGTTCAGGCTATCGCCTGCGTCAAAAAAGCCGCAGCGTACGCCAATATGGAGCTTGGTCTCTTGGATGAAGAACGCGGAAACGCCATCATTCAGGCGGCCCGCGAAGTACGTTCTGGCAAGTTCAACGACCAGTTCCCTGTGGATGTTATTCAGGGTGGCGCTGGCACTTCGGTAAACATGAATGCCAACGAAGTGATCTGCAACCGCGCTCTTGAAATCATGGGGCACGAGAAGGGTGAGTATCAGTATCTGCACCCCAACAACCATGTGAACCTGTCTCAGTCAACAAATGACGTCTATCCAACTTCCCTGAAAATTGCCCTGACCTGGTCGTGCGCTGACCTGTTTAAGGAACTTGATCTTTTGGTCGAAAGTTTTGAGGCCAAGGGCGAGGAGTTTGCTGACGTTCTCAAGATGGGGCGTACCCAGCTTCAGGATGCTGTCCCAATGACTTTGGGGCAGGAATTTGCTGCCTACGCAGTGACTATTCACGAAGACATTAGTCGTCTGCACGAAATTCTCCCATTCCTCACTGAGAGCAACATGGGCGCGACGGCCATTGGCACTGGCATCAACACTGTTGAAGGCTATGCCGAGGCTGTATGTCGCTTCCTTTCTGCTATTACAGATCTCGAAATTACTCCCGCCGTTAATCTTGTGGAAGCTACCAACGACACCGGTGCGTTTGTTCTTGTCTCAGGTATGCTCAAGCGTATTTCCGTGAAGCTTTCCAAGGTGTGCAACGACCTGCGTCTTCTTTCTTCCGGTCCGCACACCGGACTCAATGAAATTAACCTTCCCGCGATGCAGCCCGGTTCCAGCATTATGCCTGCCAAGGTGAATCCCGTTATTCCCGAGGCTGTGAATCAGGTCTGTTATCAGGTGATCGGCAACGACCTGACAGTGACAATGGCCGCCGAAGGTGGGCAGCTTGAGCTGAATGTGTTTGAGCCTATTATTGCGTTTAACCTTTTCCAGTCTGTCGACATGCTTGCCCGTGCATCCCTGATGTTACGCAAGCGTTGCGTTGATGGCATTACTGCCAATCGTGAGCGTTGTGCTGAGTTAGTTCATCGTTCCGTTGGTGCCGTCACAGCTCTTTCTCCCGTGATTGGCTATGAAGCCGCCGCTTCCATTGCCAAGGAGTCTGACAAGACAGGCCGTCCCGTCCTCGACCTCGTTGTTGAGCGGGGACTTCTTTCCCGGGATGAAGCAGAAAAGATGCTTGATCCCTTAGCGATGACTCGCCCTTCAGCGCGTTAGTGCTGGGTGGGTGAGTGGAGAAAGTTGGGGGCCTGCCCCAGCGCGTTAGTGCTGGGTGGGTGAATGGAGAAAGTTGGGGGCCTGCCCCAGCGCGTTAGTGCTGGATGGGTGGGTGGGGGAAGTTGGGGGCCTGCCCCCAAACCCCCGCGTAAGGGAATGATTCCCTTACGTATCCTCATCGAGTTTAAAAACCGTGCAAGCGAAGCTTGAACGGCTTTTAAACTTGTTGGGGCTACCTAAAGCGGCTTCTTTCTCTTTCCCGTGCGTTGCCACCATTTTCTTTCTGAACGCGAGCGTTCAGAAAGAAAATAAGTGCGGCAGAAAAAGGCAGAAGAACACGCGTTGAGGAAATTCCCCTAGCTCAAAAATTAAGGGCCGGATGTAGGGGAAAGCCAAGGGCTTTCACACATCCGGCCCTTAATTTTGGGCGATAGCGGGATTCCCAAGGGCCTCGTCCTTGGGCGGGGTCAAGGGGCAGCGCCCCTTGCAGAGGTGCGGGGACAGAGTCCCCGCCCACCACCCACGCGCCTCTTGCAGAGCACGAGACGGGGTCTCGTAATACAAAAAGCCCCTCCACAATGGAGGGGCCTCTTGAAGTCAGAATAGAAGGTAGTGTGAAGCGGTTCGGGATTAGCCGAGGAGCTTCTGAGCCATCTGGGGCAGGCTGTTAGCCTGAGACAGCATGGAGACAGCGGCGTTGGTTTTGATCTGCTGGCGAACGAACTCGGTCATTTCGGTAGCAACGTCAACGTCGGAGATGCGGGATTCAGCAGCGGAGAGGTTCTCGGACTGAATCTGCACATTGCTGATGGTAGCGCTGAGGCGGTTCTGCAGAGCGCCGAGGTTAGCACGGATGTTATCCTTGGAAGCGATAGCAGTGTCGATGGTATCGAGAGCACTTGCAGCGCCCTTCTGGGTGCTGAGGTCAGGAGAGTCAACACCGAGGGCTTTAGCGGTAGCACCGTTAACCTTCATGTCGTAGTAGTCTTCTGCAGCGTCGTCCTTGGTACCGAAGTGAACGCGCATAGCGCCTTCGTCCTTGGTTCCGTCGTATGCTTTGGAGAGGTTACCGTTCAGCATGTGGATGCCGTTG
Organism: Desulfobaculum bizertense DSM 18034; assembly: GCF_900167065.1. Taxonomy (NCBI): domain Bacteria; kingdom Pseudomonadati; phylum Thermodesulfobacteriota; class Desulfovibrionia; order Desulfovibrionales; family Desulfovibrionaceae; genus Desulfobaculum; species Desulfobaculum bizertense. Next base: position 401,037 of record NZ_FUYA01000001.1, read on the forward strand.
AAGTCGGTAGCGTTAGCGATACGAGTGATTTCGGAAGCCATAGCCTGGTACTCAGAGTTGATGATGACACGCTGTTCGTTGGTGTACGTACCGGTGGAAGCCTGTTCAGCAAGCTCTTTCATACGAACGAGCTTTTCGTCGATGACGCCGAGAGCGCCGTCAGCGGTCTGAATAGCGGAGATAGCGTCGTTAGCGTTACGAACGCCCTGGTTCAGAGCAGCAACGTCAGCACGCATCATTTCGCGAACAGCGAGGCCAGCAGCGTCGTCAGCGGCAGAGTTGACACGCAGACCGGAAGAGAGGCGACCAACAGACTTATTCAGTGCACCGTAAGACTGAGTCAGGTTACGGGAAGCGGTAGCAGAAGAAAGGTTGTGATTGATTACCAGAGACATAATGTTCCCTCCTTGGGATTCTTAAAACAGCGTCCTTGCTGTTATTTTCGTGAGTTGCCTATCTGTTCGGCGTGGAGGGAAAAAGCTTTAGAAAAAAATGAGACTTTTTTTAGAGAATCTCTGGAAAGCGGCACCAGTAAACGATTTTTGCGTATGAAAAAAATGAAAACAAATGCCTAATGCGCAGGGAAAAAAAGATAAAGCAGGTTGTGGGACGGAGAAAAGGGAGGAGAAACGGCTGGAAATGCCTCTTGCTGGGGGACAAAAACGTGGAGGAAGGCAGCTAGCGCGAAATTTCGACTGGGCTGTCCCAGACTGGGGAGGCAAAAATATTGCTGAGAATGGTGTCAGAAACAAGCATGCCCGTGCGAGAGAAAGAGATATGCCCGGCCTTGAGACGAATAAGCCCCTTGTTGTAGAGGGCAGTCATCATGGGCTTAAAATCGTGGCGAAAATCGCGACCTGTGAGCGCTTTGTAGCGGGCAAAGGGGAGGCCTTTTGCTGTGCGCAGGTGAAGCATGATGGCTTCTTTGGCTTGCGTAATGGCATCAAGGCGCTCAGCGCTGGACTCGGGACGGCCAGATTCTATGCTGTGCTGATACTCGTCTAACGTGAGCGGGTGCTGCCAGCGCAGATGTTTGACCGTAGAGACCGCAGAAGGGCCAATGCCGAGATACTCGCGGCCCTGCCAGTATCCGAGATTGTGGCGGCTGTGAAAACCAAGCTGGGCGTAGTTGGAAATTTCGTACTGAAGATAGCCCTCTGATTCGAGAAGGTCTGCGCCGTTGATAAACATCTTGGCCTGTTCATCATCCGTGGGCAGAACAATCTCCTTGTTGTCCCAGCGGCGTTCGAATTCCGTACCGGGTTCAATGCTCAGCCCATAACAGGAGAGATGGTCAGGGCGCCATGAAATGACCGTGTTGAGTTCCTTGAGCCACTGGGAAAGCCTTTGGCCGGGAAGTCCCCAGATCAGATCGACGCTCAGATTGGAAAAGCCTGCCTGTCGAGCAAGGCTGACTGCCTGCCGGGCCTGTTCGGGGCTGTGAGGGCGTCCCAAGAGGGCGAGCATCTCTTTGGACGTACTTTGAACTCCAAGGCTTAGACGGTTAAATCCAAGGCTCTTGAGGCCATTCAGGTATGTGAGCTGAGCCACGGAATCCGGGTTTGCTTCAAGAGTGCATTCAAAATCTGGAGCAAAGCGAAAATGCTTTTGCGCGGTGTTGATGATGCGTTCAAGCTGGTCAAGGCGTAAAAGGCTCGGAGTCCCACCGCCAAAGAACAGGGTTGAAACCTGCTGCTGTGGAAGTCGCTCTCCCCACAGGGTGAGTTCCTTGACAGCCAGCTCTGTGTAACGCTCCCGTTCTGCCTCACCTGATGTGGTGGAGTGAAATGCACAGTAGTGGCATTTGCTTTTGCAAAAGGGGACGTGAACATAGAGCAGCATGGCGGTGGTTTCCGTTTTTAGCGTTTAGAGAAGGGATTTGCGGCGGCTTGGTGCCGGGCGCAAAATGGCCCAGATAACGAAGCAGACAAGGGATGCTATTCCACCGTGGGCAAGGGCAGGTACGACAAAGACCTGAAGCCTGTCGAGCATGGAGGTGGAGAGAATCGCGGTCGCTCCAGAGTGAGCAAGCGGGCTAAACCACAGAAAAAGTGTGTAGGCATAGCCGCTGGATATCATGTTGATAATAGCCATGTAGGCCCCTGCGTGAATCAGCATCCACAGAATGGAGCTTATCAGACGATGGGAGCGCATGAAAATCGGGGCGAGAAAAAAAGCAGGAATGCCTGCGGCCACGAAAGACATGTACATGGGCCAGGTCACGGGGCTGTGAAGCAGCGTCGTTGTGTAGAGTGTTTGTCCTATCATAAGTGAATGGAACCTGTTCGGTACAATTGGGGTGAGTTGGAGAATGGGAGGCAACGGCCAAAACGGGCCTTATGCGTTGCGCAGCTCGTTCTGGTACCGCTCATTTTCACTATACAGGCAGCCACAGTATTGCTGTCTGTAAATGCCCCATTCTTTTGAGACCTCAATCCCTTCTTTCCAGCCTTCACGAAAATCCTGATAGTGGAATTTGGCGGGGCAGCCCACCTGCAGGTCGCGTCCAAGGGAGGCGATTGCATCGTGTTTTTGGAACTTGCTGTAAAGCAGGGTTGTGGTGAACCTGTCGAATCTCCCACGCCCGGCGATCTGAGCCGTGCGTTCCATCCGCATTGCATAGCAGTGGAAGCAGCGGTTCTGTTCGCGGAATGTAATGGCGCGGAAGTACTTCTGCGGGTCATATTCCTCATCTTTTACAATCACCCGAATCCCCATGCGCTCTGCGACTTCGAGCGCTCCATCCCTGCGACGCTTATATTCCATAAGGGGATGGATATTAGGGTTGTAAAAGAATCCGGTTACTTCAAAGCCCTGTTCCTGCAAACGCCGGATTGGGGCTATGGAACATGGACCACAACAGATGTGGAGAAGGATACGAGGCATAATGATTCCTGAAAAAGCGCGGCGTCAGAAAGACGCCGCGCAGATGGTTCAGACTTTTGGGATAAAGCTGAACTTCACGTTGTGCTCTGTCTCCATGTTGTGGAGCTTGCTCAACTTGTTGTTCAGCAAATAGTGCATAATGTCGGGATGACATTCATAATTGAGCACTGTCGGATTTGGCGCTCCCTGCGTGGGGGTGTGCGCCCAGATCTTTGCATACAGCTCTCGGATTGCATTGACGGCCTGCCATTCCAGATTTCTCCGGACGCCAGTGCCGCCGCAGTGCGGACAGCTCTCGGTGCTGGTGGACAGGGCGGAAGAGCCAAGGCGCTGACGAACGAGTTCGAGCAGGCCAAAGCGGGACAGACGCCCAACGTCCGTGCGTGCGCGGTCTTTTTTGACCTCAAGGCGCATGGTACGTTCCACTTCGCGACAATGGGATTTGTCCTTCATTTCGATGAAGTCAATCACGATCTGCCCGCCGATGTCGCGGAGGCGAATCTGTCGGGCAATTTCGCGGGCAGCTTCGATGTTGGTCAAAAGTGCCATGTCGCGGAAATTTGTTTTGCCACCGATCTTGCCAGAGTTGATGTCCACAGCGGTCAGCGCCTCTGTGGTATCAAAGACAAGGCGGCCACCAGAGGGCAGGGTGACTTCACGGCTGTAAAGTGCCTGCACCTGCTTGTCAACGTGGTTGCTTTCCCACCAGGATTTGCCCTGCTCACGGAGATTGTAATATTTCAGGCGATTGAGGCGGCGGGGAGCAATAATCTGCATCAGCTCGCGAACGCGTTCAATGGTCTCTTCGTGGTCAACGTAGACCTCGGTGATGTCGTTATCCATGTAATCACGGATGGCACGGCCGGAGAGGTCGATCTCTGCAAAAAGCTGAGAGGGGGGGGTGGATTTTTGCGCAGAGTCGCGGGCGTTGGTCCAGAGCTTTTTCAGAATCTTCAGATCACGAATAAGGCGGGTTTTGCTGGCGCTTGCTGCTGCGGTACGCACAATCACGCCAAGGCCGGTGCCGAGATCCTGTTTCTGGACGAGTTCCCGCAGGTCTTTTCTGACGTTTTCGTCGGTGATCTTGCGGGAGATGCCAATCTGTTCACGACCGATGGTCAGCACGAAGTAGCGGCCCGGGAAGGAAAGATAGGTGGTCAGGAATGCCCCTTTTTTTCCTGTGGGTTCCTTGACGACCTGCACGAGGACGAGGTCGCCTTTGCGCATAACGTTCTGAATCGGTGGAAAGCGGGGGCGTCCGGAAGATTCGGACTGCTGGACGTGGAAATATTCGGGGTGGATTTCATCAATCTGCAAAAAGCCGTTTCGCTCGGCGCCGTAGTTGATGAATGCAGCCTGGAGGCTGGTGTCGATGTTGTTGACCACGCCGACGTAAATGTTGCCGCGGGTCTTTTTCTGATTAAACAGTTCGACGTAATATTCTTCGAGCACACCGTTTTGGACAATGCCCATTTCGATGCGTTCCTCGGCCAGAACACTGATGTTCATTACCTTGGAGTCTGCCATAAAAGAGCCTCTGTAGTAGAAAAATTGATGGATGCAAGCGGTGGAATTTTCATGAGACTACTCTCTGACAGCGGAAAAAAATTTGTCATCACCTTCCAGCCTGAACAAAATCTGGTTGTCCTTTTCGAGCTGGAGAAGGGCCTCATCCACGACGTGCAACGCTATTTCTAGCGCCGTGGCGAGCTGGGGTGCTGTCTGAGGGCGTCTGGAAACTGAATTCAGGATCAGTTCCATCGCTGTCGGAAGTGGGAGTTCCCGCCCGTTTTCGAGATCGGTTTCCCCATCATCCTCTAAAATATCTTGGGCGTTCCGACACGCCACTGTATGCTGACAATCAGCATCGGCAGATGCTGCGGAAGAGAGTTCTTTCTTCCAGAGCGAAAGCTGCTCCGCAGAAACTGGCGATGCTGCACGCATGGTTCCGGGTCTGGTCATGGTCACGACGTCCACTCTGTCTGGGCGCAGTTCGGCAATAAACTCGCGCAGCAGCGTTCTGTTTTCGTCGGAGTCATTGACGCCTTTCACAAGCAGGACTTCCAGATAAATTTTTCCGGTAAACTGCTTTTTGAATGCCAAGAGTCCAGAAGTAAGCTTGTGGACATCAAGGGATGCGTGCTGTCTGTTAACGTGCCGCATCTCTGCGGGCACAAGAGTATCTATTGACGGCAGAATCACGTCTGCCTCAAGAAGTTCTGTTCTGACGTCTTCGTCATAAAACAGCGTCGAGTTTGTGAGTACCGCAACTGGGGTATTCGGGAAAAGCTTTTTCACACCGTGGATGACGGCGCCCATTTCGCTATTCAGGGTGGGTTCACCCTGTCCCCCAAGGGTAACAAAGTCCGGGTGCTGCGGTGCGCGGGTTTTCCAGTCTGCAAGTTCTGCCAGAATGTCAGCGGCAGGAACATATGCCTTTCGTTCTGTCGTCAGGCATGTTGTCTTTCCGACTTCACAATAAATGCAGTCGAGTGAGCAGATAGCGTCTCCAACGAGATCCAGACCAAGTGAAAGACCAAGGCGACCGGAGTGTACCGGTCCGAATACATATTTATATCCCATCGTCACAAAACCTCTTATACTCAATTTGCCGGCTATGGGAAAGAGGCTTGACTTTCCGTGCCGGGGACAATACCTCACGGGTCTACTTTGGAGGATATTATGCTTGAACCCGGTCAACTGGTACTGCTCATCAGCCCGAAGGGCAAGCGTTACATGAAGGTCCTTGATCTTGAAAAGGACCTGCATACGCAGGAAGGCATTCTGCTGATGGCTGATGTAGCCAAGGCAGACTATGGTACCATCGTACATACGCACCTTGGACGCCCGTTCCGAGTGGTGCGTCCTACCCTCTCGGATATGGTCAAGGGCGTACGCCGCCAGACACAGGTACTGTACCCCAAGGACATCGGCTACTTGCTGGTGCGTCTTGGCATTGGTGCCGGTAAGACGGTTATTGAGGCTGGCAGCGGCTCCGGCAGCCTGACGGTTGCCCTTTCGCACACTGTTGGCAACGACGGCCGGGTGTTCACATATGAACGCCGTCCCGAGTTTGCAGAACTGTGCCGCAGCAACCTTGATCGTTACGGTCTTGGCGCGAATGTGACACAGGTCATTGGCCATGATGTCGCAGAAGGCTTTGTTCGCAACACAGAAGAAGAGGGCACACGTGCAGACGCACTGTTCCTCGACGTCCGTACTCCCTGGGAGTATGTGCACCTGATTCCCGCAGCAATCAAGCCCGGTTCTCCCGTGGCTTTCCTGCTGCCGACGATTTCTCAGGTGAGCGATCTGCTCAAGGCGCTTGAGGCTGCCCCGTTTGCAGACCTTGAGGTTGCCGAAATTCTGGTTCGCCGCTGGAAGACTGTGCCAGATCGTATGCGTCCTGATGACCGCATGGTGGCCCACACAGGTTTCCTCGTTTTTGCCCGCCATCAGGAAGGCAATGATGAGTTTGAAGCCGCGCGTCCGCTTGGGACTCGTGAGCGCAAGCAGCAGAAGGCACGCGAAAAGCGCCTTGCTGCCGAAGCAGCAAAAAATTCTGACGCCGAAGGCGAAGGAAATCAGGAAGAATCAGCATAAAAATGGGGTAAAACCTGTTTTGTGCCAATTCTGAACGGTTATAATTGATTTGCTCCAGTTTTTGTCGTTTTTTGACGAATGCTGGAGCAAATTTCGCTGTTTTGCGTGTGTGGGTTGAAATCACGCTGCAAAATGTGGTATTTCCGCATGTCATAAAGCATGCGTGCACGATATTTTTAAAATCTTAAAGGTGAGGTAAGAACATGACCCGTAAGGACCGTACCGAAGGCATCTACTCTCGTCGTGAGGTGCTGGACGAGTCTGAACGTCGCCAGTATTACCAGATCCAGCTCAAGGAGCTGCTGGCCTACGCCTACAGATATTCCGAAGACGTCAAAAAGCGTTTTGACCGCGCCCAGTTTAATGTTGAGAAATTCCGCTCTCTTTCTGATCTGAAGCACATCCCGATCATCAAGAAAAAAGAACTGATCTTTCTCCAGTCTATGGGTCCGCGTCTGGGCGGTCTTTTGACCAAGGATCTTGGTGAACTGCGCCGCGTCTTCCTGTCTCCCGGTCCGATCTTTGACCCGGAAGACAGAACAGAAGATTACTGGGGCTGGACAGAAGGCTTTTATGCCGCTGGTTTCCGTTCTGGCGATCTCTCTCAGGTGACGTTTAACTACCACCTGACTCCTGCTGGTCTGATGTTTGAAGAGCCGCTGAGAAACCTCGGCTGTTCCGTTGTTCCGGCTGGCCCGGGCAACACGGCAACCCAGCTCGAGATCATGCAGAAGCTGCGGACCACGGGCTACGTGGGTACCCCCAGCTACCTGATGCATCTGGCTCAGAAGGCAGAAGAAGCCGGTCTGAACCTGCGTAAGGACCTCTATCTTGAGGTTGCTTTCGTAACGGGTGAGAAATTCCCCGAAAAGATGCGTCAGACCATCGAAAAGAAATTCGACCTGATTATGCGTCAGGGCTACGGCACCGCAGATGTTGGCTGCATTGGTTATGAGTGTTACCATTGCAACGGCCTGCATTTGTCGAACCGTGCTTACGTTGAAATCTGTCATCCTGACACGGGTATCCCGCTCAAGGATGGCGAGGTTGGCGAAATTGTTGTCACCTCTTTCAACCATACCTATCCGCTGATTCGACTGGCTACTGGTGATCTGTCGTACATCGACCGCGCACCGTGTGCCTGTGGCCGTACTTCTCCGCGCCTTGGCAATATTGTCGGCCGGGTTGATACCACCACCCGAATCAAGGGCATGTTTGTTTACCCGCATCAGGTTGAGCAGGTCATGTCTCAGTTCGAAGATATTAAACGTTGGCAGATCGAAGTCACCAATCCTGGTGGCATTGATGAGATGATTCTGCACATTGAGGCCAGCAACTTCACCCGCGAGGATGAACTGCTGCACGCCTTTAGACAGCAGATCAAGCTTCGTCCTTCTCTGGACGTAGTTGCTCCTGGTACGCTGCCAGCACAGATTCGTCCCATTGAGGACAAGAGGAAATGGGATTAACCCCGCGTTTCTTCTCATATCTTACACGTCTTGGTGCTGTCGTCCTCGTGGCGGCAGCCCTTGGCGCCTGTGCGCCTCACAGGCCGGTCTCCGGACCTGTCCCTGAGGTGCCTTCCGTTGCTCCCGGCACATTCCTTTCTGCTCAGGGAGATGTTTTCCCCCTAGACCGCCTGGCAGCGTTTGCTGGGCAGGCTGATTATGTCCTTCTTGGCGAAGGTCATGCTTCGGCCTGCGATCATTTGGCACAGGCACGCATGCTTGAGGCCCTGTGTCGGGCCGCCTGTGAAGCTGGTCGCCCGGTTCCTGCTCTTGGATTGGAAATGGTCTCTGTAGACCATCAGCCCGTGCTGGACCGGTTTAATTCTGGGGAAATAGGAGCAGACGGACTCGCCAAGGCTCTCGACTGGAAAAAAGTCTGGGGCTATGGCTATGAGCTGTATCGGCCTGTTTTTGAAGTCGCAGAAGCACAGAATATGCCCCTTGTGGCCTTGAATGTGCCCCGCCGCGTGACCCGCACTGTGGGTCGGGAAGGGACGGATGCGCTCACAAAGGCCGATCGCGTTTTTCTTCCGAAAAAAATCCTGCCCCCGTCTCGGGAACAGCAGGAATTTCTTCAAGAGCAGTTTGCCCTGCATCAAAAAATGATGAAGGGAGCACCGGAGCGCATGCAGGCTTCTGTTTCGCGTTTTCAGACCGTGCAGTCCATTTGGGATACTGCAATGGCTGAGAATGCAATGAAAGCCCGCCATTCGTTTGTGCGCCCGATAGCTATTATTGTTGGCTCTGGCCATGTTGAATATGGCTGGGGCATAGAGCATCGTCTGGCAACGCTTGATCCAGAGGCTCAGGTGTATTCCATTGCTCCGTGGCGGGGCGGGGATGCTCCAGAGCCAGATCTGGCCGATGCGTTTTTTTACTGTCCACCCCGGCAGACCCTCAAACTGGGTCTGGTTGTGGAAATGAAGTCCTGCGGTGCGCAGGTCGTTTCCATTGCTGCGGGGTCTCGGGCAGAAAAGGCCGGACTCAAAGAGGGGGACTGCATTGTCCGTGCTCAGGGCATGCCTGTGGAGGCTCTGTGGACATTGCACAAGGCTGCGGTTCGCGCCAATCGTGAGGATAAAGGACGCCTGCGTTTTGACGTCCTGCGCGAGGGCACATCCCACCATCTGACAATCCAACTTTCCAGAACCAGTCGGAAGGGGACCACGGTTGCCCCAACTGGCACACCCTAATTCAATATGCCTGAACTTCCAGAGGTACAGACCATAGCCCGCGAACTCCTCAACGAGCTTCGCGAGCAGCGTATACTGTCGTTTGACTTGCTGTCCAAGGGTGCCGTCAACAAAGAGTACGGTGCAATGTCTCCGTCACAGATTGCCCGTCATCTGCCTGGTAGCATGATTCGTCGCGTTTGGCGTCGGGGCAAGCTGCTGCTGATTGACATTGTCACGCTCAAGAAAAAAGAGCTGACCATCTGTTTTCACCTGAAAATGACTGGACGCCTGCTGGTGACTGATACCATTGCAGCTCCAGACAAGCACTGCCGCCTGCGTTTCCGTCTGCCTGATGGCCGCGCCCTGTTCTTTGCGGATTCCCGCAAGTTTGGGTTCTGCCGGGTTATGACGCAGCAGGCTCTCAGCACATGGCCTTTCTACAAGAGCCTCGGCCCTGAGCCGCTTGAAGTTTCCGTTGATGACTTTGTGGAACTCTTCAAGGGCCGCCGTGGTCAGGTGAAGCCATTGCTGCTGGACCAGAACTTTATTGCTGGCGTTGGCAACATCTATGCAGATGAATCTTTGTTCCGCGCTGGCATTCTGCCGCATGCACTGGCTTCCAGTGTTGAGCGTGAGCGTCTTGAGGCACTGCATGCTTCCTTGCAGGACGTGCTGAAAGAAGCCATTGCCGCTAACGGCAGTTCCATCAATGATTACCGTGATGCACACGGGGATGCTGGTGCATTCCAGAATGAATTCCGTGTGTATGGCCGGGCCGGAGAGGCTTGCGTCAACTGCGGCTCTGAATTGCAGCGCCGTACTGTGGCTGGACGCGCCACTGTCTTCTGCCCCAAGTGCCAGCACTAAGCAGGGGTTTTCATGAGTAGCCTCGCCAGAGGAATTGCCAAAAATGCCGCTGTAGTCGGTGGGGCAACGCTCCTTTCCAGAATCCTTGGCTTTGTCCGGGATTTGATTATTGCGTTCGCCCTTGGCGCAGGCCCTGTGGCAGATGCCTTTTTTGTGGCCTTTCGCCTGCCGAATCTCATGCGCAGGCTTTTTGGCGAGGGTTCGCTGACAATGGCCTTCGTCCCGGTCTATTCGCGAGTGCGCGAAGAGCACGGGGCGGAGGCCTCACACGTCATGGCCCGCTCCATGCACATCTGGCTCGTTCTCGTGCTGGGTGTGTTGACGCTTGTGGCCATGTACTTTGCCCGCCCCCTCACGCTTGCCATTGCTCCGGGCTTTGCCGGAGAACCACGTCAGCTTCAGCTGACTGTGGAACTGGTTCGCATCTGTTTCCCGTATACGATTTTTATTTGTGGCGTTGCCCTGTGCATGGGAATCCTCAACTCTGAGGGACACTTTCTCATGCCCGCGCTCGCCCCGTGTGTGCTCAACATTGTTTTGATCTCTGCTGCCCTTGGCGCGGTCTGGCTCAAGCTCTCTGTCCCGCATATGCTGGCTTATGGCGTGCTTGTCGCTGGAGTCCTGCAATGGGCCGTCCAGCAACCTGCACTTCATTCTGTGGGGCTTCGCTGGTTTGGGCACTGGTCGCTCAAAAACGACGGCGTCCGCCGTACGGGACGGCTCATGCTGCCCACGGTTTTTGGCGCTGCCGTGTATCAGATCAATATTCTTTTGGGCACGCTCCTTGCCTCGCTCCTTCCGGCAGGCAGTATTTCCTACCTGTATTATGCTGACCGGCTGGTGCAGTTCCCGCTGGGTGTTTTTGGCATTGCCGTGAGCACTGCGGCGCTTCCGAGCCTGTCCCGACTTGCTGCGCGCAAGGACATGGATGGTTTCAAGGAAGCCCTGAACGCCAGTATGCGTCTGACGCTGTTTATCAGTATCCCCGCAGCAGCAGGACTTATCGGTCTTGCCGGGCCTGTGGTGGAGCTGCTTTTTCAGCGTGGAGCGTTTTCCTCGGCCGCTGTTGATGCAACATCCATTGCGCTTGTTGGCTACGCCATTGGCTTGCCAGCTTTTGCGATGGTCCGGCCTCTGGTGTCGGCATTTTATGCCCTTGAGGACACCAAGACCCCAGTCATTGCCGCAACTCTGAGTGTCGTGGTCTATGTCATCGCGGGTGCAGGCATGATGCAGTACATTGGGCATCTTGGTCTGGCTCTCGCAACGTCTCTCTCTTCCTGGCTGAACGCGGCTTTTTTGGTCTGGCGTTTGCGCGGGCGACTGGGGCGCTGGGCGAGCTATCACCGTATTGTTCCAGTGTTTTTGGGACTCAGTATCGTTATTGGATGTGGTGCATGGGGTACCGTGCCGCTTGGGAAATGGGCCGTCGTGCTTATTCCGGTGTGGGCTGCGGTCTACGCTGTTGGAGCGCTGCTGTGCCGTATCCCGGAGGCAACCATGCTTCTTGATGCTGTTCGGCGCAGGGTTCGCTAGACCCTGTGCGCTAACGCCGTGCCACGCGCGGAGATGAGCGGAGATGTTTTTCATGGACGAGATTGTGCTGATTCGCGTGACAGGCGAGGATAAACCCGGAATCCTCCATGCCCTGACTGATGTTCTGGCTCACCACGAAGTGCGCATTTTGGACATTGGGCAGGCGGTTATTCACAACACGCTGTCCCTCGGGCTGATTATTCATATTCCAGAAGAGCAGTCGTCTGCTCCCGTCATCAAGGACGTTTTGTTTCGTGCCCATGAGCTGGGAGTACAGCTCACCTTTGAGCCTGTGTCTGGCGAAGAGCATGAGGCATGGGTCAAAGAGCAGGGGAGCCGTCGCTACATTGTGACGCTCATGGCTCGCGAGGTCAGCTCCAGGCAGGTTGAGCGGGTGTCTGGTGTGCTTTCATCGCACAGCATGAATATTCACTCTGTGACCCGGTTGTCTGGCCGAATTTCTCTTGCCAACCCTGAGGATGCTCCACGCGGCTGTGTGGAATTTACCGTACGCGGTGAGCCGCAGGACCCTGATGCCATTCGTACTGAATTCATGGAGATTTCACGCGAAGAGGGGGTGGACATTGGCTTTCAGGAGGACAATGTTTATCGCCGTAACCGTCGCCTGATTTGCTTTGATATGGATTCGACCCTGATTCAGGCCGAAGTCATTGATGAGCTGGCTCGCGAGGCAGGTGTCATGGACAAGGTGGCTGCGATTACAGAATCCGCCATGCGTGGCGAGCTGGACTTTAAGCAGAGCCTGCGGCACCGCGTGTCGTACCTTGAGGGCTTACCCGTGTCTGTTATGGACAACGTCGCCGAGCGTATTCAGCTTACTGACGGTGCCCGCCGTCTGTTTGGCAATCTGCGCAAGCTTGGCTACAAGGTCGCCATCCTTTCCGGTGGTTTTACCTATTTTGGGCGCAAGCTCCAGCAGGAGCTGGGCATTGACTATGTGCATGCCAACGAGCTTGAAATGAAAGACGGCAAGCTCACTGGCCGCGTTGATGGCGAGATCGTTGACGGTGCCCGTAAGGCCGCTTTGCTTCAGGAGATTGCCCGCAAGGAGAATCTGGACCTGCAGCAGGTTGTCGCCGTTGGTGACGGAGCAAATGATTTGCCGATGCTCCACCTTGCCGGTCTTGGCATTGCCTTCCATGCCAAACCCGTTGTCCGCCGCGATGCCCGTCAGTCCATTTCCACGCTTGGTCTGGACAGCATTCTCTATTTGCTTGGCATGAGTGATCGCGAGGCTTTGGAGTAAGCTATGGACAGGGACTGTGCTGCGGCCCGTGCGTATTTTCCGCGTGGTCTCAAACAGCCAGAAACAGGATTTCATTTTTCAGTCGACGCGCTGCTTTTGGCCTGCTTTGCCGGGCCGGGAGCGGCGCGTCGCGCTGTTGATCTTGGGACTGGGAGCGGTGTGGTTGGACTGGGGCTTCTTCTGAACTCAGGCTCGGAGCGGCTTCACGTCACCGGGCTGGAGCTGAATCCTGAGATGATTGCCTCTGCCCGGCAGAATATCGCCCTGCTTGGATTGACTGAGCGTTTTTCTCTCGTACACTGCAACGTTCGCGAGGTCCGTCGTGCTCATCCTGAACCGGAATTTGCGGATCTTGTTGTGTGCAACCCACCGTACCGTCAGCCGGGGCGTGGACGGCGTTCTCCTGACGCTGGGCGTGACGTGGCCCGGTTTGAGGCTGAGGCAGAGATTGCTGACTTTTTGGCTGCGGCTGCTTTTTTGGTCAAGAATCGGGGGCGAGTGTGTTTTATTGGCTTGCCGGAGCGGTTGCCGGAGTTTTTTGCTGATGCTGCGCACCACCGTTTGGAGCCGAAGCGCCTTCGCTGTGTGCATGGTCATGCTGCCAAGCCTGCCCGTCTTGCGCTCGTTGAATGTGTGAAGAATGGACGCCCCGGTCTCGCTCTTGAGCCGCCGTTAATTTTATATGACGCTGAAGGGCACTGGCAGCAGGATGCACTGGAATTTTGTCCGTATGCGACCTGCAATGCCCGCAGGAAATAGAAACGCCCGGAGCCTTGGCTCAGGGCGTTTTTTGTGACTTGGCGTACGCAGCAGAGATCTGGAGTTTTAGAGCAGGTCGGAGAGATTTTCTTTCAGCGTATAGCGGATATGGTATTTCTCCCCTAGTTCTGACAGCAGCTTTTCCTGTTCAGAGTGGGGCATATCCTGGATACGCACAAAAACTTTGCGGTATTTGATATCTTCCGGTTCGTATGCGGTGAGGATACTCATAATTCGTGCGTGGCGTTTATTCAGAAAGTCCACCAGCTCGGCCATTGTCCCCGGAATGTCTTCGAGATCAATGGAGAACTGGAACCCGCCGTGCTGCACGCCCGTGATGCGGATAAGGACATCAAAGACATCGCTTTGCGAAAGTATACCCACCAGCTTTTCTTCATCATCAAGCACCGGCAGGGCACCGATTTGGTGCTTTTGGAGCATGAGTGCTGCTTTTTCAACTGATTCGTTCGTATGGACTGTCAGGAGCTTCGTCGTCATAATGTCTTTGATCGTAATCTCAGACAGCAGGTAGTACAGCTCATGGACATCAAGCGTTGTGGCCTTGGACGGAGACGCTTCCTTTATGTCCCTGTCCGTCACAATGCCTACAAGTCTTCCTCCCTCTTCCACCACGCAAAGCCCTTGGCTTTTGGTATCCTTCATCAGTTTTGACGCCCGCATCATGGACGTCTCTGGGCTGACTGTGACCGGCTTGGTGTTCATCCAGTTTCCGACAAGCATCAGGACTCCTTTTCTCTGTGTGCGCACCGCACATTCAAAAAAATGATTTTAGGACGGCTTCTGCTCCATATACAGAATGAGGCCTTTTGTATAAATTGCATACCCTGTCTTTTATGACAACATATGCAGTGAGTTCTGATCTACTTTTTCCCGGAGGATTTTCGTGAAAACCCTGTTCCTCGATTGCTCTTTCGGCATTGCCGGAGATATGTTTTTGGCTGCAAGTTGTGGCCTTGGTCTTGATCTCGCCCCCTTACAGAATGCGTTTTCGACCGCTGGCCTTGAATTGACGCTCGATGCACCAGAAGTTCGCATTGGGGGGCTTGCCGGACGGCAGCTTGCCATAGAATCTTCCAGCTCTCAGCCTCTTCGGCATCTTCCCGATATTCTCAAGATTATTGAAGCGCTTCCCCTGAGTGATGGCGTCTGCGCCAAGGCTTCCGCTGCCTTTACCCGGCTCGGGGAAGCAGAGGCCGCTGTGCACGGTATGCCCCTCGATCATGTGCATTTTCATGAGGTGGGAGCTGTCGATACGCTTATCGATGTCGTCGGTGCTTTTTATGCCGTTGAACAGCTTGGTGTTTCTCAGGTGCAGTGTTCTCCGCTTCCCTGGTTTCGCGGCCGCGTTCACTGTGCTCACGGTATTCTCCCTCTTCCTGCTCCTGCTGCTCTTGAGCTGATGAAAGGAAAGCCCGTCTTCCCCTCAGATTTTGAGTTGGAAATTATTACCCCAACAGGCGCCCTCATTGTCGATCAGCTTGCTGACTCCTTCGTCACAGGGCCTACTGGTGTCGTCGTCGCCTCCGGCGTCGGGTATGGCACCACCGACCTCGGCGACAAGAACAGAGGCTTACGTGCTCTGCTCATTGAGCCATGGGTGTAGTGCTGATGCGTGTGTGGGTGGGGGAAGTTGGGGGCGCTGCCCCCAAACCCCCGCGTAAGGGAATGATTCCCTTACGTATCTTCATCGAGTTTGAATTCCCTCCACGCTTCGCGTGAATGAAATTCAAACTTGGGTGAGAAAACGAAAAGAACGTCGTTCTCTTTCCCGTGTGTTGCCACCATTCCTTTTGAACGCCTTTAGGCGTTCAAAAGGAATAAGTGCGGTCAGGAAAAGGCAGAAGAACACGCGTTAGGGAAACGCCCACTAGGGCGAAAAAAAGGGGCCGAAATGGAGAGGAGAGCGTAGCTCTCATCACATTTCGGCCCCTTTTTTTCGGGCGAAATCGGGATTCCCAAGGGCCTCGTCCTTGGGCGGGGTCAAGGGGCAGCGCCCCTTGCAGGGCTTGGGACAGCGTCCCAACAAAACAACCTTTGCCCTCTCGTGCTCGTACTATAAAACGAGTTTAAGATACCAGTTCATGATGTCAGTGCCATAGAGAAGGGTAAGGGCAGTGCCGAGGCAGAGAAAGGGGCCGAAGGGCATCTGACTGTGAAGGGAGAGCTTTTTTCCTGCGAGGTCGGCGACTGCGGCGGCGATAAGGGTGCTGATGCAGGCGAGGAGCACGGCAATGGGGAGCAGGTGAAGGCCGGTGAGTGCGCCAAGGGCGAACATGAGTTTAATGTCGCCAGTGCCGAGACCTTCAATGCCGCGGAGTTTTCGATAGGCGAACTGGAGCAAAATAAAAAAGCCTGCACCGAGGACAGCGCCGCCGAAGCACTGGTTCGCGGGCATGTGCAGGAGAAAGAGCGAGGCGAGGGGAGCGAAAAGCATGGTTGGATAAATCAGCTCATCGGGGAGGATGTAGCTGTAGAGGTCGATAAAGCTGGCGGTGAGAAAAAGGACGCCAAGAATTGAATAGACCCAAAAGTGCGCGGAGAGGCCGAACTGGAACGAGTAGGCCAGAGGGAGCACACAGGAGAAGGTAAGAATGCTTGGGCGAAAAAAGGCCCCGGGAGTGGTGTACTCTTCTGGGTCGAGCTGCCCGAGGAAGCGGAGCACAAAGAGCGCACTTGGGATACCAGTAAGCAGCCCAAAAAGGACGGCGACGAGCGGAGCTGGCAGTGATGAAAGTGTCATGAATGTTCTGCTTGCGTTTTAGGGGCTGATGCAGGGCACCGAGCCGTGGTGACGAAAAAAGGAACGCCTCCAGTATGGTGACGTTCCTTTGTGTTTTACGAGCTTCCTGATTTTGACGCAAGGTGAGCTGAGCAGGTGCTCAGACTAGCGGCCGCCGAAGTGGATTTCCATGTCTTTTGGCCATTCAAAGGTGTAGCCGTACTCAATGTCCTTGCTGTCTTCGCTGTCGAGTTCAAAGGTCCAGACGGCGAGATTGTCTTTCTGCTTTGCACCATCAAGCGAGGCGTCCATGCTGATGCGGGAGTCGCGAAGCTGGGGCAGGGCGTCTTCGACGCGAATTGAGGCAGCTTTTTTGCCCTGATTTTCAACCGTGAGCTTCCATTGCCAGCGAGCGGTGCTCTTTTTGCTGATGACGCCGCTGGAGCCAGATTTTTTGTCGAGCAGGGCAAAGTCGACACGAATTTGCGGTGCAGGGCCAAAGAAAAGCTCTGTTTTTTTGTCGCTGAGGCCAAACTGAACCTGCTGCACAAAGCTTGAGTCAATAAGCAGACGGGCCGGACCATAGGGAAGCTTGAGAGGCGACTTGAAGTCGACGCGTGCATGCAGGAAGGCCTGCTGGCGCTCCTGCGGTCGAATAAGATAGTCAAATTTGGCATCCCAGTTGTCCTTGCGAACCGTGAGAAGCTTTTTTTGTCCAGAGTTCAGAGAGACAGTGCCAAGGGATATGGCATCAAAGAGTTCGCCTTGCTCAATACTGACACTGTCAGCTGCGGGAGCGGCCATAAACATGACGGGTGCGGCATTCTCCATTGCTGACTTGGCGCGAGGCATGGGCTTCTGGCGAGGTCCAAGAATCCACGGTCGAGAGGGTGGGGGAGTAATGGCTCCGGTGTACTGCGCCGTAGAGAGCGTGAGTTCCGCATCGTTCCACTGAAGTCCAGAATTCTGATAAATCTGGGCCTGCCAGAGGAAACTCAGGTTCTGTTCTTCGGGGTGCGCATTGATGCTGTAAAGCGATGACCAGCCGCAGTTCGTGACACGATACTGGGCTTCAATGCTGATGGGCTTGGAGCCGGGCTTGTCGAGGGCCAGGACTGCTACCGGAAGCTCCTTGATGCCGCCAGTAAGGGCCTTGAGCTTGCGGTTGAGACGTGCAAGCCTGTCGCGCAGAGGACGTATTTCTTGTGCAAGTGCGCTTATTTCTTTTGTCGTTGCTGCGACGCTCTTTGCAACAGAGGCGGCCATTGTTTTGGCTTGCTCTGGGGTACTTATGTTGCTGCCAATGTTTCGCCAGAAGAGGAGCGTGGAGTGAAGCCCTGCCTGATGATTTTGTAAGACGGAAATTTGTTGCTCAACGGCGGCGATTTTGTCTCGAAGAGCCTTGATCGCGGGGCTGTCGCCATAGGGCATGGTGGAGAAGCTGAGGCTTTTGAGCTGTGAATTCCCCTTGATAAGACTGATGTGCAGGGAATTTTGATCAATTCCAGCGGGTAGGGGCAAAATATAACGCCCGTGGGGCGAGGGGGAAATATCTTTTTTTTCCTGAATTTGTGCTGAGTCAGGGAAAAGTGTGATGTGCTGCTTTGCCTGCGAACAGACCGGGAAAAGCAGAAACACACTGAAAGCACAAAGGAAGGCGTGAAGCTTTCGCATGTGATCCTCCATAAAAAAGGTGAACGCCAGTCTCTCTGTGTAGCGTTCACCAAAAAAAGGGTCAATGCGTTGCATGCCACTTGCTAGGGTAAAGTGATCTCTTTGCAGGTCCACTTTTTGGGGGAAAACTCAAAACAGCTCAGAATAAGCTGGCCCTCAAGCGTCCAGACCTTGCCGACAATCAGACCTTTGGCTTCCTTGTCCATGACCTCTGCAATCAGGTCAAAAATGGCGAGCCTGTTTTCCTCGTCTTCCTCAAACATCGGGGACTGGCCTGAAATCTTAAAGGCTCCGGACCCTGCTTCAAGATATTCGTATGATACGTCTTCAAAGGCATTCTCAAGAAGCCTGTGCATCTTTGAATAGGTCCATTCATTGATTCCAGAAATCCAGCCTTCGTAGCTCATGTGATGTGTATCCATGAATATCTCCTGCGTGTATCTCTCGTGGTAAAAAAAAATTCCTGATGGAAGCTCCGTTATCTTCCTTACAGCCAGAAGAGAAAAGGCTCAAGAAAAGAAGTTTGGCTTTTTGTGGTGAACCCGCGAAAATACAGAAAAAAATCCTTTTCATAAACGAAAAAAGTCAACAATTCAGAAAACAAATATTATTGGGAGCCTCGCGGTATTACAGGCCTGTCATAAGGCTGACAAATTCTACCTTACGGACCTTTTTAAGGCGCTTTTCCAAAAAGGAAAAGAAGAATCGATAGCTTGGGGGAGAAGTACGGAGAAAAGGGTCGCTGATTTTCTTTTTAGAAAGTTGGCGAAAAATGGACAAGCAAATATAGGCATTTCTGTGCTGTAAGGTTCCTGAATCTGGAATGATTCTTTTCTTTCTCCTATGAAGGTGATAAGACAGTTGCATTGATTTTTTTAGCGTTACATTCTTCAAATATCCAAACAGGTTGGAAGGAGAATTTTTGATATTATGAAAATCCTGAAAAAGAAACCCGGACTCGCGGTGCGTATCCTCTTGGGCATCACTCTGTATGTTCTCGCCGTACTTCTTTCTGCTTCTGTTGTCCGCGCATAGCTTGCACGGGACCTCAAAATTTTAGGGCCAGTCATGACGTAATCCTCGTTGTGGCTGGCCCTGCTTGTTTTTTTCTCCCCCCTTTCTCCATAAGCCGCTCCTGCGCTCTGCAACTTTCTTTTTGGAAAACCTTCCTTCCGAGGAGAACCTTTTTTCAACTTTTTGCAAAACAGATCTACCAGAACTGCAATGCGGGTATTTCTCTGTCTTTGATGAAAAAGTTAGACTGTGAGTGTTTACTCATACAGCCGAAAACGTTGTATTGAAAGAGCTTCTTGCGTCCTGTGTTGGTGAAATGACCTTGACTTTCTTCGTGTTTTCTGGTCATCCGAAACGGTCTCTTTCACTGAAAAGGGCCAATTTTTTTCTGTAAAAATTGTTTGAATGCTCAATCATTATATCTTCAAACTTGTTTGTGCATTCAATCTATTTTCACAGAAAAATTGTTTGGTTGAACAGACAGAGATTCCCCTGCACGGGAAAAGCCGCCCAACTGCAATGCTGGGTGTGCGGGTGGAACGTCGACCTGTGTTTTTGGCACGCTGTGCTGTGCCCCGGTTTGGAACATTTCGCTGAGAAGGTACTTATGGAGTTTGTGAAGTTTGGGGTAGCTCTGCTGCCAATCCTGTGGCTTATGTTTTCCCTTGGTGTCCTGCATCTCCCTGCACACAAGACATGTGTTGCGACCCTTGTTGGAACATTTTTGCTCGCCGTCTTTGGATGGTGGGGAATGCCCCTGACAGAGGCAGCTGGTGCTGCTATGGAAGGTGGCGCGCTCGCCCTCTGGCCCATTATGATCGTCATCATCGCGGCCGTTTTTACGTACAATCTTTCTCTGGCAACAGGGAGCATGGAAGTCATCAAGGGAATGCTGTCGTCCATCACGACTGACAAGCGTATCCTTGTCCTCATCATTGCATGGGGCTTTGGTGGCTTCCTCGAAGGCGTTGCAGGGTACGGTACTGCTGTTGCAATTCCGGCAAGTATCCTTGCTGCAATGGGTTTCAATCCGCTGTTCGCCGCTGTGATCTGTCTGGTGGCAAACACCGTTCCGACTGCATTCGGTGCCATCGGCATTCCGGTGACCACAATGGCAAGCGTGACGGGACTCTCCCCTATGGAGCTGAGCTATTACACTGGCCTTCAGCTTACTCCCTTCATTATTCTTATTCCCATGCTGCTCGTTATGCTGGTGGAAAAGAGTGTAAAGGGCATCCAGGGCGTTTTCTTTGTGACGCTGGTTTCTGGCGTGTCCTTTGCTTTGCCCCAGCTTGCTTTGGCAAAATTCCTTGGACCTGAACTTCCCTGTCTGGCTGGTAGTGTGTGCAGTATGGCTGCAACGACGCTGGTCACTCGCCTGATGTATTCCCACACCGCTGGCGAGAAGGACGAGTCTGTGACTGGTCGTCAGAAGTTTTTGGCATGGTTGCCCTATATTCTGGTGTTCTCCTTCATCATCCTGTGTAGTAACCTCTTCCCCGGTATCCGAGATGCTCTGGGAAGCGTGAAGTCAACGGTTGCTATCTACAAGGACCACCTGTTTACCTTTAAGTGGATTGCCACACCGGGGACGCTGATTATTCTGGCGACCTTTATTGGTGGTCTGATTCAGGGTGAGTCTCTGGGGCGCATTGCAGGTATTTTTATCAAAACATGCAAGCAGCTGGTGATGTCCTGTGTCACCGTTGTGGCTATTGTCGCAATGGCAAAGGTCATGGCCTACAGTGGCATGATTAACTCTATTGCCGTGGTCATGGCTGAGCTGACAGGTCGTGTTTTCCCGCTGCTTTCTCCGCTTATTGGGGCACTGGGAACATTTGTGACGGGTTCTGATACCTCGTCCAATGTGCTTTTCGGTAAGCTCCAGCTTGAAGTTGCCAACCAGATTGGTGTTGACCCGCGTTGGCTCGTTGCCGCCAGTGCTGGTGGCGCAACCGCAGGCAAAATGATTTCTCCTCAGTCCATCGCTGTTGCAACTGCTGCAACAGGCCTGATTGGTTCCGAGGGTGAAATTCTTGGCAAGACCGTCAAGGTCTGCATCGCGTACCTCGTGCTCTACGGTGCCGTGGTGTTCGCCACTCTGAGTCTCGGTCTGATTTAGTCAGTCTCCTGATTTATACAGAGTAGAATTCTGAAAAAAGAAAGGCCGGAAGCTGTGAGCTTCCGGCCTTTTTTGTGCGGTAATGAAAACTAGGAATTGTCTCGCGACATATGCTGGTAGGCGTTGATAAGCCCGTTTGTTGAGGCATCATGTCGTGTTGCTCTGCCACCTTCTGCAAGCTCGGTCTGAATATTCTTCGCGAGTTGCTTGCCGAGTTCGACACCCATTTGGTCAAAGGAATTAATGTTCCAGATCGTACCCTGCACAAAGATTTTGTGTTCATACAGAGCCATGAGCAGACCAAGATTGAAGGGCGTCAGGCGCTTGAGCAGGAAGGTGTTGGACGGGCGGTTGCCTGTAAAGGTCTTGTGCGGTGCAAGAGCGCTGACCCGATTCGGGGCAAGCCCCTGTGCTTCCAGCTCTGCCTTAGCTTCGGCAAGGGTTCGGCCGCGCATGAGGGCTTCTGTCTGTGCAAAAAAATTGGAAATGAGCACCGTGTGGTGTTTGCCCATTGGGTTTAGCGGCTGGGCGCAGGCGATGAAATCGCAGGGGACAAGCTTTGTGCCCTGATGCAGGAGCTGGAAAAAGGCGTGCTGTCCATTGGTGCCGGGTTCTCCCCAGATGATTGGTCCCGTTCCGTAATTGACCGGGACACCATCAACAGAAATGCTTTTGCCATTGGATTCCATGTCGCCCTGCTGGAAGTAGGCAGGGAAGCGGGACAGGTACTGGTTATAGGGGAGTATGGCCTGTGTGCCACATCCATAGAAATTGTTGTACCAGATGCCCAGCATTGCCATGAGCATGGGGATATTGCGCTCAGGCTGTGCAGTTCGGAAGTGGACGTCAGCCTCGTGTGCACCCGCAAGGAACTCTTCAAAGCGGTCCATGCCAATGGCGAGAGCAACAGAGAGGCCAATGGCGCTCCACACAGAGTACCGTCCGCCGACCCAGTCCCAGAATTCAAACATGTTTTCGGGGTCAATGCCAAAATTCTGGACGCCTTCGCGATTAGTTGAGAGGGCGACAAAATGTTTGGCAACGAACTCTTCATTTCCTGCCCGGCTTAGGAACCATTTTTTTGCTGAGCCAGCATTGAGCAATGTTTCCTGCGTGGTGAAAGTCTTGGAAGCCACAATGAAGAGTGTGGTTCGTGGGTCCAGATTTCGAAGAATTTCTGAGAGCTGTGTGCCATCCGCGTTGGAAACAAAGTGGGGCCGGGGACCGTCGACATAGCTGGTCAGGGCCTGGGCGACCATTTGCGGGCCAAGGTCGGAACCTCCAATGCCGATATTTACAATATCAGTGATGGGTTGTCCGGTGTAGCCCTTCCACTCTCCCGAGCGGACGTGGTCACAGAAGTCCCGCATTTTTTTTAGCATCTGGCGGACGAGAGGGATGACATTTTCCCCATCGACATAGACCGGCGTCTCGTCCTGCTGGCGGAGAGCGACGTGAAGAACGGCCCGGTCTTCGGTCACGTTGATGTGGCCACCTGAAAACATGGCTTCACGGCGTTCTATGACACCTCGATCTCGAAGAAGGTCCATGAGGAGAGTGACAGTCTTTTGTGTGATTCTGTTTTTAGAATAGTCAAAAAGAAGGTCTCCAAGTTGAATGGAGAACTTTGCAAAACGCTCTGAATCTGCGTTGAAGAGGTCCCGCATGTGAAGGTCACAGCTTTCCCGGTAGTGCTCAAGAAGCGCTTCCCATGCAGGAGACCGCGTCAGGGAGATCATGATGCAATCCTTAATATTCAAAACAGGTGATGAAAAGACGGTTGAATTCTAACGATACTCTGAACGAAAGGGGAGTCGAAGTCAATAAATACGCAGTAATTGCTGATAGCAGGAACGAAGAGTGCTCATATATGTCTTCATCAAAAAAAGGTCGTGCAGGCAGGATACGCTAGAATCTGCCGGGGTGATTTTACTGGACACACAGCGCCTTCGTCAGGCAGTGAGTCGCCAGAGAGTCTAGCACAGTACGGTGCTGGGCAAAGTTTTTTCACAAGGGGCAAAATCCCCTGATGTTTGGAGAGAGGACTGTGCACATTCGAAAACGTGTTCTGGTTACAGGCGGTGCCGGATTTTTAGGCTCATTTTTGTGTGAGCGGCTTGTTGCGTCAGGTTGTGACGTCTTGTGTGTTGATAATTATTTTACAGGGTCCCGATGGAATGTTTCATCCCTTTTGGGAAACCCTTCTTTTGAATGCCTGAGGCATGACATCACATTTCCTCTCTATGTAGAATGTGATGAAATTTATAACCTAGCCTGCCCCGCGTCGCCAGTTCACTATCAATTTGATCCTGTTCAGACCACAAAAACTTCTATCCACGGAGCGATTAACATGTTGGGCCTTGCCAAAAGGCTTCATGCAAAAATCCTCCAGGCGTCAACATCAGAGGTCTATGGCGATCCAGAAGTGCACCCACAGAAAGAAGACTACTGGGGCTGTGTGAATCCCATCGGTCCGCGAGCCTGTTATGATGAAGGAAAGCGTTGTGCCGAGACACTGTTCTTTGATTACCATCGACAGCATCAGCTCCAGATCAAGGTCGCGCGTATTTTCAACACATATGGGCCGCGAATGCACCCCAACGACGGGCGTGTTGTGTCAAATTTCATTGTTCAGGCGTTACGTGGTCATGATGTGACGGTTTATGGCGATGGTTCGCAGACACGGTCCTTTTGCTATGTTGACGACATGGTAGATGGACTTGTTCGTTTGATGGGGGCTCCGTCCTCGCTCACAGGGCCAGTGAATATTGGAAACCCGGCCGAAATTTCTATTCGTGAGCTTGCCGAGACTGTTGTTGAACTTGTTGGTGGACGCTCGCGGCTCGTGTTTGCCCCTTTGCCGTGTAACGATCCCGTACGGCGTAGACCAGATATTGACCTCGCGAAAAAAGAACTCCAGTGGACACCAACTGTCGCTTTACGCGACGGACTCACCAGAACCATTGACTATTTTGACACTCTGCTTTCAGATATGGACAGCCAGACTTTGAAACGGCTGCACATGGATCGCGCAGACGAAAGCTGATTGAGCTGTGTTTGATGCCGGAATGTGCTAGTCATTGGCTGTGAAGCAATATCTAACCACTGGGGAAGATCAGATGCGAACGAAGATTATTGCCACCCTTGGCCCGGCGTCTATGAAATACGACGTGATGAAGGGCATGGTTGAGCATGGTGTCAGAATATTTCGACTGAATTTTTCGCACGCGGATGCCGCGAGCTTTGTTCCTGTGGTGCAGGATATCCGAAAACTTGAGCAGGAGATGGGAATCCGCCTCACGGTGATGGGCGATCTGTGTGGACCAAAGATTCGTATTGGTGAAGTTCCTGGTTCTCCACTCCAGATCAATAAAGGACAGGGCGTGCTTTTGGGCCTTCCCAAGCATGCGGAACGCGCCGAAGAAGACCGGGTCTTTATTTCGCTGGATGTTCCTGAATTGATGGAAGGTCTCAAGGCTGGCGACGCCGTTTTTTTGGCTGATGGCATGCTTCGGTTTACGGTTAATCGTGTGCTTATTCCTGATCAGCTTTTTGAAATGGTTGCCCGCACTGAGGGGCTGCTTACTTCGCACAAGGGTATTGCCTTCCCGGACAAGATCCATCCGCTACCTGCGTTGACTGAAAAGGATGAAAAAGATCTGCGCGAAGGTTTGGATATTGGCATTGATGCTGTGGCCTTGTCCTTTGTGCAGGGTGCAGAGGATGTTGAACGCCTGCGCAGGCTTATTCAGGAGCATGGGCGGATTGTTCCGGTGGTTGCCAAGCTGGAGCGCAAGGCTGCCGTTGAGCACATTGACGAGATTGTGGCGGCTGCTGACTGCGTGATGGTTGCCCGTGGCGACCTCGGCGTTGAGTGCTCGCTGGCCAAATTGCCCGTTATGCAGAAGCGCATCATTCGCGCCTGTCGGCATCAGCAGAAGGCCGTTATTGTTGCCACCCAGATGATGCTGTCTATGGTCAAGAGTCCGGTTCCGACGCGTGCAGAAGCAACTGACGTGGGTAATGCTGTTATGGATGGCGCTGATTGCGTGATGCTGTCTGAAGAGACTGCTATAGGCAATTATCCGGTTGAGACCTGCGCGTTTATTCAGGGCATCGCCCAGAGCTGTGAGGACTACTACCTTGAGCGGCTTGGTGGCCCATACGTGCCGAGTCCCGAAAAAAATATCGTGAAATATCTTGCGTATTCAGCGTGCCTTGTGGCGGAACATGCGGATAGTGCGGCTTTGGTCTGCCATTCGACGAGTGGTGCGACAGCCCGCATGCTGTCCAGCCGGCGTCCAAGCTTGCCTATTTTTGCGCTGTCCCCTGATGAGGGCGTGCTTCGGGGAATGAACTTTTTCTGGGGCGTGCGCCCTCGGCTTGCGGATGTCTCTCTTGTGAGTCATCTGGAGCGGGCGGTTGCGTTTATCCGAGGAGAAGCCAGCATAGAGCAGAGGCAGTCTGTGGTCATCACGTCTGGTCAGCCGATGCCTCCGGGACAGCCGGAAACAAAAACAAATGGCATCAAACTTTTTTATAAATAGAGCCTGTAAGCAAAAGACCCGCCTTGCGGGTCTTTTTTTTTGGCTCATGCTCGAAGTGTATGGAAATCAGGCTGTTTTGGGCAAAAAGAAATTGCCTGAAAGGGGAGAGCTTTGCTATGAATGTTCTCAATTTTTTGAACAGCAAAGACTGGTCTTTGCTCAGAAAAACGGCTATGTCTGCCGAATTCGCGCTTTTCCCTTTGGATAGCGCGACGATTGCGTTAGCAACTAGTTGTAAAATATAATAATTGTCGATTCAAACAAAATTTGGGCAGCAAATAATAGCGTACGCCATAGTCTGGCTCCGTATTATTTGAATTCGGAATGAAATCTGCTGCGAGTTGAGAAGGGGGTTGCATGAAAACTGCTTTGAGAAACTGTCTGCTTGCACTGCTGCTGGTGATGTGTACCGCAGTCGGCGCACAGGCTGCCGGGTATGGTCTGTATGAATTTAGTGCTCGTGGTAACGCGCTTGGTGGCTCGCTTGTCGCTCGGACGCCAGATGCCGCCGCTGCTGCGTTTAACCCGGCGAACACCACAAATCTGCCCGGAACGCATATGCAGTTTGGTGCAACATTTATCAATCCGTATTCCAAGATTGATTTTGAAAATTTTTCTGGAGCATATGAAGATGCCACAGGCAAGTCCAATGTCTGGGTTCCGCCGCACTTTTACATCACGCATCAGCTGAACGACCGGTTTTGGCTGAACCTTGGCGTCATGTCCCGCTTTGGCCTTGGAACTGAGTTCGAGGAGACATGGACTGGCCGCTACAATGTGAATTTTGCCAGCATCAATGCGTTTTCTGTGAACCCAACCATTGCATGGAAGATGACTGACAAGCTGTCTCTGGCAGTTGGTCCGGAATTCATGTGGTTCAAGTACCGCTCCGACAAAGTCGTGGACGGAAACTCTGTCATTTATAAGGCAAAGAACGGTCCTGGAGCTTCTAGGGTTCCAGGTTCTGTTGGCATGACAGGGGTTCCTCAGGATCCTACCTCTCATGGTGAAGACATTGACGCCATGCTCGAAGGTGACAGCGTTGGTCTCGGATTCACCGCAGCTTTGCACTACCAGATCAATAAAGACTGGGCAGCAGGTCTGACCTACCGTAGCCAGATGAAGCAGGAAGTTCGTGGCGAAGCAACCTTTAGTTTGCCCAATTCTTCAAATCCTGCAAACAATGCATTTTATAGCACGCTCTTCAAGAATTCTTCCGCTGGTGCAAAGATCATTCTTCCTGACGAAGTTTTCGCTGGTGTGTCCTGGCAGGCAACCCCCAAGCTTTCTCTTGAGGCTGACCTCGTATGGACCAACTGGAGCCTGTACCGCACCCTGACCGTTGAATACGATGACCTTCCGGCTCAGGAAGCATCTATTTCTGACAAGAACTGGCGCGACGCATGGCGTGTCCAGCTTGGTGCAGAATACGCCTACAGCGACGCCCTGACTCTGCGCTGTGGTTATGTGTGGGACCAGTCTCCGATTCATGGCGATCAGGCTGATTACATGATTCCAACCGGTGACCGTCATCTCTTCTCTGTTGGTACTGGTTACCGCTTTAACGAGAACTGGACGGTTGACCTCTCATACACCTACCTCATTGCACAGGACAGAAGTTTTGATAACCGTCCTGCCGAAGGTGTTTTTGAGTCAGAAGCACACGATACTGTGACTCATCTGTATGGTATTACCGTTGGTTACGATTTTTAGTACGCCATCGTCAGAATAAGTTTTTAGGCCTCACCGCATATGCGGTGAGGCCTTTTTCTTGACGCGAAAAGGTATTTGAGGTCAGACAGTGGCTCCGCATTTTTCTTTCCGATAATGATGCGAAAACTATAGCCAAAAAATATCATGTGATATATATAGTTTCGAGCTAGACCGTCAGCTGACTGACGGTTTTTCGCTGAACATCATTCGGTGGTGGCTCGGTGGACATTCTAGGGGGTTTAGCGCTTCTGCGAGGAGTGCGCGTGTTCGCCGCATCTTGTCGGAAACGAAAGAGCCCGGAAGCGGGGCTCATGCCTTGCGTCCGGCATCTGCGAGGAAGTCCATGAGTACATTCGAATCTGTTCAACACGTGATTGAGGCTGCGAGTGCCTTTGTTTGGGGCGCTCCAATGCTAATTCTCCTAGTGGGAACTGGCGTCTATTTAACCTTCTGTCTACGGGGTATTCAGCTTTCCAAACTGAAATATTCTTTCTGGCTGGCATTTGTTCAGCGTAAGGAAGAAGGAACTGAAGGCGACATTAGTAACTTTCAGGCTCTGATGACAGCCCTGTCCGCCACGGTTGGGACAGGTAACGTGGCTGGTGTAGCCACAGCAATTGCCCTTGGTGGTCCCGGTGCCATGTTTTGGATGTGGGTCACGGGTATGCTTGGTATGGCAACCAAGTATGCCGAAGCTCTTCTTGCGGTGAAATACCGTACGGTGAGCCCAAAGGGCGAAATGTGCGGCGGTCCCATGTATTATATTAGCCGTGGGCTGAATATGTGGTGGCTCGGTGCAATGTTTGCTGTTTTTGCAGCAATTACAGCCTTTGGTACTGGCAATATGGTGCAGTCCAATTCCGTTGCGGACGTGATGTCCTCAACTTTTGGAATCGCACCGTGGCTGACTGGTCTCTTTCTGCTCGTGACCTGCTCAATGGTCATTCTGGGCGGAATTAAAAACATTGGCAAAGTCACAGGCGTGCTCGTCCCAACGATGGTGGCCTTCTACCTGCTTGGTGGTTTGGCTATTCTCATCATGAATTGGGAAGTCGTACCTGCGGCGATTGCGTTGATCGTTGAAAAAGCCTTTAACCCGACTGCTGCAACAGGGGGTTTTGCTGGCTCAAGTGTGATGCTGGCAATTCGTATGGGTGTTGCCCGAGGTATTTTCTCCAATGAATCTGGCCTTGGTAGCGCACCAATTGCAGCGGCAGCTGCGCAGACGAGTCATTCGGTTGTGCAGGCTCTGGTGTCTATGACCCAGACCTTCATTTCCACCATGATCGTGTGCACGCTGACTGGTCTTATCCTGATTGTGTCAGGTGGCTGGTCCTCGGGTATGACAGGCGCCGCGTTGACGGCAAAGGCTTTTGAGACTCTCCTTCCCGGCGGACAGTATATTGTCTCTTCCGGACTGGTTCTCTTTGCTTATTCGACGATTCTTGGCTGGTGCTACTACGGTGAAAAATCCGTAGAATTCCTGTTTGGACAGAGAGCTATTCGCCCTTATCGTCTGGTATACATTTGCTTTATTGGCATCGGTGCAGTTGCCAATCTTGAATTTGTCTGGACGCTTTCCGATTTGTTTAACGGCATGATGGCTTTCCCAAACCTTGTTGGTCTGTTGCTGCTTTCTCCGGTTGTTGGGCGTGAAACACGCGACTACTTCCGCAGCAGACGGAAAGCTCGTGAAGAGCAGAGTTCTGTGGCTCCGGCATCCGCCAGGTCGTAGAAATATATCGCTTCCGAGGATATGTATAAAAGCCCTCAGGTTTTGGCCTGAGGGCTTTTTTGTGTCGAGAGAATGTCGCGAAAAGAGTGTTTCGTGCCTTTATGGTGCGTGGTCGTCTAGGCAGACGCCTTTTCAGAGGTCTTGGTCTGTTGTGGCAGTCCTGCTGATTTGCGAAAGAGTGATTGCAGGGTTTTGACGACAAAAGGCTTCTCCACCACGGTCAGATTGAGGGGGAGTGGCGTTGGAATTTCGTTTTTGCTGCGGTAGCCTCGCAGCCACACGGTGGGCAGGTTGGGAGCCTTGCTCAGCAGGGCCTTGGCGTCCTGTCCTGGTCCACTGATGCAGATGACAAGGAGGGCGCTACTGTGTGCAGGGATTTTGTCCGCATCCAGCTCCTGTTTGCTGACGGCAAAGCCTGTGTTGTTCAGAATTTCCGAGAGTACTTCAAACAGCGTGTCATCCGGGCAGACCAAAAGTGCTCTGGGTGAGGCAGGGTTCTTTTGTACTGGATGCGTGGCGCTTTTTGATTCAAGAGCAGGCTCATCTGTATGCGGAGCTTTTTTGCTAAAGCCCAGCATGGATTCCAGATGCTCGACATGGCTACTCATGCGGTCAAATTCTGTCTGGAGAGGCGCAAGCGTACTCAGGGGCAGGTGCGTCACGTGCTCGACAAGCCGTTGCATGTGAGAAAGGCAGGAGCGCATGTTCCGCAGCTCTTTTTTGGCTTCGGCAGGAACCTGCTTCCGCCGTGCTCCCTGTTCGCGCAGGCGGGTAATGGAATTTTCCAGAAAATTGCTGGCCGAAACGCTCCGGGGCTGGAGCCGGTCGCCACGCATGGAAAGGCGTTTGGCAACATCGGTAAAGGCCCGGGTCGCAAGTGCGCCGGGGGCTGTTTCCAAAAGTGGTCGCTGTAGGGCGCTGGCGGCACGGATTGCCCCATCCTCGGGAATGTAGCCTAAGAGCGAGCAGTTCAGGTTCAGCCTGTTTGATGCGGTGTTCTGGATTTTGGCAAAGACCTGTTCGGCCTGTTTGGTGCCCCTGACCCTGTTGAGCAGGATAAGGGGACTCCACCACAGACCATTCTGTGAGAGCACCTTGATGAGAGCATAGGCGTCAGTGATGGAACTGGCTTCGGGATTGACAACAATGATGATGTCTTTTGCAGAAAGGCACAGCGACGTGACCTGCCCGGTGATGCCCGGCGAGTTGTCGATAAGGACATAGTCATACTCATTGAGTGCCTTGCATTCCTGAAGGAGTCGGGCCTGCTCGTTGCGGTTTAGCTCGGCAAGGCGGGGAACGCCAGACGCTCCAGAAATGAGATCAACTCCGGGACCAACATGCATAATGGCTTCGGCAAGGCTGTGCTTACCAAGCAGCACGTCGGCAAGCGTGCAGGTCGGGCGAATACCGAGCAAAATGTCCACATTGGACAGGCCAAGGTCCGCATCAAGAATACAGACCGAAAAGCCCTGTGCACCAAGCGCCCACGCAAGGTTCAGGGAAACATTGGTTTTACCAACTCCTCCCTTGCCACTGGCGATGGAAATGAGGTGCGGACCATGCTTTTCTTCTGTCGGCGTCACCTTTGTCATGAAATTTTCTCCCGCAGCAGGCTCTCAATGTCATCCATAAGGGCCTTAATCTGAAACGGTTTGTGCACGCAGCGTGTTGCTCCCAGTGCCAGCGCTTTTTGCTCTTCCTCTGGACCTGCCATCCCCGTGAGAATGATGACGGGCATCTTCCGGATGTGCTTGCGGGCATGCTCCAGAAGAGAAAATCCGTCACGCGAGGGCATTCTGAGATCAAGGAGCATGAGCCTGTAGCGGTTCTGCGAGAGCCTTTGCAGCGCTGTTTGTCCATCTGGAGCCGCCTGTACCCTGTAGCCCCGGCTTTCCAGCGATTCTTTTAATATTTCCCGTATGTGCTTTTCATCATCGACCACCAGAATAGCTGTCCCTTGACTGGTGGTCTGTACCTTTGGTGCAGCAGGAGACGCCTCGGCAGCAAGCGGAAGCGTGATTGTGACGGTTGTTCCGGCCTTTTCCCTGCTGTCGTAGTGGATTTCACCATCGTGTCCAGCAATGATGCCATAGGAGGTGGAAAGCCCAAGTCCGGTGCCTTTGCCTTCTTCCTTGGTGGTGAAGAAGGGGTCAAAGATTTTCTTCAGATTTTCCTGAGAAATGCCGATACCGTTATCAGTGAGGACAATAAGCGCCTTGTGCTGACGTTTGTCGAGGGCCGTCGTCAAATGTATGAGACCGTCTTCATTGGACATGTCAGGTCGCTTGAGCCGCTCGATAATGGCGTGTTCGGAATTGATAATCAAGTTGAGCAGAACCTGCTCAAGCTGTGAGGCGTCGCCCAGAATGTCTGGGAGTGCATCAAAAAAAGCCGTCTCAAGCCGGATATGATTTTTTGTCAGCTCCCCCTGCACCAGTGAAAGGGTTCGTTTGGTCAGGGCATTGAGTGAGGTTGCTTCAATGCGCGGTGGCGTGGGGCGGGCAAAATCCATCAGGTTTTTGAGAATGGACGTGATGCGCTCTATCTGGTCCATCATCTGTCGAAAATCGTGTTTCTTCTTGTCGTCTTTTTCCCGGTGGGCCATGAGCTGCGTTCGGGCATAGATGATGGCCAGCGGGTTGTTGATTTCGTGGGCAGCTCCGGCTGCAAGCTGACCGACTGCCGCGAGGCGTTCGGTCTGGACAAGCTTGGAGTTCAGGCGGCGGAGTTTCCCCAGTGTGCTTGCCAGTCGCTCAGCGCGTTGCTCCAGAGAGTTTTCCATTGCAAGCCGTTCCAGTGTCGTGGCGACAATCTGGGCGAGCTGGAGATAGCCGCTGTGCTCTTCCTGAATGAAGCGGCGACCGTCCCGCTGGGGCCGAAAGATAATTTCTCCGGAAAAGCCATCACTCGAAAAGAGTGGAGCAAGGCAGTATGGACCTGCTCCAGAAAGTCGGGTTGGGCGTGGCGTGCCTGATTCTGGAATTCGGTAGGACAGGGTCTGGAGTGC
Source organism: Desulfobaculum bizertense DSM 18034 (assembly GCF_900167065.1). Lineage (NCBI taxonomy): Bacteria > Pseudomonadati > Thermodesulfobacteriota > Desulfovibrionia > Desulfovibrionales > Desulfovibrionaceae > Desulfobaculum > Desulfobaculum bizertense. The sequence continues at coordinate 433,193 of NZ_FUYA01000001.1, forward strand.
CTCGGCAAGTCGTGGAGGGATGTCCAGCCCGGTCGATTTGGGATTCCCGTCCTGTCCAAGCGGAAGGCTGATTTCTGTGTTCTCTGAGCTGGACCAGAAGATTCCTCGCAGACACTGCTTTTCTGTATCCAGACTGTGAATGAAGCCTTCGCGGGCGTTGAGCTGGAGCCGGAAAATGTCGGCAACAGTGTTCAGGACGTCCCATGTGTCGTGAAGTTCAGCCAAGGCGCTACTGGCATCACCAATGACCTCAAGCAGGGCATTGGCCCGGCGCAGGTGCCCTGTACTTTGCTGAAGCTCGGCATTTTTGAGTGAGAGCACGCTGTTGGCGCGCTGGAGCGCCTCAAAATAAAAAAGTGCGGCGTCGTTTTTGAGATTAAACATGGCCGCCCGGTTTGCGTAGCCTTCACCAATGCGCTGAATGATGGCTGAGAGCTCCTGTGCGGGCAGATCAAAATAGGCGAGCAGGGCGTCTTTTGCCTGCGTGTGCTCCTGATTTGGCTCATCAAGCATCACTTCATGCGCCAGAATTCCCGCAAGGGAGAGGAGTGCGGCAATTTCTGCACTGCCACCAAGAGTAATCAGGGCCTCTGGCGAATGGTGGTGGAGCCAGGTAACGTCGCTCAATGTCTGGGGCAGGCCCCATTTCTGGAGAAGCCATTTGCCTACCTGGGTGTGGGCAACACCAAAGTGTTGCTGCTCAAGGTCCAGTATGGAGTGCCCTGTTTCTCGACTTTTGTTGAGGAGCTTTTCGTAGTCCTCTGGCAATGCTGTGAGCAAAACAAGCTTGCCGCAGTCATGCACGATGCCTGCGGCAAAGGCGATGCCCTTGAGTTCGGGGCGAACCCGTTCTGCAAGCAGGCTCGCGGCAACGGCTGTGGCCAGAGTGTGCTTCCAGATGCGGACAAGTTCCTCGTCGCCTTCTTCTGGTGCATTGCAAAACGAATCGCGGATAATGACTGAGAGCAGGGCGTTTTTGAGCGTGTCCAGACCTATGGTCGCAACAGCTGACTCTATGGTGCTGATTTTTCCCCGGTATCCGTATGCCATTGAGTTGGCAATCTTTAGAATTTTGAGTGTCAGAGACTGGTCTGTCTCGATAAGGCGGGAAATTTCAGTAAAGTCAGCTGCACCGTTCAGGACCTCGGTGAGCACTTTTGTCGCAACTGGTGGCGGCGAGGGCAGCTGATCAATGTGACGAATGATTGTCTTCACATTTGTGCGTTCTTCAAGAACGCTACTGTCGTCAAAGTGCATATGCTTTTTGCCCTGAATTATGGTTGTACATGATGTGGGAAAAGAAACAGGATTTCACAGGGAAAGGAAATGAGTTCAGGAGCCAAACTACGTGAAGACTCCGGAAAAGGCAAAATATTGAAGAGTCATTTTGATGGACAAAAAGTGAGTCTTTGCTTCGCTTGTGCATGTGGACAAGTCCCCGGCGCTCATGTATTGCGAAAAAGGGTTGAGATGGGACGGGAGATCATGGCAAACATCCCGGTTTTTTTGAAAGAAAACTGGCATTGCAGTACCGGAGAGAGCAAAAATAGGGCCGAAAATGAAAAAACACCGCTTACTTCTTGTTGATGACGAGCCTGAACTGCTTGCGGTGAATAAGGAATGTCTTGAGGACGAAGGCTTCCAGGTCTTTACTGCCAAAGACGTGTTACAGGCACTGATGGTTTTGGAATCCGAAGAAATAGATTTGGTGATTTCGGACATGTGTATGCCCGGACTCAGCGGAAGCGATCTTTTGCAGCGTATCAATGCGAAGGGGCTTGATGCGGATGTGATGTTTCTTACGGCATACGGAACTGTAGAGAATGCCGTGGAATGTATCCAGAACGGGGCGAGCGACTATTTGCTCAAGCCTTTTGATCTGGTGCAGTTTTTGCGCAAAATTCGACAGGTGCTTGCTGGGCGAGAAAAACGTTTGCGCATGGCAAACAAGGGAAAGTCTCTGGAAGCTGTGCTGGCGTTTGGCAAAACATTGTCCCGGCAGTCGTCTATGAAAAAATTTATTCGCATGCTCATTGTGGAGATGCGAAAAGTCTTTTCTCCGCAGGGGATTGTGCTGATTATGCCCTCAATAAAAGAGGGAGATCCTGTTCGCAGGCTGAGTCTTGGTCCACTTGTTACGAATAGCCCGGACTGGATTGAACCGCTTGGGGCAAGGGTTTGTGCCCTGTCTGAGGCCGCGATACTTTCCTGCGAGTACCTTTCGCTGTGTAGCCCAGAGCTTGATGGGCTGGGAATCAGCGGTATGTGCGCACCACTTCGGACGCCGTTTGGCCGGACGGGCTGGGTGCTTGTTCTACGCGATGGACAGTCTCCGCCGTACCTGCGCGATGAGCTGAATCTTTTGAGCCTGTACACGGCTCAGGCCGCCAATGCAGAGGAAAACCGACGGGTTAAGCAGCGGCTGGAAGACATGAGTCTCGAAGTGGTGATGTCCTACGTTACCGCAGTTGAGGCGGTGGATGTGTATACCCGTGGGCATTCGGAGCGGGTTGGGAATTTTGCCCGCAGCCTGGGGCAGGAGCTTGGACTTTCAACGCATGAGCTTGAGCAGCTGTATTTTGCCGGACTGTTGCATGACGTGGGCAAGGTGAGCATTCCGCATTCCATTTTGACCAAGCCAGACCGGCTTACTGACGAAGAATTTCATATTATGCGAAAGCACCCCGAATGGGGGAAAAAAATCCTTTCCAGCATCAGCTCTTTTCGGGAGCTGGTTCCTATTGTTCTCCATCATCACGAGCATTTTGATGGCTCTGGCTATCCGCAGGGGCTTCAGGGGGAAGACATTCCTTTTTTGGCCCGGGCAATTAGTGTTGTGGATGGCTATGAAGCCATGACGTCTAATCGGGCATATCAGGCCGCCAGAACTCCAGAGCAGGCTCTCGCCATTCTGGAGAAGGGGGCCGGGTCGCAATGGGACCCGGATATGGTTGCGGTATGGACGAAGGTCGTGCTTCGAATGCTTGAAGACGAACGATGCTGTGCATAAAAAAAGCCCCCAAAAGCGTTTGGCTTGGGGGCTGTTCTGTATCGTCTGTTTGTGAGTTATTCTGCGGCCTCGCGCAAAAAGAGTCCTTCACTCAGGGCCGGGTGAGAAGCCCGAAGCGTGAGCGTGGTTCCTGAGTGAACCGTATCGCGACGTTCGCCCTGAGGGTTCTCAAAACTGTATTCCGTGGATGCCATGACCGGACGCTCAAGGCCCGGCACAAGGATACATAGAGGCTTTGAACAGTCAAAGCGGGTGCGTACGGCGACCTGCCAGCTCTCGTCTCCTGTCTGCGCAAGAATGCGGCCAACAATGGGGTGCTGCACTTCTGCGGCCGGATAGGTGACCCGTTTGCCTTCGGGCAGGAAGAAGCCAGAGGTCAGAGGACGGGACGCTGTGTTGAGTAGTTCACCAAGATGATCGTCAGCCCTGAACGTGCCCGCCTTGAGGGCGCGAAGCCCTGTCGCGTAGCTGTCCACAACCTGCGCAAGGTAGCCGCCAGACTTCATGCGGCCTTCAATCTTGATGGCGTGGACGCCGTTTTCCATGAACCACGGCAAAAATTTGATGAGGCAGAGGTCTTCTGCGGCCAGAATGGAGCTGTAGCCGTCTTCCTCGTAGACTTCCCATGCCAGAGTCCCTGGGCGGGTTTTTTCTTCAATGGCAATGGCCTTGACCTGATAGTCAAAACGGCAGGGATGGGTGCACAGGCCTAGGTTGGCCGAGCGGTTGTTCATGTGTGCTGACATGACGCAGCGGCCCGAAACAGCCATGCACATTGCGCCATGACAAAAGACTTCCAGCTCCAGATCTGGCAGGGCACGCCGGATGTTCATAATGGCCTGCAAGTCCAGCTCACGGGCAAGATTAACTCGGCTGACGCCAAAGTCCTGCCAAAAGGCTGCACTACTGCTGTTTGCTGTGTTGGCCTGTGTGGAAAGATGGATAGGCATGTCAGGCAGCAGTTTTCTGGTCTTGGCCAGCACACCGGGGTCAGCAATAATCAGAGCATCAGGGCGGCTTGCGTCGTCCATGCCCGAAATGTGCTCCAGTGCCTCATCCACTTTTTTCAGGTCCTGCTCGCGGGGCAGGGCATTCAGGCACATGTATGCAGAAACATCATGCTGGTGCGCGTAGGCAATGCCATCGCACAGGGCGTCCCAGTCAAACGCGGCGCTTTTGGCGCGCAGATTCATGATAGGACCGCCAAGGTACACGGCATCAGCGCCGTAGCGGATTGCTGTTTCGAGTTTTTCTCGGTTGCCGACAGGTGCCAGCAGTTCTGGAAGAAATGTCATTTAGGCTGTCAGTCCCTGTTTGGCTCGATGCGCACGGAGCTTTTCGAGCACGTCATCTGGAATGGAAAGCGTCCCACGCCCAACGCCGAGACGAATGTCTGGTTTGACCTCGCCATGAAAATCGGAACCACCGCTTGCAACAAGTCCGAGACGGTTTGCAAGAGAAGTAAATTCCAGCGTGTTTTTGGTGCTGTGGTCTGTATAATAGCATTCAAGGCCGTCCAGCCCGTATCCCATGAGTTCTTTCAGCTCGTGATACATTTCTTCGTAGCTGAGCCGAAGTGTGCAGGGATGGGCGAGAATGACCGTGGCATTTTCGGATTTCAAAAGTTCAATGGCTTCCTGCGGAGTGAGTTCAACCTTGGGGACGTAGGCCGGGGCAAAGTCGCCAATAAATTTGCGAAAGGCTTCCTCGACACTTTCGACATAGCCCTTTTCCTTGAGGAGCAGGGCTATGTGCGGTCGGCCAATGGTGCCACCAGCAGCTTTTTTTTCAAGCTCTTCATAGGTAATATGTTTGCCAAGGCCTTCTAGCTTTTCAAGAATTTTTGCATTTCTGCTGACACGGTGTTCATTGAGCCAGCGCATCTTTTCCAGCAGTTTTTCGGGATTGTCTGGCAGGAAGAGTCCAACAATATGCATGAACCCAGTTTCGTGCTTGACGCTGAGTTCACAGCCACGAATAAGTTCTATTCCCAGACGGTCTGCGGCCTCTTGCGCCTCTTTGAGACCGCCGGTCGTGTCGTGGTCTGTGAGGGCAATGGCTTCAAGACCAGATTCTTTTGCAAGCTCCATGAGTTCTGTGGGCGTGAGTGTCCCGTCAGAAGCCGTAGAGTGGGTATGCAGGTCTATTTTGGACATGGAAACTCCCCGGTTGAACGTTGCTGGCATTGAGAGAAAAGGGCTAGTGCAGGGGGGCCGTGCTGTCAATGTCGGCCTTGTCTCGTTCTCCCTTTTTGCGTATAGCAGAACTCATCCCGTAAGGAGGTCCGCCAATGGCACTGAACAAGGAATTACTCGAAATTCTGGCTTGCCCCAAATGTAAAAAATCTGTGCAGCAGACGCCGAAAGGCGAAGGACTCTACTGCGCGTCCTGTAAAGTCGTGTATCCCATTCGGGAAGAGATTCCTATTATGCTCGTTGACGAAGCTGTTGACGAAGACTTGTGGAATGAAGACCTGAGTGCGATGCACAAGAAATAAGCATTTTTCTGGCTGAGACCAGAGTCGTCTTTATGAAAAGAAAAGCCCATGCTGAAACATGGGCTTTTTTGTTGGCAAAAGTTTATTTTTGCATTTTTTCGAAGGCCCTTCGGAAGCCGTCCAGTGAACGGTGAATGATTTCCTCTCCGACGCAGAACGCAAGGCGGAAGTAGCCCGGGAAGCCAAAGCCGGAACCGGGAACCGCAAGGATTCGCTCCTCCAGCAGGGCGGTGATGAATGCCTTGTCATCTCCTCCCGGAGCCTTGGGGAAGAAGTAGAAGGTGCCTTTGGGCATGGCGAAGTCAAAGCCGACCTCGTCCAGTACGCGGGTCATGGCCTTTCTGCGTTCGGCGTAGACCGTGACATTAACCTGTGACCCAAGGGCATGAGCCATGAGGCGCTGCCCAACCGCCGGGGCATTCACGAAACCAAGGATGCGGTTGGTGAGCGTCAGGGCGTTCATGAGTTCAAGATGTTCTGGCATGGACGGGGAGGGCACAACATAGCCCACGCGTTCGCCAGCCAGAGAAAGATTTTTGGAGAAGGAGCTGATGACGACACTGTATGGATACAGCGGAAGGACAGAAGGAACCTCTGCGCAGTCATAGCACAGGAAGCGGTACGGCTCGTCAGAAACAAGAAGAATGGGGCGGCCAAACTCGCGGGATTTGCGAGTCAGTATTTCCGCAAGCTTCATGAGGGTTTCGCGGCTGTAGAGCGCACCTGTGGGGTTGTTTGGCGAGTTGATGATAACCGCGCGGGTCTTGGGTCCAATGGCCAGCTCCATGCCGTCAAGATCCAGATCAAATTCTGGGGGCAGGGCCGGAACGGTCTTGAGCTGACCACCATGATTGGCAACATAAAAGCCGTATTCCACGAAATACGGTGCCGGGCAAAGCACTTCGTCACCGGGTTCAAGAATGGCGCGGAACAGGGCATTCATGCCTCCAGCGGCACCACAGCTCAAAATTAGGCCCTCTGGCGAAATCGGCACACCCTGTTCTTTGCTCAGGTGTTCGGCCAGAGCTTCACGGGCAGAGGGGTAGCCAGCATTGGGCATGTAGCCAAAAGTGAATGGTTTTTCAGCGTCTTTGGAAAGTGCTGCCAGTCCGTCACGAACAGCGGCGGGCGCAGGGAGGTCCGGGTTGCCGAGACTAAAATCGCAAACCGCGTCCTCACCGTACTGGGCCTTGAGTTGGCGGCCAGCTTCAAACATTTCTCGGATCATGGAAGAGTGTTCCAGGTACCCCTGTATGTCTGTGGCAAGAATTTTCATGGCAGTATCCTTATGCGTGTTGAGGAGTTGCGTGCGCAGAGGCAGGAATCGCAAAGCTCGGTACTGATCCGGGTGCGGTCGGGCTATGGCACGGCAAGGCCGAGTTTTTTGTACTCGGAAATTTTGTTTCGTAATGTGCGAACAGAAATGCCCAGCAGATCGGCTGCCTGCGTTCTGTTACCAGAAGTTTGCTCCAGACGCTTGAGAATAGCAATGCGTTCAATGTCCTGAAGTCGCATTTCATTTTCCTGCAAGGCGTCGGCAAGTGGTGTATCGGCTCTGGCCGTGGGCGTGTCTGCGTGCTCTGTTTCTTGCTCTTCTTCAGGAAGAGCATCTTCTGGAAGAGGCCAGGCGTCAGGGTCAAGCAGGAAGTGTTTGGTCGAGATTGGACCTGTTCCGGCCAGCAGTACGGCGCGTTCCATCAGATTTTGGAGTTCGCGAACATTGCCCGGCCAGTCGTAGGACAGGAGCCATTTCTGGGCATCGTCAGAGAACGAAGGAGCAGGCAGCTCATATTCGGATGTGTAGCGGGCTGCAAAGAACTGGGCCAGCCGCAGTATGTCGTCGCCTCGCTCGCGCAGGGCGGGCAGGCGCAGGGGAATGACATTGAGGCGAAAGAAAAGGTCCTGTCGAAATTCCTTGTTCTTGACGCTTTCTTCGATGTCTCTGTTTGTCGTTGCCAGCACGCGGACATCGACCTTGAGTGTTTCGGTGCCACCCACGCGGTCGATTTCGCCTTCCTGAAGCACTCGAAGCAGCTTGGCCTGGAGGCCAAGGTCCATCTCTGTGATTTCGTCCAGCAGGATGGTGCCACTGTGTGCAAGTTCAAATTTGCCGGGTTTGCGGTTGATTGCTCCTGTGAATGCACCTTTTTCGTGGCCAAAAAGTTCACTTTCCAGCAGGTGTTCAGGCAGGGCTGCGCAGTTGATGGCAATGAAAGGTCCATCTGCACGTTTGCTTTTGGCGTGCAGGTAGCGGGCAAACATTTCTTTACCCGTACCGGATTCCCCGGAAATAAGGACTGATGCCTTTGATGGGGCGACCTGTGCGGCGAGGGCAAGGGTGCGTCGCATTGCCGGGTGCGAACCAATAATTGTGACGCCCGTTGAATGTTTGCTCACAGTCGTGCTTTTGGGGCTTGGCTGTGATTTGGCTTTTGCCTCAGACGGAAGCGAGAGCACGGTCTCGATTTTTTCCCAAATCAGAGGTTCCAGCCAGTAATCTTTTGCGCCGCAGCTCATGTAATGTCTGGCATCATCTGCGGAGCCGCGTTCATCAAATATAATGACAGGAGGAAAGCTGCCGTCCTGCTCTGCTTGACTGAGGAGTGTTTCTGCCCGGTAGCCCGCAATTCGAGGTGCCGAAAAAATGACGCATGGTCTATTCTTTTGGATAAAGTCGAGGGCACCGGAGAGGTTTTCGGCCAGTCCAGCAGTTATTCCCGCTTTTTTGAACTCAGGGAAAAGCCCGCTTATGGATTGCGGTTTGGAAAGAAAAAGTAAAGTCTTGTCCAACATGAGACGGTAATAGCCTTTCCTTTGTGTATTTTCAATCATCCGGCAAAACAGGATATCTCTGTTTGCTGTCCGACTGCCCTACAGGGTGCATTGACGCTCCGAAGGGAGTTTCCTACCGTGTCCACGAATAAACGAGTGGAGTGGAGGACCCATGACCAGAGACGATCTTTTTCAGCTTTTTACTCGCCTTGCTTCAGGAGCCGTTAGCCCTGAGCAGGCACTCTATTCTTTTCAGACCCAGCCAGTTGAAGAACTGGCGCAGGGCGTGACTCTTGATACGCATCGCCTTGCCCGTACCGGGCAGGGAGAAGTTGTCTATGGCCCCGGAAAAACCATTCCCCAGCTTAAAAATTGTGTGCAGGGGCTTGCTGATGCGGGGCAGCCCGTTTTGGTGACCCGGCTTTCTGCCGCAAAGGGCGAAGCACTGGTCGAAATTTTTCCTGACGCCGTTTTCCATGAACATTCCGGCCTGCTGACCCTTGGCTTTTCTCTTGAGCTTGATGGGCCTTACCCTCACTCTGGTGAGTGCATTGTTGTCACTGCCGGAGCCTCGGATATGGGCGTTGCTCTCGAAGCCTACGGGACTGCCTGTTTCTTTGGCCTGAACTGTGGTCTGGTTTCTGACGTTGGCGTTGCTGGTGTGCATCGCCTGACTCCGCACATAGAGAACCTCTCCAAAGCAAAGGTGCTTATTGTTGTCGCCGGGATGGATGGCGCCTTGCCCAGTGTTTTGGCAGGGCTGGTTCCTACGCCTATCCTTGGCGTGCCAAGCACTTCTGGCAAAGACAACATGCTTGGCGGAGTTTCATCGCTGATGGCCATGCTGAATTCCTGTTCACCCGGTGTCGCCGCCATGAACATCGACAACGGGTTTGGAGCGGCGGCCTTTGCTTCAAAGCTCTGTGCAAAATAAAAAGGACTGCATGAACTGTGCCTGTCATCATATAAGCGTAGGGAAGCCTTGTGGCGCAAGCACTTGCGAGGTTTTGACCTTTCTGGCCCCCTCTGCGTGGTGACGTGTTTTTGAACCTCTGGTATAAGCACAGGATTCTTGAAGTTTTTGTGCAGAGAGGAAACAATGGAATTTGAGAATTCAGCAGGAAAAGAAATGAATTTCACTGTGCGCGTTGCCGAAGCTGGCTTTGATGGAAAAGGCAGCATTGCTGGCGTTGGGAGCTGGCTTCAGGATGCGGCAGCGGTCCATGCCGGTGAACTTGGATTTGATAATGCCGTGCTGGCAGAAAAAGCCAATGTTGTCTGGGTGCTTATTCGGGAGTACATCGAAATGCAGCGCTATCCCGGATATGGTGAGCGTGTGTGCATAAGTACCTGGCCCGCGTCTTTGGAGCGGAATGTCGGGCGTCGTGATTTTCGGATTTTTGACGCTCAGCATCAGCAGATTGGTGCCGCAACCAGTCTGTGGGCCATTATGGATATTGAGAGCCGAAAGCTTGCCCCTATGCCTGACTTTGTCGCCGCTCAGTATCCCAAAACCCCGGTCCACAGTGTGGAACTGCCTTCCCGTTCCGTAAAGCGCCTTCGGGAGCACAGCACGGAAAGCTCCATCATGACTCGCTACAGCGACCTCGACAGCAACGCCCACGTGAACAACGTTCATTACATGGAATGGGCCTTGGAATCGCTTCCCGGTTCCTATGCCTGTCGTCCCTGTTCTTTGGACATTGCTTTTCGTGCCGAAGCGCGGCTTGGTGACCGGGTGCTCTCTCGCAGCGTCTGCGAAGGTGAAGCGCAGTGTCGACATGCTGTGTTGCGTGACGACGGAGTCGAGCTTGCCCGGATAGCAACTCGCTGGAAATAATTTTTTCTGTTTTTCATTTCGAGTGAAGGAGTTCATTCATGAATACTCAAGTCTTTACTGCGCGACGGGATCGTCTTCGGACGCTTATGGCTGGCAAGGGATACAAGGCTATGCTCGTGCCGCTCGCCGCAAACAGATATTATCTCAGCGGCTTTGAGCTGCACGACCCTCAGTGCAATGAATCTGCGGGAATGATTCTCGTCACCGATTCCGGTGAAGACTGGCTTATGACAGACTCCCGTTTTATCGATGCTGCGGCCCGTGTCTGGCCTCGTGAGCGGGTCTTTATCTATCGCTATCCGGTCATGGAGAGCATTGGGCGGCACATTCGCTCATTGGGCTATTCCGAAGTGTGTGTAGATGACCAGAGTTTGAGTTTCCGCAACTGGAAAAACATGTCCAATGCCATCTCCATGGTGCCATGTTCAGGCTATGTGGAAGCGCTTCGCCTTATTAAGGATGACACGGAAATCGCCGCAATTCGCAAGGCAAATGCCCTGAACCACAAGGTCTTTGCCCAGATTGAAAAAGAACTCGTCCCCGGTCGCACTGAGCGCGAGATTGCGTGGATGATTGAAAAGCTGTACCGCGAGCAGGGCGCTAGCGAGCTTGCCTTTACCACCATCGTTGCAGTAGGCAAGAACGCTGCTTTGCCGCACGCTATTCCCGGTGATGACATCATCACAGAGAATTGCCCTGTCTTGATCGACAAGGGATGTCGCGTTGACGAATATTGCTCTGACCAGACGCGGACTTTTTGGGTCGGTAACTCCCCCTCTGACGAATTCAAGCGCACGCTTGAGCTTGTACAGGAGGCTCAGCGCGCTGGAATTTCCGCCATTGCCGGTGGCGAACCAATCCCGGAAGTCTACGACCGGGCCAACAGCGTTTTTGAACGGCATGGTGTCGAAAAGTATTTTACGCACTCTTTTGGGCATGGCGTTGGTCTGGAAACGCACGAAGGTCCCGGCCTTTCCATGCGCGGCATTCAGCTTTTTGAACCCGGTATGGTTGTGACCGCAGAACCGGGCCTCTATTACCCCGAGTGGGGTGGTGTGCGCTGGGAGCACATGGTGCTCGTGACTGATGATGCTTGTGAGGTTTTGTGAGAAAACGAAGAATAGGAAAAGCAAAGAGCCGTATGTATGCCGAGCAGGCTATTCAGCCCGCCCGTTCAAAGCGGCTCTATTTGCGGATGAACACCAGTGACATGGCGTACCTCAAGTTTATCCTCGAGGGCTATGATAACTTGGCATATTTGAGTACAATTGATCGGTATGGCGGGATTGCGCAGTGTGTTTTCACTGCCGGGCAGGAACGTGAAGCCCGAGATTTCTTACACTCTATGCAAAATGAAGGTCTCGATTTTGAGATAATTGATCCTGCCGTGCTCCAACCGTAAAAGGAAGGCTTGGATGGGACAGCTCAAGAAAAATATTCTGATTGCAGTACTTTGTGTCTTCGCCTTTGCCTCTCTCGGTATGGGAGGCCTTGGTGATTCTCGCATTATTAAGAAAATTCCCGAACCCGACAGGCATTTTCTCGTCAAGATTGTCGATATTGACGATGTTTCGTATTCCGTGACTGACTTTTCCGTCGAAGGGTTGACCCTTATCCCTGTGAAAATCGGACGCGCAGACGCAAGCATCGATCTCGCCGACATTCGATCTGCAAAATTTTTCCGTCGCGGCAGTTCCATCGTCGCGCAGGTCGAAATGAAAAAAGGTGGCTCAAAATCACTCGCTATCGACCCCGCAGTTACCTTTTATGGCAGAACCTCTTGGGGACTCCTCAGGCTTAAAGCTGAAGACTTGCGAGAAGTTCACGTTATTCGACGTCTGCCATAGAAAGATTGGAGACCTGTTCCAGCGCGGTTGTGCTGGATGGGTGGGAGGGAAAGAACCGGGGCCAGCCCCGGACCCCGCGTAAGGGAATGATTCCCTTACGTATCCTCATCGAGTTTAAAAGCCGTGCAAGCTTCGCTTGCACGGCTTTTAAACTTGTTGGGCATAACGTCGAGAGCCTCTTTCTCTTTTGCGAGTTCGCCGCCATTTTTTTTCTGAACGCGAGCGTTCAGAAAGAAAAGAAGTGCGCTCTGGGAAAGGCAAAAGTACACGCGTTGAGGAAATTCCCCTAGCTCAAAAAATACGGCTGATGGAGAGGAAAGCGAAGCTTTCATCCCATTCAGCCGTATTTTTTGAGCGATAGCGGGATTCCCAAGGGCCTCGTCCTTGGGCGGGGTCAAGGGGCAGCGCCCCTTGCAGAGCACGAGACGGAGTCTCGTAACCCGCCCACCCTAGCGCCCCTTGCAGAGCGCGAGATGGAGTCTCGTAACACCCCCCACCCACGTATTAAAGTCCAAAAAAGGTACGGGCGTTCTGTCCTGCTTTGAGCCAAAATTCAGCGGGGTCGATGCCGAGGAGTTCCGCGACCTTGTTTGCCGTGAAGCAGACGAGGGCAGGCTCGTTTCGTTTGCCGCGGTATGGTTCAGGAGTGAGATAGGGGCTGTCAGTTTCGACGACGATCCTGTCGAGTGGGATGTACTGAATGGCGTCCTGAAATTCGACGTTTTTCTTGTAGGTCACGGGGCCGGGGATGGAGACATACCAGCCGTGGGAAAGGATTTCCTCAGCGAGAGCGCGGTCGGCGTTGAAGCAGTGCCAAAGGAGTGGGCGCTGGTCGAATCCTTCTTCGATGAGAATGCGGAGTGAGTCCTCGTGCGCATCACGGGAGTGGATGACAACGGGCTTGTCCAGTTCTCGTGCAAGCTGGAGCTGCTTGCGAAAGGCGTGAAACTGAATCTCTCGCGGGGACAGCTCGTAAAAATAATCGAGGCCGATTTCGCCGAGGGCTTTGATGCGCGGGTTGGCGAGAAAGAGGCGGCGCATGTGCTCAAGACGCTCGTCAGTGTAGTCCTTGGCGTCCTGCGGGTGAATGCCGAGAATATAAAAGATCTCGGGGTGCTTTTCGTAGAGGGGGAGGGTTTCCTCAAAACGCTCAGGACTGAGAAAGACGTTTCCGATGTGGCTGATGCCGCACTGGCGGGCATGTTCAACGACGGCGTCGATTTCGCCTTCAAAGTGCTCTGGGTCGAGATGGGCGTGAGTTTCCACACCGCCAGCCGGGAGCTGAAGAGATTCTGGAAGCGGACGATTTTTTTTGCGAGACATTACACGTTTCCTTTTGTGCAGTGAGGGGGTGGGCCTGTGCACGAGACAAAAGCGCCGACCTGTTGAGGGGCCGGCGCTGGAGTTGAACTAGATGACACGAACAAGGCGGGAGTTGGGGCGGAGAAAGCGCCCGGCCTTGGCGAAGTCCTCGCCGTCGACGCGGACAATGTCGGCGGTGGCAAAGTGCGCGGGGAAAAGACTTCCGATGCCGATGGATTCAAAGAGACGGCCATACTTGGCCTCACCTTCCTTGAAAGCCCGAATCTTGTCGAGATTTCCAAAGCCACTTGAGAGAACGATGTTCACGTGCTCAAAGCCTTCGGCATCAAGGCGCTGCCTGAGTCCATGAACGAGCTCCACTGTCACACCGTTGCCGGTCCAGTAGCGTCGACCATCATCCGGGGCGCCACACTGGCCGAGATTCTCTCCGGGAGTATCGAGACGGACTCCCCAGAGATTCTTTCCAAGGGCGCGTGCCGTGGCGATGGCGTCATCACACTCGTGGTTGAATGTGTCCACCAGAGCGATGCGCGGAATAGAGGAAGAAATATGGCGGTCAAAGGCTTCGGCGGCTCGAACGGTTCCAGTGTCGCGACCGTAGTGATGGCCGAGGCTCAACACAAGGGCGTGAGGAATGGTGCCAACGCCGCCGGTGAGATTGTTCGCGTGTGCACCGGCATCCGTGGCACAGGCATCAAAACCACCAGCAATAGCGGCCTTGGAAATACGCTCGTCCCAGCTCCAGTGCCAGTGGCGGGAGCCAAAATAGAGCAGGGTCTTGTCTGGCAGCTCGTCGCGAATTTCGCGTGCGCGTGCTGTGATGCTGGCGAGGTCTGGCTCTGGGCCACCGTTTTTGACAGATGTCGCAGCGGTGATGGCTCCGAGATACAGCGTTTCCAGCTCGACAAAGTCGCAGATGGGACCTTCGATGGTCATGAGCGTCTCGAGAGGAGCGTAGTCGGACCCCTCGGGCAGGGCGTGCACTTTCAGATTCTTTGCATTGTTTGCGCTAAAAGTCCGAATGAGTTCCACAGCTTCTTCAATGCCGTAGATTTTTCCGGGGCCTTTGCGCAGAAAAACCTGCATGGTGACATGAGGGTTAAGCCCCTCTTTGTGAAGAATCTTTCTGGAGTGCAAAAAGTATGCGTCAGTGTATGGGATATGGCTCTCAGGCAGCCTGTAGCTCATGGGGATGTCCTTTGTCAGTTATCCGCAAAACCGTTCCTGCGGGAGTTCTTTTCCAAGGTGGTTTTCATAAAACCTTGGGTGGTTCCTCAGCCTTTGGCACTGCACATGAGTGCCACATATGAAAAAAGCGCCATGCGCTCAGATGTAAAAAGTCGTAGGCCGTGACACGGTGCTGCGCGTGGAGATTCCTGTTTTATACAAATACCCCGCGCGGAGAATCGTTTTCGGACTGTCGCATGTAGTCCAATCTTGGCGTTCCTGCAAATTCCGCTATCGGCTCCTGCCGCCCAGAAAAGAGTGGGGGAGAAGTCTCCGCGCTCTGCACAGGGTTCAGGCTGGCGAGCCCAACCATTTAGAAACATGCGAAATGTTGTTGTACGTCTTTTCCTGCTGTGCGGCAAAAAAAAACGTCATGCGTCGGAAAGGGCATACTCTTGCTGTCAGGTGCCTGCAAGGTTTAGCCCGCCTCGTGCTTTTGTGTATGCCAGGACCGGGAGAAAATGACAGAAAAAAAAAGTTTTTCTTGCTCCTAGTTTTGCACCAGGAAGTCCTCGTAAAAAAGCCTTTTTTCTGCAGAGAAAACGCAGTTTTTGAACGCAACAGTTGTTGAATACAAATGCAATTGTATAAAAAGTTTCATATGGTCCTTTCATCTTTTGATTTTTTGAGACTGTGAGGACGCCCAGAGTGAAAGGTACACTGTCGCTGTTATGTGGTATGACCTCGTCAGCTCTCAACGAACTGCCCTATACGTAGGGGGTATGGGGCAGTTCCTTTCCTTTTCGCGAGCGCCACTCCTTCCTCTGTCCCCCAACTGCATTACCCGTTGTTTTTCCTGTGTTGTTTTCCTTTGAACGCCATAGCTTGACGTATGCTGGGGGGAGACATATCGTGCGAGACTTTTAAAATTCATAGAATCTCAGGTGGCGTTACCTGAGTAAATATCTTTTCCTTTTCCGACAGGCATTCGCAGCTTTTGGGAGAGTTTGGGTATTCGTCTGACATCGTGACACACGAACGCATTCATTTAAGTCTTTTAACAACTGCTGGTTATTATGAAACAGATTCTGTCTAAAGAAATGGGGGCGGCGTGCATCGTCGCAGGCACTGCCATTGGTGCAGGTATGCTTGGCCTGCCAATGGTCGTTGGTGGACTCGGCATCACTATGGGAATTGGACTGCTTATCCTGCTCTGGATCTTGGCATCCTTTTCTGCGTTGCTGCTGCTTGAGATTAACCTCAAGGTTGCTCCTGGCGAGAACTTTAACAACATGGCAAAGAAAGTTCTCGGCACTGGTGGGCAGTTTGTCGCAACCGGAAGTATGGTTTTCCTGCTCTATGCCCTTCTCGTGGCTTATCTGACAGGTACAGGCGATCTGATTTCTCGCATGGCCGGTGGGGTCGGCATGGAAGTTACCCAGCAGTCTGGAACCGTTTATTTTGCTATCATTGGAATGCTGATTATTTATCTCGGAACCAACATCGTTGTTCGAGTGAATCAGCTTCTTTTTTATGCGATGCTCGTCGCAATGGGTGTTGCGCTCTTTAGCCTCACGCCTCACGTTCAGGTCGGCAATCTTTTTGTCGGTGGCCCAGACTCCACGCTTATCGTGATGAGCCTCCCCGTTCTGTTTACTTCTTTTGGTTTTCAGACCTGTATTCCAAGCATTGTTCGCTACCTTGGCGTCGGCACGAAAAGGCTTCGTCCTGTTGTCCTTGTCGGGAGCACCTTGCCGCTCTTATGCTATATTTTTTGGCTCATTGTTTCCCTTGGCTGCACCTCTGCCGCAGACCTTGGCTCTATGCACGGGAGTGTGAAGCTGCTCGTTTCTGCGCTTGCAGGAGGTTCTAGCTTTCTCGGCTCTGTCCTGTCTTCTTTTGCTGCGCTTGCCCTGCTGACCTCTTTTCTCGGTGTCGCGCTTGCTCTTTTTGATCTCATTGCCGAAGTTTTTCGTCTCGGTAATTCCCACGCGCAGCGTTTTCTCAACGTTGTGATTGTGCTTGGTCCGCCTCTGATTGCAGGGCTGCTTGCCCCCGGCAAGTTTATTCAGGCGCTCTCTCATGCTGGTGCAGCCCTCGCTATTTTGGCTATTTTCCTCCCCTGTGCCATGGCGTGGAAAATTCGTCGCAATGGCCTGCGAGCCAACTCCTATCAGGTCTGTGGCGGTACTGCCGCTCTCGTCCTCGCCTCTGTGTTTGGCGTGATTATCGTGACTGCAAATTATTTTTAGTTGAAGAAGGAAAATTGGGGGCCACAGCCCCAGCCCGCGAGGGCTGGATGGGTGGGAGGAGAGAGATTGGGGGCCAGCCCCCAAACCCCCGCGTAAGGGAATGATTCCCTTACGTATCCTCATCGAGTTTAAAAGCCGTGCAAGCTTCGCTTGCACGGCTTTTAAACTTGGGTGAGAAGGCGTAAAGAGCCTCTTTTTCTTCTGCGAGTTCGTCACCATTTTCTTTCTGAACGCGAGCGTTCAGAAAGAAAGGGTTGGAGCGCAAAGAAAAAGAACACACGCCCAGTTGATTAGGCCAAAATTTAAGGGCCGGATGTAAGTGAAAGCCAAGGGCTTTCACTTACATCCGGCCCTTAAATTTTGGGCGATAGCGGGATTCCCAAGGGCCTCGTCCTTGGGCGGGGTCAAGGGGCAGCGCCCCTGCAGAGCACGAGACGGAGTCTCGTAACCCCCACCCGCCCGGCGCCCCTTGCAGAGCACGAGACAGAGTCTCGTGGCTCCGAGAGGCCACGAAAAAGCCCTGCACAGGGCAGGGCTTTTATTGGTCAGAACGGGAGGCAAGGGCTTAGAAACCGAAGCCACCGCCGTCATCGTCGGTACCGAAGCCGAAGTCTGCGGAGACTTCGCCTGGGGAGTCGACGTTTCCGTCGGAGCTTTCGCCTGCGTCAGCGGCACCGGCAGCCTCAGCTGCGGCACCACCTGCGGCGGCGGTCACGACGCCGTGTTTAATAACCTCTTCGATTTTTGCGAGGAGGGTGTCGACCTTACCGGTGTAAGAGTCGATCTGAGTTTCGGAGACCTGGAGCTTTTTGTCGCCTTCTGCGAGCTGAGCTTCGTACGTGGTCACCTTTGCATTGGAGTCTTTAAGCTGGGCTTCGGTGTCAGCGAGCTTCTTTTCAAGCTCGGAGATTTTGGAAGCCTGGTCTTTATTTTTAGCCTGAGTGTCTTTGAGTTCGCTCACAACAGCGGTGAGCATGGCACAGGCGTCTTCCGGCAGCGGAGGCAGGGAGACGTGAGCGCCGAACTTGTCGGCATTACCTTTGATGCCAGTCAGCTCAGGGTTCTGTTCATAAATCCATGCCTTGGCGATAGCAGCTGCGAAGGGTTCAGCAGTTGCATCGATATCCATTTTGGTCATGTAGCCCAGCATTTCGCGAATGCTGGAACGGTGTCCGTCGTAGTCTTCGCCGGTGAGGTACGCGGCAAAGGTGCTCATGGGGAAAACCTTGCGGTCTACGCTCTCAGCCATGATATCCTCCTAAATTGTCATCAAGGAAAATGAGTTGTTACCCAAGTAGCTCGAAACCTAGCCCAGCGGTACACGGCCGATATACCGTGCATAGATCAGCGCGACGGTACGGTAGACCACGTGGCCGAGTTTGGACCACGGCAGGTAGGCGAAGAGCATCCATACAGACACCAGATGCACGTAATACATCGGGTAGGCGAGAGTAGCCACGTCGGCGAGTCTCAGCAGTTCACAAAAGACACCGGTGAGGCCGATGACCCAGATAAGTCCGAGCAGGAACCAGTCATAATAGGTAGACTTGAACTTGGACTCGTCGAGGTTCATACGACGGCGGGTGAGTTTTGTCAGGCCGATGATGAGCAGGATGGCGCCGAGATTACCGAGCAGTTTGTGCGGAGCCCAAAGCGGCAGCGGGGTGTGACCAGCTGGAGCGATGAACTCGACCACTTTTCCACCCCAGTGGCAGAAAGCGACAATACCGGTTGTAATCGCGAGTGCGACAAAGCCGTAAAAGAGCATGAGGTGGCCTTTAAAGCGCTCGTTGTCTTCGGGCTTGTCCTGTCCTGCACTGCAGTCCTTAAAGTTGGTGTGCTGACCGACTTCGTTAATCAGGACGTCCTTGATGCTTGCCCAGAGGGTAGCTTTTTCATGAGCGCCGATGAAGAAGGTGCCGGGGGCAGCCTGGAATGCCTTGATGAGTTTAACAACACCGAGTCCGAAGGTCGTGAGCATGAAGAAGAAGGTCAGCATCATGATCGGGTCGATGGTGTAGTCTCCGGGGAAGACCTTGCCAAAGACGATTTCGCCTTCGGGGATGGCGAAGCCAGTGGTCAGGAACCAGACAAAGGCCCAGAGCACGGCAGGGATGGCAATGAGGATGGGCAGATACTTGGAGGAGCTCATCCACTTACCGATAATTTTCGGTTCCATGAGGTTCTTGTATGCCATGTTGCGCAGGGCGGAGAGCAGGTCTCCGGGCTTGGCGCCACGGGGGCACAGGTCAGAACAGGTACCGCAGTTATGGCAAAGCCAGATGTCGAGGTCATTGACCAGCTTATCCTTGAGTCCCCACTGTGCCCAGATCATTTCTTTTCTGGGGTAGGGCGCATCAGCGGGAGAGAGCGGGCAGGCCACCGAACATGTGGCGCACTGATAGCATTTTTTCAGGGTGTCACCACCCACCGACTGGAGTTCCTTAATAAACTCCACATCGGGTTCGATCCGTACAGCTTTCGACATGACGTACTCCTCTTAGAAGCCCTTGAACGGGTTGGGACCCATCTCCAGAATCATGTTCTGGAACTCTTCGATCATACCCGGCAGCTTGTCGTATTCGTCAATTGCGACCTGATACTGCTCCACGCGTTCTGGTTCAACGCCGAGACGGTCAAGAGTCTCTGCGATGTTTTCCTTACGGCGGTTACAGATTTCGGAGCCTTTAACGAAGTGGCACTGATAGTCGTCGCCGTACTTGCAGCCGAGCATCATCACGCCGTCAACGCCCTTGGACATGGCGTCAGCGATCCAGATGGCGTTGACAGAGCCAAGGCAGCGAACAGGAATGATACGCACATACTGGCTCCATTTTTTGCCACGCATGGCGGCCATATCCAGAGCCGGATATGCATCGTTTTCGCAGGCGAGAACAACGATACGCGGGCCGTCTTTTTCCATGTCGTCAGGCACCTGAATGGCCTTAATCATGGAACCAACCTGGTCGACGCTGTAGTTGTCGAAGCTGATAACGCGTTCGGGGCAGGCACCCATGCAGGTACCGCAGCGACGGCAGCGGGTCGGATTCGGCTTAGGCGTACCGGTTTCGTCGTCATCCAGAGCACCAAACGGACATTCTTCCGTACAGCGTTTGCACTGTGTGCAGCGCACGAAGTTGAAGACCGGGAAGGTGAGGTCGCCGGAACGGGGATGGACGGAAACACCGTGGTTTGCGGACTCAATGCACTGAATGGCTTTGAGCGCTGCGCCTGCGGCGTCGTCTTCTGCGTTGTCCATGAACATCGGCTGACGAACACAGCCAGCGGCGTAAACACCGGTACGGCGGGTTTCGTACGGGAAGCAGATGTAGTTGGAATCACAGAAGCCATCAAAGAGGTCCAGATCCGGGAATGCAGGACCCTGACGGTAGACAAAGTTCATGACCGGGTCTTTTGCCGTGGTGGGAACGATACCCGTAGGCAGGACGACCATGTCGGCCTTGAGTTCGATGTCTTCGCCGAGCAGGTTGTTCGTGATGGTAATGAGCAGGCCGCCATCGCGATCTTCGCGGATGGAGCCAATGGTGCCCTTACTCATCATGACGCCTGGATTGTCCTGAGCAGCCTTGTAGTACTTTTCGTGGATGCCCTGGACGATCATGTCCTGATAGATAATGTAGGCCTGACCGTCGTTGTACATCTCGGTGATGTAGTTTGCTTCTTTCAGGGCAACAACGGAGTTGATGCCGCTGGAGTAAGGCAGGTGGCGGAGGCTTTCGAGATCTTTGTATTCGTCAACGTGAGGAGTCTCGCCGTCTTCCGTCTTGGCTTCTTCTGTGGGTTCCTCGGAAACCTCTTCTTTTTTGTAGAGGTCCTTTGGTTCCAGCTGCTCAGTGTTGAGCAGGAAAGCGACGCGCTTGGCGGGCTTGCCATCAGAAGGACGAAGGATCTGGCCTTTCTTGGCCATTTCTTCGATCTGCCATGTGGTCACGACGTTTTTGAACTTGCCGTAACCCATGGGGGCGAGCACTTCGGGGTCCTGTTCGACCCAACCGGTCGCCATAACGACTGCACCGATTTTGTCTTCCTGACCGTTGGTATACTTGGCGGTGTATGAACCTGGGGCGCCTTCGAGGGCGGAGAGGGTAGCACCGGTAATAATCTTGATGCGAGGCTCGGTGCGAACATCAGCAATGAGCTTTTCAATGCCAGTGCTGTGAGCTTCGGTGAAGGGGTGAACCAGAGGAACGGTCTTGTAGAGCTTTGCAGCGTGGCCGCCAAGGTCACCGTCTTTTTCGAGCAGGACAGTGTCGTAACCGGAACGGGCAGCGTGGAGTGCTGCGTTCAGGCCAGTCCAGCCACCACCAACGACCAGCACGGTCTTGACGGTGTCAATCAGCTCGGGTTCGGGGAGAGCGGACTTCTGAAGTTTGATGACGCCCATGTTGATGTAATCTTTTGCCATGAGCACTTTGTCATCAGAAGCATCGTCGGGGCAGCACATGCCACACTGCTCACGCAGGTTGACGCGCTCAACGAGGATGCTTTTGCCAAAGTCGTAGATTTCCCAGTCGATACGTGGGGAGGAACCGCAGATGAGGACGGAGTCAATCGTCCCAGCATCCAGGTCCGACTTAATCATATTCATACCGTCTTCGCCGGGAAGAACCGGGTGAGCCTTGACCACGGGGCAATCGCTGCTCCAGCGGGTCTGGACGAATTCGACCAGCTCTTCCACGTTAAAGTACGGTCCGACGCTAGACTCGTCGAAATAAACACCTATTTTTTCTGCCATTGTCCTTACCTCCCTCTTACTGCCTCAATTGCCTTCATGGCTGCTCCGGTACCAGACTGAGCAGACTTCATGACGTCGAGAGGTCTCTTGGCACAACCGGCAACGAAGATGCCCTTACCTTCGTTTTCCTCTGCGAAACCATCTTCGTCGACGTGAACATCAATAGGCAGCTGTTCCTGAGACAGAGTCGGTTGCATACCTGTGGCAAAGACGACCATGTCGTATTCTTCACGGGATTTGGTACCTGCAACGGCATCTTCCACAGTCAGGATGACATTACCGTCCTCGCCCTGTGCGGCTTCGGCCACCTTGCCCTTGACCAGATGAACACCTTCGTCGCTCAGGATGCGATCGCGGAATTTCTGGTAACGGCCGGGGGTACGCAGGTCGATGTAGTAAATAGTTACCTGACAGTCAGGGTGCTGTTCACGCACGTAGCTGGCCTGCTTGAGCGAAGCCATGCAGCAGATGTATGAACAGTAGTTGAGATGGTTCTCGTCACGAGAGCCAGCACACTGAATAAACGCAAGACGCTTTGGAGAGCGGCCATCAGAGGGACGCTGAATAAGCCCGTGGCTTGCGCCAGACGGGGAAGCCAGGCGTTCCATCTGCATGTTGGAAATGCAGTTCTGGAGAGAGCCCGCACCAAGATTCGTCAAATTCGAAACATCATAGGGCTTCCAGCCAGTGGCGATAACAATGGCGCCAACCGAAAGCTCGACAGTCTTCTCTTTGTCGTCCAGATCAATGCCCGTCACACCCTGAAGTTCTTCCAGTTCTGCGGCCGAGCACTCGTCTTTTTCGAGCACAAAGCGGCTGGGGTAGGCAAAAGGCATGTCTTTGTGAAGAGCCTTTCTGGTACCCATGCCAAGCTCAAATTCGCTCTCTTTGGAGCCGCCAAGTTCGTTTGCGGCTTCGGTGAGGTCGATGCTGCCGGGGGTCGTATAGCGGGGTTTGATTTTGACAGTGACCTTGTAGTCACCCTTGGAGCCAGAGACGGAGACAACTTCCGCCAAAGTGAAGACATTAACCAGGCGGTTTTTCTTGATGCGCTGGAACTGAATTTCCAACCCGCAGGAAGGCGGGCAAAGCTTGGGGAAATATTTGTTGAGCTGAGATACTCGTCCGCCCAGGAACGGAGTCTTCTCGACAAGAAAGACCTCGTGGCCAACTTCTGCGGCTTCAAGGGCGGCTGTCATGCCGCTGAACCCGCCGCCGACAACGAGCACGCTGTTGTTTGGCATTTCAATCCTCCCTACGAAATCAGGTTCGGGCCATTTGAAAAATGGCCTAATCCTGAACAACAACCCTGAACAAAGAGGGTTCTTGTCTGCTCAGGCTTAGACCATTTTTCTGAGCAGGAGGTCGCGGCGAACCGCGACCTCCATTTCAGTCATCTTTAATCGGGGATGATCTGGTAGTAAGGCTTCTTGAAGACGACGGTCTCTTTCTTTTCGACGTCGTACTTGGAGTTTACGAAGCACTTCCACTTGGAGTCATCCAGGCCGAGGAAGTCACCACGGTAGTAGAAGCCGGGGTAACGAGTTTCTTCACGGAAGTGGATGTGCTGCATGTGCAGGCGTACGGTCCACAGGCGGTGGTAGTTCTCCCAGCAGCGGAGCAGTTCGTGGAGGTCACGAGCAGCGAGCTTCTGAGAATCTTCTTCCATCATGTCGAGCAGCCAGAAGCCGGTATCGAGCAGAGCCTTGGAGGTGGTGTAGTAGGTACCAACACCGCCACCGTACTCGTCGGTAGCCTTGATCAGGCGCATCATGAAGTTCTTGGGAGAGATGTACTCGGGGTTCACGGTCGGGTCGGTAGAACCGTTCTTGTGAGCCTCGTAGGTGTAGTACGGGCGATAGATTTCCTGCTTCAGGTCTTCAGCGCTTTCCTTCAGGGTAGGCTTGAAGTCCTTGTGGTCAACGTACCAGCGGACCAGCTGCTTACCGACCATACGGCCTTCTGCGTGGGAACCGGAGGAGAATTTGTGACCAGATGCGCCAACACCATCAGCGCAGGTGAACAGGCCGTTAACGGTGGTCATACGGTTGTAGACCTTACCGTTGTCTGCGTGGATCTTGTAGTCTTCAGGCACCCAAGCTTCGTCAGGGCCGGAAGTCCAGATACCACAGCAACCGGAGTGAGAACCGAGCAGGTAAGGCTCAGTAGGCATGATCTCGGAACCACGTTCCTCAGGAGCGCAGTTGGAGGCAGCCCAGAGGTTAGCCTGGCCGACACACATGTCGAGGAAGTCTTCCCAAGCTTCAGCTTCAAGGTGCTTCTGCTCAGCAGGAGACAGGGTCTTGAAGGAATCCTGGAGAGCGGTCTTGGTGTCCATGAAGATCGGGCCACGGCCTTCACGCATTTCACGGAGCATCATGTGGTTACGCAGGCAGGTAGGAATAACGTTACCCTTGGCGTATCCGCGGTCCTCGTAGGGCTTCAGCATTGCGCGGTTAGTCACGCAGTAGTCTTCACCCTTGTAGTTGGTTGCCTTAGCCTTAAACAGCAGGAACCATGCACCAACCGGGCCGTAGCCGTCCTTGAAACGGGCGGGGACGAAGCGGTTTTCCATCATGGTCATCTCGGCGCCGACCTGAGCACACATGGTGTAGGTGGAACCTGCGTTCCAAACCGGGTACCATGCACGACCCATGCCTTCACCGGTGGAGCGGGGGCGGTAGATGTTAACTGCGCCACCACAAGCAACACATGCGGTGTTGGTGCGGAAGATATGAACTTTGTTGTCACGAGCGTCCAGAGCGACAGCACCAGCGATACGGTTCGGGGTGTTGGCGTCGAGGAGCATCTTAACAACGAAGATACGTTCCATGTAGCGTTCTTCGCCGAGTGCGTTCTTTGCAGCTTCAGCGACGATGCACTTGTAGGATTCACCGTTGATCATGATCTGCCAACGGCCGGAACGGACAGGCTTGTCACCCTTGCGGATAGCCTTGCCAGCTGCCTTTGCGGAAGCACCGTCCATGTTCTTGTTGTCGTCGGACTTGCACCAGATCGGCAGGCCCCACTCTTCGAACAGATGGACAGAGTCGTCAACGTGACGGCCGAGGTCGTAAATGAGGTCTTCACGAACCAGGCCCATGAGGTCAGTACGGACCATGCGGACGTAGTCGTCAGCGTCGTTTTCACCAATGTAGGTGTTGATAGCGGAAAGACCCTGAGCAACAGCACCGGAACGTTCCAGAGCAGCTTTGTCGAGCAGGAGGATCTTTGCTTCGGGTGCGAATTTGTCGGCCCATGTGACTGCTTCGAAAGCAACACCGCAGGAACCCATACCACCACCAACGATCAGGATATCTACATCGTGCTCCTCAATTGTGGGTTCTGCGAGTGCAATACCACGAGGGGCTTCTTTAACAGGAATCTTAGGCATCTCTTTGCTCCTTAAGTAAGCGTAATAAGTGAGACAGTGCTAAAGCTGTTGGACTACTGGACGTCCTTGACGGTCCAGGTCTTGTCGGCCTCGGCCACGTCAAACTTCTTGCCAAGAGCTTCCTTCGGAGTGGTCAGCTCGGTCTCGGTGAACAGGTACTCGTTTTCGAGATCTGCCGGTTCGGGCTTACCTTCGAAGGGCTTAATAGAGCCTTCAGGGGTGGTACGGATGGGGAACTTGAAGCGCTTGGTGGAGCCATTACGGAAGTTGATGGTCCACATGATGTCTTCGGAAGAACGCATCGGGATAGAGGTGCCGCCCATAGGAGCAAAGTCAGCGTAGGGGCGGGCAGTGATAGCGCCCTGAGGACAGATCTTCACGCAGGAGTAGCACTCCCAGCATGCGTCAGGTTCCTGGTTGTAGGCCTTCATCTCCTCAGGATCGAGGATCATGAGGTCGTTGGGGCAGATGTACATGCAAGCGGTCTTTTCGCCGCCTTTGCAGCCATCGCACTTTGAGGGATCAACAAAAGTAGGCATAGTGAATCCTCCAACAAATTAGGGTTGAAAAAACAACCATTTCAAAAACATCCCCAATAAGGAGAATGAAAAAACAGGGAAGCAAGGTTCTCCGCTTTTTTTTACGGAACGTTGTGCAGCGTCCCGATCTTCGCCGAATTGGACCGCGTCTGGCGGTTTAACCGTTCAGGGGAGACTGGAGCTACGTGTCAAACAACGGCCCTTACGGGGGCTTGCACAAGCATCGGTAATTAGCGCCTTTTTCGACGTTTGTGATGGATTGAACAAGCAAGGTCAGGTCTAGCAAGGCTCCTATCGCCTGTCAAGGCGAAAGTGAATAATATCCCAAGCGTCAGAAATTTTCCTCAAGGGTGCTGGAATCATGACCTTAATGCAATATATAGCATCACGCGTAAAAACGTTTATCCAATGCACGAAACCCTATACAACCAAGCGGAAATTTTGGCAAGAGTGGACCGGAAACTTCTGCACTAGGGAAGGTATACTATGGGAAAAAGGGCGGTTGACGGGAAAATGTCAGCTATCCGATATTTTAGAGTAAAAAAGTGTCTTTCCTGTGTCTCTGGTGGAGCCGTTGCGGTGAATCTGATCTTTTTGCGTCATTGGTGAAAAAAAGTGCAAAGTCACTTTGAGCCTTGGTTTCGTTGAGTTTTGGCATGATTTTGCCCCTAAAATGACTCAGAAGGGCACTTGACAATTGCGGAAATTTTTCACAAACCCCTCTTACAGGGCTTGAAATGTGAATTTCGACGAGTCCGGTGGCTCTCCCCATAGACCTCTTTCCCCTTCCAACTATGCCAATTTTTGGGGAAAATGGGAGACTGCCTCGACATAGGCTGTGGTGGTTGAGTAAGTGAAATTTCTCAAATTCCAATTGTAAAGGAGTCCACAATGTCCAATCTGCTGCCCCCTCATGGTGGTAAGGGCTTAGTTTGTTGCCTGCTCGAAGGTGAAGCACTTAAGGCTGAACAGAAAAAAGCTGAAGGTCTCAAGAAAGTTGAGATCTCCAACCGTGTTAAGGGCGACCTTATCATGATGGGTATCGGCGGTTTCTCCCCGCTTAACGGTTTCATGGGTAAAGCTGACTGGAAGAGCGTTTGCGAAAAAATGCTCATGCAGGACGGCACCTTCTGGCCGGTTCCGGTTGTCTGTGACACCAACGACGAAGCTGTCGCTGCTGGCGAAGAAATCGCTCTCGTTGGTAAAGACGGCGTTATCTACGCAACCATGAAGGTTGACGAAAAGTACGCCCTCACCGACGAAGAAAAGAAGTGGGAATGCGAGACCGTCTTCAAAGGCCACGGCGAAGACTCCGAAAACTTCTGGGACGTCGCTCTCGAAGATCACCCCGGTGTGAAAATGGTTATGGCTCAGGGCAAATTCAACCTGGCCGGTACCGTTAAAGTTCTCTCCGAAGGCGACTACCGCGACCGCTTCCCGGGCGTCTACCTGACCCCTGCTGAAGTCCGCGCTATGCTCGACGAACGTGGCTGGAGCCGCGTTGCTGCTCTGCAGCTCCGTAACCCCATGCACCGCTCTCACGAGTTCCTCGCAAAGATCGCTGTTGAAGTCTGCGACGGCGTTATCATCCACTCACTGGTTGGTAACCTGAAGCCCGGCGACATCCCGGCCGAAGTCCGCATCAAGTGCATCCAGACTCTGATCGACAACTACTTCGTGAAAGAAAACATCATCAACGCTGGCTACCCTCTGGACATGCGCTACGCTGGTCCTCGTGAAGCTCTGCTCCACGCTACCTTCCGCCAGAACTACGGTGTTTCCCACATGATCATCGGTCGTGACCACGCTGGTGTTGGCGACTTCTACGGTCTGTTCGAAGCTCAGGAAATCTTCGACAAGATTCCTTACGCTGACGGCGTTTGCGACGCTCCCGGCAAGGCCCTCCTTTGTAAGCCCATGAAGATCGACTGGACCTTCTACTGCTACAAGTGCGACGGCATGGCCTCCCTGCGTACCTGCCCGCACAGCAAGGAAGACCGCGTTATCCTTTCCGGTACCAAGCTTCGTAAGGCTCTCTCCGAAAAAGCTGATGTTCCGGATCACTTCGGCCGTGAAGAAATCCTTACCATTCTCCGCGGTTACTACGAAGGTCTCACCGAAAAGGTCGAGATCAAAATGCAGCACGCTGCTTCTGGCGATGCCATGAAATAGCGCTCGTTGCGTACGACTCTGTGCTGAATGAGGGGAGGTGCTTTGCACCTCCCCTTTTTTGTCGCTTCTCTCCTTCGTTCGGTCATGTTGGGTGGGGTGAGGAAGATTGGGGGCCAGCCCCCAAACCCCCGCGTAAGGGAATGATTCCCTTACGTATCCTCATCGAGTTTGAATTCCATCCACGCTTCGCGTGAATGAAATTCAAACTTGGGTGAGAATGGCGTAAAGAAGCTCTTTCTCTTTCCCGTGTGTTGCCACCATTTTCTTTCTGAACGCTCGCGTTCAGAAAGAAAATAAGTGCGGCAGAAAAGGCAGAAGAACACGCGTTCGGGAAATGCCACTAGCTCAAAAAAGAGGGCTGATGGAGAGGAAAGCATAGCTTTCATCCCATTCAGCCCTCTTTTTTGAGCGAAAGCGGGATTCCCAAGGGCCTCGTCCTTGGGCGGGGTCAAGGGGCAGCGCCCCTTGCAGAGGTGCGGGGACAGAGTCCCCGCCCACCCTAGCGCCTCTTGCAGAACACGACGCCCACCTACTCATAATGTTAGTGAACACCGCTTTGCTCGTGAATTTTGCGAAAGGGGAGCTTTTGTGAAATGATTACGAGATGGGAGGCTTCTGTGGAAACCCTTGAATAGCGGGGGGAAAGTAGAGATTGTGGGGGGAAAGCCCACAAGGGGGCCACTTGCTCCAAAGGTGGAGTTAGGATACGAAAGTGGACTTCCTTTCTGCTTACCGGAAGAAATTTATGAACGATAGAAAATATACACGCGAATACGCCAAACGCGATGAACGCCGCGACGAGCGCCGTCCAGACGCCAGGGACAAACGGTCCATTACTGAGGAACTGGTCTCCATTGACCGGCAGCTGACACGACTTCTTGGAAAACGGTGCTACCTGCTTTCCAAGGCTGCAAATGCTCGTAAACGCAAAGGCAGAGCCCTTGCTGATCCGGGGCAGGAACGCCGTATGCGTTCTGCTTGGGACGAGCTGGTCAAGCGAGAGGGTCTGGACGCTGCGACAACTCGCAAGCTGTTCAATCTTGCGAATGGCCTTGCATATAATTCTGTGCGCAATGAGAACAGCAACAAGAGCCGTACGTTCAAGCTGTTCCCGAAGTGCGAGTCTCTTGATGTGAGCATCGATGGCCCCCGTGATCTGGAAGAGACACGGATGTGGGCTGCTGTTGCTGCCGCAGCAGAGGCAAAGACAGAGCTGCACCCCATCGTGCTGAACGATGCACTTGCAGACCTGCTGAAAGCCTTGAATAAGGGTGGTGCTTCCCTGATTTTTGAAAAGGGGAAAGTCATCAATGCTGGCAAGGCTCCAGATTTTCACGAACAGAAAATTTACGTTGGTAACGAGACGCTGAACCTTTACCTGTGCATGGCGATGGTTCTTGGACAGCCGGGAATTTCCACCTTTACTGGTGGCGCATCCCTGAAGGTCATGGACCTTCGTGCTGTTGCCCATGTTTTTGCAGGTCTTGGTGTTCGTCTGGCGAGCCTTGAGCCTCAGTCCGCTGGTGTGCCTGTGCGCATGGAAAGCGGAGGCATGACAAGCGCTCGCTTTAGCGTACCGGAAGGCTTCCCGGCCGAGGCTGCTGCCGCACTGGCACTGTTTGGCCCCACGTACCCAGATGGCATTGCCTTCACCTGGGACGAGAGCTGGGATGACGAAGGACTGCTTCGCCGCGTTGCCGCACTGCTGAAAGAATGCGGTGTGCCATGCGAGCTGAAGAAAGATTCCTTTAGCGTTCGTCCTGCCCGCTACGCTGTGCCGAAAAATCCTGCTATTTCTCTTGATCCGATGCTGTGCGCTTCCGTGCTTGCTGTTCCGTATGCAACAGAGGGCAAGGTTGTGCTGAAAGGCCGCTGGCCTGCCAAGCGCCGCATTGCGGGTGAGATTGAATCCTTCCTGAAGAGCCTTGGCTGCACAGTGAATGTGTCTAAAGAAGACATCACTGTGGAACTGAATGCTCGTCCTGAGGCGCTCGACTTTGAGCTTGAGCACTGCTCCGAGCTGGTTCCGCTGGCACTTGCTGCATCTCTGGTTGCCAAGTCTGGTGGCCGTATTGCGATTGCAGAAGATTTTGATAGCGCAACCGCTATGGACCTTGGTGACCGCCTTGGCCGCTTTGTGCGTGTTAAGCCCGGCCGTCTTGTAGTGACAGGCTCCGACAGAGGCAGTTCTTGGGTCGAGAGCGAGGAGTCCTGGGTCAGCCCCACTGCTGACTGGACACTTGCTTTGGCTCTGGTCTCTTTTGTCGCACCGGGAATCCTGCTTGCGAATCCTGGTGATCTGGCTTCTGTATGGCCAGATTTTTGGCAGCTTTTTGTGAATGGTTTTGTTCCACAACCTGACAAGAAGGAGCCTGAAGAAAGTGGAAAGAAAGGAAGAAGAGTCCGTATCGGCTGAGCTTGAGCGGCTTTCTCAAGAATTTGAGGAGCTGAAGCTGCAAAAGGAGACTGTTGAGGCCCAGGTGAAAAAACTGATGGCCGAAGAGGATCCCGCGCAAGGGGTATATTATGCGCAGGATATTTTCCGATTGCAGCAGGATAAACTCAGGCTGGCAACCGAGATGGAGTTTCGTAGGCGAAAACAGAATCGTCTGCGATTGGCTGAGGAGGAAAAAGCCTTTTTGATGCACTGATTGTGATGATAACGGCGGTCCCATCTGGGACCGCCTTACACTGAAAAGGGATGCCTATGAACTTGACCCAGAAGATACTCAGTCGTCACGTTGTCCGCGGAGAGTTGGTTGCCGGAAAGGAAATCGCAATCCGCATAGATCAGACACTCACGCAGGATGCCACCGGAACGATGGCGTCGCTACAGTTCGAAGCTCTTGGCTGCGATGCTGTCAAAACAGAGCGGTCTGTGAGTTACGTTGACCACAACACATTGCAAATGGGATTCCGCAACGCGGATGACCATCGCTATTTGCAGTCCGTTGCAAATAAGTATGGCATTGTGTTTTCTCCCCCTGGAACAGGCATCTGCCATCAGTTGCATCTCGAAAACTTTGCGCGTCCCGGCCGAACCCTTGTTGGTTCTGACAGCCATACCCCCACGGCGGGTGGTGTGGGTTCGCTGGCCATTGGAGCCGGTGGACTCTCTGTTGCGCTGGCAATGGCTGGAGAGCCATACATGCTGGCAATGCCCAAGGTGGTGAATGTTCACCTCACAGGGAAGCTTCAGGGCTGGGCAGCAGCAAAAGACGTTATCCTCCATCTTCTTGGCCTGCTTACGGTCAAGGGGGGCGTTGGCAAGGTGATGGAATACACCGGACCCGGCGTCGCCACGCTTTCGGTTCCAGAGCGCGCGACCATTACAAACATGGGCGCAGAGCTTGGCGCAACCACCTCTCTTTTCCCCAGTGATGAGCGGACTCGTGAATTCTTTGCGGCCATGGGTCGTGAGGATGAATGGGAAGCTTTGGTTGCGGACGAAGGGGCAGAGTACGACGAAGTCATTGAGATTGATCTCTCTACACTTGAGCCACTGGCTGCCTGCCCGCATATGCCGGACAGGGTGGTGCCTGTGCGCGAACTGGCTGGCCTCAAGGTCGATCAGGTTGCAATCGGTTCCTGCACGAACTCTTCCTACGCAGATTTGAAAATGGTTTCGATGCTTCTCAAGGACAAGCTTGTGAGCACAGGAACTGATCTTCTTATTGCTCCCGGCTCCAAGCAAGTTTTGAGTATGCTTGTGGCCGAAGGTGCGCTTACTCCTCTTATCCTTGCCGGGGCACGCCTGCTTGAGTGTGCGTGTGGACCGTGTATTGGAATGGGAGGGTCTCCAAACAGTGCAGGCGTTTCTGCCCGCACATTCAACAGAAATTTTGAAGGCCGGAGCGGAACTCAGGACGGACAGGTGTATCTTGTCAGTCCGCAAACTGCTGTGATGCTCGCCCTGCGCGGCGAATTCACAGACCCCGCAAGCTGGGGCACGCCTCCTGCTCTTCCTCAGCTTCCGGATGAGGTTCCAAGCATCCGCCATCTCTTCATTTTTCCAGCAGAAAATGCTAAAGATCTTAGCATTTCGCGTGGCCCAAACATTGTACCGCTCGAGCAGTTCACAAAACTTCCTGAACAGCTCGAAATTGCTGTGCAACTTGTGCTCGAAGATGATATTACAACAGATCACATTATGCCGGCTGGCCCGCAGATTACTGCGCTTCGGTCTAACGTTCCGGCAATTAGTGAGTATGTCTTCTCGCGCACGGATTCAGGCTTTGTTTCTCGCATGAAAGAAGCAGGGCAGGGCGTTATCGTGGCTGGCGAAAATTATGGGCAGGGTTCCAGCAGAGAACATGCAGCTCTTGCGCCCCGTCATCTTGGGGTCAAAGCTGTTCTTGCCAAATCTTTTGCCCGCATTCACAGGGCAAATCTTGTGAATTTTGGTATCCTCCCGCTCATGTTCGAGAGCAAGGAAGATCATGCCGAGATTCAGCTCGGTGATGTCTTGAGCATCCCGTGCTCTCAGATTGTGCCCGGCGGCAGCTGTTCGGTTTTGAAAAATGGAAGCGAACAGATCAAAGTCATGAATGATTTGACGGAAAAAGAACTGGATATTATCCAATCAGGTGGACTGCTGAATTACGTGCGGCAGTCTATTGAACGTTAACGTCTTTAGAACGACTATCGGGAGAACCTATGCTCGACGGAATGCGGCAGCATGCGAGTTCATGGATTATTAAGGTCATCTTTGCAATTATTATTGCAGTATTTGTGCTGGCTTTTGGCTCTGGTACCATGAGCAATCGTGCCAGTGGTGGCGCGGTACTCGCCTATGTGGACGAGACTCCTATCCTTATTAAGAACTTTAATATGGAATATCAGCGCGCCATCGAAGGCGTGCGTCGTCAGAACCCCGGTGTTTCTGCCGCTGCTCTCGAAACCCCTGCATTCAAGCAGCAGGTTTTGAACCGCATGGTGAATGAAACCCTTCTCGCTAGCGAAGTCCAGAGACTGGGCATCACCGTGAGCAAGGATGAGGTTCGTTCCCGAATCCTCCAGTATCAGGTGTTCCGCAACAAGGATAACGCCTTCGATCAGGAGATCTACAAGCAGGTTCTGCGCTCTCAGCACATTACCCCCGGCGTTTTCGAAGCCGATATTCGCCGCCAGCTGAGCCAGGAAAAGCTTTTCAAGTATCTGAACCTCGGCGCAACCGTTTCTGAGAAAGATGCTTACGAGCTGTTCAAGTTCCAGGCGCAGACTGCTCGCGTTGAGTATCAGCTCCTGAACTGGCGCGATTTTGCCGACAAGGTCACTCCTTCTGATGACGAAATCGAAGCCTACTACAAAGAGCACAGCGCAAGCTTCACGGTTCCTGCTGTTGCCAGCTTTGAGTATCTGAGTTTCACTCCGTCTGCTCTCGCTGCTTCCGAGAAGGTCGCAGACAATGAGATCAAGGCGTACTACGAGGCAAATACCGCTCAGTTCAAAACTCC
Source organism: Desulfobaculum bizertense DSM 18034 (assembly GCF_900167065.1). Classification (NCBI taxonomy): domain Bacteria; kingdom Pseudomonadati; phylum Thermodesulfobacteriota; class Desulfovibrionia; order Desulfovibrionales; family Desulfovibrionaceae; genus Desulfobaculum; species Desulfobaculum bizertense. The sequence continues at coordinate 466,218 of NZ_FUYA01000001.1, forward strand.
TGAGATGGTTTCTGCCCGTCACATCTTGCTGAAGCTTGATCCTTCCGCTTCTGACGAAGACGTCAAGGCGGCCGAGGGCAAGGCTCAGTCCATTGAAAAGAAACTCGCTCGTGGTGGCGACTTTGCCGCTCTTGCGAAAAAATATTCCGAAGGACCAACCGCTTCCCGTGGTGGCGACCTTGGCTGGTTTGGCCGTGGCGCTATGGTTCCTGAGTTTGAAAAGGCTGCCTTCGGCCTCAAGGAAGGCGCTGTCTCCAAGCCTGTTCGGACGCAGTTTGGTCTGCACATCATCAAGCTTGAAAAGAAGCGCGCCGCTGGCGTCAAGACTCTCGACGAAGCTCGTGAGCAAATTACGCAGGTCATCGCCGAAGAAAAGGCCGCAGGCAAGCTCTCCGACCTTCTCGATCAGGCTATTGAGCAGATCATGGTTGGCGACAAGATGGACAAGATCGGTGACTCCCTCGGTATGGCTGCCAAGAGCACGGGCATGGTTACAGAAAACCAGCTCGCTTCTCAGCTCGGCCTCAAGGGTGAGGATCTCAAGACTGTCTTCACTCTCGTTGTCGGCTCTGCAACGGACACCCCCGTGCAGGTTAACGATGGCTATCTCCTTGCTTCCAAGGTGAAAGAAACCCCTGAGCATGTCGCTCCCCTGAGCGAAGTGAAACCTAGCATTGTTGAGGCCCTCAAGCGTCGCGGTGCAATCACAATTGCTCAGGAGAAAGCTCAGGAGTTGCTCAAGAAGTATTCCGCAGCGAAGGACGTAGAGAGTTCCGCTCTCAAGATGAGCACTCCCTTCTCTCGTCAGGGCTTTATCGCTGGTCTCGGCGCTGCCCCCGAGCTTGCTGCAGAAGCTTTTAAGGTCAAGGAAGGCCAGTGGCTCTCCAAGCCTTTTACCGTTGCCGACGGTGTTGTTATCGCTCGCGTCGCGCAGCACATTGCTCCTAACGAAAAGCTTTGGGAAACCCAGAAAGGGTATCTCCTGCAGCTTTTGACTCAGGCCAACGAGAACGAAATCTTCCAGGCTTTCCTCACCTCTTTGCGTGAAAAAGCTGAAATCAAAATCGCTGAGCCTAAAGTCCTCGAGTAAGAGCGCTTTACTCCAGAATGCAAAAGGCCCCTCAAAGAGGGGCCTTTTTTTGTGGCATTATGGCTGGATGGGGGGGGAGGGAAGATTGGGGTGTGGATGGGTGGGTGGGAAGATTGGGCGTGGATGGGCGGGTGGGAGAAAACCGGGGCCAGCCCCGGACCCCGCGTAAGGGAATGATTCCCTTACGTATCCTCATCGAGTTTAAAAGCCGTGCAAGCTTCGCTTGCACGGCTTTTAAACTTGGGTGAGAAGGCGTAAAGAGTCTCTTTCTCTTCTGCGAGTTCGCCACCATTTTCTTTCTGAACGCTTGCGTTCAGAAAGAAAGGGTTGGAGCGCAAAGAAAAAGAACACACGCCCAGTTAATTAGGCCAAAATTTAAGGGCCGGATGTAAGGGAAAGCCAAGGGCTTTCACACATCCGGCCCTTAAATTTTGGGCGATAGCGGGATTCCCAAGGGCCTCGTCCTTGGGCGGGGTCAAGGGGCAGGCCCCTTGCAGAGCACGAGACAGAGTCTCGTAACCCACCCTCCCGGCGCCCCTTGCAGAGGTACGGGGACAGAGTCTCGTTTGGTCCAAAAAAAAGCCCCCCCTTTAAGAAGGGGGGGGACAGGATGAAGGGCGAGGGCCTTACTTTTGTTTTTTAAAGATAATGAGCGGACAGTTTTTGCACACGTCTGCGCCGGGGAAGTTGTCACCGGGGCGAGTGATGGAGGAGGAGCCGAGATTGTTCTTGCGGTCGAGGAGACGCTGAACAGTGGGGGCGATGTGCTCACCGGGGATAATGACGTTGATCTCGCCTCGTTCTGTTTTACCTGCGTTGTAGCTGCCGCTACAGGCCGGAAGCAGGTTAAACTTCTTTTCGAGGAAGGAGTAGACGTTACCGCCGCAAGCGGAGGAGTTCATGGTGATGTTGGTCTTTAATGGGTGAACGTCCTGAGCAGCGGCATAGTCAACGGCGAGGTGGTAAGCCTGCATGTTGTCACAGTAGAAGTGAACGGTGTCGGGGTCGAAGAAGGTGTCGGCGAGGGGTGCGACCACGACAGCGAGGAGCTTACCTTCTGGGAGGCGGGCTTTGGAGAGCACGAAGCGCTCGGCCTGCTCGGGGCTGACGGTATACTTGGCGTGGGACTTGAGTTCTGCCTCGTCCATGCCTTTCCAGCCGAGAGAGAAGCGGGCATTGGCACAGCCCTGGTCTTCGGGGTAGCCGAGGACGGTCTGGCCTTTCATGCGTGCAGCGATTTCCCACTGACAAAAAGTCATGGGCTTTACAGGGGTGTAAAATTCAGGACAGTTCTCTTTGAAATCTTCAAGTTCAGCTTCATCAAAGATGTACTTCACAGAGATGGGGTAGTGCATGAGCCGCAGCTCGTCCATCAGGGTGTGCTGAATTGCCTTGTAGTCATGACTCAGAGTTGCCATTGGGAAATCCTCCTATAAATGTTCCTGGGCGGGGCGAGTGCCCGCCGATACGTCCTATTTTTTGATCTTGCGCCTGATTTCTCAAGCGGCTGTTTGCATGAGATATGCGTATTTTTCACAGGAGGGAAGAGATTTTCTTTGTTTTGATATTTTTTTCACAATATACGACTAATGCTTGTAATATATGCGTCTTATAGCTTGACGCGGGTGACGGTTTGGGAAAGGTGCTGAAAAAAGAAAGAAAAAAGGGGGAAAGGTGCGGAAATGCTTGTTCAAATTCGGTCAATCGGCTGGAGATAGTCCTGCCAAAAATTGATGAAGGCAAAGACGAGCCGAATGGGGATGTAAATCATAACCGCGAGCATGATGAAAACGTAGGCATAGCCACCATGCCAGGGGTTAAATTTGAAGTAGCGAAAGGCGGGGTGGTTCCAGATGATGAAGAAAAAGAGAACGAGAGTAAAGTGGAGGAGCATCACCCCGAAACGATGTGATTTTTTGAGATAGGCGAGAAGGATAAGAAAGAAGCAGGAGGCATAGAGCAGGGTTGGAACGGGCGTCATAACAGTCAGCCCGATCTCGTAAGCCCGGCTAAAAATGCTGATGAGTGCTTCAAAAAGCTCTGGCATGACACACCCCCTGAGTATCATAAAGATACCATAGCCATGCGAAAAAAGGCAAACAGGGGGTGTGTTCTTTGTTTAGGACGAGTGCGCCTCGCGGGGCGGAATAGGCTTGGAGAGAAGCTTTTTGTTGGGCCAGATGATGCCGCCAATAATGAGCGCTGCACCGGCAAGCTGCCATGCTGCGAGCGGTTCGCTCAGAAGAACCCAGGAAAAGAAGACGGAAGTGACAGGCTCGAAACATGAGAAAATCGAGGTGTATGTGCTGCCGACTTTTTCGATGGCCATATACATAAAGAGAATGGCGAGGGTTGTGCTGATGAGACCTACAGAGAAAGAAATAATGAGGGCGCGGCTGCTGAGGTCCAGCGGGTTGGACGGTGCTCCGGAGAGATACGTGTTTGCGGCAAAGTACGCGATGGCGGAGCTGAGAAGCACGTAAAACGTCACGGACTGGGCGTTTTCACCTTTGAGGAGAAGTTGTCCAATGATGAAATTGAGGGCGATGCCAAGCATGCTGCTGACGGCAAGAAGGACGCCGCGATAGTCAGCGGAATGAAGGAAGGCATCACAAAAGACAAGGGCGCAGCCAGAGAAGATCAGCACAAGCGAGGTCGTGATGTTTTTGGTCAGCGGCTGCTTAAAGAGAATTGCTGAGGCAATGGCTGTCAGGGCTGGATAGCCGTAAATAATGAGCGCCGTTGTTGAGGCGGGGATGTACTTGACGGCCCCAACAAAACCAGTGCTTTGCATGGGGAAAAAGACAGCACCAACAAGAAGGGATTTAATGAGGCCTTCTCTGCTGATGCGAAAGAGCTGCGGTCGGGCAATGGCAAAATAGACAGCGAGACAAAGCGCGCCAAAGCCAAAGCGGTACTGTAAAATCTCGAATGTCGTCATGCCGCAACCAAAAGCTAGCTTGCTCAATACAGGGAGCAGCCCGAAGCAGAATGCCGAAATAAAGGCATAGAGCAAACCACGAGCCATTGTGAACACCTCCAAAAGGGAATCTCGTTTGAAAGAGGGGTTCTAACGCTCAAGCATGGAGACAGCAAGAGAAATTCATCTCCCAATATGGAAGAATAGCAAAGAATATTGGGGAAATAAAGATGAACTCTGCGTTGTGTGCTTACTCTGTCATTCGGCGGCTAATCTCGTGGTGATTGATGAAAATACGGCTGACGTACGTCACGGTCTCCGAGAAGTTCGGAAGTTTGCCATATGGTGAATAGATACGGTCCTTGCTTTGTGTACGACGAAGCCCGGCGTTGTAGCCTGCGGCGGCGGCAATGATGTTCCCGTTTCGCTGGCGCAGATGCTCGGCAATCATCTGAACCATTGCAGGAATGGGCTTGTTGTAGGTTACGCGTTGGTCAAAGCCGGAAAGAAAAGCGTAGTCCGCATCGTTAAAAATATCGCGTCCCTCAAGGTTTGCCTTGATGTATTCCCGGTATTTGTCGCGGGCGTCTTTGACCTGAGTATCAAGGGCGCTGACTTTTTTGTTCTGCTGCAAGTACTGCGAGGCCTCGGGCAGAACTTTTCCTTTTGATGAGGCAACAAGAGCCTTGTGCATGAGCGTGCTTCGGCCGCCGCCAATGGCATTGCGCTTGGCTCGGGCTTTTTTCCATTCACCACGAATGTCGTAATAGCGCTTGAGCTGACCTGCCTTGTCTGTTGCCTTGTAGGGGGGCTTGGCGTGGGCGTCTTTGTCGCCAGCACAGAGCATGCCGTAGCCGCGGGCTGTGGGGGCAATGAACTGACAGACACCAACCGCAAAGGCGCGGGAGACCGCAAACTCATAGAAAAAGGATTCGGCCATCATTTGCCCCATGATCCATGCAGGATCAACGGGGTAAATTTTTTTGTGCTGCTGCACGCCGTGCAGAATCCAGTAGCTGATGTTTGAGATGCGCTTTTCAAAGTCGATCTGCTCAAACTTTTTGCCCCAGAGGGGAACGTTGCGGCCCGCGTAGTGCGTTTGCAAAAAATCGAGGGTGGCCTTTGTGAGCTTTGTTCGCACGAGGCGCATGTCGCGTTCTGTGCTTGGTGGCTCATAGCTTTTGGGAATGATGACGTTGATGGGAGAAGTGCAGGCATCCCGGTGGGCAGAGGCCCGCAGGGTGACGGTCGTAGCTTCGGCGGAACTCGGACAATAGCCGATGAGAGGCAGCAGCGAGGCTGCAACCATTGTGCGCAATGCACGTCGGCGGGATGGGTTTTGTGGACTCTGTACAATAGGCATAGCCCCCATCATATCAGAATTTTCGAAAAATCGGGAAGGGGGTGCACACATTCAGTAGCTTCGGGAAAAGAGCTGCTGGGAAAAGAATTCACATAGCGTTTTGGAATCATAAAAGAAAAAAAGCGTGGCGTGACAGGAGAAAAAGCTGTCAGCCACGCGTATTTTTTATTCAGAACTTTTTTTTCGCAGAAGCGCCTGCCCGTATGCGGCCTGTCCTAAAGAGATGCAGGCATCACCGGGGGGGAGCTGAGTGTGTGTTAGGGGCGTTATCCCCCGTTTTAAAAGGGAATGTGGAAGGCGTTCTGCCAAAGTCTTGTTCATAAGGACTCCGCCAGTCAGCCCCACATGGGAAATGCCAGTGCTGAGGGCAAGGGACTGGGCGGCTTCTGCCAGAGATATGACGAGTCCCTGATGGAAACGTCGGCTGATGGTGGATCGGGATTCACCATTTTGGGCGTCGTGGAAGGCCTGCTGAAAGAGCTTGAGGGATTCAAAGATAGCAGGGTGCCCGTCTGGGCTTGAGCGAAGTTCGCAAAGATAGGGCTTGTGTACCTGAACGTCGCGCATGGTGCCCTGTGCGGTTTCGAGGAGAATAGCGGCCTGAGCTTCGTAATCTATGCTGGAGCAGAGGCCAAGGATGGCTGCCACCGCGTCGAAAAGTCGACCGCAGCTTGTGCTGGTGGGGCTGTTGAGCTGTTTTTTGAGCATGGAAAGGACGAGGGGCTGTTCTTTCTTGTGCGCGGAGGTCCACGGAAGAGTGCCGGGAATATCCTCGCCAAGCGCAACGAGGGCACTCAGTGCGAGTCGCCACGGTTCGCGGATTGCACGCTCGCCACCAGGCAGGGGGAGGGGCTGAAAGTGCGCGAGGCGGGTGTGGGTGCAGGCTTCGTTGTCAACGAGGAGGAACTCACCACCCCAGAGAGTTCCGTCTTCGCCATAGCCTGTGCCATCAAGGGCAAGAATGATGGCTTGGCCAGAAAAGGCGTTTTCTGCCATGACTGCGTGCGCGTGGGCAATGTGGTGCTGGATGGCACAGTGCGGTGTTCGGGACTCCTCAGTTGCCCAGCGGGTGCTCATGTAGTCCGGATGCAGGTCGTGGACCACGAGTTCTGGGCTTGTCTGGAGAATGGCAGGCAAGTGCCCTGCGATTTCCTTGAAAAAGGAAAAGGTTTCCAGATTTTCCATAGTGCCAATGTGTTGGCTCACGAAAGCCTGATCGCCCTTGGTGACACAGAGTGTGTCTTTGAGTTCTGGTCCGGTACCAAAAACACTTGGTCCGGCGTGATCGAGAAAGATGGGCCGGGGCGTAAAGCCTCTGGCCTTGCGGTAGAACAACGGCTGCGGGCCGTCGGAGCCTTCTATAACGCGCATGACCGAGTCGTCACAGCGGATGAGAATGTCCCTGTTATGAAGGACGAAAAAGTCGGCAATGCTTCCGAGACGGTTTATGGCTTCGCGGTTCCCAATGCTGATGGGTTCAGAACTGAGGTTGCCAGAGGTTGCGACCAGCGCGGGAATGGCCCCTTTGGGCAGAAGCTTCTTGTAGAGGAAAAAGAGAACGTGGTGCAGCGGGGTGTACGGCAGAACAAGGCCAAGGTCAGGAGTATCCGGGTTGAGTTCTGGTGCAAGGGGAGAGCTTGGCGTGCTGAGAATAACAATGGGGCGTTCTATGCCAGAGAGCCAGCGTTCTTCTTCATCAGAAATGGTGGCGATTTGGCGGGCCGTGTCCATGTCTGGAACCATAACCGCAAGAGGTTTCCCATAGCGGTTTTTCCGCTGGCGGAGTGTCTGGACTGCTTCGGACGACCGGGCGTCACACATGAGGTGGAAGCCACCCAGCCCTTTGACAGCCAGAATTTTTCCTTCGGCAAGGGCACGGGCTGCGGCTGGAAGTGAAGGCTCTTTGCGGTAGAGTTCCTTGCCCGCGTTGTCCGTCATCCAGACTTCTGGGCCACACTTGGGACAGGCGTTGGGCTGGGCATGGAACCGGCGGTCTAGCGGATTGGTGTATTCCTCGGTGCAGCTTTCGCACATCGGGAAGCAGGCCATTGATGTTTTGTCGCGGTCATAGGGAATGGAGCGGGTGATGGTGTAGCGCGGTCCACAGTTTGTACAGTTGGTGAATGGGTAGAGGTAGCGGTGATTTTTGATGTCGAAAATATCGTTAAGGCAGTCCGGGCAGGTTGCAACGTCTGGGCTGATAAGCACGGAGTGCCCTTCACCGCCCGTCGACTGGAGAATCTCGAAGGCGTCTTCGGATTCAAGCGGAGGAATTTCTGCCATGTCGCAGGTCACAATACGGGCAAGTGGAGGGAGTTCTTCTCGTAGAGCCGTGGCGAATTCGGCGCATTCGCTGCTCTTTCCCTGTATTTCAATAATGACACCCTCGGGGCTGTTGCGCACGTTTCCGGTGAGTCCTGCATGGAGGGCAATGCGATAAATAAAGGGGCGGAAACCCACCCCCTGCACCGCACCGGTGATGGTATAGCGATGACGAAAGAGTGCAGGGGAAGAAAGCTGTGTCGGCATAGGCTGTCCTTGGGCTGGGAGGTTATCGGAAGTGCGCGCAGAGCCGCTTGAGCGCGCTCAGGGCAAGTCGGGAAGGACGGAAACTCACAGGTTTGAGGATATGTGGAACGATGAAGGCATCGCAGGGGAAGGCGTCAGGCTGTTCCAGAGGGAAGCAGAGGTCTTCAAGGGAGGCTCCGGGGATGCCACGCTCCACAGCTTCGGCCCACAGGGTCAGGTCGCGAGGCTCAAGGCCGAGCATGTGGGCAATGCAGGTGTCCAGTGCCACGGGATTTTCGGAAAGTGCGAGAAAGCCAAGCTCAAGGGCTTCGCCGTCAGTCGGACCTGTTTTGTGCATGCAGGTGACGCCGTCCAGCAGGTTTATGCTGGGAGGGAGCATGTCGCCAATGTCAAGAATCATGGCTTCAAAACGGTTTTCGCATTCTCCATAACGGCTGTGAGCGATGGCTTTGCGAATTCCTGTGACGCAGCCAAAAAGGTTTTTGACAGCAAGGCTGAGGCGCATCTGGCAGTGGGCCTTGAGTCGGGGAAGATTAAAAATGCGGTCCGCCTCAAGAGCCTTGCGCGAGACGCCAATCTGCGCAGAAAAGGAAAGTCCTCTGGAGGCTGGTTCATTAAGCGTTTCGACACGAAGCCCCAGAGGGGCGAGAGCTGACTGGAGACCTGTTTTTTCTGCGACAAGCGCCGCAGAGCCAAAGGCTGGAGAATCTGCAACTGTCACGTCTGCATCATGGTCGAGGGCATAGGCGCAGACTGCCGCTGCGAGTGCTGGCTCGGTGCAGGCGAGGGGATTCTTTCCTGAAACAAGGTTGGGTTTGACAAGAATTCGTTCTCCAGGGCGCACAGCAAGACCTGTTGCCGCAAGGAGAGACTCGAGACGCTCCTCAAGGCATTTTTTTTCATAATCCCGGCAGGATGCAAGGGCCACGCTGGCAGTCTTGGGGTATGGCATAAAAAGCACGTTATACCGGGCTGTGAAGCCTTGCAAGTCCTGCACTTTTTTGTGCGGAAACTCTGTGCTGGCGCGAAGTTGCGGCGAGTTTTTGGGGAGTCTGCCCTGGCAAAAAAGAAAAAAGAGCTGCTTTCCAACACGAAAAATTCCTTGAGACCCAAAGGCTTGCATGTTTTCTTTGTGAAAGAAATCGCGAGGAACTGTCGCCGTTCAGGGCGCAGGCATCATCTCTGGGAGTGCGACAAAAAGAGCCTGTAATCCTGTTCAAAAATATGAAATTGCGGTGCTTCAAAAAAAGTAAAGAATGGTGTTACAGATTCTTTTGGATGTCTTGAGAATATTTTTTGTTTGTGACTGCTTGTGGTGATCGGTGTCGCGTGACTGTCGTATGAGTGACGTTACAGGCGCTTGGCGCAGTACATGAACTTTTTGCGTCTCGAAGGAATGTATCATGTGGAACAGGCTCTCTTTACGTGGACACATCTTTTTTCTGCTTTTTTCCTTGGTTGGCATAACGGTGGCCGTTGGGCTGATGGCGCTGTGGTATGCCCTGCGCGTGGATGGCATCATGACAACCGTTGTGAACAGGAGCACTGCGGCAATGCGGGCTTCGGAGGAGCTGACCATAGCCCTTGTGGAGCAGAAAGGCATTACGACCTATTATTTTCAGGACCGGGACCCGCAGTGGCTGGAACGGCTGTCGCAAAAGAACCAGAATTTTCGGCAGTGGCTGGATACCGCGATGAAGGGAGACACTGGGCCAGAGGGGATGCGTCTTCTCCAGTCCATTGACACCTCCTACGAAAACTATGTGCAGGCCCGCGATACCGTGCTGGAGCGCTACCGGGCCGGGGCAGAGGAAGAGGGCACTGCCCTGCATAAACTTATTCGTAGCCAGTTTGCGTCACTTTTGGACCTCTGTCAGGACTATCGCCATATTCATGAAACAGCTCTCGCTCGGTCCAACAAAGATATCGCAGGTCAGCTGGAGGCGGTTCGTAACGCTTCGCTTGCCACAATGCCTGCTGTGGTGGTGCTCGGAATTTTTTTGGCGTGGGTGATTGTCCGCATGATTTTACGCCCCATTCGCCAAATGGCAGACCAGATGAATGTACGCCCCGGCGTGCCGTTGCGGCCCGATGATATTTCTGATCTTGGGATTCGTGTCCGGGGGCTTTTGGATGATGTGGACAGTACCCACGATCAGCTTGAACGCAGTCAGGAGTCGCTCAAACAGTCCGAAAAATGGGCACTGACAGGCAAGCTGGCAGCGGGCGTCGCTCACAGCATTCGCAATCCGCTGACCTCGGTAAAGATTCGCCTCTTTTCGCTGGGGCGAAGTCTGCGCCTGAATGATGACCAGAAAGAAGACTTTGAGGTCATTACCGAAGAGATTCGGCACATCGACGGTATCGCCCGAAACTTTCTTGAGTTCTCCCGTCCGCCAAAACTTCAGATACAGGACGTGGATGTTTCGGACATTGTGGAAAGTGCGCTGACGCTTTTGCGGCATCGACTGGATTCGTATGAAGTCGACATTGTGCACAATCGTTCAGAGAAGAGTCTGCCTATTCATGGCGATCCAGATCAGCTGAAAGAAGTGCTGGTCAATCTGCTCATTAATGCCTGCGATGCAATGGGCCGCGGTGGGTCGATTACGCTCTCGGCAGAGAAGGGCTATGTGCGTCCAATGGGAGACATTGTGACGCTCAAGGTCAGGGACACCGGACCGGGTATTTCTGAGCAGCACCTTTCCCGGCTTTTCCAGCCCTTTTATTCCTCCAAGGAAGAAGGCACAGGTCTTGGGCTGTCCATTGCCAAGCGGATTGTGGAGGAGCACAACGGGACCATTACTGTAAAGTCTCGCCTTGGTGAGGGAACAACATTTACCATAACGCTTCCAGCACAGGAGAAAGGAACGTGGCATCGATTCTCATAGTTGATGATGACGCCCAGCTGAATCAAAGCTTTGGGCGTTTGCTGCGACAGGAGGGCTATGACGTCTTACAGGCTCCATCAGCCGAGGAAGGCATTCGTGTTGTGGAGCAGAACTGTCCTGATCTTGTGATTATGGACGTGCGGCTTCCGGGGATGACTGGCCTTGAGGGCTTTACGGTCATGCATAAGCACGAGCCTCGGCTTCCGGTGATTATTATGACGGCGTTCGGCACCACGGAAACTGCTATTGAAGCGACCAAGCTTGGTGCCTTTGACTATGTGCTCAAGCCTTTTGATGTTCCGGACCTTTTGGCTTTGGTTGAGCAGGCTCTTGATGCGGGGCGCTTTATGCGAACCCGGGTCGATGTGGACGCTGCACCAGAAAGTGATTCTCCCTATGCGCTGGTCGGGCGAAGCCCTGCCATGCAGGAAGTCTACAAGGCCATTGGCCGGGTTTCGCAGACAGACGCCACAGTTTTGGTGCGTGGAGAATCCGGGACAGGCAAGGAACTGGTGGCGCGGTCTATTTATCAGCACAGCGGCCGTACGGAAAAACCGTTTATCGTTATCAACTGTGTGGCGATTCCTGAAACGCTGCTGGAGAGCGAACTGTTTGGCTATGAGAAAGGCGCATTCACTGGCGCTGTGAGCCGACGGGTGGGCAAAATTGAGCAGGCCGATGGGGGCACAATCTTTCTGGATGAGATCGGCGACATGCCGTTTACCATTCAGGCAAAGCTGTTGCGCCTGCTCGAAGAGAAGAGTGTCGAGCGGCTGGGCGCGGCCCGGGCGCATTCCGTTGACGTTCGCATTATTGCCGCGACGAACCGAGACCTTGAGGCCGCTGTTCAGGAAGGACGTTTTCGGGAAGACCTGTATTATCGGCTCAAGGTGGTTACGCTGAACCTGCCCCCCCTGCGCAGCAGGGAAGGGGACGTGGACTTGCTGGCGGAGCATTTTCTTTCCCGGCATGCGCGGGAGCTGGAGACGCATAATCCGGGCATGACGCCAGAGGCTTTGCAGATTCTGGAGCAGCATGTGTGGCCGGGCAACGTGCGCGAGCTGAATAATGCCATGCACAAGGCTTTGATCTTTTCGCGGGGGTGTCCGGTGACTCCTGAGAATGCGCATCAGGCCCTGTATGGTGAAGAGGATGTTCACCCTGCGGCAAAGGAAGACGTGGGGAGTCTGGCGCGAAAATGGATTGTGCAGCAGCTGACCACCAAAAAGGAAGGGCACTGTTTTGATACGATCATCGACTACTTTGCAAAAATTGCCATCTCTGAGGCGCTTCGGCTGACTGAGGGGAACCGGGCGCAGGCGGCAAAGCTTTTAGGCATGTCGCGGCCCACTTTGCTTTCTCGAATAGATCGCTATGATATTCAGATAGATACACTCATTTCCAGAGACGAGTGACCCCGGCCAGACAAGGAGAGAATTCCTCTTTATGTTGTGATGTGAATTGTGCGCTTTCTCACAAACTTTTTTACACTGTGTAAAATATCTTAACGAAAAATCCGAATACACCGCGACTTTGCTTTTCTGCAGAGTCGCGGTTTTTTGTTGTCTGACGGGTGCTTAGAGGTTTTTAAAACTTTTGTGCATTTTGGCACGAAGGATGCTCATGCAAAAGCATGAAGAATCGAACACACAAAGGGCACACTCCTACAGTCATTCTCGCAGAACGCAATTCTCGGATTCGACGTTTTCTTGAGCGCGAGTTTCGGTCCGAAGGCTATTGCGTTGTGTCTGTGGGGGATGGTCGCGAACTGCGAAAAGCAGCGCAGTCAACGGCTGAGCCTGATGTGTTTGTCATAGATATAGAGGTTCCTTACCTGGAGGAAGGTCTTCTTGATTCGCATGGAAATCTCGCATTGCACCCCCTGATCGTCCATGCCCTCATGCCAGAGGCTGCGCATCTGGTTGTCCTGGCACAGGCAGAAGCCGTGGTTGAAAAAAAAGCTGACCCAAGCTCCCTGAAACAGACCGTGGCACGACTTCTTGCCTGTGATGATGCGCAGTCCTCTTCCTCCTCTTCCGAAATCGAGAAATGTTCTCCTTTCCCTCTTTCGCAGGAGCCGAAATATGAAAGCTGAAGAGGCTCTTCACGACTCCCGCTATTACCGCAGGCTCACGCAGATCATGGCCAGCATTATTGCCGTGGTCTCGCTGACGCCACTGTTATTGATTAGCGGCATTAGCTCCTCCCGTTTTGGGGCCGCCTTTGAAGAAAAGGTCGAAGCCCAGCTTCGGGAGATGGTGCAAAAGCACCAGCAGACAATAGACCTGTATTTGTCTGAAAAGCTTGGAGAGTTGCGTCTGGTCTCGCGCAGCCTTGATGTCAATGAGCTGCGTGACAGCCTGAGTCTGGAGACAGAACTCAAGCACCTTCAGGAAGAATTTAGCGGAGCCTTTGTGGATTTGGGCTTCGTTGCCCCGGATGGGATCCAGCTTGCCTATGCTGGCCCGTATGCCCTCGCTCACGCGGACTATTCCGATGCGGGCTGGTTTAGGCAGGCCATGGATCAGGAATTTTATATCAGCGACGTGTTTCTCGGACTTCGGGGCGTTCCGCATTTCATTATTGCGGTCCGCCAGATTTGGAACGGAGAACCGTGGATACTTCGGGCCACCATCGATTTTATGGCCTTTAACGCGCTGGTTGAAAATATACGTATTGGCAGAACAGGTAGCGCCTACATCATCAATACCTCGGGCACTTTCCAGACTGGACCACGGCATGAGCAGCCCCTCGATGCACAGTGGTTCATAAAGGCGCACCAAGAGCATGTGGAGGAGACGGAAGGACCTACGCACCCCGGGTCCCTCCGTCACCCCCTCCGACCTTACTGGGCATCGGCGTTTATGCCTGACCGGGTATCTATCTTCCGGCATGTCGATCCGCAGGATGTGGATACCATTTATGTCTCGACCCCACTCAAGGGTGGCGACTGGATACTCGTATATCGGCAGGATGTTGCGGATGCCTTTTCAGAACTCCAGCGGACTCGCAGAATTATTTTCTTCATTGTTGGTGCTGGTGGAATAACCATCATTTTAACCGCTGTTTTCCTTGCGCAGTGGATGGTTCGCGGCATCCGGCGGGCAGACAAACAAAAGGAAGTCATGAATGACCAGATCATAGAGGCTGGTCGCATGGCCTCACTTGGTGAGCTGGCAGCTGGCATCGCCCACGAAATCAACAATCCCGTTGCCATCATGGTCGAGGAGGCCGGATGGATTGGGGATCTCCTCGGAGACGAAGAAAAGCTGGAGAATATACAGGAAGAAATCGAGCGTTCTGTGGATCAGATTCAGACGCAGGGCATTCGATGCAAGGAAATTACGCACAAACTGCTCTCGTTTGCACGCAAACTCGATCCCACCCCGCAGGCCCTTGACCTTAATGCTCTCGTCTCAGATCTGGTGGGCCTGTCAGATCAGCGTTCCAGATGTGGAAACTGCAAAGTCATGCTGGATCTTTCCGAGGATCTGCCACGTATGTCTGCCTCTCCTTCGGAACTCCAGCAAGTCATTTTGAATCTTGTCAATAACGCTGTGGATGCCGTTGGAAGTGACGGCGGAACCGTGACTGTGACCACCCGGCAGGATGGGCAGGACATTGTGCTCTTGGTTCGTGACTCTGGCGCAGGCATACCACAGGCAAATCTGAATCGTATTTTTGATCCATTTTTTACCACCAAGCCCGTTGGAAAGGGCACCGGACTGGGCCTGTCGATTGTGTACGGCATTGTTCAGAAAATGGGTGGTGAAATCAGCGTAGAAAGTACCCCAAACGTGGGCACGGAGTTCATGCTTCGTTTGCCCATCGGGGAGCCGGATGAGCCTTCTCAGCCGGAACATGAACAGGCTGGCGGTGCAGACACTGACCAGCAGGACAAGGAGAGGACATCATGACTCGACTCAAAACGGGCGTGCTGATTGTTGATGACGAGCAGCCGTTTGTTGATGCCCTGAACAGACGACTGGGGAAGCGTGGTTTTGAATGCCTGAGTGCACATTCCGGGGCGGATGCACTGGAAAAGCTCGCTCTTAATACGCATGTGGATGTGGTGGTTCTCGATATCCGCATGCCGGGCATGGATGGCATCGAAGCCCTGCGGCGCATTCGGTCCAGCTTTCCGCTGGTGCAGGTCATTATGCTCACCGGGCACGGCACTGTTGAATCCGCCGTTGATGGCATGAAGTATGGCGCTTTTGACTACCTGATTAAGCCCTGCGACATCGAAGAGCTTGCGGCCAAGATTACCGAAGCCAAAGAGCGGAAGGGCGATGAGGAAGACGAAATCCTCGAAGAGGAAAGCCAGAACATTGTGCTTCGGCGAGGGGATTAGTCATGACAGGTCACGACAGCTCGTATCCACAGGAGCGCACTCTTTCTGTGCTGCTTGTTGATGACGAAAAGGGCTACCTGGAGATTTTGCAAAAGCGCCTCAAAAGGCGCGGCATTCTCATTACAGGTGCGCCCTCAGGTCGGGATGCGCTCCAGACTTTACGGGAGCAGGAATTCGATCTCGCTGTTGTTGATCTCAAGATGCAGGACATGGACGGCATCGAACTGTTGAAAATTTTCCGGCGCATGGTGCCGGACATGCCTGTGCTGATGCTCACCGGCCACGGGTCGCAGGAGGCAGCACAGGAGGGTCTGCGGGCCGGGGCGTTTGATTATCTTACTAAACCCTGCGAGCTGGAGACGCTTATGAAAAAGATGCGCGCAGCAGCTCGGCTCAAGAGGGCACAGTCATGAACGATCTGGAATGTCGACTTCTTCTTGTGGATGACGAGCGAGCCTTTTCTGAGGCGCTGGCCCGTCGTCTGACGCATCGCGGAGCAGAAGTCATGTGTGCAGCAAGCGGTGAAGAAGCGGTCGCCGTGTTGAAGCACGACATTTTTGATGTGGTTGTGCTGGATGTAAAGATGCCCGGCATTGGCGGCATGGGCGTGCTGAAGCACATCCGGAAATATGCACCCGAAACAGAAGTCATCATGCTCACCGGGCACGCCGACATGGATGATGCCATTAGGGGCATGGAGCTTGGTGCCTATGATTACCTGCTCAAACCTGTGAATTTTACAATTCTTTTACACCGGCTGCAGGACGCCACGAGCCAGCAGCCAGCAGAACAAAATAGGGCAGTTCCCAAAGAACGCACGGGAACGTCGATTGAGGACACATGAAACGGAGGAGCTTAGCATGAAGCTCGGAAAGCAGATGTATCAGGCGCTTTTGGAGGGTTCCAAAGCCTACGCACGGTGGGATTTGGAAACATCCAGAAACATACTCACCAGTAAGAAAAGACTGTTCATTCTCGCCCTCATGGTTGTGCCAATCGTTATCGGCTCCATAGCCATAGCGTCACCAGAACTTCCGGCAATTTTGGGCGGGAAAAAGGCGTACTCACCCGCATTCTACACGCCTGTGATTTTTGGCGTGTCCATTGTGATTGGCCTGTGCGCCGGGCTTATTACCGGCTGCATCGGCGCTGGCGGCGGGTTTATCATTACCCCGGCACTGATGAGTGCGGGTATCAAGGGCATTCTGGCCGTTGGTACCGACCTCTTTCACATCTTTGCCAAGGCCATCATGGGCACGGCAATTCACAAGAAGCTGGGCAACGTCTCAGTGGGACTGGCAGTCGCCTTTCTGGTTGGCTCCATCCTTGGCGTGACGGGTGGCGGTGTCATTAACCGCGCGCTCTACAACTTTAACCCGCTTCTTTCTGATACCTTTATCAGCCTCATTTACGTGTTCCTGCTGGGTTTCCTTGGTATTTATGCCTTGCAGGATTTCCTGAAACTGCGTCGCAGCGAGAACGCTCCGCAGGCAGAGCAGGTGGTCGCGGCCGAGAAAAAATCGCACCGTCGCTCGTTGCCAGAGTGTTTGCAGGCAAGTCGTATTCCGCCACTCATTAGTTTTGACGAAGATCTGACTCCCGGCGGGAAGAAGATCCCGGCCCTGTTTGTTGCCCTGTGTGGTGGCGTTGTTGGCTTTGCCGCAGCCATCATGGGCGTTGGCGGTGGATTCCTGACCTTCCCTATGTTCGTGTACATCCTTGGCGTTTCGTCCTTTACCACAGTCGGTACGGATATTCTCCAGATTATCTTTACCGCTGGCTATGGCGCCATTTCCCAGTATGCCATTTATGGATTCATCTTCTATACCCTCGCAATGGGGATGCTGCTTGGCTCGCTGATCGGCATTCAGGTTGGCGCGCTGACCACAAAGGTCGTCAAGGGAATCTACATTCGCGGATTCTATGCCACCGCAATTCTGGCAGGATTCGTCAACCGGCTCTTTGCCCTTCCGGCAAAGCTCAATGACATGAAGGTCATTTCCATTTCTCCTTCTCTTGCCTCTGTGAGCACGGATATTGGCAACTTCCTGTTCTTCATTACCATTGGCATTTTCGCAGTGTGGGTTCTGTCGAAGTTCTTCGGCAACATGAAGCTGCTGCGAGAGGAGGCATAAATGGCACACTACGACAAAAAGCATCTCATGGTCGGCTCTTCGATGGGACTGGTCTTTCTGGTTCTGCTCGCGCTGATGTTCTCCCCGTTATATGGGGACGGCATGAACGCTCTGGAATACTCCGACCATCTGTTTAATACCATTGCCAAAGGCTCGACAGAGTATATCCCTGGGCTTGAGGCTGAAGTGCAGGAGTATGACGGTGAGCAGCTGGAACTGACACTCAAGGCTCCCACTGACGAAAAGAATCCCGATGAGCTGGCTATGCGGATTGCCGCTGTGCTGGGCAAAGTCGCGGATGTGTCTGTGGAAAATGCAACGCTGACAGTCTCAGGTGCTGTAAGCCCGGTCCTCAATACTGTCCTCGAAGACTCGATGGACATGTTTGAAAACCGTGGTGACACTGTGAGTGGTCGCTATGGCATGGATGAACGGCTGGTGCTGTTTACCTGGTGGCAGGCTCTTGGCGAAATGAGTCAGGAACTCAAGCATCAGGGCGGCAAGGAAAAGACTCAGCTTGCCGCATTCATGGACAGCATTCAGAAACGAGCCGTTGAAGTTGGCTATAATTTCTACGGGATTGAGCCAGAACACGCCTCCGATCGTGCAGGCGTTCTGACCTTTGCTCTGGTGTTTTACATCTTCTATACTGTCTGGTGGGGCATGACCATTTTCTATCTCTTTGAGGGACTGGGACTGGTCATGAGCGCCGGAGACAAGAAGGAAGTCTAGAGCATTCATCGGGATCGCCTTCTCAATTCCCAAGGATTGTGTTGGTCTCCTGACACGGGGCCGGTCCGGCATGGCCGGCCCTCCTTACTCCCTCCCAGAACCTTAGCCCTAACGACACAGGGAACACACATGGCATGGCTTCGAAGCATAGTTGACAGAATGGCAGGCATCACGCGGGAACGCCCCAGCAGTACGGAGCGTGAGGAACGCAGACTGGCCTGTCGCAACCAGCATCACAGCTTTCAGATTCTGCTGGCTGCCAACTCGCGTGCTTTGGAGCTGATGAGTGATGTGGAAGAAGTCCTGCACGGTGGGCGCGTGTTTGGCATGTCCTTTGTCCGGGCAAGCTGCACAGCCATGTCGGTGAGCGTGTACAACGTCATCAAGCATCTCGATAACATCGCTCCGGGCAAATATCAGCAGCTGTTTAGCCGTTTTGACAGCATACAGACACAGATCACGGAGGCCCTTGCTCCGACCCGGACCAAGATGAATACGGACAGGGTTGTTCCGCTGGAAATCGTCGACAAGAATCTTGCGGACGTTGTGGGGAGCAAGATGGCGAACCTTGGTGAAATTACCAGTCAGATTGGTTTGCCTGTGCCTGCGGGCTTTGTGGTGACAGTTCGCGGTTTTGACGAGTTTATGAGTCAGGACGGTTTGCAGGAAGAGATAGAACGGCTGATTCAGGCTACGAAAGTGGAAGACATGAGCGAGCGCTTTGCGCTGTCCGCCCAGATTCAGCAAAAAATAATGGAGACGAAGCTCCCAGAGAAACTGGAGCACAGTCTTTTTGAACAGTTTGATATTTTGAATAAGCGACTTGGACCGAATCTGCATATTTCGCTGCGGTCCAGTGCCCTTGGTGAGGATGCCGTAGGAACCTCCTTTGCCGGGCAGTTTCGCTCACTTTTGAATGTTGACCGGGATACACTTGCAGACGCCTACCGGGAAGTTGTGGCTAGCCTGTATGGGTTACCCGCCCTGAGCTACAGGCTGAACAGAGGTATACGCGATGAAGACGTCGCCATGTGTGTTGGTGGTATGGCTATGGTGGATTCCGTAGCCGGGGGCGTTGTGTATTCCAGAAGCCCTGTGAATGTACGCGACAGGGCGGTTATCATTCACGCGGTCTGGGGTCTTCCCAAACTGGTGGTGGATGGGAAGGCGACCCCGGACCGCATAGAAGTTTCCCGCCCGCATCCCGGAGAGAGCGTGTTGCACATCCGCTCGCGGGTGACGGCGCACAAAACGGAAAAATATATATGCCGCAAGGAAGAGGGCGTTGTGCTGGTCGAACAGCCAGAAGAGCAGATTGATGCCCCCGCTCTTGGCGATGACCACGCCTTGCAACTTGCGGACATGGCGACTCGGCTGGAAGACTATTACGGAACACCACAGGATATTGAGTGGTGTCTGGATACTTATGGCCGGTTGTATATCCTCCAGTGTCGGCCTCTGGCGCGGCGCGACTCTGCCGAAGTCGTGCCAGAGGCAGCGACGCGGCGCTATGGCGAACCTGTGTCCACAGGTGGCCAGACGGCAAGTCCCGGCGTTGGCTGCGGCCCTGTGTATCGGGTCGAAAGTGATGTCGACGCCCTCCAGTTTCCTCCCGGATCTGTACTCGTGACCCGTCTGGCCCTGCCAAAGTGGGCTTCACTCCTGAACTGGTGCGCGGCGGTTGTGACCGAGCAGGGCAGTGTGACCGGGCATTTTGCCAACGTGGCGCGGGAGTTTGGTATTCCTGTCATCACAGGGCATACCGGGGCCTTGAGCACGCTGAGACCTCGACGGGTTGTGACTGTTGATGCTGACGGCTGTGTGATTTATCCGGGCTGTGTGGATGACCTGTTGCAGCGGGGGAAGCCTCGCCCTGATCTCATGAAGGGCAGTCCTGTTTATGAGCTGCTCCGGCAGATCAGCAAGCTCCTTCTGCCCCTGAACCTTGTTGATCCGGATTCCCCGGATTTTCGGGTGCGCAACATTCGCTCGTTGCACGACATTACGCGTTTTTGTCATGAGAAGGCCGTGCACGAGATGTTTGAAAGCAACATGAATCGCGATCAGGAAGACTGCGCGAGCAAGCGGCTGGTGGACAAGGGAGAAGCAACCCAGTTTTGGGTCGTTGATCTTGAGGATGGGTTTGTGCGTCCAGAAGACGGAAATTCTGTGGACATCAGCAATATTGCGTCTGTTCCCATGCTGGCCCTTTGGGCGGGGATTAGCGCTATCCCGTGGGAAGGACCGCCGCGAGTTAACACGCGAGGCTTTATGTCCATTGTTGCCGAGGCGACCGTTAATCCTGCATTGCACCCAGCCTTGCAGTCCAAGTTTGCGAACCGGAATTATTTTTTGGTGTCCCGTGATTACTGCAACTTGCAGTCGCGCTTTGGGTTTCATTTTTCAACGGTCGAAGCCGTTGCCGGAGATCGGCCGCAGCGAAACTATGTGAATTTCCGTTTTGCCGGTGGAGCTGCTGATTATGATCGCCGTTGTCGGCGTGCGCGGTTTATTGGCGGGATTCTTGAGGACATTGATTTTTACGTGAACGTCAGGGGCGATACCGTCCTTGCCCGCTACGAAGGATTTCCAAAGGATGTGATGTGCACGCAGCTTCGGGTCATGGGGTATTTGACGATGCACACGCGTCAGCTCGACATGATTATGGCGGATGCTGAGGCCACCAGTATTCACCGCAAAAAGATTATGGCCGATGTTGAAAAATTGCTCTCGCCTCAGTCGCAGTAGAGCCCAGCGTGACTGAGGCTCGTGGCACTAAAAAACTCCTCCCTAACGAAGAACGCCCACCTTGCGAGCACAAGGTGGGCGTTCTTTTATCGGCTTGGGAAAGGGCTATTTGTTGGGACCGTAGACGGCCTCGACGCCCTTTTTGAATTCTGCAAAGCGGCCTTCGCGAATGGCCTGACGGGCATCCTTGGTGAGTTTCAGGAAGTAACTCAGGTTGTGGATGGTGTTCAGGCGGTAGGAAAGCAGCTCTTTTGCTGTGTACAGGTGCCGCAGGTATGCCTTAGAGAAGGTGCGGCAGGTGTAGCAGTTGCATTCCGGGTCCAGCGGAGAATCATCTTCCTTGAACTCGGCGCGCTTGATGTTCACCTTGCCCTGCGATGTAAACAGCGTGCCGTTTCTGGCGTTACGCGAGGGAAGCACGCAGTCAAACATGTCAATGCCAGCTTCGATGCCGTCCAGAATATCCAGAGGAGTACCAACGCCCATCAGGTAGCGCGGCTTGTCCACGGGCAAAAGCGGAGCAGAAGCGCGAAGCACTTCCAGCATTTTGGGCTTGGGTTCGCCAACAGACAGGCCACCAAGAGCAAAGCCGTCAAAAGGCAGTTCGCTCAGCTCGGCAATGCTGCGGTCTCGCAGGTCCTGGAAGAATCCGCCCTGCGTGATGCCAAAGAGCAGCTGGCCATTCTGGCCGGGCTTATGGAATTCGCGGCAGCGTTTGGCCCAGCGGGTCGTCAGCTCTAGAGCTTTCTTGGTGTATTCGTAGCTGGCACCGTATGCTGCGCATTCGTCAAAGCACATCATGATGTCAGAACCAAGATTCTGCTGGATGGAAATTGCTTTTTCGGGGGTGAAAAAGTGCTTGGAACCGTCAATGTGGGAGCGGAATTCCACGCCATCATCAGTGATTTTGCGCAGGCCACTCAGGCTAAAGACCTGAAACCCACCGGAGTCGGTCAGGATAGGGCCGTCCCAGCCATTAAAGGCATGGAGACCACCGCGGCGTTTTACAAGCTCGTCGCCGGGGCGCAAATACAGGTGATAGGTGTTGCCCAGAATAACCTGTGCTTCCATCTCGTGCAGGTCGCGAGGGTCAATGCTCTTGACGCTGCCAACGGTTCCAACAGGCATAAAAACTGGCGTTTTGACCAGTCCGTGTGCCGTCATCAAATAGCCCTGGCGTGCCTTGCCTTCTGTGGCGGCAACGCGGAAATCGCCGGGCTTTGTCAGTTGAGAAATAATGTCTTCGTGCATACTACCTAGACCCCTTTTCTGGGGCAGATGTCGGCCAGTTCACAGTCCGGGCACTTGGGTGAGCGTGCGTTGCACACCTGACGGCCAAACAGTACCAGCCAGTGGTTAATGTCTGCCCACAGCTTGCGGGGAAAGAGTTTCATCAAATCTTTTTCAATTACAGCAACATTGGTGGATTCTGTCAGCCCCATGCGAAACGTCAGGCGTTTTACGTGGGTGTCGACAGCAACACCTTCATGAATGCCAAAGGCCGTGCCGAGCACAATGTTTGCGGTTTTGCGGGCAACGCCGTGCAGTCGAATCAGCTCGGCCATTGTACGCGGCATTTCGCCATTGAACTCATCCATGAGCAGATTGGCAGACGCAACAAGATTCTTGGCCTTGTTGCGGAAAAAACCTGTGGAGTGGATGACCTCCATAACCTCTTCGACATTGGCCTTGGCCATTGCGGCCGGATTGGGCCAGCGGCGGAACAGCTCCGGCGTAACTTTGTTGACTCGGGCGTCTGTGCACTGGGCAGCAAGTACCGTTGCAACCATAAGCTCCCACGGTGAATTCCATGTCAGCTCGGTGTCCGGGTCGGGAAAGCGCCGGGCAAGACGCTCTGCAATGATGTCTGCGCGTTCCTGTCGGGTCATGTGTCTCTGGTCTCCTTTTCGCGCTGTGGCGGAAAAAGCTGTGTATAGGAATATGGCGCCTTTTTCCACCCTTGGGATTCTGGTCTACTGCTCCAGAATGGCGTCGCTGAATTTGCCAACACCGTATTCGCTCCGGCGGAAGAATTTTTCTGGTGCCGGGCCAATAATCTGGAGTTCGCGGTGCTTGCGCTGGACGTCGAGTGCAATTTGCATCTCCTTGGTGCAGCCCGTGGAGAATGTCGAGTCTTTTCCTGCCCAGATTGGCGGGACCCGCATCCCCATCAGTTCAAAGCTTCGCTCAATGTCAGCAACGGTCTGGAAACGCCAGACATTCAGAAGGCCGCTTCGCTGCACCTTTTCCCACATATACATCAGGTCGTCCGCGTCCATCCCTTCTTCAAAGTGTTCTGCGGGATTAATAATATAGGTGTTGGCGAGGCGTTTTCGGAGGTAACGCACATAGGTGTCGACAACCTTGATTGCAAGGTCGACCTGCCCCGGCAGGGAGCCAATAATTGCGCTATAGAACATGACGGTTTGTCCAGAATTTCTGGCTTCCCGCATTTCTTCGATGATTTCAAAAGCTTTATCGCCCAGATCTTTTTCTGAGAAAGTAATGATGCTTTTGGGGCGTTTTTTGAGCCGAATCTGGAAGCGGCCGCTTTTATCGCGCCACCAGCAGAGCACATCGCGGCTGAATTTTTGGCTTGTGTTAATGAGGCGGCGGAACTGGGGGTGCCCAGTCGCCATGATGAGGTCTGCCTCTTTCCACGCCCGCGCGAAGGTGATTGACGTGCGGTACAGATTTAAATCTTCTCGCGAGCCATCAGAAATAATCAGGAAAGGATGCTGGCGCTGGACGCTCAGCAGTTCGTTTTTACTCACGCTGCTATTTTGCAGGAAAAAGGCGTCAGAAATATGTTTTGCCAGCACTGGGTCATGTTCCCAGTCCCAGAATGACGGGCTGACGAAGTTAAATCCTTCTTTTACTGCCAGCGTGACTTTATGGCCCTGTCGGAGCAGTGAGCGGATAATCAGGATATCAAACATGAGGCCGCCCGCGCGGTCCGGGATATACAGGATTTTTCTCGGCTGGCCAGGGCATGGCCCAAAGGTTTCTTCGAGGCAGCGTGTTGATTCCGGTGCGCTTAGGTCCGTCGGGGTGATTTTATCGCATGCCGCCTGGTAGTACGCTTCGGTCCAGATTCCTGACATGGTCGAGAGGTGGATCAGCCTTTCCAGCTCCATCAGGTCCAGATCAAAGCGCAGGTCTTGCAGCCTTTTGCAGCTCATATACCGTTCCGGGCACACGTTGAGTAGTCTATCCAGTTCTGGCGACTCAATAGCCTCTTGCGCCTGTCGGTTATATCTCCTGCGGATGCCGCGGAAAGGGTCTTCTATCCCTGACTGGGTCATGAAAATTGTCAGGAACCGCTTCATCATTCGCGATGGAATCACAATTGGCGATGCCTGAATTTGGCGGTATTTATGTCTGCACAGCAGAATAATTTTCTTTCGCGTGTATTTGTCCGGGACGTAGCGGCGAACCAGCTTGACCAGTGCGACCCATTTTTCGTGGTAGCGGCGCGTGAGATCACTATCAAGCTTCGAACTCAACAGGTGCGGTACCAGCAGATCAGAGCATGGCAGATAAACCTGATTTTCCTCCAGTGACAGCATGAAACGCATCTGTTCCTGCGATGCGTTCTTGTCCGGATCTATCGTGTATTCAAGGTTGTTTTCAGATAAGAAGTGCAACAGCCACGCATCAAGGCGTGCGGATTTTCCAAAATACAGCGATGCGGTGTTCATCGGAATCTCTTGCATGTCTCTCCTCGTTCAGTCTTATGCCATTTCCCTAACTCTACAGGCATTCGCTACAGACAGCAAAGTCGTGCTGGATGAGTGGGTGGGGGGATAAGATTGGGGGCCAGTCCCAGCGCATTAGCGCTGGATGGGTGGGTGGGGGAAATTGGGGGCCAGCCCCCAAACCCCCGCGTAAGGGAATGATTCCCTTACGTATCCTCATCGAGTTTAAAAGCCGTTCAAGCTTCGCTTGAACGGCTTTTAAACTTGGGTGAGAAGGCGTAAAGAAGCTCTTTCTCTTTCCCGTGCGTTGCCACCAATCAGGAATACGTGCGGTCAGAAAAAGGCAGAAGAATAGGCGATCGGGAAACGCCCACTAGCTCAAAAAAACGGCTGATGGAGAGGAAAGCGAAGCTTTCATCCCATTCAGCCGTTTTTTTGAGCGATAGCGGGATTCCCAAGGGCCTCGTCCTTGGGCGGGGTCAAGGGGCAGCGCCCCTTGCAGGGTTTGGGGCAGCGCCCCAATAACACAACACCCACCCACCACAACACTTGCACAAGTGTGAAACAGCTCGCTAGTCGTTGTGAACGATTTTAAGAGGTCCGAGGGCCTGCTTAACGGGCATGAGTTCGATGGAATTGATGTTGACGTGAGCGGGGAGGGTCGCAGCCCAGAAGACGGATTCTGCAATATCGACAGGGGTGAGGGCGTTAACGTTTTCGTAGATGCTTTTTGCTTTGCTGGAGTCACCCTTAAAGCGAACGAGCGAGAATTCTGTTTCAGCGAGACCGGGTTCGATGTTGGTCACGCGAATGGGCTTTCCGATGAGGTCCTCGCGCAGGTTGAGGGAGAACTGTTTCACAAAAGCCTTGGTCCCACCATAGACGTTGCTTCCGGGATAAGGGTAGGTGCCGGAGATGGAGCCGAGGTTGATGATGTGGCCGGAGTTTCGTTTGACCATGCCGGGAAGGATGGCGCGGGTCATGTAGAGCAGCCCTTTGATGTTGGTGTCGACCATGACGTTCCAGTCCTCAAGAGAGGCGGTGTCGGCAGATTCAAGACCGAGGGCGAGGCCGGCATTGTTGACGAGCAGGTCGATAGCCTGAAAGTCCTCGGGAATGCTGGCGAGTGCTGCTTTGATAGCGCTGTTGTCGCGAACGTCAAAACAGAGCGTGTGGACGGGCGCTGGTGCCAGCTCTGCGGCGAGTTCGGTGAGTCGCTCCTGACGGCGACCAGTAATGATGACCTTCCAGCCCTCGGCGGCAAAACGTGTTGCGCAGGCTTTGCCAAAGCCGGACGTTGCGCCAGTAATCAAGACGATTTTCTGCATGACTCTTCCTTTGTAAAAAATGTTGCGGGAGTGATTGTAGAGTACAGATTTCTTCGTGCCTTTCAAGGGCTGAGTAAGCCCTTACAAACAGATTCCTACTGTTGACCTCGGAATATTTCTCCTTATAAATTTTGGAGAAGAGAGCCAGAAGATAATTTTGATTGAGCCGATGTGTGGTTTGCGATGAAGGAAGAGAAACAGAAAAAAAAGAGAACCGAGCAAAACAGAAGCGCACGTGCTGTGCAGGTGCTGCTGCTCTGCTGTGCGCTTGCTTTTGGCGCGGTGGAGGCTCAGGCGGGGAATTATGACCGGGGGCGCTCTCATTTCGTGAGTGCGACGGGGCGAGTCACTGATACAAGCGTTGTTACGGCGGGGGACATCCATGCTGCCGGAGTAAAGACGCTGAAACAGGCGATAGCCTTGCTGCCGGGCGTTTATTTGATGTCCGATCAGGATGGAAATTCGCGCCTTGATATCCGGGGCTTTGGGGCAACGAGCGTCAAAGTTTTGCTGAATGGTATCCCTGTGACCTCGCCATACGACGGAGAAATTTCGACAGACTTCGTGTCGCTGAAAGATGTGGCGCGCATTGAGCTTGTTCGAGGCGGTAGCTCTGTGCTCTATGGTCCTGGCGGCACGGCTGGAACAATTAATATCCTGACTAAGGGCGACGCTCCGAATATTTTTCGAAGCATGCACGCTAATTTCCAAAATGGAAAAGGCTCAAAATCCGGCTTCCATGCGCAAAAGCGACTGGATGGGATGACACTGTTTGCTAATGGTGGCTATACGCGCCTGCGTTCAAAACTTGGAAACGGACCTGCCCCGGGAGATGATGGGAGCCATACTCTTGGCCGCTATCACTGGACCGAAACGGCGGCACCTCTGAATATCGTTGAGCGAAAGAAAGAGGATGAACCCAGAGTGCTTTCACGCGGAAAGCTGAAACCTCGTGATGATGTTGAAGCAATGTCTATCCAGCTTGGGGCGGAACATCGCTTTGTGATTCCGCTGGATGTGCGGGGCTGGGTCTACGCGAGTCGCCTGAATGAGCGAGATGTCCACCGGGATGATTTTTTGAATTACAGCACGGAAAACACCGTGCAGGACTCAAGCACGAAAACCTTCCGCACGGGTGGTACGGTGCAGGCCGCATACCACCTTGGTGCTCCGGGAACTCTGTCGGCAGGGTTCTCCGTTGAGCGTGACCAGTGGAGAAGTAGCGATTTTGAGACGTTTACGGCTGAGGAGTCGGGGACGACTTCAAATAAGCAGGTGCAGGAAGATTATACGGTGAATACGTGGAGTGCTGCGCTGGAGTATGAGCTGGAGTTGTGGAAGCACGCCGGGCTTGTGCTGGGTTCCGGCTGGCATGGTCATAGCAGCGCCAACCGCGAGGATGAAGTACAGTGGAGCGGGCTAGGCGGCGTGTACGTTGATCCACTAAAAAATACACGACTGCGGGCGCTGGTGTCCCGAAAGGTGCGCTTCCCGTCCATGGAGCAGCTTTACGATCAGGACGCGGGGAATCTGGCTTTGCAGTCAGAACTGGCAACACACTACGAGCTTGGTGTGATCCAGAAAATTCCGGACTGGCAGACGAGCGTAAACCTGAGTGTTTTTCGGATTGATACCCAGAACACCATTAGAAATATTGATGACCACTATGTAGATGACGGTGATTATCGATTTTATGGTTTTGAAAGCTCTGTTTCGAATTCCTCAATTAAAAATTTGCGACTTCGCTTTGCCTACACGTTTTTGGACCCGCTTTCCGCAGACATAAGCGGAAACTATAAGGCTTTTCAGGAACGGCCAGATAATACTTTTGCTCTTGAGGGCTGGTATAAGCTGCCAGAAGGACTGAAAGTGTATTTTTCGTGGAACTATCTGGGCTACGGCTGGAGCGAGAGCGTGGATTCTGAGGAAGATCTTTCGCGAAAGAGCTTCCATATTGTGAATATGCGAGTTTCCAAGAAGTTTAGCCGGGTACTGGAAGGGTACGTCGTTGGTGACAACCTGCTGGATGTCCGGGAGGAGGATGGCTACCGGCTTCCGTGGTCTGGACGAACACTTTCGGTCGGGATGTCGTGGAAATTTTGAAAAAAAAGCCCCTGCTTTTGGCGGGGGCTTTTTTTTAGGCTGCGTTCATAAATATTTTCATAAACTGGGGTCGAGGCATTGTTTTGACGAGCTTAACGAGGAGGGCCATGACGCCAAGACTCACGATGAGACGCCCCCACATGATGCCGGAGAAGTCCGCACCGATGAGGACCATGAGAAGTGGGTCTTCAATGAGCGAGTGAGCGACGCCCATGAGGGTCATGGCGCTAAAGATGTCGCGCTGGGGGACTGCTCCTTCGCGGATTTCGTGCATGATGAGTCCGCTACCATAAGACAGGCCGAGAGTGAGGCCCACAACAGTAAGCGTCGCGGCCTGCGGGCCAATACCCATAAAGGTCAGGATGGGGCGAAGAACAAAGTTGATGGCTTCGGTGATACGAAGTTTGTTCAGGAGCTTCATCATGAACATGAGGGCGACAATGATGCCATAGATAGAAACAAGTGTTTTAAGCTGATCGATGCCCCATTCCATAAGCGTTGCCGGGGGCGTGCCGGGATTCCAGAGTACTTGTGCTGGTTCGGTAAGAAGCCCAAAGTTTGAATAGATTAGATGGAGGATGACGCCTGCGAGCAGGGCGACTGCACAGCGAAAGAGCACCTGAAACCAGAGGCTTGGACCACACTTTTGGGCAACTTTACATTCGACGGGCAGGGCGTGGGCAATGAGAAGCATGGTGGCGAGCACCGTGACCTGCCCCACGTTGAGCATCGCCGCAGGAGCAAGGCTGATGTAGACAACAAGTCCCGAATAGTTGTTAACGAGAAGGCCTGTCGCCCAGACAAGCCCCATGCTTGCAGGGAGTCCGACAAGCTGCATGAGGGGGCCAAGCGGGATGGCCAGATACTGGATGAGGTCAAATTCCTGCAAGAGCTTAACGATAATGATGATAGGCACCATCACCTTAAAAAGCTCAATGGAAGCCTCTGTTGCATCGCGAAACGTTTTTAGTGTCGCCTGGAGAAGCTCTTTTGACATGGCTCTCTTGTGTTGTAATGAGGTTGATAGAGAAAGTAGTGCCAACGAGCTTGGAATAGAATAGCTTTGGGTGAAGGTAAAGCATGAAAAAAGGGGCCGAAGCCCCTTGGTGTTTGTGTTTAGGAAAAAGCTTGGAGTGCCGTGCTAATCCGGTCTTTTGCCGTGAGTTCGGCAAGCCAGTTTTCTGGTATTGCGGCCGGACCATAGACCGCCCCAAGGACTGTTCCGAGGAGCATGCCACGTGCGGCAGAGTCGCCTCCGCACAAAACATTTTCGACAAGTGCGTCTTTGATGTTTTCAGGATGGCGAAGAAGCAGGTGCAGCGAGGATCGAAATGCGGCATTCATGGTGCAACCCTGTCCAAGCTTTGGGACGGCCTCAACACTGGTCAGGTTGAGCATGAAGCGGCTTTCTTCAAGCGACTGCTCCATGTTTGCCTGTTCGTAGTCTGCGGCACAGGCCAATGCGATGGCCTCAGGCATACTTTTGCCGTCAAAAATATCCCGAAGGACGCGGACGAAAAAGCGGGTTGCATCCAGAACAACCGGGGTGTTGTGCGTCATCCTGGCCTGCGCAACAGCGGCCTCTTCCAGTGCATCAAAGTCTCCGTAAAGCGCGGGAATAAGCGCTCCGAGGC
This sequence comes from Desulfobaculum bizertense DSM 18034, assembly GCF_900167065.1. Classification (NCBI taxonomy): domain Bacteria; kingdom Pseudomonadati; phylum Thermodesulfobacteriota; class Desulfovibrionia; order Desulfovibrionales; family Desulfovibrionaceae; genus Desulfobaculum; species Desulfobaculum bizertense. The sequence continues at coordinate 495,743 of NZ_FUYA01000001.1, forward strand.
GTGACGCAGCAGAAATGTCCGCAGAATTTGAGCCGGAGCTTTCTGGACCACTGCCAGACGCAATATTATTGAGTGTCTCTTTTGTGGCCTTGTCCCGGTATCCCGAATACTTTTCAAAGAGCTTTTGCCAGTCTTCAAAGAAGTTTTCCAGTTCAAAGCCGTGAGCAGCGCTGACGGATTCCAGCAGAACCAGAGCCTGATCTCCGTAGTGCGTCTGGTCTCCTGCTCCCTTGTCTTTGTGATACTGGCTTTGGATTGGAGCAGAATACTGCTCTGGATTGCTCAGCTTTTTATGTATTTCGTCCGTGCTGTATATCCAGTGAGGACCCAAAGCCAGAGCATCACCAGCAAACATTCCCAAGAGAGCGCCAGCCGCCCGTTCCTGTGGTGAAAGCGAAGTACTCATACGCATCACTCCAGTTGAAATGGTGAGGGGTTCTTTATTATTTATGTGCTCTTGTCTTTTGTTGCAAGCGAATCTCAGCGATTTCTCCCCGGCTTCTGGTCGTACCGTTAGAAAATATTTTATACTAGAGCTACATACAGAGCATGGAACTCTGTTCCCATTTCTCTAACATATGAGAAATGCGTCTTTTTTTGCAGAATAGACAGGCCAAATACCTTGACTGTCTGTTTTCCGTGCGTACCCTTCACCGCATGACGCATGGGAAAAAGTCCCATGAAAGGAAGTATTGTGAAAGCTCACGAAACCGCGCAAAAGGAACTGCGTTCTGCGCAAAAACGTGCTCTCTTTTCAATTTTTGTGAACGCGTCGCTGGCCGGAGCAAAGGGCATTGCGGGATTTGCCGCAGGGAGTGCCTCGCTCATTGGCGACGCCCTGCATTCTGCAACTGATGTTTTGGCTTCTGGCGCGGCCTTTGTTGGCTTATGGCTCGCCGGGCGCCGTCATCCCTCGTTTCCGTACGGTCTGTACAAGGCAGAAACCGTCGCGACCCTTATTATCAGTATTGTCGTTATTCTCGCCGCCTATGAGATTGGGCGCTGGGCAATTGTAGGAACTCCCGGTGCTCCCAACACAACGCTGGCTCTTACGGTTGCTGTCGCTTCCCTGATTATTACAGTTTCTTTTGGTCTGTATCAGCTTGCTCAGGGGCGAAAGCTTGGCTCCACAGCCCTTGTCGCGGATGCTCGTGACTACCTTGTCGACGGTGCCTCGACTCTCGTGGTTATCGCCAGTCTGATCGGTGAATCCTTTGGCTACCATCTTGAGCGTTACGCCGCTGGTGCGGTTTCTCTGTTTGTTTTTTGGGCCGGAGGCACATTACTTTTTCGGACTCTGAAAGACTTGATGGATGCCGGTATGGATCCAGAGGAACAGGAGAAAATTTCGAGCTATCTGAAAGCACATCCGCAGGTCCGCAGTGTTGAGGACTGCATGGGCCGCACTGCTGGTGGGCGCTATATCATCAATCTGGATGTTATTTTGCACACGACCTCGCATGAGGTTGCAGACCGGGTTGCAGATCGGCTTGAAGAAGAGCTTTATGCGGAATTCCCGCGTGTCGTGATGGCGCACATACGGACGCATCACGGCCATTCGGTAACAATACGGCGTTTTGTCCCTGCGCAGGATGAGAGCGGAAAGAGTTCAGAGCACTTTGCCTCTGCACCGTATTTTCGTGTCGAAACTGTAGACGCTGGTACCGGGAATGTTTTGCATTTTGAGGTGCTCCCCAATCCCCACAGCGACGCAGAAAAGACCAAGGGGCTTTTGGTTGGAAAGTGGCTTTTGGAGCTGGACCCTGACGAGGTGTGCATTGGCTCGGCAGGCGTGAACAAAACCGCAGGCTATCTGCTGCGAGAGGCTGGCGTGCGTCTTTTGGAAATGGATGGTACTCTTTGTGCTGATGTGGCGCATCTGCATTCTTCAAATGAGACTCCCGCGTCCTAAACCCTTGACAGTTTTTTTTCTGTAATTACAACTGCCTTTTTGTCTTTGAGGAGCGGATCACCGCTCCTTTTTGCAAGAGGAGGGCGCATGGATAATCCAGTGGTTGAAATGCGCGGCGTCTCATTTTCCTACGATGGCCTGACCCGAATCCTTCGCGACGTCAATCTGACCGTTGCAGCGGGCGATTATCTGGCTGTCCTTGGTCCCAATGGCGGTGGCAAAAGCACGCTTATGCGACTTCTGCTTGGCCTTCTGACTCCAAGCTCTGGCGAAATCAGAATCCTTGGAAAGAAGCCATCCGAAGTCTGCACTCGCATTGGGTATATGCCTCAGCTAAATGAAGCGACACGCATCTTCCCCATTTCTGTTTTGGGAGTCACTTTGATGGGACTCATCGGAGCGACCGGGAGAGGTTGGCTTTTTAGTCGAAAAGAAAAAAAACTCGCTCAGGCGGCTCTTGATCGCGTTGGTATGTTGGAATTTCAGCACCGGCGCATTGATCGGCTTTCTGGCGGGCAGCGGCAGCGGGTTTACATTGCTCGCGCTATTATTTCTTCCCCAGACTTACTCTTACTTGATGAACCGACTGCCAGTGTCGATGCTGGTGGGCGGTCTGCCTTGCTGACTTTGCTTATGGAACTGAACAGGGAAATGAGCATCATTCATGTCAGCCATGATCTGAGTGTTGTGGCCGCAGGAGCGCACAGCGTTGCCTGCGTGAACAGGACTCTTCATTTTCATCCGCGTCCAGAGATTACAAAAGACATGCTACAGATGATGTATGGCGGAGATGAAAAAGGACGTTGTCCTGTTGAAATTTTTGCTCACGGAGATATTCCGCACCGTGTTGTGGAAGAGTGCGACGATGAAGAGGCTCCTGCACTCATTACTCCGGAGGGGCGTCGTTTATGATGGATATTTTACAGTTTGAGTTTATGCGCAACGCGTTTGCTGCCGGTCTTCTCGCCAGCATTGCCTGTGGAGTGATCGGGACTCTTGTCGTTGTGAACAGGCTCGTCTTTCTTTCCGGTGCCGTTGCCCATACGGCCTATGGTGGCCTTGGACTTGCCTCTTTTATGGGGTGGCCTGTGATGCCCTGCGCTGTTGGATTTTCGCTCGCCGCGAGTGGGGCAATGGCCGCCGTAACAGCCCGGGACAGGCATCGTTCAGACACGCTCATTGGTGTTATGTGGGCTGGTGGCATGGCTTTTGGTATTTTGCTTCTCGATTTTACTCCCGGCTACAATGTCGATCTCATGAGTTTTTTGTTTGGCAGCATTTTGGCCGTTCCTGTTCAGGATTTATGGGTTATGGCAGGTTTGGATTGTGCCATCCTGTTAACAACACTGATTTTTTACAAGAATTTTGAGGCGCTTTCTTATGACTGCGAGTTTGCCGAGGTGCGTGGCGTTCCCGTTGTCGGTCTCTATTTTCTTTTGCTCGCGATGGTCGGCGTTTCTGTTGTGATGATTATTCGGGTCGTGGGCCTTATTCTCGTGATTGCGCTGTTATCTATCCCCCCTGGGATTGCCATTCACCGCACCAACAGTTTGCTCGGCATGATGTGGCGTTCCACTCTTCTCGCGGCTCTTTTTTGTTGTGTGGGCCTGATTTGTGCCTATCATTTCGATTTGACCTCCGGCGCCTCCATTATCGCCGTCGCCGTTGTCTCTTACCTCTTCATTGGCGTTTACGACTTTTTTATGAAGAAACGAGGTTTTATTGCTCGTTAAAGTAGGATGGGCGGGTGGCGGAAAAGATTGGGGGCCAGCCCCAGCGCGGTAGTGCTGGATGGGTGGGGGGGAAGATTGGGGGCCAGCCCCCAAACCCCCGCGTAAGGGAATGATTCCCTTACGTATCCTCATCGAGTTTGAATTCGTTCCACGCTTCGCGTGAATCAAATTCAAACTTGTTGGGCATAACGTCGAGAGCTTCTTTCTCTTCTGCGAGTTGCCACCATTTTCTTTCTGAGCGCAAGCGTTCAGAAAGAAAGGGTTGAGGCGCAAAGAAAAAGAACACACGTTCAGTTAACTAGGCCGAAAAAAATGGGACCGAAATGGAGAGGAGAGCGTAGCTCTCATCACATTTCGGTCCCATTTTATTTCGGGCGAAATCGGGATTCCCAAGGGCCTCGTCCTGGGGCGGGGTCAAGGGGCAGCGCCCCTGCAGAGCACGAGACGGAGTCTCGTAACCCCACCCACCCTAGCGCCCCTTGCAGAGCGCGAGATAGAGTCTCGTAATTCTAGCCCCTGAGCTTAAAAATTAAATCGAATAATAACGTGAGTTCCTTTGTGTGGTTCTGAGTCGATGCGGATTTCTCCGCCGAGCTGTTGAACGAGACTTGATATAAGCTGCATGCCGAGGGATTCAGCCTGCTGTATGTCGAAGTTTTCTGGGAGTCCGACGCCGTTGTCTGCGACGCCAAGCTCGACGCGGCTTCCATTGGAGACGAGGTCAAGGGTGAGGGTGCCCGTCACGGCTTGCGGCCACGCATACTTAAAGGCGTTGGTAATCAGTTCGTTAATGATAAGGCTGACAGGGATAGCACTGTCGACGGGGAGGTAAACGTCGTTGACATTGAGTTTGAGTTCAATGTCGTGTGTTGGCGGCAGATACGTGGTCTTGAGAAAATCGACAAACTGCTGAAGATACTCGTTGTAGTCAATTTTAGCGATGTCGGTGGACTGATAGAGTTTTTCATGAACGAGAGCCATTGATTTAACGCGGCAACGGCTTTCGGTGAAGACTTCCTTGGCGAGAGGGTCAGGGATGTGCTGTGACTGGAGATAAAGAAGGCTGGAGATAATCTGAAGATTGTTCTTCACGCGGTGATGGATTTCTTTGAGAAGGACCTCTTTTTCTTCGAGAGAGGCAGAAAGCTTCTTTTCGATTTTTAGTCGATCCTCAATATTTTTGTTGAGTTCTTCATTGGCGAGCAAAAGCTCGTGAGTTCGGCGCTCGACTTCGCGCTCAAGTTCTTCGCGATAGCGAACACGTCGCTGGATTTTTTCAGACCGGCGAAAAGCGAGAAGAAGGGCTTCTTCGAGGACACCCATGTCCTGAATTGGTTTGGTGATGTAGTCCCACGCACCGAGGCGCAGTGCTTCAATGGCGTCATAGAGCACGCCAGTTCCAGAGATCACCAAAACGGGAGTGAGGGGCGATTCGGCTAAAATCTGAGCGAGGACATCGAGTCCCGCAATTTCAGGGAGTTTGAGATCGACAAGCACGAGATCTGGGGCGTGCAGTCGAAACATTTCGAGGCCATTTCGGCCGTCAGCTGCTTCCAGAACGACATAGCCACTATCCTCAAGATAGCCTTTGATGCTCTGACGAATAAGTTCTTCGTCGTCGATGACGAGGAGAGTTTTCCCAAGGGGGCTGTCCTGAGCGCTGTGCTGCTCATCCGCAATATGGGAAGCTTCGAATTCGTTCATGCTCTTCACCTCGTGGGTCGGGGGAAAGAAAAATCTTTGAGTGATGGATGAAGTTGTATTCTCCATCTTACGCTGTTTGCAAAAAATGAGTCAAAAGGTTTGTCCTTTATCTTGGACATTTTGCGCTAATACTTTGAAAGCATTGCGTGAAGCCATTTCGCGCCTTTGCGCTCCTTTCTTCTATCTTCGCTTACCCAAATTTTTTCTTCGCGAAGCGAAGCCGTGGGCAAGAGGGCGCGGAGCCGGGTTTCGTCCATGCCACTGTACGGAATGCCTCGTTGCTCTGAGCGGCCTTCAGTTGTCCCATACTTGAAGCTTAGCCCCATAATCCCACCGGTGCGCAGGGCTTGGGCAAGTCGAAGAAAGCCCTTGGGCAAAGTGGTGTAGGGGAGATGCTGGAGCGACGCATTGGCCCAGACTCCATCAAACTGCTCGGTCCAGTCGAGGTCGAGAAAATTCAGGACATGAACTGGTAGTCCTGTGTACCGTGACGCTCTTGCGGCCAGTTCCTTTGAGCCGTCAAAGGCGGTGACGGTGTATCCTTTTTTGAGAAAGGTCATGCTGTCGCGCCCAGAGCCGCAGCCTGCGTCTAAAATGTGCGCAGGAGCAGGGCAAAGCGATGTGAAAGGCTCCATGCCTGCGGGCTGCGAGAGAGAAACCGTTTCCTGAAAAAATGTGTCGGCGTGCGTGTTGTAATACTCAAGTACTGGATTTTTTGTGCTCATGAAAAGGTTCCTTTGATTTTGTCGATACAGCAAAGGCGCTTTAGAATAAATGTAAAATCGTATACGCTCATTCCAGTGGAAGCGCACTGAATCTTACACAATGTAGGGGAAAAGACCATGAGGCGTTGGGTCGCGTTGAGCTGTCTCGCCGTGTCCGCCGTAATTCACGGACTCATTGCCCTTATGCTTGTCTTTTGTGTTGATGTACACCTCCCATCTCCTCTTTCTGATCGGTTTCTTTGTACGATGGAGTTGTATTCTGCTGCGCCTGTGGCAAAGAAGGCTTCTCATCAGCTTGAGCAACAGGCCTCGCCGCCTTTGCAGGAGCATGTCATAGCGAAGGAGGAGCGTTCGGTTGCTCCCATCCCCAAGGCTCCTGCCCCCATCAAACAATCTGTCAAAGCGAAATCACGTCCAGCGCCGTCTCCTTCTGTTGCTCGGGCGAAAGCTGTTGTTCATGCCCAGAGTCCTCCTGCCTCTGTAAGTCCTGCGCGTCGGATAAGCCCCCGCATTTCTGGGAAGAAGCCTGAAAGCAAAGATTTGCCCGGTGTGTACAAAGATACGTCCGGCGTTATCCATGTCGGTGGGATGTGTGGAATGGCTGGCTTTGCCGATACGTTTTCTCTCGACATGTGTGGAGCTGATGTCTTCACTGACGAAGAATACTGGGGGCATTACGACATGGGCAAAGGGCGTGTCGTGAGCATCTTGAGTGGGGCAAAGGGGAGCGGGGATTTCCTTTTTTATGACTCCAAAACGCGGCTCTATCGGAAGCTCAAGCGCCGGTCACGAATGATTTTCTTATACGGTCCATCGTCTTCGAAGTTTGAGCCTGTGCAGGGAGTTTTGACTATTCTTCCCAAGAAGGACCGTTATCACAACGAGCTTATTCGGAATCCCGCGCAGCTTATGTGGATGGTCGAAGGGCATCCCATGCGGTATGGAACCCGCCTTTTTACCAAGTCGACCTCTTCTACGCTGGATGTTCATGGTGTTTCTCTCTTCATTGAGTCTTTGGTGTGTCCAAAGCGGTCTCCAAAGGCGACGATTCTTTTTGTGGATTCGCTTCATGCTGGGCGCTCCGCCTTTGGCAAAGCCCTTGCCTCTCTTCTCGCTATTCGAGGAATACAGCTTGTTCGGTATGATCCGCGTTGTTGCGGCAAGAGTAGTTACTGTTCTGGGCAGATTACTCTTAAGCAGCTTCAGCGTGATTTTCAGGCTGTTTATGCATCGCTCCCGTCTTCTTCCCCTTGTGGCGTTTGGCTTCACGGTTCTGCCTCCTCTCTCTTTTCCCCGTCGTTTTCCACTGACTTTTTGATCTGTTCGGGGTGTTCTGCGCTCCCTGCGCATCCCGTCGACTGTCCAGCGAAACTTTTTTGTGCGCCAGCTGGTATTCCACCCGCGCTGACCCTTTCGCAGTGTGCATATGACTGGCTTGAGAAGGTGTTTTAGCGAGTGGGGAAGAGATTGGGGGCGCCGCCCCCAAACCCCCGCGTAAGGGAATGATTCCCTTACGTATCCTCATCGAGTTTAAAAGCCGTTCAAGCTTCGCTTGCACGGCTTTTAAACTTGTTGGGGCTAGCGTCGAGAGCCTCTTTCTCTTTCCCGTGTGTTGCCACCATTCCTTTTGAACGCCTTTTGGCGTTCGAAAGGAATAAGTGCGGTCAGAAAAAGGCAGAAGAACACGCGTTGGGGAAATTCCCCTAGCTCAAAAAATACGGCTGATGGAGAGGAAAGCGAAGCTTTCATCCCATTCAGCCGTATTTTTTGAGCGAAATCGGGATTCCCAAGGGCCTCGTCCTTGGGCGGGGTCAAGGGGCAGCGCCCCTTGCAGGGCTTGGGACAGCGTCCCAATAAAACAACACCCGCCCACCCCAGTGCCTCTTGCGGAGCGCGAGAGGGATGTTGGTTGGACCATGGTGATAGATTTGCCAATAGGGGCGTATTTGTGCAGAGTGCGCGTTCTGCGCGGGTGAGGCCTGTGCGGAGAAAAGCAGTGAATACCAGAGTGGGAGCTGTGGTATGAGCAAGGAGAAAAGTGATGGCAGATTTACCAGCTGGTTCGATTTTGCAGAGGGACAAGGAGAGTTACGCAGTACGAGTAACTCCGCCTTCTGGTGTTGTAACGCCTGAGCAGCTTGAGAAGGTTGCAGAGGTAGCGCGTAAATATAATGCCCCGATGGTGAAGATCACCTCAGGACAGCGTTTTGCATTGATAGGATTGAAAGAGGACGAGTTGCATGCAGCGTGTGAGGAGCTTCCTTTCAAGGTAGCGGGTCACTACGTGCAGGCATGTCCTGGGAACACATGGTGCCGTTTTGGGATGCAGCCTGCACTTGAGACAGCTCATGCCGCAGAGGAGCGCTTTGGTTCTTTTGCAGTTCCGGCGAAGATTAAGCTTGGAATTTCTGGTTGTTCGATGTGCTGTGCAGAGAGCTACGTCCGGGATCTTGGCCTGATTGGCAGCAAGAAGGGCTGGTCTTTGGTTGTTGGCGGCAATTCTGCTGGTCGTGCGCGCATTGCGGACGTCTTGGCGGAGGGGCTGAGCACGGAAGATGCATTGGATTTGATGGAGAAATTCCTGAATTACTATGCAGCAAATGCCAAGAAGAAGCAGCGAGTTGCCCGTTTTGTTGAAGAGAAGGGCATCGAGTCTATCCGCGAGGCACTTCTGGGCTAAGCAGAGCTTGTGAATAAAATGCACAAAGGTGGGAAGGCGAGAGCTTTCTCACCTTTTTTGTTTGTAATTATAAAGAAAAAAATTTTTATAGTTGTATTGCCTTTGTGAAGAGCAAAAAAAGAGTGTGGAAATTTTTTTATTATAGAGAGAAAAGTTGTTTCCTCTTGAATGTGTAGAAATGCCAAAGGCTAGTTTGGATACTCTATTTGAAAAATACGTGATCTTTTTATTTCTTTAGAAAAAAGTTGAAATAATTTTTTGTTCAAATTCGTTTGACATAATCGTGAAATTTTGGCCCCTGACAGGGGGCATTGGAAATTGATCATTTTTTGTGTATCTTGCTGGACCCCTTGACGATACTTTGAGGATATTTCCCCAAAACGTAATTTAGTGTATATAAGTCTTGTATTCTGAAAAAAGCTTTTTTCAGCTCCTTTTGAGAACAAGATGAACTGTTGTAATGCGCACGAGAATGCATTGTCTTTTTCTGCGTGGGGAAACTGTTAAAAAGGAGCCTCTATGATTCAGATAGAAACGTTGGTTGCGTTTTTTGTCTATCTGGTGTTTTTGCTTGCAATTGGCTGGTTCTATTACAAACGCACTGTAAGCATCGAAGGGTACATCCTCGGTGGGCGTGGTCTTGGAAGCTGGGTGACAGCGCTCTCCGCTCAGGCCAGTGACATGAGCGGCTGGTTGCTGATGGGGCTTCCTGGGGCTGTGTACCTGGGAGGCTTGAACGAAGCATGGATCGCTATTGGACTGTTCCTCGGTACTGTCCTCAACTGGATCTTTGTTTCTGCCCGCCTTCGCGTTTACACCAAGCAGACTGAAACCTTGACCTTGTCTTCCTTCTTCGAGAGCCGTTTTCATGACCCCACAGGGCTTTTGAGAATCGGTTCCTCGATCATTATCCTGCTGTTCTTCACGATTTATTCCTCCTCCGGGTTGGTCGCAGCAGGCAAGCTGTTTGAGTCTATTTTCCACATCAACTACGATGTCGCTGTCATCTCTGGCGCGGTCGTTATTGTTGCGTACACCTTCCTTGGCGGATTTAGCGCCGTGTGCTGGACAGACTTCTTCCAGGGCGCGCTGATGTTTTTCGCCATTATCGTGGTGCCCGCAATGGGTGTGGCTGACAACGGTGGCGTGTCTGTTATTGAAGCAACAATGCATGCAAAAAATATCGCTACTGGCCTGTTCCACACCGGAACAGGAGAGCTGCTTTCCATAACTGCCATTATTTCTACGATGGCATGGGGCCTTGGCTATTTTGGCCAGCCGCACATCTTGACCCGCTTCATGGGTATTCGCTCTGTGAAAGAACTCCCTAAGGCAACGATTATCGCCGTTGTCTGGGTGTTCATCTCCCTGGGCGCTGCTGTTGTGGTCGGTATGGTCGCTATCCCCATGTTTGACGGACTGACTGGCGGCGATCAGGAAAAAGTCTTTATTTACATGATTAGCAAGCTGTTCAATCCTTGGGTTGGCGGTATCCTGCTCGCAGCTATCCTGTCAGCAATCATGTCTACAATCGATTCGCAGCTTCTCGTCTCCTCTTCTGCTCTTACAGAAGACCTCTACAAGAAGCTCTTTAGGCGCGACGCCTCTCAGAAAGAGTTGGTGCTCGTCGGCCGTCTGTGTGTTTTGATTATCTCGGTTATCGCCCTGTATATGGCCCTTAACCCAAACAACACCATTCTCGGCCTCGTCGCGTATGCGTGGGGTGGCTTTGGCGCCGCTTTCGGCCCCGTTGTCCTCTTCGCCCTGTTTAGTAAAAAAACAACCTGGCAGTCCGCTCTCGCTGGTATGCTCGTCGGTACTCTCGTTCTCATCGTTTGGAAACAGGCCGGACTCGGCTCCATGATGTATGAAATCGTCCCCGGCTTTGTCGCTAACCTCGTGACGATTCTGCTCGTGAACTTGGTCGTCCCGCAGCACAATGACGAAATTCTGCGTGAATTCGACCGCATGAAAGCTGGGCTTAACGAAGATTAGCCCTTTGCGTTCACAACAATAAAAAAGGCCCCTCTGCGAGGGGCCTTTTTTATTGTTGTTATTGGGGGCGCTGCCCCCAAACCCCCGCGCAAGGGAATGATTCCCTTACGTATCCTCATCGAGTTTGAATTCCATCCACGCTTCGCGTGAATGAAATTCAAACTTGGGTGAGAATGCGATAAGAAACTCTTTCTCTTCCCCGTGTGTTGCCACCATTCCTTTTGAACGCCTTTTGGCGTTCGAAAGGAATAAGTGCGGTCAGAAAAAGGCAGAAGAACACGCGTTGAGGAAATTCCCCTAGCTCAAAAAATACGGCTGATGGAGAGGAAAGCGAAGCTTTCATCCATTCAGCCGTATTTTTTGAGCGATAGTGGGATTCCCAAGGGCCTCGTCCTTGGGCGGGGTCAAGGGGCGGCGCCCCTTGCAGGGTTTGGGACAGCGTCCCAAAAAAAAGCGCGAACCAAAGAAGTCCGCGCCAAGGAGTCGAATTGTGGTGGAGATGAAGAGATTTGAACTCTCGACTTCAGCCTTGCGAAGGCTGCGCTCTCCCAACTGAGCTACATCCCCACAGTTGCACGCTGTGCAAAGAAGGATTTACTCCTGTTGAGCGGGACATGCAAGGACAAAAATTGAGTTTTTCAAGGGATTTCGTGCTGTGGTGCTAGAGACAGACGCCCATGACGTTCATGATTTCGCCGACGCGATGCACATAGGTGTGCTCAGTGAGGAGGAGATTGACCCATTCGAGGCGGAGGTCGTCGCGAGCGGTGCTTTCTGGTGGAAATCGTTTCATGATGGCGGGGATGTCGGAGGGGGAGGAGAAGCGAATATCCTGCGTGAGGGCTTCGGGAAAGATGTGAAGGCCGGGGGTACTGTCCGTGATGAGAAATCCGCCGGAAATCCAGACGTCGAAATGGCGTTGAGTGAGGCCTCTGGGGAGGAGAAGACTGGTCATATTGAGACACCAGCCTGCCTGTTTGTAAATTCCAGGAAGGGCGCTATAGTAATCCACCGGCTTGCGGAGGTCAGAGAGGTCGGGCACAAGGTCTGTCCACTCTGGGTTCCCAAAAACTGTGAGCCTGTTGTGCGCATTGCACTGTAAACAGGCTATGCGGTAATCCATGTTGAGCATTTCGGCGACATAGCCAGCACGGCGAACTTCTGGTCCCGGCCACATGGGCCAGGCCTGACACCGGGCGGCACTCCATTCAAAGTCTGGACGCTCGCCCTGTTCGAGCTTGGCGAGTCCTTCCTGATGAAGCTCAGAAGACATGCTGCACCCGGCAAAGAATTCTTTTTTGTGCGGGAACTCAGAACGCCCAACAAAAACGAGGCGATTCTCGAGGGCGTAATCTGTGCTTGATTCAGCCTGTGGAATGCAGTGCTCTGGCCATGCTCCTAGCGGAAGATGGTGGACGTTCTGCGCTCCATGCAGGCGCAGAAGCGGGACAAAGGTTTCGTCAGTGACGAAGATGGTCAGTTCCTTCCAGAAGGGGGAGCGAAGACCACATATCTGATGAAATGGATTGTCTACACACCAGACCGCGACCTTGATTCCCGCAGCCTGAAGCAGGTGAAAGAGTTCACCATACTTGTCGAGTCCCCTAAAATTGACGCTGAGAAAAAGTTCTGGCTGTTCGGACTGGAGAAGCCGGGGTAAAATAGCGGGGCATTGACTGGGGAGCACCCTGCGAACGCGAAAAGAGAGACGGTCGAGGGCATCGCTGATTTCATGGACAAGGAGATCACTCTCTGAGCCGGGAAGAATTGCGTAGCGACGAGGCTCAATGTGGCCGCTGGTCTGACACTTGAGCCATCGGCTCCGACCGAGTATCTTCCCCCAGAAACTGGGGAAGAAGCGAAGGGCAGGCCGGTATATAATGATGTGTGCCGCACGTATTTGAGCGTCGCTGAGATCATCCGCAGAAACGAATTTCCAATGCTCTGGGATTTCCTCAAGCCATGAATCTGGCATCTGCGACTTGAACTCTGGGGCCTCAATGACGTATACCGCTCTCCCCGCCGGGAAAAAGTCCGTCAGGCTGGCGGGCGTTGGGCCAAGCCCGAGGAGCAGAACGTCTCCAGGGCCGGGCATCTTGAGCACTGTTGCTGTCCCGGAAGAAAGGGACTGCATGTGCCCCAGCTCAGTCTGTATGCGCAGTCTGTGTGGGCGTTCCGGCATGGATGGCCTGTCTCCCTGTTTTGTCGGAAACCATATTCCGTAAATTACTGACACATTCGGGCGATACCTTATGAAAACGTACCGCGATTATTATTTTTTGAAGGCCAAGCGGGAAAATTATCCTGCCCGGTCCGTGTATAAGCTTCAGGAACTGGACAAGCGCTTCAATCTTTTCCGCAAGGGAAACAAGGTTCTCGACCTTGGTGCAGCGCCTGGCTCCTGGACGCTTTTTTCTGCAAAAAAGGTCGGTGAGCAGGGCTTTGTCCTGTCCGCAGACATCCAGACAACAGAAACGTCTTTTCCGCCAAACGTGGCATTTCATCAGGAAGACGTTTTTGAGCGTAGTGATGAGTTTAACGCAGAACTGGAGTCACGTGGACCTTTTAATTTGGTTATTTCTGATATGGCCCCAAAAACCATTGGCCATAAATTTACTGACCAGGCCCGTTCCATGAATCTGGCAGAAGAAGCCCTTGCGGTCGCCTGCCAAACCTTGGTATTGGGCGGTCACTTCGTCGTGAAGGTCTTTCAGGGGCCAGACGACCAGAACTATATGAAAACGCTTCGCATCTATTTTAAGACTGTGAAGACATTCAAGCCCAAAAGTTCCCGCGCCGAGTCCAAGGAAATTTTCTTTGTTGGCATGGGATTTAAAGGAATTCCCGAAGACGCCTAGGCGCTTGCCCTGGCAGTGGGAGGGGGAGAATAAAGCTGCCCCCGCGATAATACATTAAGAACAGAGCTGGAGGAAAATATGGCTGGTCATAGTAAATGGCATAACATCATGCACAGAAAGGGGCGTCAGGACGCCAAGCGCGGTAAAGCCTTCACCAAGGCAGCAAAGGAAATCATTCTTGCTGCAAAAGGCGGCGGTGATCCCGAATCCAATGCCCGTCTGCGTGCTGCCATTCAGGCCGCCAAGGCCGTGAACCTGCCCAAGGACAAAATCGAAAACGCTATCAAGAAAGGCACCGGCGAACTCGACGGTGGTGAAGTCTTTGAAGTTGTTTACGAAGGTTACGGTCCTGCAGGTGTTGCTCTGCTCGTTGACGCTGCTACAGATAACAAAAACCGCACAGTAGCTGATGTTCGTCACATCCTGTCCCGCAATAACGGAAATATGGGCGAAGCTGGCTGTGTTTCCTGGATGTTCGAGAAGAAGGGCCTCCTGTACTTCCCCAAGGATCAGTACAGCGAAGATCAGGTCATGGAAATTGGCCTTGATGCTGGTGCCGAAGACGTGGTCGACGATGATGAAGCATGGGAAGTTCGCACTGCTCCCGAGGATTTCGCCGACGTGCAGGCTGCTTTTGCCGAGGCTGAAATGACTCCGACCAGCGCTGAAGTCTCCATGATTGCCCAGAACAACATTGACGTTGAGAAAGATCAGGCCATGAAGCTCATGAAGCTTGTTGACCTGCTCGAAGACCACGACGATGTGCAGAACGTCTACCACAACGCCAATCTTCCTGACGAACTTCTGGCTGAGCTGGGATAAGTCTTTTTATGGGTGCAGACTCCAAAGACGTATGTGTACTTGGAATTGACCCGGGGTCTCGTGTGACAGGCTTTGGCATTGTCCGCGAGGTCTCGGGTTGCGCCCGGTTAGTGGAGACGGGGACGCTTCGAATGGGGAGTGAAAAAAATCTTGGTCGACGGCTCGGCAAAATCTATGAAGGTATTGCCGCGCTGGTTGAGAAATATCAGCCAGACGAGGCCGCGATTGAGAATGTCTTTGTTTCCAAGAACACCATGAGTGCGCTCAAGCTGGGGCAGGCTAGGGGAGCAGCAATTGCTGCCTGTGCTGTCGCAGGCTTGCCTGTTTCCGAGTATGAGCCTACAAAAGTAAAACAGGCACTTGTCGGAACCGGACGGGCACAAAAATCTCAGGTTGCCTTCATGGTTGCCCAGATTCTTGGGGTACCCAAACCGGACTGGGCAGAGGATGCCAGTGACGCTTTGGGCATTGCCCTTTGTCATCTCAACATGCGCCGCATGAAGCGGCTCACGGGGCTATGATGATCGCATACATTCAGGGAAAGCTTGCCGCACGCATGGAAAGCGGCTGTGTAGTTCTGACACCGGGCGGAGTGGGCTATCAGATTGGCCTGACAACGACCGGTGTTTCTTCGCTTGGTCCTGTGGACTCGGAGTGCGAATTTTATGTTCACACTATCGTGCGCGAAGATGCCATAGAGCTGTACGGCTTTAACAGTTGGGACGAGAAAACAACGTTTGAAATCCTGCTGTCCATCACCAAGGTGGGACCCAAGCTTGCACTGGCCATTCTTTCCATGTTTGGGCCGGATGATCTGCGACGTCTCGTGATTGCCGATGATTATACGACACTGGTGCAGGTGCCGGGCATTGGCAAAAAGTCTGCCCAGCGCATTTTTGTCGAGCTGAAATACAAGCTGGAATCTTCGCTCGGAGCGGCACAGTCCGTGCCTGATCTCGAAAGTGGCAGTGTTGCTGCGTTCCGTGATGCTCTGGCAGGTTTGGCAAATCTGGGCTATGAAGAAAGCGAAGCGCGGGATGTTCTTGAAAAAGTTTTTGCAGAAGATCCGAGCCGCGATGTTGGCGAAGCCCTGCGCGAGGCGTTAAAGAAGATTTCACAGAAGGCAAGGTAAATGGCGGCAGAGCAGTGTGTGGCGGACGAGACGATTCGTCCACGGCGATTGGATGACTTTGTTGGACAGGAAGATCTCTGCGCCAACCTCAAGGTGTTCATTCAGGCTGCGCGAGAGCGTGAGCAGGCAATGGACCACACGCTTTTATATGGGAGTCCTGGGCTTGGTAAAACCACACTGGCCCAGATTATGGCCTCTGAGCTTGGCGTCAACCTTGTTTCGACCTCTGGCCCTGTTTTGGAGCGCAGTGGTGACCTCGCAGCCATTTTGACCAACCTTGGCTGCAACGATATCCTTTTTATTGACGAAATTCACCGTATGCCCGCCACGGTTGAGGAAGTTCTGTATCCTGCGATGGAGGACTTCAAGCTTGATCTGGTGATTGGGCAGGGACCTGCCGCGCGTACGGTCAAGATAGACCTTGAGCCGTTTACCCTTGTTGGGGCAACGACTCGAATTGGCCTGTTGACGTCACCCCTTCGGGACCGTTTCGGGGTGATTAACCGTCTGGAGTTTTATTCTCCGGATGAACTGGCCTGCATTGTGTCGCGCTCTGCCCGTATTCTTGGTGTTGAGATCACTGAGGATGGGGCACTGACTGTTGGCCGTCGCTCGCGCGGGACTCCGCGTATTGCGAACAGGCTTTTGCGGCGAGTGCGAGATTTTGCCATGGTGGATGGCAGCGGATTCATTGATGAGACGCTGGCCAAAAAAGCACTTCTGCGAATGGATGTTGACGAGCAGGGGCTTGATTACATGGACCGGAAGATTCTTTCGACCATTATCAACCACTATGGCGGAGGTCCGGTTGGTGTTAAACCACTGGCCGTGGCCTGTTCCGAAGAAGTTCGGACCATTGAGGACATTTATGAGCCGTATCTTATTCAGTGCGGTTTTTTGAAGCGGACCCCCCGCGGGCGCGTTGCCTCTTCCAAGGCCTATGCGCATATGAAAATTTTTGAGAGTTAAAGCAGGCAGCACAAGACCATGAAGATTGTACCAGCATCATTTGAAATAATGTTTATGCCCGACCCGGACGCCGTGATGATCAACATCGAAGCCGCTGGCCGGACCTGCTACAAGTCCGAGGACAAAATTACCCCGGATTCTGCACGGGCTTTTGTGAAGCGCATCATTGCCAGTGGTCACGAGAGTGTGATCGAGCACGCTACGGCAACTGTCCGCTTTGTCTGTGACCGTGGAGTGACCCACGAGCTGGTGCGTCATCGAGTTGCCTCCTATTCACAGGAGAGCACACGCTACGCCAACTACTCCAAAGACAAGTTCGGAAGCGAGATCACGGTGATTCGGCCGCTGTTCTGGGATGAAGATTCCGAGGAATATGCGCTTTGGAAGGAATCTATGGAACAGGCCGAGCGTTTGTACCTTGCTTTGATTGAGAAGGGTGCCAAGGCTCAGGAAGCCCGTTCTGTGTTGCCGAACAGCCTAAAAACCGAGATTGTCATGACCGCAAATCTGCGAGAGTGGCGTCATGTTTTCCGTCTTCGCTGTGACTCTCCTGCCCATCCTCAGATTCGGGAGATTATGCTTCCGCTTCTGGATCGTTTCGGAACAGAGCTTCCGGCGCTGTTTGGCGATCTTCGCGAGAAGTACGCCAAGGACATTGAAAGCTTTCAGCAGCGAGCTGATGAGCTGAGGGCATAGGGCATGTCAAAGCCATACATCACAGAGGACGATGTCCTCGTCATTCCGACTGACTGCGAACCTGAATACCGCTGGTGGGCAGGAGGGCAGTCAATCGCCAAGACCCTTATAGAGCTGGGAGCTTCCGAGCATTGCTGGAAGTTGTATTCCCACGAGGATTACCCGGAGGAGCTGCAAGAAGGAGCTTCCCGGCCGGACCAGACCTAGGGCAATCCCCACTGAAAAAGACATAGCGCGGATTTTCTTTACGATCCTGTGACACGGGAGAATCCGCACCAGAACTCGCTTGAGGAGAAAAGCACAAAGTTTTTTCTCCTTTAGCGTCGTTTTTTCGCAAGTTTGCGGTTGAGTTGCGAGGACGAAGCGTGTATCGTCCCCCGCCTGCCGACGACGCCTCTTTTCCATTTGTGAGGACGAGTGTGAAACGAGGCTGTCAAGTAAAAATGTGTTTTTTGAAAACATAGTTTTTAACAATTGGCTAAAAAATAATTAAAATTTGAGATAACCGCCGAAATGGTGATATTGACCTGTTAATAACTTTTTCCTGAGTTGTGGAAAAAGTTGTGTAAACCGCATGAAGTGCTTGCGCGAACTCTCTTTCTGCTTGCCTCGCTTCACGCGGTAGGTCGCGGCGTGTTCTCAAATCAATAAATAAAAACGGTGTGCTGGAAACACTGGCGATTGGGGAGAACCCCTTCTGTAACCAAAGCGCAACAGAGGGCCAACCCGCATTGCTGTTTCCCCGAAATCTGACTAGGAATCATGGTCATGTCTGAAGCTTGGGCTCAAATATCTGATATACTCGCGAAAACGACCGGACCCGGCACCTACAAGGTATGGATTAAACCCCTTGAGGCCGAGCAATCCCCCGGTGGGCTTACCGTTTTGGCGCCGAACAGCTTTGTTGCTTCCTGGGTCAAGGACAGGTTGGCTGATGACATCGCCGACGCCGCCGCTCAGGTCTTAGGCAGTCGTCCGAGCATCGAAATCAAGGTTCGCAGACGCGAAAAGCGTGTGAAAACCACTGTCATTGAGCAGCCTTTGCTGCAAACCGCATCCGTACAGGCCCCGACGCCCGCTTTCGCTATGGCGGGCGCTCCCTCCGCGCCGAACAGTGCCCCTCAGTATTCCGCTCCCGCTCGTGAGCATGAAGGCCCTGTCTCCGCGCAGCGTATTATTACTCAGAACATTCCTGAGGCCTTTACAGAACTTGCCCAGCGTGGCCAGCAGGCGCAGCAGCGTCGTGCTCGCCTCGCGTCTCCTGCCCAGCAGCCCCAGCACGTTGCTCCGCAGCACATGCAGCAGATGGGACTTCCCAACTTGACCCCCGCGGCTCCAAAAACTTTCGATTACCACAACTGGCGTTTCTGTTTCGATGACTTCGTTGTTGGACCCTGCAACCGGCTCGCTTTTGCCGCCGCTAGCGGTATGTGCAACAACCAGCTCATGACAAACCAGCTCTTTTTGAATTCCGCTCCCGGGCTGGGAAAAACGCATCTGTTGCAGGCTATTGGTGCTCAAATCGCTACCACCTCCAACCGCAGCAATGTGCGCGTTGGCTATGCAACAGCAGAAGAATTTACTCGTCAGCTTATTCTCGCCATTCGCGCCAAAGAAGTTGAACGTTTCAAGGCGCAGTATCGTGAGAACCTCGACGTTCTCCTTCTTGAGGATGTGCACTTCCTTCAGGGACGGCAGGTTGCTCAGGATGAGATGTTGGCGACTCTTATCGCCCTTGAGAACAGAGGATGCAAAATCGTTATGTCCAGCTCGTTCCTTCCAAGGGAACTTAAGGACATTGACGGTCATTTGACCTCGCGTCTCAATGCGGGATTCCTCGCAACTATTGATACTCCTGATTTCGACACCCGTCGGCGCATTGTGACCTCCAAGGCAAGTCTGCATCAGGTCGTGCTTCCCGGTGAGGTCTCTGAGTATCTTGCCGACAATCTGCGCGATGATGTGCGTCAGATTGAAAGCTGCATTAAGAATCTCGTTCTCAAGGCTCGGCTCCTTGGTGAGAACATTACGATGGATCTCGCCGCCGATATTCTTCAGAACTACACGACCAGCAACAACGTCAGTCACTTTAGTTTACAGAAGATTGTGCGCTTCATTTGTGAGAGCTTTGACCTCACGTATGAGCAGCTCTCTTCCAAGACTCGCAAGCGCAGCGTTGTTATGGCTCGTAACACTGCCTTCTTCCTCGCCCGTCGTTACACTGACCTCGGTCTCAAGCAGATCGGCAGTCAGTTCAACCGTCGTCACTCAACGGTGCTCAAGGGCATCACCAACGTCGAACGAGAAATCTCTTTACAGACTCCCCTCGGTCGCCAGCTCGACACTGTCGTCGAGCGCATTAAAACTTTTTAGGAGAGGAGAAGGTGGGATTAACCGGGGCCAGCCCCGGACCCCGCGTAAGGGAATGATTCCCTTACGTATCCTCATCGAGTTTAAAAGCCCTGCAAGCTTCGCTTGCAGGGCTTTTAAACTTGTTGGGGCTAGCGTCGAGAGCCTCTTTCTCTTTTGCGTGTGTGCCACCATTTTCATTCTGAACGCAAGCGTTCAGAATGAAAATAAGTGCGGCAGAAAAGGTAGAAGCACACGCGTTGAGGAAATTCCCCTAGCTCAAAAAAATACGGCTGATGGAGAGGAAAGCGAAGCTTTCATCCCATTCAGCCGTATTTTTTTGAGCGATAGCGGGATTCCCAAGGGCCTCGTCCTTGGGCGGGGTCAAGGGGCAGCGCCCCTTGCAGGGTTTGGGACAGAGTCCCAACAAAAGTCCCGCCCACCGGCGCCCCTTGCAGAGCACGAGACGGCGTCTCGTAGCCAGAATTTCCGATACTGGGCGATTTTAGCGGTGGTGGATAATTCTGAGTAGTTTGGTGTGGAAAAAGCGCGAAGGGCTTGTAAAAGATGTGGAAATGTGGCCTCAGTGGGAGCTGAAGCCACGTTTTGGGCTTATTTTGCTTCTGCGGAGCAGGTGCGGAGGATTTTTTGAATGAGTCCTGTTGTGGAGTAGCCGGGCAAGAGCTTGAGGGAGTGGACAGAGCCGCCGGAGGCTTCGACGATGTCGCGGCCGACGATGTTTTCGATAGCCCAGTCGCCGCCTTTTACGAGGACGTGAGGCTGAACGGCTTGAATCAGCTCGTAGGGAGTATCCTCGTCAAAGGGTATAACGGCGTCCACACACGCGAGAGAGGCGAGCACATACATGCGCTGCTCTGTGGGGTTGAGAGGGCGCGTCGGGCCTTTGAGGCGGCGTACAGAGTCGCTGCTGTTGACGCCGACGATGAGAAAGTCACCGAGCTGGCGAGCGCGGGCCAAAAGGTCGGCGTGCCCAGCATGCAAAATATCGAAACAGCCGTTGGTGAAAACGATGCGCCTGGTGCTGCGCAGGGGCGCAATTACGCTGGGGATGTCGTCACGGCTCAGCATTTTTTCCTGAGCGGAGGGGAACGGAGTGCTCATAGTTGTGTGTACTTGGTCTAAAAAAGTTGAGGGGAAACGCCCGTCATGGGCGTGCAGACAGGTATAGCCTTTTTTGAATGAGACGTCATTTCCGTGGGGGGAGAGATTGTCCACAGAAAATTACACAAGTGGTCACAAATTTTGCACAATGTGAGATGAAGCTTGCTCCGGGGAAAAAATCATGATGAGGAACAGAGAATTTCTGAGAAGACACGTAGAGAAATGAGGAGAGAGAGGGACTCACCACTCACTTCTGATACATGAGGTTACTAATGAAAAGAATTTGGATTGGAGCACTTGGACTGTGTTGTTTGCTGCTTGGAGCATGTGCCTCGCAACAGCCTGTACAACTCAATTATTCTCCTGATCGCTGGGCAGAAAGCTGTACGGGAGAGGTGCAGCTTGAGCCGATGCACGATGCCCGAAAGGAAACGCAGTTTATTGTCCGAGAGGGCAAGGTACTGAAAACCGACAGGGATGTGCCGGGCTGGATACAGTCCGCACTGCGGGATGAGCTGGAGCTTCGTGGCTGCCGTGTTGTTTCTCCACAGGTGCACGATGGCCCTTTTTCACAGCCGTATAGACTTGGCGGAACATTATACGAAGCACGCCTTCGGACGTCATACCTGAAGCAGCAGCTGGTCCTGAAATTCCAGATTACGCTGGAGCAGGGTGAGAGGAAGATTTTTGACAAGACCTATCGAGGGGCGTGGGATACCACGGATTTGCCGACACAGGCGACCTTGCAGGAACTGCTGTCCTCCTCGCTGGAAGACATGATGAAAGACGTTATGGCAGATGTGAGCCACGTCATGCAAAAGAAATAGGACGCTGGAACTGAAAAGAGGACCTCGGTAAAACGGGGTCTTTTTTTGTGCGTGGCGGGCAAAAAAAAGTGAAAAATATATTTCAAGACATATCGGGACCCTCTTTTGAAAATGAGAATGAGTTCCTGATACGGGGCTGCTTTTGGGCTTGCAAATCGGCACGGGACAGGGCAGAACTGATAGTGAGGTGGAGAAGTCTGCATTGCTCTCCAGACGAGAGCTGGTGCGGGTTTTCTTTCTCCAAGCGAGGCAGGAAAGCGCTGGAGCCTGCCTTTTTTTGACGCGAAAGGATGCGCGTTATTGAAGAAAACTTATGTTCAGTCTGGCGCTCCGTTTTTTGGCGGAGGACTTATGGTACAGCAAAAAGCACAAGAAGCTGGTCAGTATCTGAGTTTTGTTTTGGCGGGTGAGCTGTATGCTCTGGACATTTCAAAGGTCAGGGAGGTTCTGGAAGTACAGGAAGTCACCAAGATCCCGCGGACTCCAGAGTTTTTGCGTGGGGTGATTAACCTGCGCGGCAATGCGGTCCCGGTCGTGGACATGCGTCTCAAGTTCGGCATGTCGGCGACGGAATACACCGTGAACACCTGCATTATCATAATGGAAGTCAACATGGACGGCGAAGAGCTGATTCTTGGCGCTCTGGCTGATTCGGTGCGCGAAGTGATTGAGCTGACGGGCGATGAGATCAAGCCACCGCCGCGAATGGGGACCACTGTCGACACAAACTTCATCAGTGGCATGTCCAAACAGGATGAGCAGTTTATTATGCTGCTGGACATCGATACGGTGTTCTCTGCGGAAGAGCTTCAGGCTGTGCGGTCTGTTGATGTAGCCCCAGAACCTGTACAGAATGCACAGGCTCTGGAACCACAGGGAAAAGATGAAGATTTGCCGGGCTTGGAAGGCCTTGCCCCGGCATAGTCGTATGAGTGCTTTTTAGGCGTGTTGGCTGCTTGAGCTTGCTTGTTCAAGCAGCTTTTCAATCTCAAGCGGTTCTGGCTTGCCGTCTGCGCGGGCGAGGCTAATGGCCTGCTTTGCGCACTGCCCCTGACAGACACCGCATCCCATACATTTGGCTGTGTCTACCACAGCCTTTTTTTCTATGATCTGTATGGCGTGGAACTGGCAGTGCTTTTCACACATGCCGCAGCCGACACATTCTTCTGTGTTGATTTGGGCGATGAAGCCTGAGGAACACAACATCTCAATACCATTCCGCTGGGCCTGCATGGCTCCACAGCAGCAGCTGCAACAGTTGCAAATAGCGTAGAAGCGTTCCAGCATGGCTTCCTTAAAAAAGACATGATGGACGTGACCGCGCTTGTCCTCTGCTTTGAGGATTTCAACGGCTTCCTCGGCGGTGATCCAGCGAGATTTGTCTGGATGGTGCTCGCGGATGAAGCTGGCAAAAGGCTCACCAATAATCAGACAGACATCCATGGGCAGACAGGGATGCTCGCGCAGGGCACGACAGGGGCAGTCCAGCACCGCAATGTGGTCGGGGTGCTGGAGAACAATGTCCTTGGCGTTGTTGTATGGAAGCACATGCTCAAGGTTGTGAAGCTCAATGTTTCTGTTCACCTGAATGAGCTTAACGGCTTCATCAAGAGGTACAGCCTTGCCGTGATAGGAGTCGGCCCATGAAAAGTGCGAGGATGTGGTCTCTTCGGGATGGAGAGGATAGAGCTTGTCCATAAGCCAGACAAGGGGGGCGGCGAGCTTGGTGAGCGGGTGCTTGCCTATTCCAACGCCGATGTAAAAGTAGCAGAAGCGGCCATAGATGTAGCCGTGCAGCTTTTCGAGCCAGCCGAAGTGGGGGAGCTTTTCTGCTTCTTCGAGAAAAGCAACAGTAGAGGGTTTGACCCAGGGGAAGAATTTAAAAAATTTCGAGAGGGACATCAGAACCATATCTCCATTCGCAGCCCCTTCACATCGAGCGGAACCGTTGACGCGGGGAGCCTGCGGTCTTGTGGTGAAGCATCGTGGCGAACACGTCGAAAGTGTGCCGCGGTGGATAGTCCAACCAAAGCGTCGAGTATGTCATCTATTGTGGCGGAATGGAATGAGCTATCGAGAGAAATGTCCAAAAGTCGGGGAAGGAAGGGGTGGAGGAGGGTGAAGCGGGAGAGAACGCCTGCGGCATTATGCTTGGAGGCGAGGGTTTTCCCCGCAAGGTGAGCAAAGGCGAGTTCGGGATGAAACTCAAAAAAGCGGTCTTGAAGGGTAGGGTCCGTGCAGAGCGCTGCGTCGGCTTCGGTCATCTTTGGGACAATGCCCCAGACTGGAAGTCCGGCACCTTTTCCTCTGTACTGGCGGTGGAGCTTCTGAAATTCGCGCGCTTTGCCACCATGCCCATACAGAGCCTCGCGCGGCGGGGTTAAAAAGAGTCGTGAAGCGGCTCCCCGGGGCGAGGGGCTGAGTGATTCAAGAAGGCTGCGGGCCTCACGGTCACAGGTTCTGATTTCGTCGCGGGAGGGGAGGCCAAGCGGCATGTCGAGTGCGATGGCGTCACAATCCTGAGTGAGTGCAATCAGTTCTTCAAAATTGTTGGCAAAAAAAACGTCTGGGATTTCTGTGCAGGGCCAGTCTTTGGCTTTGGTGAGAATCCAGCCATTTTTTGTGCCGTCAACTCCGGCTATGTATTCCCGTGACCGGTCACCGTCCGCGTCTGTGCTCACGAGAGCGCCTCCTTCATGCTTCCCAGAAGTCCATTGAGCGTCCCACGGTTTCCTGCGGGCAGTGATGCACCAATACTTTCTAAAAGCTCGGCCAGCCTTGGCAGAACATCCTGCAAAAAGTCTTGACCTGCCTGTGTCAGGTTAATGGTCAGCTTTCTGCGGTCTTCCTGACTCTGGGCGCGGGTCACGTGCCCTTCGGTTTCGAGGCGGTCCAGAAGCCCGGTCATTGTGGCACGGGTTACTCCGGCCTTGCTCGCAAGCTCGGAAGGGGTCATCTGACTTTCTGGCGCATCCATAAGCAGGGTCAGAACCATAAACTTTCCCTTTGAGACAACGTCCTTGAAAAAACGCTCCTCGAGGCAGCGAAACATGGCCTGAGCCGTCTCCAAAAGATCGACAGAGGTCTGGACTGCCGAGAAATCTCGGCTGGGGATGCGGGAAAGAACAGAAAGCAGTGCATCAAACTGGGGTGCAAGCGTATTTGTGGACATGTGGACTCCGTTTTCGAAGAATAACGACAGCCATTGTAAATTGCAGAAGTTTGTACGTCAATGTCCTGAAAAGCTTGAGATATGTCCCCGCCTGTGAGAGTATGGGTACGGCTTGAATTAACGCGATGATGCGCAATGCACCAAATGCTGTACACAGTGTCAGAAGTGCCTGTTCTCTATGACATTTTTGAAATGGCCTGCGTTTGTGTTCACTTATGTCGTTCTTGTGTGCCTGTTGCAACGGTGTGTGCGCCTCAG
Source organism: Desulfobaculum bizertense DSM 18034 (assembly GCF_900167065.1). Lineage (NCBI taxonomy): Bacteria > Pseudomonadati > Thermodesulfobacteriota > Desulfovibrionia > Desulfovibrionales > Desulfovibrionaceae > Desulfobaculum > Desulfobaculum bizertense. The sequence continues at coordinate 520,697 of NZ_FUYA01000001.1, forward strand.
GGTTCTTTTGAACATTACAAGGGAGGACGATCGTGGAGAAAGAACGTGTCGATGGTGGCACGGGGCTTGATGTCGTAGCAGAAGTGCGCGGCAGAGTCTCCGACGAACTGGTGCAGAGTGCCGAGCGAATTGTACCGTGGTTCTATGACAATATGCCACCGTACTACTTCCAGACCCACTCACGTGATGAGCAGGTTCGGCATCTTCAGGGGCTGATTTCCGGAAACATTACGGTCGACAAACATGTTCTTGCGTTAAAAAGTCCGTGTGGGACAAAGGTGACGTTTATTTCACCTGGAGGTGGAACGGCAGAACTTATTGCTGCTCTTGGGGAAGTTCTGGACGAAGAAATTTTGAATGCCCGCATGTATGCGAGCCGTGACGGTCAAATTCGGCTGGACACATTTATTTTGGCGCCGCAGAGTACCGTGGACAGAGACGGTCCCGGCTTTGCCGAAGCCATTAAAAAAGTGCAGGACAGCAGCATGCTGCCCGCAGAAGAAGTGTCTGAGTTCGCCGACTTTTTGGCCGGAGCAACTGGCGACTGCGTTGACAAGTTTGAGGTTGAGCGGGCCGTGCGCCATTTCCGTATCTGGAAAGATATGACTGGCTGCGAGCAGGTCCGGGTCTATCGCGAAGATAATGTCTATGAAGATCAGTGCCGACTTATGGTGGCCATGAGCTCACCGCCACAAAAAGGCGTTGTTCAGGAACTGGTTCGCGTTCTCCAGCGTTCGCATTGTGAAGTGCAGCGTGGGTACGTGGATGTGTATGCGCTGCCAGACCAGACTTTTGGTTTGTGCAGCTTTTATTTGCGCCAGTGCGCAAGTGAACCACTCGCGAACAAAGACCGCTGGGAACAGGTCGAAACCGAGCTGAGTCGTATCAAATGGTTTGCTGGTGATGAAACTCTGGAAACCTTTGCTGACGAGAGAGGCTGGTCAATCTCGCAGGTCATGTTCATGCAGGCCGCAACAGAGTTTGTGCATCAGTTCCTTGTCCGCCGTGACATGTATGCCTACACGGCTCACAACATTGTTCATGCCGTGCTTGCGCATCCTGAAATTGCTGAAAAGCTTCTTCGCTGCTTTGAGTTGCGTTTTGATCCTCAACTGGATGCCGGTGAAAAGCAGTCGCTTGAGCTGCAAAAAGAGATTCGCCGGAGTCTGAGGACCATTTCTGACGAGATGACCCTGCATGTCTTTGACGTCATCTTAATGTTTATCCGCCATACCCTGCGGACGAACTACTTCCTTCCCAACCGCTTTGGTCTGTCCTTCCGGATGGACTCCAAGATTCTCAGTTCCTTGCCCGGTGATTATGGCAAGAGTGAAGACAATCCTCTGCCATATGGGTTCTTCTTCTTCCACGGCGCAAACTATCAGGCGTTTCATGTTCGTTATCGCGATACCGCTCGCGGTGGTGTGCGTGTGGTTCCGACTCGCAGTCAGGAAAATTTCGAGCTGGAATCTAACCGCCTTTTCTCCGAAGTGACCGCGCTTGCGTATTCGCAGCAGCAGAAGAACAAAGACATCCCGGAAGGCGGCTCAAAGGCCGTTATCCTGCTTGGACCACGTGGCGACATCGACCTCGCGGTCAAGTCTATGGCAGATTCGCTGCTCGACCTGATTGTGACGGAGCCAGACGCCCCCGAAGGCGTGTTTACGCTTCCCGGCGTCAAAGATTATGTGCAGCAGGAAGAAGTCATCTTCCTTGGCCCAGACGAGCACATTCAGCCCAAGCACATTAACTGGATTGTTGAGCGTGCACGGGAGCGTGGGTTCCGCTGGCCGTCTGCGTTTATGAGTTCCAAGCCAAAAACAGGCATCAATCACAAAGAATATGGCGTGACCTCTCTTGGTGTTATTGTCTTTGTGGAAGAAGTCCTGAATGTTTTGGGCATTGACCCGCACAAGGAGCGCTTCACCGTGAAGTTCACGGGTGGACCGCGTGGCGACGTCGCTGGTAATGCCATGCGCATTCTCATTGAGCAGTTTGGCGACAACGCCGTGATTGTTGCTGCCAATGACGGGCATGGTGCTGCGTATGATCCTGAGGGTCTGGATCATGCCGAGCTGATGCGGCTGTTTAAGGACGTCAGGGGCATTTCCGAGTTCGACCCGGCAAAGCTTCGGGGCAAGGATGCCGTTGTTGCCGGAACTGACACGCCTGAGGGTGTGGAGCTTCGCGACAATCTGCATTTCCGCGCTCATGCTGACGTCTTTATTCCTTCCGGTGGTCGTCCCGACACGATCAACGAGCGGAACTGGCAGCAGTATTTGGACAAGGACGGTGTTCCGACGTCTCGCGCCATTGTGGAAGGCGCCAACATCTTCCTGTCGCCGCCTGCACGTGAAAAACTTCAGCAGCATGGTGTCATGATTCTACACGGTGCCAGTGCGAACAAGACTGGCGTTATTTGTTCGTCCTATGAAATCCTTGCTGGGCTGACGCTTACAGATGAGGAGTTCCTCAGCATCAAGGACGAGTATGTGGCGCAGGTTTTGGGGATTCTGAGGGTTCGGGCCAGAAGCGAAGCCCAGCTTTTGCTTACTGAGTTTAAGCGGACCAATGGCAAGGTGTTCCTGACTGAGCTGACTCGCGAAGTTTCTCGCGAAATCAACGAGCTTGGTGACCGTCTGGCAGAAGAGCTGCAAGGTGGTCCACGCATTGGAACCCGTGAGGATGTTCGGAATCTCGTTCTTGGGTATTGTCCGCAGGTTTTGTCGACAAAGTTTGAAGACAGGATTTTCGACAATATTCCACAGAGTTATTTGCGGGCACTCGTGGCATCGCATGCTGCGGCCCGTATTATCTATGCCGAAGGGCTTGGCTGGCTGACTTCCATGAGCCAGACCCGGAAGGCTGGAGAGGTGATTCTGGCGTATCTGCGCGAAGACAGGCGTCTGCGCGGCTACATGGATGAACTCGAAAAGTGCGATATGCCATACAAGGAAGAAGTGCTTCGGATTGTTGCCGAGACAGGGCGTCGGTTCCTGACAGAGCAGCAGCTTGAGGTTGAATAACAGAAATGCGGCCTTTCCTCTTTTGTGAGGGGAGAGGCCGCTTTACTCTGTCCTCTGGCACTTTTCCCATGTAGGGAAGCCCCGACAGGAGCTTCGGCCTTCTGCGGGTGCAGACAACAACTTCACAGGAAGGCTCACGACATGTTGCTTGATGAACACCAAAGCAAACGGCTTTTCTCCGAGGCAGGAATTACGGTTCCCAAGGGCGTTCTCTGTGCGCCCGGGAACTATCAGCAGGTGACCCCGGAACTCAGTTTTCCGTGGTTCCTCAAGGCGCAGGTTCTCTCTGGCGGTCGAGGAAAAGCTGGTGGCGTTTTGCGCGTCGAAAAACTTGAAGATTTTATCCCCACAGCAGAAAAAATATTTGGGATGAACTTTGGCGGCAAGCCTGTCCCCTTTATTCGCGTTGAGCAGGGTATGGACTATGAGCGGGAATTTTACTGCTCCTTTTCTATCTCTCGCGAGCGGCGCAAGCTTCTTTTCACCATAGGACGGCAGGGCGGTACTGAAATCGAGAGTCAGGACTTACGCAATTTGCTCGTGCAGGAAATTTCTCTCACTGGTGGAATGAAGACCTTCCACATTCGTGCCGCGTTTTTCCATCTCGGTTTACAGAAAGCAGACTGGCCCAGCTTTTATGAGTTTATGGTGCAGCTCTACAAGGGCGTGCGGCGCTATGGTTTGCTGCTCGCAGAAATTAATCCCCTCGTGATTAACAAGGCGGGTGAATGGACTGCTCTCGATGGCAAAGTCGAGATTGATGACAACTTCCTGTTACAGCATTCCGATCTTGACCGGTTTTATACCCCAGAGCACGCCTCTCGTGAGGAGCAGTTTGCGCGGACCGCAGGCCTTTCCTATCACACCCTATCCGGGAGTGTAGGGCTTATGGTCAATGGTGCCGGGCTTGCTATGGCAACAATGGATTTGCTCAACGCCTCTGGCTTGCCTGCTGCGAATTTTATGGATTTGGGCGGAGCTGCCGACCTTGATCGTGTGCGCACAGCTCTTCGTCTTCTTTTCTCCGATGATGATGTTCGCGAGATTTTCCTCAACATTTTTGGTGGCGTTCTCTCCTGCCGCAAGGTTGCCCTCGCCATTGCTGAGGCTCTCGACAACAAGGCTCCCTCCAAGCCTATGGTTGTTCGTCTTTCCGGCAATGAGTCCGAAGAAGGGCAGCGTATTTTGCGTGAGCTGAATGAACCGAATCTTGTCATTGTGTCTGAGGTTCATGACGCCATTGTCGCGCTCTCCAAGATGGCTGGGGAGCATTCTGGTGTTTGTGACGAGTGCCTCGACGTCCCCGGCCCGCTTCCTGTTTACGTTCCTAAGCCGTTTCCCTCTGCCTTGAGTTTTGAGAAAGGGATGCCTGTCCTTGTGCAGGGCATTACAGGGCGTACAGCGCAGCTTCACACGCAGCTCATGCTTGATTACGGCACCAACATTGTGGCTGGCGTCACCCCCTTCAAAGGTGGGCAGCATGTCTGCGGTGTCCCCGTGTTCAACAGTGTCGAGGAGGCCATGCAGGAAAACAGCATTCGGGGCAGTATTATTTTTGTGCCAGCTCCCTTTGCTCCTGATGCGATTCTTGAGGCTGCACAGAATGGCATCGACTGGGTTGTCTGCATTACTGATGGCCTTTCGCAGCACGACATGTTGAGTGTCAAAGAGCAGCTCAAGGGCACCAAGACTCGGCTTATTGGTCCCAACAATCCCGGTCTCATCGCCCCCGGGCGGACAAAAATTGGCATTATGCCCGGTCACGCCTTTAGTCCTGGACCTGTCGCTATTCTCTCTCGCAGTGGCACGTTGACCTATGAAGCCGCCTCACGGCTCACTGCTGCGGGCATTGGGCAGTCCCTTTGTGTTGGTATTGGCGGTGACCCTTTTATTGGAACGACTTTCCGCGATCTCATGCCCGCTTTGCGCGAGGATGAGAATACCAAAGCGATTGTGATTCTTGGCGAAATCGGGGGGCAGGCTGAGGAGGACCTCGCTGCCTATGTGACTGAAACCGGGTTCAAGAAACCCGTTATAGCTTTCATCGCTGGCCAGACCGCTCCCCCCGGAAAACGGCTCGGTCATGCCGGTGCAATTCTCGAGTCAGGGCACGACATAAACGACAAGATCAGCGCGATGAAGCGTGCAGGCTTTATCGTCTGTCCCGACCTCTCCCATTTGCCGCCGCTCGTCGGGGGCGCGCTGGTGAGGCGCTAGTCGTTGGTTCGAGAAGGAATCCCGAGGGGCTTTCCCCCCTCGGGTTCCTTGTGCTTGAGAGTGGGAAGAAGATTGGAGCCTGCCCCAGCGCGGTCGTGCTGGATGGGTGGGTGGGGGAAAGTTGGGGGCCAGCCCCCAAACCCCCGCGTAAGGGAATGATTCCCTTACGTATCCTCATCGAGTTTAAAAGCCGTTCAAGCTTCGCTTGCACGGCTTTTAAACTTAATGGGGCTAGCGTCGAGAGCCTCTTTCTCTTTCCCGTGCGTTGCCACCATTTTCTTTTTGAACGCTTGCGTTCAGAAAGAAAATAAGTGCGGTTTGGAAAAGGCAGAAGAAGACGCAATCGGGAAACGCCCACTAGGCCAAAATTAAAGGGCCGGATGTAGGGGAAAGCCAACGGCTTTCACACATCCGGCCCTTTAATTTTGGGCGATAGCGGGATTCCCAAGGGCCTCGTCCTTGGGCGGGGTCAAGGGGCAGCGCCCCTTGCAGGGTTTGGGGCAGCGCCCCAATAAAACAATACACGCCCGCCCCACATCCCTTGCAGGCCCCAAAAATTTAATCTCTGCTAAAAAAGGTCACGGAGCCACTGAGGGACGCGAACGGGTTTCCCGAGGAGGTTTGTGCAGGCGTGCTGAGTTGAGCCTGTTGCGTGGAGGGTGGACTTGTCTTCGTTGAAAATTTCGTAGGCAAAGGTCATGGAAGCGCGAGACCACTCAGAAACACCGATGCGGACGTAAATAAGCTGATCGAAACGAATGGGTCGGCGATAGCGCACGTGCGCATCGCGTACGGGGAGCATAATGCCTTTGTCTTCGACGAGCTGATAGCTGATGCCAGCCTGATGAATCATGAAGTTCCTGGCGCGCTCAAAGATGTGAAGATACTCGCCATTGTAGAGCACTTTCATGGCATCGGTTTCGCCATAAGAGACGCGATGCGGATACCAAAATTCTGGAAACGGAAATTCGAGACTCATGAGCGAATCCTTTTGAGCACGTGTTGCAGGAGCTGATGGCCGGGGAGGGGCTGTTGCATAGCTGCGGCGACGTTCAGCTCGGAAAAACTGGTCAGTGCGTGCTCTGTTGCTGACTGATGGTGGAGAATGCAGGGGACAGGCTGCGCGGCATGCTTCCGGGTGTGGAGCGGTGTTAAGTGGTCGCAGGTAACGAGTATCGCTGCACCTGCGGCTTCGGCAACGTGACGAAGAGGCCCAACGATTTTTTGGTCAAAGACGGCAATAGCTTCCTGCTTCTGGGCAAAAGAGCCGGAGTGCGCAGCCTCGTCAGGGGCTTCAATGTGGACAAAGACACAGTCCTGTCCCTGCTTAATAGCGCGTGCAGCGGCACGCACCTTGGAGGCGTAGTCTGTTGCCAGCGTTGCTGTTGCACCGGGGATGTCTGGGACGTCCATGCGTGCAGCTTTTCCCAGTCCTTTTATCAAATCTACGGCAGATATAACAGTCCCGGAACAGCCGAGCTGCTGCTGAAGGGAGGGGAGATGAAGCGGTTTGCCTTGTCCCCATGGCCACAGGGCGTTGATGGCAGGGACGAGAGACTGCCCGGATAAAATTTTGCGAGCTTCGGTGAAGAAGTGCAGTAACTCTGGGGAGTGCTCAAGCTCCTCAATGTCTGGCTGAATGCTCTGACCGATGATATTGTGCGGCTCGCGAATGTGCTTTGCGGCGAGCGAGGAGTGGGCGGCGCCTCGCTGAATCAGTGTGTGGCGATACTGAAAGCCGGGAATCAGCTCCATGCCGTCGGGGCAAATACTGCGGAGAAGGGCGAAAATTTGCTGTGCAACGCAGTCGGCAGGATGCCCACCAGCATAGTCAAGCATGACAGGTGTGCTGTCGTTGCTGAGGGTGACAAAATTGAGGCGCCAAATCAGGTCCTCAGGGTCCACGGGGAGAGAGGACGCAGCAGCTTCAATGGGACCTCTGCCGGTGTGATACTGGCGCGGGTCGTAACCGAAGAGACTCATGTTGGCGACGTCAGAGCCTGCAATCATTCCGTGCGGAATGGTCTGCACAAGACTGGCGACACAGCGCGAGGCAAGGGCGTCCATGTTTGGCGTGTGGGCGGCGGCAAGGGGCGTGATGTTCCACGGGCAGTGGACGGGGGAGTCTCCCATACCGTCAGCGATAAGAACGAGAACTTGGGGCTTTTTCATGCAAAAAAATATCGGTTAGACTGTGCGAGAATTTGGCGGAGTGTACGGCCATGAGAGAAAATTGCAAGTGCGGTCCACGCCCAAAAAAAGCCCGCCTCCAATGTTTGGAAGCGGGCTGAAGAGTCTTTTGTGCTGAACACTAGAGAATGCGCAGGTGCATAGTCCGGTCAACAGTGAGTCCCATCTGGTCGATTTTCTGCATCGAATAATGGATGTCACACGCCTTTGCCTCATGAGTGAGGAAGACGAGGGGTACGCCACCATCGGGCAGGGCAGATTTTTGGGTTGCCTGCTGAATGCTGATACCGCGTTCTGCGAGCACTCCGGCAATGTCACGAAGCACACCGGGGTGGTCGTGAGCGGTAAAGCGGAGGTAGTGCAGGGATACGGCGTCGTCGAGGTCGATTTGCTCAGCCTCGGGCAGTTCAACGCCAACAAAACCAAGGTTGTTTGGTTCTGCGGCACGGGCAATGGCCATGATGTCTGCGAGGACAGCACTTCCGGTCGGCAGGGCGCCTGCTCCCTTGCCGTGGAGGACGACTGGACCGGCGTTTCCAGCAAGTCGAATGGCGTTGAATGCACCATTGACGGAAGCGAGAAGGTTGTCTTCGGGCACGAGAGCCGGGTAGACACCTGCTTCGACTTTGCCGTCGATGAGGCGAGACTGCGCCAGAAGTTTGATGCGGAAGCCGAATTCTTTTGCAAAGCTGATGTCCATAGGCGTCACAACGGTGATGCCTGTGACCGGGAGCTTGTCAAAAGGATAGTTGCAGCCAAACGCAAGGCGGATGAGCAGAGCGAGCTTGTGGGCAGTGTCGATACCTTCAATGTCCAGAGTTGGATCAGCTTCTGCGTAGCCTTTTTCTGTTGCGTCGTTCAGCGCGGTCTGGAAGTCCAGACCCTTGTCGGTCATCTCAGTGAGAATGTAGTTTGCTGTGCCGTTCAGAATGCCGAGAATTTTGTGCACGCCGTTACCGGCGAGTGAATCCCGCAAGGGACCGACAACAGGAATACCACCAGCCACACTGGCTTCAAAGCCAAGATGGACGCCTTTTTTTGCGGCGAGGGCAAACAGCCCCATGCCATCTTCTGCGAGCAAAGCCTTGTTTGCTGTAACCACGTGCTTGCCAGCGTTGATTGCGTCAGCGATCAGCTGTTTTGGGAAGGCAATGCCACCGGTCAGCTCGACAACGACGTCAATGTCGGGGTCGGTAATGAGCTGACGATAGTCTGTGACAGCCTCAGCGCCGATAGCCTGAACTTCTGCGCGTCGATGTTCGCTCCGGATCAGCACGGACTTGATGCGAATTTCGCGTCCTGTGCGGCGAACGATAAGGTCGTGGTTTTTCTCAATCACATCGGCGAGGCCCTGACCTACAGTGCCGAATCCAGCCACACCAATGTTGATGACCGTTTTATTTATCACGAGCTGGCTCCCTCCAGAACCGTTTTGATGCCTCGGATTGCCTGCTGGGTCCGCTGTTTGTTCTCGATGAGAGCAAAGCGGACGTGGTCGTCGCCATAATGGCCAAAGCCAAGACCGGGCGAGACCGCAACGTGGGCATCTTTCAGCAGCATTTTAGAAAATTCAACAGACCCCATGTCGCGGAAAGGTTCCGGGATTTTTGCCCAGAGGAACATGGTGGCCTTTGGCGGGGTAACTTCCCACCCAATCCTGTTTAACCCTTCGCACAGGATGTCGCGGCGCTTGCGGTAGACTTCGACAGTTTCCTTGACGCAATCCTGCGGGCCGTTGAGAGCAACGGTAGCTGCAATCTGGATTGGCTGGAAAATGCCGTAGTCGAGATAGCTCTTCATTCTTGTGAGCGCCTGTACCATGTCACGATTACCACAGCAGAAGCCCATTCGCCAGCCCGCCATAGAGTAACTTTTGGACATGGAGAAGAACTCAACGCCAACTTCTTTGGCGCCGTTGGCCTGCAGGAAGCTTGGTGCTTCGTAGCCGTCAAAGGTAAAATCTGCGTACGCGAGATCGTGGATGACGAAGATGCCGTGTTCTTTAGCAAAGTCAACAATTCTCTGGTGGAAGCTGACGTCGACGACTTCGGCTGTGGGGTTGTGAGGGTAGCAGTAGATCAGCAGTTTTGGCTTGGGCCAGGTCTGGCGCATGGCGAGTTCGAGGTCTTCAATGAAGTCTCGTTCTGGTCCAATGGGGATGCGGCGGACGTCTGCGCCTGCGATGATGGCACAATAGGGATGGATGGGATATGCGGGGTCCTGAGTAAAGACAACGTCTCCGGGCTGGAGCATGGCGAGAGCGAGGTGGGCGATACCTTCTTTGGAACCCATGCAGGAGATAGCTTCCTGATCGGGGTCCAGATACACACCATAACGTCGGGCATACCAGTCACAAATTGCGGCTCTCAGGTTCGGGATGCCTCGAGAAACAGAATAACGGTGGTTAGACGGTTTCTGGGAGGCCTCGACAAGCTTGTCGACGATGTGCTGGGGGGTTGGAGTATCCGGGTTCCCCATGCTGAGGTCGACAATGTCCACGTTCTGACGACGCAGCTTCATTTTGAGCTGGTTGACGACAGAGAAGACATACGGTGGCAGGCGGTGTATGCGTGGAAACTGGTTCATGCGACACTGCTCCTTCTAGAGTAGAAAGTCTTGCGCACAAAAGCGCGGAAGAAGCCGGTCTTTCGTCGGTTTCGCCAGAAGAGAAATGAGGACTTCCGTCCCTTCCTTTGGGGGCCTGCTGATTTTGGTGGGGGCGGGAGGTCCGGTCCACCCGCCGAGCAGCAGGCTGAAACCGGAAATGGCCGGCAGGCCTGTTACTCGAACAGATAGGCGTACTTTGCCGCTGCGGCATCAGTACGGCCCGCAAGGGCCTCTGCGGCTGCTGCCACATTGGCAGAAGTTACAATACCAGACTCGGAAGCCAGGTAGTGGTTCAGAACGTTTTCGCCAGAAGAGAAAGTCCAGACAACAGAATAGACCGAACCCATTTCAGGACGGGTCGGGAATTCGCTGCTGGTCTTGATAACAAGTCGCATCTTCTTTTCGTCTTTGGCGGACAGATCAAAGAGGCTGGACTTGTTGAAAAGTTCTTTGAGGCGGAAAACGAGCTGAGTACCGATGTCATCAAGCCCGTCGTGAGAGATGCTCACAACAGTGTTGCGAGAAACCTGAGGGGCTTTTGGGGTGTCTGGGAGCTTTTGTGCTTTTGCAGCGGGAGATGCAGCGTCGGCTGCAAAGGCTGTACATGCAAGAAGACTAAGCACGAGAGCGCCTAGAATAATTGTCTGCATTTTTTTTACAAAAGCCATAAAAGATTCCCTTTTGAAAACAAGCGGTACGAAAGATTAGGGAATCAGATTTGCGGTTTAAATGCCGTCTTGTCAAGAAAAGTCTTGTTCCCGAAAAAATTTTTTAGTTCGCTTTGCTGTGCTTCGAGGAGATAAATGTCTGCAACAGGCAAGGGGGCCGGGCGTTTAGCATAAATTTTGAGTGCCTGATCAATAAAGTCTGCTGAGACAAATGCGCATAGCAGAGTGCGAACTGTAAGCGGTTCTCCCCACTGGACGCCGAGTTGCAGTGAAAATGGTGAGCTTGATGACGGACATGCGATATTTCCCGTATGCACGAGGCTTTTTGACGCTTTTTCAGGAAAAACGCCTGCCCATTCCGCAATGCGGTTCTGAAAAGAGGGCATTATCGCAAGGTAATAGTTGGGGTCGACTTTGACGGCAATGGACTTGCCGGGGATGTTGAGGACGGACGGATTTTTTTCGTAGGCCTTTCCGAGGCCTCGCTGAAGGCGTTCAAGGGTTTCTGTGTAGTCTATGAGCATGTGCGCCCCCTTGGTGAGCGTGGAAGGTTGCTACTCAAATCAGAGAGTAGTGGTCATGCAGTACACTGACAAGAAACATATCATGCTCGTTGTTTAATGACAAAAAGTCACAGGAAAAGCAAAGGCCCAAAGCAGTGAGCCTTGGGCCTTTGTGTGTCTCATTATTCCATGTCAAAAAGATCCGCAGGAGAAAGGGACTCTTTGTGCTTGCGCTTGAGCCATTCCAGAAAGCGGCGTGACATCTCATGCTCTGGATTGAGTTCCAGAGATTTTTTCAGGTACACAACAGCCTGATGGAACTCTGCTTTTTCATAATATGCTCTGGCAATATTATGCATCAGATTGTCATCATCAGAGGCAATTGTCATGGCTCGGAGGTAGTGCTTGAGCGCTGTGTCAAAGAGGTGCTGCTTTCTGAGCGAGACGCCAAAGTCGTTGAACATATGCTTGTGCTCAGGCTTAAGATCAACTTCCACCTTGGCCAGCTCTTCAAAAACGTGCTGGGCGCGTTCATGGTTCCCCTGCTTGAGGTACATCAGGCCCATGCCAAAGCTTGCACGAGCATTTTTTTCCATTTCTTCGGGACTGCCAGAAATTTCAAAGCCTTCAATAGTAGGCGCTTTGGGCTTGGCATCCTCTGATGGGAAAAACTGTTTGTGCTGATAAAAATCAGGTTCCGGCTGGAATACAGACAGGACATTGTCGAGAGAAACGATTTTCTTTTCGCCAATAGCGACAAGATTTTCGTTAACGGGCGTTGCTTCTGCTTTGCCATTTTCTTTTTCATGGATGAGCCAGAAGCGCTTTGCTGTCTTGACCTTTTTGGATGCACCAGAGCCAGACTGGATTCGTTCAATGGTCGAAAAAACACCGTGAATAGGGCTGGATTTCTTTTCGTCTTGAGGCATGAGTTCTGCGTATGCGGATGAAACCTGTCTGGCCGCCGTCTCCGCGATGCCCGGCGTCCGATTGGCGAGGGTCGCCCAAAAACCTGTGAGGACCACAACGGCTCTTCCCAACAGGACTTTTTCTTCCAGAACAGAAAAGATAACACGGAAGAGTTCCGCACGCCAAGCGCAGAAGCAGAGCTTCTGCCCTGAAAACAGCTCTCTATCCTAGCGCTGAGAAGGCTTTTCGGGTTTCTGAAACAAATTTGCGCAGCAATCTTTCATCCTTTCGGCCGTCAGGCCCTTCAACTCCCGTATGTGCATCAACTCCTGCCGGGTGGACTTGAAGAATTGCGTCATGCACATTGTCGGGATTGAGTCCCCCAGCAAGGATAACAGGACAGGGAGAAAGCTCCACGAGCTGGCGGTCCAGCCTCCAGTCGTGTGTCTTGCCTGTGGCTCCTGTTGCCCCTGTTGTCGGGTCATAGCTATCTGTCAGAAATGCGTCTGCGTATGGAGCGTACTCTTTGAGCAGCTTCTTGAGCTGGCTTGTGGCCTCTTCCGAAGCTTGGGCAGGCATGATGATGCTTTTGATGATGTATAACTCTGGGCGTCGGGCCTTGAGTTCTGCAAGCAGTTTACCCGGAACCTCAGCGTGGAGCTGGAGCATACTCGTTCCCAGCTCTTCGCAGAAGCTGAGGATCTCATCTGCATCAGTCAGGTAGGTGATGAGCACAGAAGGAATGGTGTCGTGGAATGCTGCGATGATTTTTTTGGCAGTACTCTCGCTTACGTCTTCTGCGTGCACGGCCAGCCGGAGCGGGAAGCCAAGGCTTTCCACTCCGCAGTCAGCAAGCAGCTGCGCCTCGTCCATATCATGGATTCCCGCGATCTGGATTTGTGGGCAGAAGCCTTTTTTCACTACATTCCCCCCAGCACACGCATATAGTACCGCTTCAGCATTTCACCTGGAATTTGTGAATCCCAGTGGCCTGTATTGCTTGCCCAGAGGTACAATCCAAGCAGGATGGCAACAGAAAGAATTCCCGGAACAAGTGGGGATATTTTCCACTTTTTCCCAACTTTTGTTGTCAGGCAGTTCGGGGCTGGGCAGCTTTCGACGCACTGCATACAGCCGATGCATTCAGGCGAGTTTACTCGGAGTTTTTTATCTACTTCGATATGTCCAGGGCAGACTCGTGCACATTTCCCACAATTTATACACGCTTTTTCATCACGTGTGACTGCTATCGGTGACCAGAAAGAAAAAATGCTCAGCAGCGCACCGTATGGGCACAGGTAACGGCACCAGAAGTAGGGCACGATGATGCTCAGTGCTCCCAGTGTGCCAAAAACAACGAGAGCTGTCCCACTGGGGTTCAGGAAGAACGCCATCATTTTCGCATCGGCAACGAGATTATACTCGCTTCGCAGGAAAGCCGTGATGCTGACGACGTTCATTCGCAGGACGGTAAACCCGAAGAATGCCAGCAAAGCATATTTGAAAACGCTTAGGCCTCTGTGTGTCCAGCGTGGAGGCTCGCGGCGCAGTCCGAGTTTTTTCCCTACAGCAGCAAGCGTGCGCTCAATCAGTCCCACAGGGCAGATATAGCCGCAGAAACCTTTTCTGGCGAAGAAGGCAATCGCTATCGCTGCAATGAATATGGTGAGGCCTGCCGGGTGGATACTATCCCACTGGCCAGTGGCAAGGTACCGTTTGAATGCAAGGAATGCACTGATTGGCAGGAATGCTTCTACAGATGACGGTCGCGTGGCAGCCCCTCCCGTACTGGAAAGGCCACTCGTCACAAAGCGGTAGAAAGCCCAGCCTATATACATGCAGTAGGCCGCAAAAACAGTTTGGATGATTGCCCGAATTCGCGACGGTGTGGTGATTTTGGAAAGATTCATGTCGTTATTGTCCTCTTGAATGCGTCCCCGCTACTCCTTTCCGTCTGCTAGAGCAAGTTTGTGCAGTTTGGTGGGGGAAGAATTGGGGGCCAGCCCCAGCGCGGCAGTGCTGGATGGGGGGGGAGGGGAAGGTTGGGGGTCAGCCCCCAAACCCCCGCGTAAGGGAATGATTCCCTTACGTATCCTCATCGAGTTTGAATTTCCTCCACGCTTCGCGTGAATGAAATTCAAACTTGGGTGAGAATGGCGTAAAGAGCTTCTTTCTCTTCTGCGAGTTCGCCACCATTTTCTTTCTGAACGCTTGCGTTCAGAAAGAAAATAAGTGCGGCAGAAAAAGGCAGAAGAACACGCGTTTTGGAAATGCCCACTAGCTCAAAAAAATACGGCTGATGGAGAGGAAAGCGAAGCTTTCATCCTATTCAGCCGTTTTTTTTTGAGCGAAATCGGGATTCCCAAGGGCCTCGTCCTTGGGCGGGGTCAAGGGGCAGCGCCCCTTGTAGGGGGTATGGGGGACAACGTCCCCCATAAAAAACTACTGCGTAACCCACTGAATAGCGTCAAGACGCTGCTCATGCGGGAAGGTCTGAGCGTCGATGCGGAGGACGGTTTTGACAACGCTGACGGTGTTCTTAATCCACGCTTCGTCGGCGACAAAGGCGGCTCTGGAAATTTTGCCATGGAATTTGAGAGCGACAAACGAGTCTTCAAAAAGCGCGGCAACTTCGAAGCTGGTTCCCGGCTCGACCTCAATGAAAAGAGGAATCTTTTTGTCGCCAGAAAATGCTTCCTCAGCAGCGGGGCGTACAACATCTAAGTATTCTTCTTTCGTGACCTTCTCACAAATACGAAACGCTAACGCTTCACTGTTTTGAGGCAAAACTATTCTTTCTATCATGCTGTGCTCCTTGTTTGAGTGGAAGCTCTTAGCATACCCTCTCGCTTACGCTGTGTCGAACCAGAGGCATTTTTTGGGGGCCAGCCCCCAAACCCCCGCGTAAGGGAATGATTCCCTTACGTATCCTCATCGAGTTTGAATTCCCTCCACGCTTCGCGTGAATGAAATTCAAACTTGTTGGGCATAACGTCGAGAGCTTCTTTCTCTTCTGCGAGTTCGCCACCCTTTTCTTCTTGAACGCGAGCGTTCAAAAAGAAAGGGTTGGAGCGCAAAGAAAAAGAACACACGGGACGCCCACTAGGCCAAAATGAAAGGGCCGGATGTAGTGGAAAGCCAACGGCTTTCACACATCCGGCCCTTTCATTTTGGGCGAAATCGGGATTCCCAAGGGCCTCGTCCTTGGGCGGGGTTAAGGGGCAGCGCCCCTTGCAGAGCACGAGACAGAGTCTCGTATATCCACCCACCACCCTCACACTCCTTGCAGAGCACGAGACGGCACCTCGTTATTCAGTAACACCAGCCATAAGAAGGCCGATCTTTTCGATTTTTTCTGTGTCGTTGACGTCAAAGACGTCCATAAATTTGCCACGGAACATAACGGCGACACGGTCGGCGAGCTGGAAAGCTTCGTTGAGGTCGCCAGTCACAAGCAGGACGCCAGACTTTCGCCGGGCGTTGAGCAAACGGTGCCAAACTTCTTCTGTTGCAGAGACGTCGAGTCCCTGACTGGGCTGTTCGGCGACGATGATCTTGGGCTGGCGGAAAAACTCACGACCGAGCACGAGCTTCTGGAGGTTGCCACCAGAGAGCTGACGTGCGCGAATTTCCGGGAGCGGTGGCTGCACGTGAAAACGCCGAATGATGCTTGTGGTCACACCTTCTGCTCGTTTCTTGTTGAGAAAGAAGCCGGGGGCAAAGCCCTTGCGGGTGGTGAGGAGCACATTGTCGACAAGATCAAGTTCGGGACAGGTTGCGCAACCGAGACGATCCTCAGGAATGTAGCTGAGAGTGTTCTTCCAGTGCCTTCCAGAGTAGAAATCGCGCCACTTCTGCCCAAGAAGCTGAACCGAACCGTGCCGGGGTTCCTCCTGACCTGTGACGGCGGCAACAAGCTCATTCTGCCCGTTGCCAGCAACGCCGACAATCGCGACGATTTCGCCGCGAACCAAAGTCAGGTTCAGATCTTCCATGCCATCGCCGGAGAGATGCTGAATTTCAAGAACGGTTTCACCCTTGGGAGCCGGGGCTTTCTCAATTTCGAGAATAACCTCACGCCCAACCATGTGACTTGCCAGCTCCTGCTTCGACTTGATGGACGACTTGGGCATGGATTCAACAATCTGCCCGCGCCGAAGAATGGCGACGTCGTCGGCAATGTCCATAATCTCATCCATCTTGTGACTGATGAAGACAACGGCCTTGCCCTGACGGGTCATTTCACGCATCGCATCAAAAAGCTGCGGTGTTTCTGTAGGAGTCAAAACAGCGGTTGGCTCGTCAAAGATGAGCACGCGGCTGTCGCGCATGAGAAGCTTGAGAATCTCGACGCGCTGACGTTCACCCATGGAAAGGTCTTCAATGCGCGCTGCGGGATTGATAGGCAGGTTAAAACGCTCAGCAAGCTCAGAGACCTTGCGCTCCATCTCGCTTGGCTTCACAAAGTATGAGCCTTCCTGGCCGAGTAAGACATTTTCGGCAACGGTCATGGTGTTCACGAGCATAAAGTGCTGGTACACCATGCCAATTCCAGCATCAATTGCGTCCTTGGAAGACGCAAAGTCGTGCGGAACACCGTCAATGATGATCTGCCCGGAGTCAGGACGAAAGCGCCCGGAGAGCATGTTCATCAGCGTTGATTTGCCTGCACCGTTTTCGCCAAGCAGAGCGAGGACACGGCCAGCGTGGATATCGAGATGAATATCCTGATTTGCTTTGACCGGGCCAAATGATTTGCTGATGCCATCGAGCCGGATAAGAGGCATGGCGGAAGGAGAATCAGACATGAAGCTTATCCTTCGGGTTCGATGTTAACGCCGAGCGAACCTGGAGCTGCCGAACTCTTGCCACTGCCACGCATGGCAGAGAAAAGCAGGACGAGGACAGTCAACAGGTAGGGGAGCATGAGCAGCAGAGACGACGGCAGGTTGGTTCCTGTGGCCTGAAGTCTGAGCTGGAATGCCATAACGCCACCAAAAAGATACGCGCCAAAGACGGCACGACCGGGACGCCAGAAGGCAAAAATAACGAGAGCAACAGCAATCCAGCCACGACCTGCACTCATGCCGTTTGTCCACAGATGGGTGTAGGCCAGCGAGAGGTATGCACCGCCAATGCCGACGAGGAAGCCACCAGCCAGAATGCCGAGCCAGCTCAGGCGCACGGGGTGCAGACCTGCGGCGGCAGCTGCTTTGGGGTATTCACCTGCGGCTGTGAGGGCCAGACCGGTTTTGGTCCGATGCCAGAAGAACCAAAAAAGCACGGGCGTGATGTAAGACAGATACACCATAGCGTCGTGCTTAAAGAATATGGAACCAATCGCAGGGATGGAAGAGAGCAGCGGGACATCAAAGGCGTAAAAGCCCGGCGCGCTCTGGCCAATGAACGGCGTCCCAAGGTAGTCGGCAAGCCCGATACCAAAGATCGTCAGGGCCAGACCGGAGACGGTCTGGTTTCCGAGGAATTCCAGACAGACGAGACCGTGAATGGCTCCCATGCCTGCGCCAGCAAGACCACCAGCAACCAGACCAAGCCACGGTGAACCTGTAAACTTGGCGGTCAAAAATGCGGCCAGCGCACCAACAATCATCATGCCTTCAACGCCAAGGTTCAGCACGCCCGCGCGCTCGGTGAACATCTCTCCGAGTGTGGCAAAAAGGACTGGAGTGCCGGACTGAATGGCGGCGGCAAGGAGAGGAATCAAAAGCTCAAGGTTCACTTGGACACCTCACCAGAACGAAACTTGATTTTGTAGGACATGAAGAACTGTCCTGCAATAACGGTCAAAAGAATCAGACCTTCCATGATGCCACCAAACGCAGCGGGGACCTGAAGTTCGAGCATCAGGTTTTCGACACCGACGCGCAGGGCAGCAAGGAACAGGGACGCAAAGGCAATGCCGAGCGGATTAAGGCGAGCGAGCCATGCGACAACGACAGCGGTAAAGCCGTATCCCACCATGATGGAAGGCTGGAGTCTGTTGACGACGGCGGAGGTCTCAATCATGCCAGCCCAGCCAGCAAGAGCACCACAGATTGCCATGACGAGCAGGACCAAAAACTTGTATGGGATTTTGGCGTAGCGGGCAGCCTTGAAGCTTTCACCGCTTGCTTTCAGCTCAAAGCCAAGGCGAGAGTGGTTGAGAAAAACATGAAGCATGACGCCGCAGGCAACGCAGACCAGCACACCCCAGTGCAGGCGGGTGCCGGGGATTGCCCCAATAATGGCGGCTTCAGAAAACTCGTCAGTCATGGGAAAGCCAAAGCTTGCAGCGGCTTTCCACGGGCCATACACCAGATATTCCAGAACAGAAATGCCGATGTAGTTAAACATCAGGGTGGTGATGATTTCGTTCACCTGGAGTTTGGTCTTGAGGTATGCGGGAATGAGCGCCCACAGGCCGCCCGCAACGGCAGAACAGAAAAACATGAGCGGCAGGAGCTGCCACGCCGGGAGCTGGGGAAACGTGATGGCTGCCCATGTGCCGCCAACGGCACCAAGAGCGAACTGGCCTTCAGCTCCAATGTTCCAGACCTGCATCCGGAATGTGACAGCTACACCGAGCGAACAAAGGAAGATAGGAACCATTTTTAAAATGGTATCTTCTATGGCGTAGCTTGCTCCAAAGGCTCCCTGCCAGAGCATAAGCATGCCCGTGAGCGCGGGCTTGCCCTGAAGTGCAAGAAGCAGACTGCTGATTCCAAGAGAAATCAGAATACATGCAGGATAAATGAAAAAGGAGCCCCACCGGGGAGGCTCCTGTCTTTTTGTGACGTTGAGTCCAAACATGAGTGTACTTTTGGCTATCGGGTGGTTCCAACGACGCCCTTAACGAACCAGGACATGCTCAGCAGCTCTTTGTCAGTAGCAACCTTGCCAGCAGGAATGACTTCCTTGCCGTTCTGGTCATAAATGGGGCCAGCGAAAACATGGTGTGCGCCCTTGGCAATCTCTGCCTTTCGTGCATTCACGGTGTCACGCACGTCCTGCGGAACCATTTTGCCGAAGGGAGCAAGACCAATAATGTTTTCTTCCAGACCGGGCCAGTAGCTGCCAGCTTTCCATGTGCCATTCTGAATCTTGGTAATCACTTCTTCATAGAAGGGAGTCCAGTTCCAGACAGCAGAGGTCAGGTGTGCATCAGGAGCAAAGGAACTCATGTCGGAGTTGTAACCGATGGAGTATACGCCGCGTTCCTGAGCAGCTTCCTGCGGAGCAGGGGAGTCCTGATGCTGTGTGATGACGTCGCAACCGATGTCCAGCAGGCTCTTTGCAGCTTCTTTTTCGGTAGCCGGATCGTACCAGGTCTTGGACCAGACAACACGAACTTCAGCCTTGGGGTTCACAGCCTGTGCGCCCAGGGTGAATGCGTTGATGCCACGGATAACTTCCGGGATGGGGAAGGCGCCAACATAACCGAGCTTGTTGCTCTTGGTCATGGAGCCAGCCACCATACCAGCGAGGTAACGGGCCTGGTACATACGCCCAAAGTATGCGCTCATGTTGCTGGATGTTTTGTATCCAGAGCAGTGCATGAACTGCGTTTTGGGGAATTTTTTGGAAATTTTCAGCATGGGGTCCATGTAGCCAAAGCTGGTAGCAAAGATGACGTCATAGCCTTTGCGGGCCATGTTCAGGATAACGCGTTCTGCGTCAGCGCCTTCTTTGACAGATTCGACATAGGACGTGCCCGAAATGCCGGGCATTTTGGCGATGGCCTGGCGGCCAAGATCGTGGGCATAGGAATACCCCGCGTCACCAATAGGAGAAACATAGACAAAACCGACCTTCATGTCCTTGGCGTGTGCGACACTACCAAAGGCAGGTGCAGCCATCAGAGCCAGCATCAGGCAGAGATACCAGATCTTGCGCATCCTCTTCATCCTCCGCATTTCACGATGATATTGATATGCGGCCCCTCGCTCCGATGCGAAAGGCCTCGCTCATTTGGGTCAAAATCTTCGCCGTGGCGAAGTTACGCTCTATTTCTGTGTAACAAGTGGCTCAACAAACTGGGATTCCGCGTCCCAGGGGAAAAGCACCCACGTGTCCTGACTTACTTCAGTAATATATGACTCAACAGTCGGCTTGCCCTTGGGCTTGGCGTAGAGTGTAGCAAAATGTGCCTTAGGAAGCATCTCACGGATAATCTTTGCAGTGTTACCCGTATCTACAAGATCGTCAATGACCAGCCAGCCTTCTCCATCACCCTCAACCGCCTTGAGAATGGTGGGTTCACCCTGGTTTTTCCAGTCGTAGCTGGTGATGCAGACAGTATCGATATGATGAATGTCAAGTTCGCGCGCAATGATGGCTGCCGGAACAAGCCCGCCACGAGTAACAGCAACAATTCCCTTGAATTCGCCAATTTCGTGGAGTCTCCAGGCAAGGGCTTTTCCGTCGCGATGCAG
This sequence comes from Desulfobaculum bizertense DSM 18034, assembly GCF_900167065.1. Classification (NCBI taxonomy): domain Bacteria; kingdom Pseudomonadati; phylum Thermodesulfobacteriota; class Desulfovibrionia; order Desulfovibrionales; family Desulfovibrionaceae; genus Desulfobaculum; species Desulfobaculum bizertense. Next base: position 541,249 of record NZ_FUYA01000001.1, read on the forward strand.
CTGCTCCCAGGAAACAGGAAACATTTTGTGATATCTGTCGCTTTTTGCAGACATAAAAGAACCTTCCTAAACCGCGGTTTTTAAAAACCGCACTTTTATAAATTTTGCCGTGGAACGCAAGCCCTTCGTGAACAGATTCTCCTGCGTCAAAATGTAAGTGAAAACGCTTGATATTGCAGTCGCTTACCCCGCAGAAATTGTAGAAATACATGTGCGGGCAGGAACGAAAAGGCCGCGATTTGTCGATTCCTGCACAAATAATGTGAAAATTCGACCTCCACGGTGTGACATAAGAAAAGAGGTGAGTATTTGAGTGCTAGGTGGAAATCAAGCCCTTTACGTGAATTTTTAGCTTTCAAAGCTGCATGGGGGGGAGGGAGAAATTGGGGGCGCTGCCCCCAAACCCCCGCGTAAGGGAATGATTCCCTTACGTATCCTCATCGAGTTTGAATTCCATCCACGCTTCGCGTGAATGGAATTCAAACTTGGGTGAGAAGGCGTAAAGAGCTTCTTTTTCTTTCCCGTGCGTTGCCACCATTTTCTTTTTGAACGCGAGCGTTCAAAAAGAAAATACGTGCGGCAGAAAAGGCAGAAGAACACGCGTTCGGGAAACGCCCCTAGCTCAAAAAATACGGCTGATGGAGAGGAAAGCGAAGCTTTCATCCCTTCAGCCGTATTTTTTGAGCGATAGCGGGATTCCCAAGGGCCTCGTCCTTGGGCGGGGTCAAGGGGCAGCGCCCCTTGCAGAGCACGAGACGGAGTCTCGTAACCCCACCCGTTTTGCTGTGAGATGGAGTCTTGTAACTCTCTGCCATGAACTTGGGTATTGCCTAGAAGCGTATGCTTCGTATAGAGCAGGCGTGACAATATCGCAAAATTATCACGGATAAACGATAGTCTGCGTAGGAAGAGGCCTGAGACATTGGTGCTTTTTACGTAGAGGAGGAAACGAGTGTGAGTGAACGCCATCTGGAACGCGCACTGCAATACAGGTCCTGCACACCTGAGGAGGCCGCGGATTTTCGGCCTTCTGAGTATGTTCAACTGCTGGACGGGTACTTTGGAGAGCGTCTACAGGAGCTGCTTTACCGAGCGGGTTTGCAGCGCAACTGTCCTTTTGCCCTGTGCGCTGTAGGGAGCTATGGCAGAAGGAATCCGAGTGTTTTCTCGGATGTTGAGCTGGTGCTGGTGTACCCGGGCAAGTTGCCTGCGGAGTCGCTTGACTTTGCGCCCCAGCTTTTTGCACCGCTGTGGGACAGGGGCTTTGAAGTTCGGCACGCTTTCCGAAGCTACCGGGAGATCCTGAGCGAGAGCAGAAAAGATTTTCGGGTGTTCACATCGCTTCTGGACCTGCGCTTCATAGGCGGTTCCGAAGAAATTTTTGAAGAATTTTGTGAACAGTTCCAGACAAAAGTTTTGAAAAAGAAACACCGGGCGTTCCTGTCCTTTGTAAAAAAGAATGTAGGGACACGCCGCCGCCGAAGCGGGAGCGCCGCAGAGCGGGTCGAACCTGATTTGAAAGAGTCTGTGGGCGGCCTGCGGGATGTGCAGCAACTGCGCTGGCTGGGGCAGGTGTTCTACGGCGCGGGGAGCTTTGAAGGGCTGACCGAGTGCGGTGCACTGGATGCAGAAAGCCGCCGGGTTCTGGAAGAGCAGTGGGCTTTTTTGTCTCATACCCGTCAGGTCCTGCATACCCTGAATGGTGCTCGGCAAGATGTGCTGCGGCGAGAAGATATTCCGGCAGTGGCTGGGGCACTGGGCTTTGAAGACGGACAGGGGAAAGCCGACCAGCTGGCATTTATGGGCCGCCTGTCGCAGGCTTTTGTTGCCATTCAGGCCGCGCGGGAGACCTTTAGCCGCCAGTTGCCAAATGCAGAGGGTGAAATTCCTGCGCGTACGTCAATTGCTCCGGGCGTAGAACTTTCTGGTGATGAACTGTTCCTAGGTGAAGAGAAAACGCTGGAGTCTCCAGAAGATGTGCTGTGGCTCTTTGGCGTCTCTGCGCGTGAGGGAGTTCTGCTGGCGTGGCCAACCCAGAGAGAAGTTATTTCCCGTTCGGCAGACTGGAAAGATGTCCTGACGGGAGCGCCAGAAGCGCTGGAGCTTTTCCGAAATATTTTGCAGGCCGGAAACGCTGAGGACACACTGGTCCAGATGATGGAAACAGGATTCCTTGGCGTGTGTATTCCTGAGCTTGCGGCTGTGCAGTACCGAGTTCCGACAATGCAGGAACACGTGTTTACCTCTGGCCGCCATTGCCTCGCGACACTGCATTTGCTGGCGCAGGCAGAAAAACGTGCGCCAGAAGCCTTTAAGGAAGAACAGCGCCGCTGCGGGCAGGAAGAAACAGTTTTGCTTGCGGCCTTGCTCCATGCAATTGGTCCCGGCGATGCAAACCAGGGTGCAGAGGATACCGTGGAGCAGCTGCTGGAGCGCTGGAAAATGCCACGGGAACAGGCCGAAGATATTCTTTTTTTGGTGACGCGGCGCACGGTGCTTCTCGATGTCGCCCGACACCGGGACACCAATGATGAATCAGAGATAGCACGCTGTGCGGCGCTGATTGGCTCGCCGGAACGGCTGGACAGGCTCTACCTCTTTACGTGGGCACATGCGAGGGCGACGAGTCCAAAACTGTGGACCAGAAGCATTGCGCAACATGTGGCTGACCTCGTGGCCAAGGTGCGGAGGATGCTGGAAAGCGGTGGAGAAAAGGCTGCCGGACTTGGAAACGAGCTGCTGGATAAGCGCCGCCGGCTGTATGAGGCGCTGGAAAAACAGAGCGGTGAAGAACTCGCTCAGGATATGCTCGAGGCCGTCCCGGCGCGATATATTCTTTCTGTGGAACTGCCGGATATTTTGCGTCACGCTGAGATGCTGCAAAAGCTCAAGGCCGCGGTGGAACAGGACCAAAGAATTAAACCCGGTGGACGCGGTGGCGCTGGCGTAATTGTTCGCGACCTGCGCTTTGATTCGCTCGAAGATGAATGGGAATTCTGTGTCGCAGCGCAGTACTCGCCAGATTTTGCTGCCGCGGTGAGCGGAGTGATGGCGCTGATGGAAATCCCGGTGCAGTCGGCTGTGAGCTTTGTGTGGCGAAATGGCTCTGTGCTTCATATTTTCCGAATGAAGTCGCTGCCAGAATCCATGCCGCGGGATGAGCTGTTCTCGCGGGTGGAAATTTCACTTCGCTCCGCACTGACGGGACGGCTTGCGCTGGATACACACCTTGAGTCGGATATTCCAGAGCCGTGCTCAGGAAAAGACGCAGAGACAGGTGTGGAGCTGGGGGTCGATAACGATGATTCCGCATTCCATACCGTGCTGGAAATGAATGCGCCGTTCCGCAGAGGGCTGATGTACCTGTGCGCCAGAGTCTTCCGTGATATGGGAATGGACCTTGTGTTTTCGCGAGTGCGGCGACAGGCAGGCCGCTGCCGAATGGAGTACTTTGTTCGGGAGAGCGGGAAACGCATCGAGGCGAAAAACCGACTTGATGATGTGAGAAAACGACTTTTTGCAATGACGCTCGGTGAGTGATGCCGTAGCTGGGCTGCGAGAGGAATATCATATTTGAGACGCCACCCCCTTTAGGGGGTGGCTCTTTTTGTATGTTAGACTAAGGGGATGGGGAGAAATAAAAAAATACTCTATCAACACTGTAGCAGTGAGGAATTTTACATTGTCAACATTGTGATGTTACATTGATATGAATGTTGAAGAGGGGAGTGCTGTCTATAACGTGATGGTGTTGAGTTTTGGTACTGCGTCTTGACAGAATCGAAAAGTGTGCTATGGTGCTCGCGATTTAGCACAGATATACACAACCGAAATGGGGAGCCTGTATGGATAAAGTTGTTGTCGAAAATGTATGTAAAATTTTCGGTTCCCACCCTGAGCGCGGCCTTGATCTTTTGAACAAAGGACAAGGCAAACAGGAAATCTTTGAGAAGACAAAGCTGTCTGTTGGCGTGGACAATGCGTCGTTTACCGTGAAGGAAGGAGAGATCGTTGTCATAATGGGTCTTTCCGGGAGCGGCAAATCAACGCTGGTCCGTTGCATCAACCGCCTTGTTGAGCCTACGTCTGGCCATATATTCATTGATGGTCAGGACATCACCGATCTTTCTGCGAACGAGTTGCGTCTTGTTCGCCAGCAGAAACTGGGCATGGTCTTTCAGAAGTTTGCCCTGTTCCCACACCGTACGGTGCGCGAAAACGTTGAATTTGGTCTCGAAGTGCAGGGTGTTTCCCTTGGCGAACGCCGCAAGAAGGCCCGTGAAGCATTGGATAGAGTCGGTCTTGGTCAGTGGGCCAAGTCGCGTCCTTCTGATTTGTCTGGTGGTATGCAGCAGCGTGTCGGACTTGCCCGTGCGCTCGCTTCTGATCCGGACATTTTGCTCATGGATGAGGCCTTTAGCGCCCTCGACCCGCTGATTCGGCGGGATATGCAGGACGAACTGATTGAGCTTCAGAAAAAGCTCCGCAAGACAATTATTTTCATCAGTCACGATCTGGACGAAGCGCTGAAGCTTGGTGACCGGATTGTTCTGATGAAAGACGGCCGCATTGTGCAGGTCGGGACGCCAGAGGATATTCTGACCAGCCCGGCTAACGATTACGTTGAGCGCTTTGTGGAAGACGTGGATATTACCAAGGTGCTGACCGCTGAAAACGTGATGAAAAAATCCGAAACAGTGGCTTTCATGCGCTCTGATGGTCCGCGTACTGCGCTCCGTAAAATGCGGGCAAACAACATTTCCAGCATTTTTGTTTTGGACCACGAGCATCGGGTACTTGGGCTTTTGTCGGCAGATGTTGCTGCAAAGCTCGCCGAGCGTGGCGACAAGACCCTTGATGCTGCGGATTTGCTTGATGTGCAGACCGTCAGCCCTGACGCGCCTGCATCTGAGCTGTTCAACATGATGTATGAAAGCTCGTTGCCTGTCGCCGTGGTGACCCCAGACCACAAACTTATGGGTGTCATCATTAAGGGACTTCTGCTCGGAGCTGTTGCCGAGCGTGGTGGTCTCGAAGACTGGTCCGCAGACGATGCCGTTCGGCTTCTGCGTCAGCGTGCCAGCTCTTCTTCCCGTGCCGAAAGAGTCGGTCTGTACTCCTGACGGTACATCTTTCCTCTTCTTACTCAGTGTCATGAATGCCCGACTCGCCAGTACTAAGCTGGTGAGTCATGGTGCATTCTGCGATCAGGATTCGCCCAGAGCTGTGAGCTGTCTGCTTTCGCTCCCCGCGGCGAGTCCGCTTCTGCCTTTCTTCTCTGAAAGGTTCCAAATATACCGGGAGGCTCTGTGATTGATTTTATGAAGATCAGAAAAACTGTTGCTGTTTGTCTTATGAGCGCTTTTGTTGGGCTTGCGTGTCTTGCCGGGCCTGCTTCGGCTCAGGACAAGATTGTTTTCACTGACCTGAGCTGGGACAGCGTGATGGTCCACAACCGTGTTGTGGGATTTATCATCAAGCATGCCTATGGCTATGACAGTGAATATCTGCCCGGCGGAACGACCATTATGTTCCAGGCTGTGGCTTCCGGCGACGTCGATGTCGATATGGAAGTCTGGGTCGACAACATGCAGCGGGCCGTGAAACGTGCTGTTGCGCGGAAACGGGTGATTGATCTTGGTTCAAACTTTGCTGACTCCTGGCAGGGCTGGCTGGTGCCCACCTATCTCATCAAGGGCGATCCAGAGCGCGGCATTAAGCCTGTTGCTCCTGATCTGCGCACCGTGCAGGACCTGAAAAAATACTGGAAGCTGTTTAAGGACCCGGAAGATCCCACCAAGGGCCGTTTGTACGGCTCCATCGCGGGCTGGTCCGTGACTCCGGACAATGAAAGAAAGTTTGCCGCCTATGGGCTGGAAGACACGTTTAATATGTTTATCCCCGGTTCTGACGCTGCACTGTCTGGCACCATGACCAGAGCGTATCGCAAGGGCAAGGCCTGGGTTGGCTATTACTGGGCACCCACGTGGGCGCTTGGTATGTATAACATGACCCGCCTTGAAGAGCCTGCCTACAGCGACGAGCAGTGGGAGAAAGACCGGGGCTGTTCCGCTCCTGTCCCCCGCGTCCACATCATCGTGAACAAGCGCCTGCCAGAAAAGGCTCCGGAGCTTGTGGCGCTGCTCAAGAAATATGAGACGACCACCGCGATGAACAATGAATTTCTTGCGCATATGAGTGCTGAAAAGTGCTCCGCAGATGAGACTGCGATTTGGTTTTTGAAGAAGCATCCAGAAGTCTGGAAGACGTGGGTCTCCGAGGCTGATGCCGTGAAGGTTATGGACGCCCTCGCTGCAATTTAACCCTCGCCTGTGCTGAAACATAAACCAAGGAGACAGTATGTTTGAATTTCCCAAAATGTTTTATATACCGCTGGCAAAGTGGACTGACTCGGTCATGGACTGGATGCTCATGCACTGGGGCGAATTTTTCGATAGCGTTGGCCAGACGCTGCTCACGATGCTGGTACAGGTTGAGCGCCTGTTCCTCTGGGTACCGTGGCCTGTCGTGCTGGTCCTGACGTTTATTGCGGGCTGGAGAATCATGGGCAAGCTGCGTGCTGGCGCTGTAATGTCCCTGATGCTTTTTGCCATTGGCTGTTTTGGCTACTGGGACTTTGCCATGATGACCCTCTCGCTGGTTGTGGGGGCCGTGGTGCTGTCTCTGGCTGGTGGGGTGCCGCTTGGTATTCTCATGGCCAAAAGTGACCGCTTTCAGGCCGTGATGAAACCACTTCTGGACGCCATGCAGACTATGCCAAGCTTTGTGTACCTGATTCCGGTGCTGATGTTTTTTGGCCTTGGCAAGGTGCCCGCGCTGTTCGCAACGATTATTTATGCCATGCCACCGCTTATCCGCCTGACCAATGTTGGCATTCGCGAAGTCCCCAAAGACGTGCTGGAATGCTCGCAGGCCTTTGGAGCAACGGGCTGGCAGACCCTCGTAAAGGTAGAACTGCCTTTGGCCCGCCCAACTATTGTTGTCGGCGTGAACCAGACAACCATGATGGCGTTGTCTATGGTCGTGGTCGCATCCATGATTGGCGCGCGTGGGCTGGGCATGGAAGTGCTTGTTGCAATCAACAGAATTGAGGTGGGACGCGGTTTTGTTGCCGGTCTGTCCATCGTTATTCTGGCAATCATTATTGACCGTTTGACGCATGCCATGGCAAGCGCCGAATCGGCCAATGCCTAGGACAATTCCTCCTGAAGACCCGCCTTTGTGCGGGTCTTTTTTTATGCTCTTTTGATGGCGTGCTGGCTGGATTCTGTGGAAGATGCTAGAGCTTTCGTGGTCCGAATGATTCATCGCGTGGAGGAGTGTATGCGTTCGTTTCCCTTTTCGTTTTCTGATTCGGCAGGCTGCCCTGATTTTGGCCCGGGTGTCCGGCGTTCTCCTGTCTTTGCCCAAAAATGCATGGCCGCAGCAAGCCAGCCGCAGGCGGTACAGGCCGGACTCTCGATGCTTGCACAGGGCGGAACTGCGGCAGATGCGGCGATAGCTATGGCCGCAGTGCTTGCGGTTATTGAACCATGCTCTACGGGGCTTGGTGGCGATGCCTTTGCTCTCTATTATGATGCGTCCTGTGCGCAGGTTGCCGGACTTAACGGGTCAGGTCGTTCTCCCAAAGCGCTGAGCCTTGAGCTGGTGAAAAAGCGCTGTGGTGCGGAGCTGCCGCCTCGGCATCCGCTGTGTGTTACGGTACCCGGTGCTTTGTCTGCGTGGTGTGCGCTGCTTGAACGCTATGGGCGTTTGCCTCTTGAACAGGTTTTGGCTCCAGCTCTGAGCTGTGCCCGTGAAGGGTTTAGTGTTGGACCTGTGACCTCAATGCTCTGGAAAGAGGGCGAATCTGTCTTGCGGGTGGCTGGAGGACAGGAACTCCTCAAGAATGGCCGTGCGCCGCGTCCCGGTGAAGTGATGTACAGCCCCGGCATGGAGCGGGTTTTGACGGGACTCTCGCGGGCGGGAACTCCTGCTGCGGCCCATGAGCTGTTTTATGCGGGAGAATTTGCGGCGGATATTGTGCAGGCGGTGCAGGAACGGGGTGGAGTGCTCGAACGCTCTGACATGGCCGCGCATCACTGCGACTGGGCTGATTCTGTTTCAACGGTGTATCAGGGAATGACTGTGCACGAGTGTGCCCCCAATGGGCAGGGCATTACTGCGCTTATTGCCTTGAATATTTTGCAGGAGCTTCGTGAGTCCGGTGTGGATATGCGGGATGAGGCGATGCGTTTGCACATGCAGATTGAAGCTATGCGGCAGGCTTTTGCGCTGAGTCGCGAGCATGTCACTGACCCCCGCGCCATGCACGCCCGGTCTGAGCAGCTTCTGTCACGGGATTTGGCGGCACGCTGTGCCCGTCAGATTTTTATGGACCGTCGAAATGTCTCGGTAAACGCTCAGCCACTTCCCAGCTCTGACACCGTGTATTTTTGCGTGGTTGATGCTGAGGGGAATGCCTGTTCTATGGTGAACAGCTGTTACATGACATTTGGAACGGGAATAGTGCCCAAAATGACCGGATTTGCTGTGCAAAATCGGGGACATAATTTTTCGCTCGATCCGTTGCATGATAATGTGCTTGCCCCGGAGAAGCGTCCGTATCATACTATTATTCCTGGCCTAATGACATATGCTGATGGCTCGCTTGCCGGACCGTTTGGCGTCATGGGAGGCTTTATGCAGCCACAGGGACATGTGCAGGTTCTTTCATCTCTTCTTGATGATGGCTATGACCCGCAATGTGCACTGGACCGGGGACGGTTTTGTATAGAAAGTGGCAGTCCGCAAGGTCTTGTCGCGCTGGAAGAAAGTGTCCCTGAACAGCTGCGAAACGCCGTGTCTGCACTTGGACACCCTGTGCGCTGTGTGCAGGGCTATGAGCGTGGACTTTTTGGTCGGGGGCAGTGCATTTTGCGCAATCCCACGACTGGATTTTTGTGTGCGGGCAGTGATGCCCGGGCTGATGGCTGTGCCTTTGGCTTCTAAGTGACACAAAAGATTACAGGAAAAGAATCTTGAACCTTGCCTTGAACTGTGGGGCAGGGTAAAGTGAGCACTTCCGGGACTTCGCCCGAGAATAAGAAACAGGAGTTGTCATGAGAATCAAGCTGATGGTTGTCGCTGTGCTGATGCTCGCCCTTGCGGGGCTGACAGGATGCCAGCAGGAGCAGAAAGCAAGCCCCAAGCTTGCAGTTGTTGACGCAAACGAAGTCTACCAGAATTGTGATTTTTGCGTTGAGGCTGGCGAATACCTCAAGGGCCTGAGCATGGAGTTCCAGCAGAAAGTGGCAACGCTTCAGGCGCAGACCACTGGCAAGGAGAAGCCTGATGCCGCGGCCATGAAGGCCATGCGTGATGAAGCCATGAAGCTTCAGCAGAAAATGACTGGTGAGCAGCAGCGTCTGGTGACCATTCTGGACAAGGAACTCAAGGCAGCTCTGGACGCATACCGTGCAGAAAAAGGCCTGAGTGTCATCATGAACCGCCAGCAGGCTGTTTCTTTTGATGAAAGTTCTGACGTAACCAAAGACATCATTGCAGCTATGAATGCGCGCAAGATTGATCTGGGCATCCCTGCTCCAGAGAAGAAAGAGAGCGCCGCACCTGAAAAGGCTGCTGAAGAAAGCAAATAAGTCCTGAGTACAGGACAGAGTGAGCCGTTTTCTTTGCCACGCGCAGAGGAAACGGCTTTTTTTATGCCTTGTCTGGCCTGTGTTGACAGTGCCGAAGAGCAATGAGAACACCGTGCATATGAAGGATGAACAACGGGTCATACTCCACGTCGATATGGACGCTTTTTTTGCCAGCGTTGAGCAGGTCGATGCCCCGGAGCTGAGGGGCAAGCCTGTCATCATTGGGCAGGGGCACCGGGGCGTGGTTTCTACAGCATCATATGAAGCCAGAGTTTTTGGTGTTCATTCTGCCATGCCTGTTGCAACGGCCCGGCGGCTTTGCCCGCAGGGTGTCTTTTTGCCGGGGCGTCGGTGGCGATACAAGGAAGTCTCCCATGTTGTTATGGATATTTTTCGGACTGTATCGCCTCTGGTGGAGCAGGTCTCGGTTGACGAGGCCTATATTGACGTGACCGGAACCTCGCTCCTTTTTGGCGCGCCCCGAATTGTGGCGCAGCATATCAAAAGTGAAGTGCTCGCTGCGACTGGATTGACCTGTTCTGTGGGCATCGCTCCCAACAAGTTTTTGGCAAAGATTGCTTCCGACATGAATAAACCGGATGGCATCTATGAAATTCGCCCGGAGGATGTTACAAAGTTTTTGGAAACTCTTCCGGTTGGAAAAATTCCGGGCATTGGTCCAAAGGCGCGGGAGGCGCTTTCCCGCTATGGCATAAGCAAGGCAGGGGATGTCTTGCAGTGGCCCCGGGGATTTTGGGAAAAGCGCTTTGGAAAGATGGGGACTCTGCTGCATGATCGCGCGCAGGGCATCGACCTTTCCCCTGTGGTGGTCTACCATGAGCCAAAGTCCTCAAGTGCCGAGAATACGCTGGAGGAGGACACCACTGATCGAGAGCTTCTTTTGGGCTGGCTGTGGCGTCATGCGGAGCGGGTCGGGCACGACCTGCGGCGGCACAAGCTTCGTGGCCGTACGGTGACGCTCAAGCTCAAATTTGATGACTTTAGCACTCGCACCCGGTCACAAACTCTTGCCCGCCGAACTGACGAAACCCGTATGATTTTTGATGTTGCGGCCCAGCTTTTCCAAAAGGAAGCCCTGCCGCGCCGGGTTCGGCTTATTGGTGTTGGGGTGTCGAATTTTCGGGCTGTTCCTCGGCAGCTCAGTCTTTTTGAAGAAGATGGAGAAGAAAAGTCGCAGGGCGAGACCTCGCGCGAAAAGGACCTTGATCGCACAATCGACGCCATACGTGAAAAGTTTGGGCGTGGGGCTGTGCTTCGGGGACCGTCAGTCAAAAAGCCAAAGTGAACGACATATGCCAGAAACAGGGAGAGACGCATGTCTGACGAAAATACAAAGGACGTCCGGATAGAGCAGGATTCTCTTGGCCCAGTGAATGTTCCCGCAAACAAGCTTTGGGGGGCACAGACGCAGCGTGCACTGGAAAATTTCCCGTCAGGTCCACCTATGCCACTGGACCTGATTCATGCCCTGTTTCAGATCAAGCTTGCTGCGGCAAAGGCCAATATGGAAATTGGTCTGCTGAGCAATGATCTTGGCTGTCTTATAGAAAAAGTTGCTCTCGAAGGCGTCGAGGGGCGTCTGGATGCACATTTCCCGCTGAGTATCTGGCAGAGTGGGAGTGGCACCCAAAGCAACATGAATGTCAATGAAGTCATTGCCAACCGTGCCGCCATTCTGAGTAGCATGGAGCCAGGCAAAAAAGATCCCGTCCATCCGAACGATCATGTGAATCGCTGTCAGTCCACAAATGACATTGTTCCTGCTGCCATGCAGATGGTGGCCGTACGGAAGCTTGTTGGCGAACTTGTGCCAGAGCTTGATGACGTGCGCGAAGACCTCGCTCGCAAGGCAGAGCAGTGGGATCATGTGGTCAAGATTGGCCGCACGCATCTTATGGATGCTGTGCCTCTGACTTTGGGGCAGGAATTCTCCGGGTATGCGGCTCAGCTTGATGACGCGCTGGACCATTTGCGCCGCTGTGCTGATGCGCTCTATGCCCTGCCTCTTGGCGGAACAGCTGTGGGAACGGGGCTGAATGCTCCGGGGACCTTTGGCGAACTTGCTGTGCGTCAGCTGGCCGAGATGACGGGCCTGCCTTTTGTCGTTGCTCCCAATATGTATTCCCGCATGGCCGCGCACAATTCTCTGACTGCCCTGTCTGGGGCAATGCGAGTCGCTGCTTCGGCGCTGATGAAAATTGCCAACGACATTCGCTGGCTCGGAAGTGGCCCAGATTGTGGGCTTGGTGAGCTGGAGCTGCCTGTGAATGAGCCGGGATCAAGCATTATGCCCGGCAAGGTGAACCCGACCCAGTGCGAAGCGTTGTGCATGATTTGTGTGCAGGTTATGGGGCTTGATGCTGCAATTGGGTTCGCAGACTCGCAGGGAAATTTTGAATTAAATGTCTATAAGCCGATAATCGCCTACGATGTTCTGTTTTCTTTGGATTCGCTCGCTAAGGGACTGCGGTCCTTCCGCGAAAAAACGCTTTCTGGATTGCAGGCTAACTCCTCTAAAATAAAAGAATACGTTGGCAAGTCGCTTATGCTTGCCACTGCACTGGTTCCCGTTATAGGTTATGACGATGCTGCACGAGTTGCGCAGCATGCACGTAAAAGGGGCATCACACTCAAGATGGCATGCAGTGAGCTGCAAATACTGACAGAAGAGGAATTTGAACAGCAGATCAGGCCCGAAAATATGACCGGTCCGCTGCTCTAGAAGGAAAGAACAAAAGTTGCGTACGCATCCATAGAGTTGCCTCAATGTCGTAAAAACGATATGAGGCTGTCACACAGAGTAGTGCGAAAGCAGTACTCGTGATCATCCTTGAGAGCAGAGAGGAAAATCAATGGCTCAAACGCCAAATAGAATCCAATACATAGACGGTATCCGCTTTAAGCGGATTCTGTGCGCCGCTGCAAAACGGCTTATCGATAAGCACGAACATCTCGACGAAATCAATGTCTTCCCGGTGCCGGATGGCGACACAGGAAAGAATATGGCCGGTACAATGCGGTCTATCGTTGATGGTGTGTCCAATTCCCTCGATCAGTCCATCGATAAAATGAGCAAGATTATTGCCGAAGCCGCACTTTTGGGTGCGCGAGGAAACTCCGGAGTTATTCTTGCCCAGTTTTTCTGCGGTTTTTCCGAGGGCGTTAAGGACCTGTGCCGTCTGACCCCGCAGCAGTTTGCTGATGCAGCAAGCGAAGCTGCGCGCCGGGCAAAGGAGTCTATGGCTAATCCCAAAGAGGGAACCATCCTCACCGTTATTACGGACTGGGCCGACCATATGAAGGCCAACTGCGAGAAGTACAGTGACTTCCCAGATCTCTTGCAGGATTCGTATAAACGGGTGCAGGTCTCACTTGAGGAAACGTCTGAAAAACTCGCTGCCCTGAAGACTGCTGGCGTTGTCGATGCCGGAGCTCAGGGCTTTGTCTATCTTTTGGACGGCATTCGCGACTTTGTGGAGCAGGGCCGTCTGGACATGAAGATTGAGAAAGATATTCTCCAGAGTGGTGCCAGCGGCAAGGTGCAGGAGCGCGTTGCTGTTGAAGACTTAACGTTTCAGTTTTGTACGGAATGCATGCTTCGCGGCAAAGACATTGACCGTGATGCCCTGCGTACCGAACTGGCAGAACTGGGCGATAGCCTGATTGTTGCGGGAACTTCCGAGACTGTGCGCGTTCACGTTCATGTTAACGACCCCCACGCCGTCTTTGCCATTGCTGAAACCTATGGCGAGATCAGCAACAAAAAGATTGATGACATGCTGAAACAGCATCGTGATCTTTTGGCAAAGGCAAAGCAGCATGTTGGTATCATTACTGACTCCTGCTGCGACCTGCCTGCTGATTTTCTCAAGGAATACGGCATTGGTGTTGCTCCGTTGACTCTGACGCTGAACGGCAAGGAATTTATAGACAAAATCGACATTACGCCTGCGGAGTTCAATAGTCAGCTTCGCCAGAGCGAGAGTGCCAAAACGTCTCAGCCTGCTCCAAGTGAATTTAAGTCGCTGTATGACGGTATGCTGGAAAACTACGAGAACATCGTGGCTATCCATGTAACCGCTGCCAACAGTGGCACAATGCAGGGTTCTCGCGCCATTGCGAATAATCTTGATTCTGCTGAGCACATTCAGGTTCTTGACGGCAACAACCTGACCGTTGGTCTTGGTTTGGTCGTACGTGAAGCAGCTCTTGCCGCTTCTCGTGGTCTGACGGCCGCAGAAGTTGCAGATGTTGCCCGTGATGCTGCTCGCCGGGTTCGCATCTTTGTGACGCTGGATACGCTTGATTTTGCCGTACGCGGTGGCCGTCTCTCCAAGAAGCAGGGAGCCATTGCCAAGGCGTTGAACATCAAGCCTGTGCTGACGTTTGATCCTGAGACCGGGAAAGCCGAAGTTATCGGCAAGGGCCTTGGCCGTCGCCACGCCCGTTCCGTGCTTATGAAGAACGTTCGTGAGGTTTGCAAAGGCAAGCGCAATCTGCGTTTTGCCGTGGCACACGTTGCCGCACCAAAGACCTGCCGAATCTACAAGGATCTGATCTGGAATCATTTTGGTGTTGAGCCGCTTTTCGATCTGGAAGCGTCTCCTGTGCTTGGATGCTATTCTGGACTGGGTGCAGCAGCGATTGCTGTGCTTGGTGACTAGGTCCATCTTTATGACAAGACAAAGCCCCCTCTCCTCGCGGAGCAGGGGGCTTTTTTTATGCGTATTGAAGAAGGTCCGTTGTCGGACAAAAGGCCAAAAAAAAGCCCCAGCTTCAAAAGAAGCCGGGACGAATTTTTATCGATGGTGGAGGGGGGAGGATTTGAACCTCCGAAGGCAATCGCCGACAGATTTACAGTCTGTTCCCTTTGGCCACTCGGGAACCCCTCCGTCTCGGTGAAAAAGCTAATAGTTCAGTTCTTCCACAAGGTCAAGGTATGGATTGATGCCAGCGCGAATTTTTTTTGGCCAGACAAAGTTTTCCGGTGCAGGCTCGCTCGCACAAGCTTCGATTATCTGCGCCAGACTCTCGAAATCTGCAGAATCCTCAAGAACTCTTTCTGGCGATAAAAAGTAGCTGGAACCGTTATCTTTTGTGGAAATAACGCGTGCTCCACTGGCCAGCGCCTCCAAAACGGCATTTGAGCAGGTGTCATAAAAAGACGGAAGGCAAAAAATATCGCTGGCGCGGTAGAGCGTTGGCATCTCATCAACGCGGCCAAGGAAGCGGATTCTTTTTTCAAGTCCGAGTTTTTCGGCAAGCTGTCCAAAGCGTCCTGGGTTTCGTCCCCCAGCCACGAGCACAACAAATTTTTCTGGCAGCATGTGTACCGCCCGAATCAGGGTCTCCAGTCCCTTGAGCGCAAAGTTGGTTCCTGCAAAAGAGATGGCACATTCACCCTCAGCCACGCCAAAATGTGTTCGAGCCGCCAGACGCTCATCAGGTGTCGGCGGCGAAAAGCGGGTGAGGTCAGGCTTGTTGTAGATAATGCGCAGATCTCTTTCTGCCAGCCACGGGTGAGCCTCAAGCAGCCAGTCCCGAACCCGGTGGGACACCGTGACGCAGACTTTCTGGTTGCGCAGTGATTCTTCTTCAAGTCGGCGTATGATGGAATTTGCAGGAGCAAGGTGCCGCCGCGCCATCTTCCAGGTGCGGGGAAAACCCTTTTCCCATGCGCGCTGTGAGAGTCGCCAGAAAACTGACAGTGGGCCTCCGCTCATGCGCAGAACATCCTGCTGAAGCGTTTTGCCCATAGAAAAACTCAGGTCATAGCTGCCGCGTTTGCGAGCCTGCTCCGCGGCGTAAGCATACCATGCTATTTTTGCGGCACGGCCCAGAGGCGGGCGACCGACAGCAATAGCGTTGACGCCTTTGGGCGCAGGAGCTTCTTGCCGTGCGCAAATAAAATCAACCTCGTGTCCGGCCTGGGCAAGGGCGGTGGCAAGGCGCAGGGAAAAGCCTTCGGCCCCTCCGTAGCTTGAAAGTTTGGGAAGCATTACTGCTATTCTGGCGTTCACGCGAGTCCTCGGTACACGTTGAGAGTCTGCTGGAGAAAGTCTGCCCCGGTCAGGTGATTGATGCGCTCGCCCTGAATGTGACCAAGGCGGGCGTAGTAGGCGGCATCGGTATATGCCCGCGTAATGTGGGTACCCATATCCTGCACATCGCCGGGCGCAAAGAGCGCCTCTGCGGGCAGGAGATCGGGCATGACACCGACGGAGCTACTCACAATAGGAACATGGCAGGACATGAATTCCAGCGCCGCACGAGCAATGGTCTCGGACCATTTGGAGGCGATGACGCCGAGGTCACAGCAGGAAATTGCGGCTGCGATGTCGGGGCAGAAGCCTGTTATGGTTGTGGCATCCTGCATGTCGTTTTCTGCAATCCACGTTCTGACAGACTGCTCGGAGGTTGCTGTTTCAAACCCAAGGAGCAGGAGTTTGATCTGGGTCAGGCCCTGTGCCCGGAGCGTGGCAATGGAAGCAATAAGTTCCTTTTGGCCTTTGACTTCATCAAAGCGGCCAAGAAGGCCAACGACGAAATCGCTGTCGGCGTAGCCATACTGCTCACGGAGTTCTGCTCGGCCTGCCGGGGAGAACTGAAATTTATCCCTGTCGACGCCACCGGGAATAAGGTGGAGCTGTGGGTTGGGAATCCCAAAGTTCGACAAAAAGTGCCGGTGCATGACAGAATTTGTGGAAATGACCCCATCAGCGCACGAGGAATGAAGCCAGCGGTTAGGAAAATTATTCCGGGGGAGGCGCTGGTCACCTCGGGTTCGAAAGAGTTTGAAGCCCTTGCCACACTTTTTGAGCAGGCCCCACAAGATAAAGGACTCACCCCGATGGCAGTTGACCACATCTGGCTGAAATGTTTTGACAAGCTTGCGCAGCGAAAAAAGCAGTGACACAAGCCTTATGGGGTTCACGGTGTTGAGGGGGAGAGCACGGGCATCAAGCCCCCATGCAAGGGCTTTTTCATGGGTTTCCGTCCCTTCGAGCGTCAGGACGATTACCTCGTGTCCGGCATCACGAAGAAGGCGACTGAGAAACAGGGCATACCATGCGGTTGCATTGAACCAGCGAACATTAACGACTTGTATGATGCGCATGCTTATTTTTACGGGCCTTGCATAGAAATTGCAACAAACTTGAGGGTCCCTCTGTCTTGGCGTCAAGGGCTTGGCGCTTGGCAGAAGGACCCGCAGAAAATTCCCGTGAGCGATCCGGGAAAACGCTAGCGATTGCAGGCTTCTTTTTTGCTGACGGCCTCGGATTTGATCCGGTCCAGAAGCTCGGCCAAAGTGGCCTTAACGTTTTCGCGGTAGTCGCCAGCAACAATGATAAAAAGAACATCGTCGCCGGGCTTGAAACAGCCAGAGCGGCCCTCGGCTACACAGCGCCAGATGCCTTCCTGCTGTTCGTATTCTTTGCACAGGGCGTCAATCTTTGCCTGGTCAGAAACGACCTCAAGCTGTGTGACTTCGGCCATGTCTGCTCTGGATGTGCCTCGTACAACCCCGTTGTGGCACAGGAGCATTCCTACGTTTTGCGTAAACTCGGGATCTTTTTTCAGCTCTGCGATAGTTTTTGAAAAATCCATGATGATCTCATCTTTCAGGGTTAGAGGGTTATAACAGTGGCAATGCATACCTTATCGTCTCTTCTCAAGGACCAGCCGTCCCTGCACGAATCGCGGATGTCTACAACCGGATTCTGTGTCTGGATTGTCTGGTCTGGGGAACTGACGAGCGCTATTCCCAATACCTTTCACGATTTTGGAGGAATGCGTATTGCCGAAGAGCAGAATCAGGCTCTTTGGTTCTTCTTCTCCAAGGACGTGTTCACAGCGTTGGCACGGCTTCAGGTCTGGGCAAATCTTAATGATTTACCGGTGTTTCTCCAGGCCATGCCATCAGCCTTACAGGTAGGATTCCAGCTTGAACTCTCCTTGTCAATTCATTCCGAGTTGTACAGTCAACAAATAATGGAACCACATTCATTTCAGGTCCTGATTCATCCTGATTTGCGTCCTTCCATTGAAGCGATTCCGGGCATGCGGCTCACCAAGCTGGAGCATCCTGACGTCGGACTTTCTGCCGCGTCGTGGAGCGAGCTGCATGGTGACGCCCGTATGGGATTTTCTTCCAAGCTGGGCTGGTATTTTGTGATTAAGCCTCTTGGAAATTCCCATGATGAAGGTTTCGTCGAGGGCTGGCGCAAGTTTTTTGGAGAGATTGAGAACGTCCTCAAGCGGCTCAAAGTTCGCTACATTGTCCAGAACGATAACCTGATTTGTGATCTCGACAGCTACGGCACTTTGCGCAAGTGGTGCATGGAGATTCTCTCTCTTTTGCATCGTGGCAAAGGCAAGGGTGATGTTTCGTACTGGCCGAGTGTTATGGCTGCCGTAGAAAAAGACGGCTATCAGTTCAACGAAGAACTTCCCAAGAAGATTCCGCTGGACTGGGCGAAGCTCGCGCCAGACTTCCCGCACATGAGCTACCGCTCAGCGTTTCTTTTGGGCAAGCCTTTCCACATCAAGGACGTTAACTACAGTTTTGAGCGCAGTCGTTTTTCTGACTGGTGTTATCTCTATCTCCCTGAGTCCAGCGAAGAAGAACTTGGCGGCTCTTTGCCCATGTCACTCCCAATTGGTTTTCTCGCGGGCAAGCATCGTGAGTGCTTTTATTGTGGCATGCGCAACCATACAGAAAAAGACTGCCCAAGCCGAAAGCTAGCAGAACTTTCGCCAGAGACCATTAAGCAGCTTTCCCGTCTTGACGTGGAGCAGATGAACGAGGCCTATCATCAGGCTGGTGATACTCTCAAGGAAAAGCCACTTGAAGGGGTTCGTGCCCTTTTGGAGGGCAAGGAAAAGCCTTCGCTTCTCACCAAAAGTTATTTTGAATCAAAGGCTGTATGTCAGCTTCGTTTTCTCCCTCTTGTCTGGCGTGCGCAGGGCAAGAACATGCCTCGTGGTTTGGAGCAGCTTTCTCCGCAGGAAAGCAGTCCTGTCGAGCAGGCATACAATTCGCTTCTTGCTGGAGATATCCCCGGTGCAGAGCGGCTTGCCAAGGATGCCGCCCTCCATCATCCGCGTGATTACAAGTCTCGCTCGCTGCTTGGTTTTATTGCTCTAGAGCGTGGCGACATTGAACGCGCGCTCTCCTACTGGAAGGAAGCTGAGTCTCTCGGAGCAACCCCGCTTCACATTTCGTATCTGAAATTTGTTCAGGGCAGGGCCAATGAAGTCATTGGGCGGAGTGATCTTGCGAGCACTTTTTATAAGGACGCCCAGAGTGTCGCTCCTCGCTGGAATGAGCTGCTGTATCGTCAGGCTGTGTGCATGGTGCGTATGGGCTTTTCCGAGCATGTCGTTGGCGTCTTAGATGATCTTTTTGAGCGCGATCCGCACATGTTCAATCGTTTGCTCATGGATCCGGAAATTGAGCGTGGCTATCTTCAGATTCTCTCTCATCTTTGGACTGTCTGGAGCACAGCCAAAGCCAAGGCCATCGAAGGCAAGGAGAATCTTGAGGAATTAAAGGCTGACCTCGACGAGTGGTTTGGCACGGAACACGAGTTTAATCGGGACATGCAGCGGCGCATTGCTGCGCTTCTTCGCTTGGATGGCATTGAGAATTTTGTTGCCTTTTGCCATCTCAGCAATGGTTACAAGCTTCTTGCCAAAAAGAAAAAGGCCCGTGTCGAATCCGAAGTGCAGCTTCTCGAAAAGAAGGGCAAGCGTTTCCGTCAGCAACTCAAGGTCATCAACAGCGAAATTTCATGGTTCCCTTTTCCTCGCGCGCTTCGAGAGTTTAATCGGGACTTCAATTATTGTGTGACCAAGCTCAACTGGGTCGCGCAGCAGCATTTTCAGGTCCCTCGAAATTTCCGCCGAAGTCATGAGTATTTTGAGAAGGTTGAGGACAAGCTCAAGCGGCTTGGGCATCGCCTTATTACACTTAAGATTATTCGTGACACGACCTTATTTTCGCTCATTTTAGGCAAGAGTTTTATGTGGATCGAAATCGTTTGTCTCGGTTTCGCCCTCGCTGCGGTACCCGCTGCGGTCTACTTTTTGGACATGAGTCAGTACCCGTGGCTTAACTCTCTTGTCGGAGAGCAGAAGTGGTCTCTCCAGAAAGGTGCTGTGGTTATCTTTTCCGCGATTGCCCTCGTTCTCTCCACTATTCGCACTGCACTGGTGTTTGAAAAAAAACGCCGAGCGCTTTTTAGCAAAGACGGTAAAGGGTAAAGTTGGGAGGGGAAGAGAACCGGGGCCAGCCCCGGACCCCGCGTAAGGGAATGATTCCCTTACGTATCCTCAGCGAGTTTGAATTCCCTCCACGCTTCGCGTGAATGAAATTCAAACTTGTTGGGTATAACGTCGAGAGCTTCTTTCTCTTCTGCGCGTTGCCACCATTTTTTTCTGAACGCTTGCGTTCAGAAAGAAAATAAGTGCGGCAGAAAAGGCAAAAGAGCACGCGCTAGGGAAACGCCCACTAGGCCAAAATTAAAGGGCCGGATGTAAGGGAAAGCCAAAGGCTTTCACACATCCGGCCCTTTAATTTTGGGCGAAAGCGGGATTCCCAAGGGCCTCGTCCTTGGGCGGGGTCAAGGGGCGGCGCCCCTTGCAGGGTTTGGGGCAGCGCCCCAATAAAACAACACCCGCCCACCCTAGCGCCCCTTGCAGGGTTTGGGGCAGCGCCCCAATAAAACTGCGCCCTAACCTGAGTCCTATACGTCGACACCTTGTATAGCGCGAATGCGCTGCAAGAGTGGCGGGTGGGAGTAATGGAGTCGCACATATGCGGGGTGCGGGGTCAAGTTGGCGAGGTTGGTCACGGAGAGTTTTTTTAAGCCGGAGATGAGGGCGCCCGGTGTCTGAGTCGTGCGAGCTGCAAAGGCATCGGCCTGAAACTCAAAGCGCCGAGAGAGGGTCTGTGTGCCGAGAGATATGAGGAGACTAAAGGGGTGCAACAGGAGCATAAAAAAGACAAAGCCCGCATAGATGCTTTGTGATTGCATGCCAAAGGCCTGATAAAGTCCTTCTGCATTGAGGAAGAGAGAGAGGAGCAGGAAGGTTGCGCCTGTTCTGAGAGTGGAGAGCAGAAAGAGTTTGAGAATGTGGCCGCAGGCGGAGTGCCCGACCTCGTGAGCGACGACGGCGACGATTTCTTCTGTGCTGAGCTTGTCGATGAGCGTGTCAAAAAGGGCGATGCGCTTCTTTTTGCCAAAGCCTGTAAAAAACGCATTGGCCTTGCTGGAACGCTTGGAGCCGTCAATCATAAAGAGGTCATTGGCAAGGAAACCAACGGACTCGGCATAGTCGTGAATGGCGGTGCGAAGCGGTCCTTTGGGCAGCGGCGTAAAGCTGTTGAAAAGCGGCAGGATGTACTTGGGCATGAGGTACTGCAGGGCGAGGCTGACCACGGTGACTGTCGCCCATGCGTAGAGCCAGGCTGCGGGACCTGTGGCTTCAAAGAACCAGAGAACGGCGGCCATGAGCGGTCCGCCGATCACAACACCAAGGAGCATTCCTTTGAGGCGGTCCATGACGAATGTGAGCGGTGTGGTCTTGTTGAAACCGTATCGCGTTTCGATCACAAAGGTGCGGTAAATGGAGAAGGGGAGGCCAACAATGCCGTCGAGCAGGCTCAGGATGGCAAAGAAAAGAAGGCCAGTGATGATGTTCCCAAAGCCGAAGCTTTTGGCAATGCTATCTACTACCGGGAAACCACCAAGAAAAATGAAGGCAAGGAGCACCACAAGCTCAACACTGCTCGCGATGAGACCAAAGCGGCTCCCAATTCGTGTGTACTCTTGCGATTTCGCGTAACTCGCTGCGTCGAATGTGTCTGAGAATTCGCGCGGAAGCTCCGGGTGCAGTGCTCGGAGATTCAGCAGAGAGACATAGCTCTCCACTCCCCACGCCAGGATCATAAAGCTTACAATGAAAAGGAGGTATGCGTTCATCCCCCCTCTGTTACGTCACCTCTCCCTGTCTTGCAACGGATACACCTTTTTACTCGGACTATGAGCTGTGTGGGGCACGAGTGTGGGGAGAAGATTGGGACGCTTGGATGGCAGGTGTTGTTTTATTGGGGCGCTGCCCCAACCCCTGCAAGGGGCGCCGCCCCGTGACCCCGCCCAAGGACGAGGCCCTTGGGAATCCCGCTATCGCTCAAAAAATATGGCTGAATGGGATGAAAGCTTTGCTTTTCTCTCCATCAGCCATATTTTTTGAGCTAGTGGGCACCCAGTTCCTTCTTTTTCTTTGCGCCTCAACCCTTTCTTTCTGAACGCTCGCGTTCAGAAAGAAAAGAGTGGCAACTCGCAGAAGAGAAAGAAGCCGCTTTAGGCAGCCCCAACAAGTTTAAAAGCCGTCCAAGCGAAGCTTGCACGGCTTTTAAACTCGCTGAGGATACGTAAGGGAATCATTCCCTTACGCGGGGTCCGGGGCTGGCCCCGGTTCTCTTCCCCTACCACTCAATCTTTTTCCTAGGGCACAAAAAAAGGCGGAAGCAGAGCTTCCGCCTTGAAATGTCGAATCGAGAGATCGATTAGACGCAGCCGGTGGGCTTAGGAAGACCGGCCATCTTACAAGCACCCTTACCAGGACCGGAGGGGAACAGCTCGTAGATGTGCTTCAGCTTGAAGCCAGTCACCTTGGAGAGAATGCGCACCATAGGAGCGATGCCATTCTTCTTGTAGTAATCCTGCAGGAAGTCGAGAACTTTCTGATGTTCGTCAGTCAGATCTTTGATGCCTTCGGATTCCTTAACGTACTCAACCCACTCAGGGCACCAGTCTTCGAAACGCTGAAGAAAACCGTCTTCATCGATATCGAAAGAAATTCCCTGGAACTCAACAGTTGCCATGTTCATCCTCCTTAGGGTGTTCGAACGAAAAACCGTTCAAGCTCACTGCTACTCTAAGAGTAAAAGATGAGCGCCTATAGTTAGCAGCATTCCGCTGCTCAACTTCGTATTTAGGGCAAACTACCATGCCGTAAACTTTGCGGAGTCTACGACTCTGGGGCGATTTTTGTCAATGCCTTTTGCCTCTGAAATGAGAGGAACTTGACGTAGTTGTCAGCAAAATGACGGAAAATTATTCATCTTGTAACAGTTGGTCGAGCTGTTCCTTTGCGAACTCAAGGTTAGGGTCGAGTTCATATGCATTGGCGAGGCAGTGAATCGCTTCTTGTGCCTGTCCGAGTTTCTTATAGCACATTCCAAGATTTGCCAAGTCCATTGCTGAACCGCTGTCGAGATCGAGTGCTGCTTTGAAATTTTTCATAGCTTCTTCATAGTTTTCGGCTTTGAAGAAGCAGACGCCGCGCAGGTTGAAGTATTCTTTGACTTCAGGACAGTAGGAGATAGCGCGGTCGAGGTGCGGCATCGCGTTGGAAAAATCTCCAGCCTGAGTAAGGGCATAGGCCTGATAAAAAGCGGCGAGGCCTTTATCTTCGCTGTCTGGCTGAAGAGGTTCTGCCGTAGCAAAAAGTTTTGCGGCAGCAGCAGGATCACCCATGCGCAGGTTCAGCAGCGCGCGGAAGAAGGGGAGGAAATGTGCGTTGGGGTAGACTTCTTCGAGCACATCCAGCCCTTCGAGTGCGTTGGGAATTGGGGCATCTTCGGCGAGCATGCGTCCGACGAAGAGACCAAGAGAGGCCTGTTCGGTGCGTTCGCGGAAGAGGAATCCGGGCACAAAACTGTAGTTTGTGGGAATCCCGATCTCGTCGTGCATGGTGGAAATACTGTAAAGTGTGTGCCCCTTGGCGGCAAGACCATCACAGAGGTTTGCAAGTTCCTTGCGGATGTCGTCAGCTTCGAGGCTCGGCAGGGAAGAGAGGGGAACGACCGGGCCGTCAGTGATCCAGGAGATGTCCTCAAGCTTGAGATACTTGGGCAGGCCGGAGGCCTCATAGTTGGCGCCGGTCTCAAAGTCACCAGCAAGCTGGGCGACTTCGGTTAGCGCACGAATGGCGGCTTTTTCTGGCGTAGCGGCTGTGCCTGCGGTGTAGACGATTTCGCTGGCCTGCGGGAAGTTCTCGGGATCGTATGCGATGGCTGCAACTGTGGGGGCAGGCATACCAAGGCTCATGTCTTTGAGCCAAAAGCGAATGCCGTTGTCGCGGAAGGCGCGAACGAGTTCGGCGAGCACGGCGTCGTCAGAGCTGTCGGGGTCGATGGTCGGCATCTGTGGCTGCTGGCGGTCGCTGACGGTGCTGACGTGGCGTTCGACCAGCTCGGACGCACCCTGCAGAATAGATTCCTCAAAGGTGTTGCCTGCGCTGGAGCCATTGAATTCGTTGAGCTTTTTAAACCAGTCGAGAGGGACGTATTCCTCTGTTTCTTTGCTCACGTTGGTTGCAGGGACAAAGCGCCAGGTAATAAGATCGAGAATGCGTGCGGCGTCTTCTTTAGAAATGGAGTCGTTGGCAGAGGCGATGATTTCAGAAACGGGAATGACTTTACCCGGCCATTCGTCCTGAGCCTCGGACCAGGTCAGCTCCTCAAAGTTTTCTTCTTTGCTCCAGTAACTGAAATAGCTGAATCGCTCAGTCAGTTCCATGAGCGCGGAGGCCTGGGCCTGAATGGGGGAGGCGCCTTTTCCCATCTGCTTTCTGGTGGGCATAATGCCGCGGGCAGCGTTGCCGCAGATGCTCATGTAGACGGGAATGCCAAGGCGGCCGGTGTCGATGCGTTTGACTTCCGCGAGGACGTCGGTACCAAATTTTTTGAGACGCTCGTGAACGCGCTCAACGGTTTCCTGAGGGGAACAGGCTTTATCCTGTTCCTTGGAATAGGACTTGGGACAGCTTTTCAGTTCGATCATAGCTAGGCAACCTGCTTACGGGGTTTAAATCTGTGTATGGAACAGAGGAATTTTTCCTGATCAGAGCCAGTGTCGTGTCGTTTGCCACCGACGACTTTTTCCTGAGAGAGGAACTCCTTATCCATCAGTTTGAAAAACCGGATACTTTTTCTGGAGTAGCTGCGGCTCAGCAAAATTTCTGCGTGGCGAGCTGGCTTAATGTGATTGAGCAGGAATTTGGAAAGCCCACGGTGGAGCTTTTCAACGTAGAGGATTTCCGAGCCAATGATGTAATCGAAGCGTCGACCAAGTTTGTCGGCAGAAAAATCAGCGGGGCGAATGTCGACTCGGTCCTGAAGTCCATTCTTGAGCGCATTGATGCGGGCAAAGAGCAGGGCGTCAGGGGTAATGTCGGTGATGGTGGTTTTGAATCCACGTGCAGCAGCAAAAAGCCCACAAACTCCGAGTCCGGCGCCAATTTCCAGAATTTCAATGTCTGGGTTGTGTGGCATGGAAGAGAGGAAGTGGGCAAGAATCATGGAAGCGGGCCAGATCTTGGCCCAAAAGGGCAGCTCCAGATCGTCTATGTTTTCTGCTTCTGTAATTTTTTCGACATATTCGGCCATGTTTGCAATTTGCAAAACTTCTATGGTCTGGCCGCCAGCAGAGATAGGCTCAAAGCGCAGGGTGTAGCGCTCTTCTGCTTTGTGAAGGAGTTCGTCCAGCGTATCATCGGGTGAAAAAGGAAGGGACGTGCTCAAGGGGCCTCCTGAATCGAAAAAGGGGGTGGAAGGCACCAAGAAAGGCGTGGTGCCCATTGGACACAAAAAAAGCCGGCTATAAAGCCGGCTTTTACAATTTCACTGGAGCGGGAGACGGGATTTGAACCCGCGACTTCAACCTTGGCAAGGTTGCACTCTACCACTGAGTTACTCCCGCGAATTATGGAGGCGACATCCGGATTTGAACCGGAGAATGGAGGTTTTGCAGACCTCTGCCTTACCACTTGGCTATGTCGCCTTGATCATGCGATTAGGCTTTTATACCGAGTGCAAAGCATTTGTCAATGCCTGTAATTGCTCCGGCCAGATGAGACCTAACCTCTTTCTAAGCTGTCTTCAAGGATTTTTTACACATGGTGAAAAATCTTTTTGACGGAAACATATTGAATTGAGTGGAGCGGGAGACGGGATTTGAACCCGCGACTTCAACCTTGGCAAGGTTGCACTCTACCACTGAGTTACTCCCGCCCAATTCGTTTGTTTCGCTTTTGAAAGAACCGCCGTCGTTGCGGTGAAAGAGGGTTTATGTGAAGACGGTAAACCTGTCAACAACATTTTCAAAAAAAGTGTAATTTTTTTAAGATTCTTTCCAAATTATGCTTCGTGTCCCGGCTATATCCTTAAACGGAAGGCCCTTTTTTATTCCTGCAAAGGCGAGTTCGGCGTTTGTGATCTCACAGCCTGCCAAACTGCTCAGGCCCATATCTAATAAAATAGGTGAGAAAGGAACGCTTGGTCCAAGGAGCATAACATGGGTTGAGGGCCGGCAGAACTCAAGAAGTCCCGCAAGAGTTCCGTTGAGCAGGGTGGTTCCTGTAATCGCCACAAAGCCAGCCCGAGGAATCATGTCTTCGGCGTAATCCGTGGAGAGGTCGCCGGGGCGAGGAACAAGTTCCAGAGTGTGGAAAGAGGCAAAGCCTCCGTTTTTTTGTCCGATTTTTTCTACAAAGGGGAAATGTCCGACAACAACAACGCGTTGCCCGATAGCGTGTTTGACGATCATGTCCTGTCCCTTGCTTTCTTCGACGCCGTCCGGAATGGGCAAAAGGGCATTCAGGGCTGCAATGCCAAAAACACGGGCTTCTGGGTGCGGGAGTTCTTTTTCTGGAGCTGTCAGGAGCCGCACCATGCCGTGGAGTGTGTCGGGCAAACCCTCGGTCGTGAGGGGGGCTGGATATGGACCTTTGTGCCCAATACGGGTTGCAAGTCCTGCTTTTTGGCCTTTGATCCCGACCATATATCGACCGCAAACGCTTCCCGTAACCGGGCTGTCTGGAATATCTTGTACGCTTTCAACAAGCTCGTGTAGTATGTTTTCCTGCATGGATGTGACTCCTTGGATGATAATCTGTAAACTTGGGTAGATATACTTCCTCTTTTTCTTCTTTGGCAAGATGCGGTATTATGCGGTATAACATTCCGCTGGTCTCTCCCATTTCACTTCTTTACTTTTGTCCTAAGGTTGCGGTAAAGAAGCCACTCAATCCCATCTCCCGCCTGGATGCGGGTCTGGACCGTCTTAGCTCGGAGGAATGACATGGATCAGAAAGATCTTGAAATGTTTCGCTCCCGTTTGACGCAGATGTTGGAAGACGTCTCCGTAAAGGGTGATGAAACTCTTGGCGATATGACTGATGGACATGAGAACTATGCAGACCCTACAGACCGTGCCACTGCGGAGTCTGACCGTTCCTTTACCCTTCGGCTCCGTGATCGGGAACGAAAACTCATTAAAAAGATTCAGCAGGCCCTCGCTCGTATTGATAACGGCACCTTTGGTATCTGCGAGGAATGCGGCGAAGAAATTGGTGTACCGCGTCTCAAGGCTCGTCCTATGACGACTCTGTGCATTCAATGTAAAAGCCATCAGGAAGAAGAGGAAAAGGTTCGCGGCGACTAGACCTTGTGCGGTGGCCGAACGCCCTTATGGCAGCGGACGGCTTTGCAGCGAACTGATCATATGGAAGCGAACTTTTTTAGACGTCTCGCCGTTCAGGTAGGGGAGTCTCTCTCCTCGCGACGAGTCGATCGGATCTTTAACCCCGCGCCCGGTGTCTGGACTTTCAAAATCCGCTCGGACGCGGGGTCCTATCTTGTAAGCAGGACCTCAAAAAAAGATGGTCTGCTCTTCATTACACGCGAAAAACCCGCAAATCCCCCAGTTCCAACAGGATACTGCATGTGGTTGCGCAAGCGCCTCGAAAACAGGCGTTTTGTCGACTATGTCATGGACTGGCCGACCCGCCGCATAGCCTTTGAGCTAACACCCGGCGAAGGGCGCTGGTTTATCCTCTCCGAGTCCGAGGAACCTGTTTTGGCTGAGGTCTTGCCCAAAGATTTTGGACTGGACCCAAGCTGGCCGGAGCTTTCGGAAGTTTTGGAAAATCGGGAAGTCTGGCGGGAACATCCTCAAATTTCACCTGCACTGCGCCGCTTTGTGCGGGCTTTTCCCAAAGAGCGAGCGCAGGCCATGCTTGGCGCTTTGGAACGTGGCGCAAGTCAGCGTTTCTTTGTGTATCTCACAGCTGGAGAAGCTGGGGCAAAAGCTGAAGCCCTTGCATGGCGACTGCCCGAAGAGCTGCGTCGGGGGCGTGAAGAACATGCCTTTGATTCTGTTTTGGAGGCTGCGGACTTCTTTGGCCGTACAGCGCTGTTCCCAGAGTTGGCAAAACTCGCTTCGGCAGAGGACACAGCTCGGCTCAAGGCCCAGAAGAAGAAACTGCATCGTGCCCTCAAAAAGCTGGAAGAAGAAGAGCTGCGAATGCAGGCGCTTGTCGCTGGTGTTGAAGATGGGCAGGCAATTCAGGCTGTGCTCTACCAGTTTGACAAGAACGAGAAACGCCCTTACCTCGACGTACCGTGTCCTGACGGAACTGCGCGTCGGATTAAGCTCGATCCTCGCTTTTCTTTGCGGGACAACATGAACCGTTTGTTCAAGAAGTCCGCCAAGGGAAAACGTGGCTTACAGTTTGCCGTTGAGCGGCGCAAAAGCCTTGAGTCTGCTCTGGATGCTGTTGAGCATGGGAGCATTTTGCCAGATCTGAAAAGGGCTGGTATTGCACAGGGCCACGGCCGAAATGACCGGGGCCGTCTCAAGGGAATTCAGGCTGCCGCGTTTACCAGTTCTGATGGCTTTACGCTGTATCGGGGCAAGAGCGCCAAGGGCAACCACGAAATTTTGTCGCTTTTGGCGAGTCCGTTTGATTTGTGGTTCCATGCCGCCAATGGACCGGGCGCACACGTTATTCTGAAACGTGACTATCCAGACCAGCACGTCCCGGAACAGAGCATTCGAGAAGCAGCCTGCCTTGCTGCGCTCAAAAGCCATTATGCCAACGCCGATCGCGCCGAGGTGATGTGTGCGCTTGCCAAGTACGTTCGCAAGTCTAAGGGGCTGGCTTTGGGGCAGGTCGCTGTCGACCAGCTTCAGGAGATGCTGCACATTGATCTGGACCCCTCCGTGGAAGAAAAACTTATGCAGGACGCGGCGTTTTAGTCGCGTTGGACTGTAGTGATAAAACAGGCTACCGTGACGCTGTAGCAACTGCTTCGAAAAAGAGAAGCATTGGAAATACATGCCAAAAGAAAAGTGTGTCGAAAAAATTCTTGAGTTCGAGGATATTGCTCTTGCACGAGAGCTTTTTGGACCGCAAGACGCGCATCTTGCCTCTATTGCAAAGAAGAGTGGCATCCGTATAGGTTCTCGTGGAAGCCGGGTCTTTTTGCGTGGGGATGATGCAGACGCTGTTGCTCTGGCGGCCAATGTGCTTATCCAGCTTCACGACCACTTGCGTGCTGGCAACCGACTCTTTCAGAAAGATGTCGACGCCGCGCTTGGCATTTTGAATCAGAAGCCCACGGCAAAGCTCCGCGACATGTTTGAGGAGCAGACTGTGGCTGTCACGCCCAGAAAGCGCATTAGTCCACGGACTCTGACTCAGCGCGATTATCTGGAAAATATCCGTACAAGTGATGTCAGCTTTGGAATTGGTCCGGCTGGCACAGGAAAAACCTACCTTGCCGTAGCAATGGCTGTTGCTGCGCTGGTACGGCATGAGGTCAAGCGCATTGTGCTGACCCGTCCGGCTGTCGAAGCCGGAGAGCGGCTGGGCTTTTTGCCCGGCGATCTGGTGCAGAAGGTCGACCCCTATCTTCGTCCATTGTATGACGCCCTGAATGACCTGCTCGATTTTGAGCGGGTTCAGGAAATGCTGGAGCAGAATGTCATTGAAATCGCTCCACTGGCGTTTATGCGTGGCCGAACCCTGAATGATTCTTTTATCATTCTCGACGAAGCCCAGAACACAACACCTGAGCAAATGAAAATGTTTTTGACGCGCCTTGGCTTTGGTTCAAGGGCCGTTGTGACAGGCGACGTGACTCAGATTGACCTGCCGGGGAATACCCAGTCAGGTCTCATTCACGCTGCAAACTGCCTCCAGGGGGTGGAAGGTATTTCATTTGTCCAGTTCCACAAGGAAGATGTCATCAGGCATCCTCTTGTGGGGAGAATAGTACAAGCTTATGAACGTGTTTCGAAAGCTGAAGAAAAAAAATAGTTCCAAGTCGCGGGAGCGTCATTCTTCCGCTGGTTTTGGAAACTGCGAGGGGACTCTTTCCAGTCGTCTCTGTGCCGCAAGCGGTGCGATGGGCATCATCTCGATACTCGCCGCCATCCTCATTTTGAGTGTGCTTGCTGGAGCAGACTGGAGTGCGGGTCCCCGACTCTATTTTGTCGGTGAGGTTGCGGACCGTGACGTTGTTGCGGACCGTGAATTTCTCGTCGAAAATGTTGAGGCTACCCGGCAGAAACGTCGGCGTGCCGCAGCAGCGCAGCCACCTGTTTTTGATTTGGCTCCCGATGCTTATGAATTCGTTGACCGTCGCGTTTCCCGCATCTTTCATGTCCTGAATACCTCCGAGGGTGAGGACGTGAACGAGGTGCGCTGGCGCGTGTCCGAAGACCTGAATTCCGAGGTTGCGCTTCCCATCTTTGAGCGCTGGAAAGAAGAGAGTTTTCAGAATCTTGTTTTGGGGCGTGTTTTGCCTTGGCTCAAGGGCTACATGGCAAAAGGCGTTGTTTCAGATTCTGGTGCCATGTCTCGTTTTGATTCTGGCATCATGGTCCGCAATGTCGAAACCGGCATTGAAACGCTTCGCATGGACCCCGCAGCAATTTCAGATCGCTACGCTCTTCGGGACGACCTCGCATTTTATCTCAAGAAGGACCTGCACAAGAGTCTGCTCATTCGTCGCGACATTTGGGCACTGATTGGCCCTCTGGCGAGTCCAAGCCTAAGCTTCAATGCGCAGGAGACTGCGGCGCGTAAGCGGGAAGTCGCCCGCGCTGTTGAGCCTGCATATTTTCATGTGCAGCAGGGGCAGATCATTGTCCGGCAGGGCGAGGCTGTGTCTTTGCCGCAGCACGTGAAGCTCAAGGCCATGATTTCCGATGCGCCCGAGACCTTTGGCTTTGGTCGGGCAATTGGCCTTTTCCTTGTCGGGTGTCTTCTTGTTGGCGGCCTTCGGTTTAGCTCCCGCTCTGGTCTGTGCACTGCCATGACAGGTCGGGACATGATGCTCGTTTCGCTCATTGTTCTTGGCTTTGGTCTGCTTGCAAAGGCCATGGCTCTTCTTGGTGCACCTCTTGCCCTTTCTGCCGGAGCATGGACGCGCGATCTTTTGCCCTATGCAATGCCTATTGCAGGTGCATGTGGTTTGTTGGCCCTGTTCTTTTCGCATGCCATTTGCTTTAACATCGGCATCGTTATTTCTTTTCTTTGCGCCAGCATTTTTGGTGGTGGGCTTCCGCTTTTCCTCTTTTATTTTCTCGGCTGCATGCTCCAGACTTTCCTCATGAAGCAGACGCACACCCGGTATCAGACGCTCTACAGTCTGGTGCCCTTGCTCGGTGGGCTTCTTCTTGCCTGGTTTGGCGTGGCCTTTGTTGAGTCTCGCGATCTGTTGCAGCTTGGAGCTGGAACGCTTTATGTGTTGGCAGGTGGCATTGCCTCGCTTTTCATTGTTTTGGCGCTTTCGCCTGCTGTTGAGCTGATTCTTGGTTTCACCTCGCGCTTTAAGCTGATGGAATTGATGAATCTTGAGCAGCCACTTTTGCAGGAGCTTATGGTTGCAGCTCCCGGCACCTATCATCATTCGCTTGTTGTCTCCAACATGGTCGAAGCTGGTGCGCGGGCCATTGGGGCGAATCCTCTCGTTGCCAAGGTTGCGGCCCTCTATCATGACGTTGGCAAGATTACCAAGCCACAGTATTTTATTGAGAATCAGCTTGGACGTGAGCGGAATCGTCACGACAAGCTGACCCCGTCCATGAGTGCGCTTATTTTGATCTCTCACGTCAAAAAGGGCGTTGAGCTTGCCCGTCAGCATAAGCTGGGCAAGGAGATTGAAGACATTATTCAGCAGCATCATGGGACAAATCTGATCTCGTATTTTTATCACAAGGCAAAGGAGCAGGCTGAGGCGCGTGGTGAAGAGGATGTTCGCGAAGAAGAATTTCGCTATCCCGGTCCCAAGCCGCAGACCAAGGAAGCTGGACTTATTTTGCTCGCTGACGCCATTGAGGCATCAAGTCGCACGCTTTCTGAGCCGACTCCGTCTCGCATCAAGGGGCACATTGAGTCTGTCATCAAGAAAATCTTTTCTGACGGGCAGCTTGATGAGTCAGAGCTGACCCTGAAGGATTTGCATCGGTTGAGTGAGGTTTTTCACCGGATTCTTACGGGTATTTTCCATCAGCGCATTGAGTATCCTTCTGGTTCTCAGCCGCGTACTGATGGACAGGCCGCGGACAGTGCCAAGGAGCTTCCTCCGGCTGAGTCGTCGTCTTCCCAGCAGGCTTCGGATGCCTCTGCTTCCGCCTCTGCCTCTGATGCAGCAAAAGATTCTTCGTCATCTGGGGATTCGTCCTGTGACGCGGAGCGTTCCTGTCATGATTCCTCTGTGCCTGTAACGTATGGTTATGATGGATATGGCGACACTGAACTTAAATTTAGCAAATCTCGATCGGTAAATTCATGACGGATTTTTCGCAGGCCGAATTCGGCGAGCTGCCTCCTGAGCTTGAGAACATGGACCCTGATTTTTTCGCCAGTCTTGGTGTTCCCGAAGCTGGTGAAGAGGTCTCTTTTCTCCCCGCAGGGGAGTTGGTTATTGAGACGCATTGTCTTTTGAACCCCTCCCTTCCGCTTTCTCAGAGTGAGTTACGTCCCTTTGTGGAGGCTGTTCGGTTTGCTCTTGGCATGTCAGAAGCAGAAGTGCAGCTTTCTATCGTCAACGATGCGGAGATGGCGCAGCATCACGAGCAGTTTAAATCCCGCATCGGTCCCACTAATGTGTTGTCGTTCCCGGATTCTGATCCAGAGCGCCCGCAGTATATTGGTGAGATTATTCTTTCTGCCGACACCCTTGTGCGAGAAGCTGACCTTTACGGGCAGCCCGTGCTTGAGCATTTTGCCCGGCTTCTCGCCCATGCCTTTTTACATCTCGCAGGCTATCCCCACGGCGAGGAAATGTATTCCCTCACTGAGCAGGCTGTGCAGGCTGCTACAGGGGAAGGCCCTGCTCGTTAGAGCTGGGAGAGAACTGGGGCTAGCCCCAGCCCGCAAGGGCTGGATGGGCGGGTGGGGAAAGATTGGGGGCCAGCCCCCAAACCCCCGCGTAAGGGAATGATTCCCTTACGTATCCTCATCGAGTTTAAAAGCCGTGCAAGCTTCGCTTGCACGGCTTTTAAACTTGGGTGAGAAAGCGATAAGAAAGTCTTTCTCTTTTGCGAGTTGCCACCATTTTCTTTCTGAACGCGAGCGTTCAGAAAGAAAGGGGTGAGGCGCAAAGAAAAAGAACACACGCCTAGTTAATTAGGCCGAAAAAAAAGGGGCCGGATGAAGGGGAAAGCCAAAGGCTTTCACTCATCCGGCCCCTTTTTTTTCGGGCGAAAGCGGGATTCCCAAGGGCCTCGTCCTTGGGCGGGGTCAAGGGGCAGCGCCCCTTGCAGGGTTTGGGGCAGCGCCCCAATAAAAACACCGCCCGCCCTGCGCCCCTTGCAGAGCATGAGACGGAGTCTCGTAACCCCACCCACCCGGAGCCTTTTGCGTAGGTTTCTGGAAAAATTCAAAAATTGACAGTCCTGGGAAAAATCGTGGTTAGGAACGGTGTTTGGCCAAATATGTCAAAAAGGTGGTTTATGATGGTGAAATGGGGTGTCTGTGCTTTACAATTGCTGTGCTTCGGCGTTAACTATTCGTTTCCCGTACGTATAGGTCATAGAAACACGCACAGTTAAAAGGGGGAAGTGCCCATGTCTCGACATTTTTTGAGCATCCTCGATCTTGACAGAGAGCAGGCTCATGCACTGGTGCGACGAGCGCACGAGATGAAGCGGACGGATTGCCGGACGACGTTACTGTCTGGCAAGACGGTAGCGATGATTTTTGAGAAGGCATCGACCCGAACGCGAGTGAGCTTTGAAGTTGGCATTCGTCATCTCGGTGGCAGTCCGCTTTTGATGACGCCAGCTGAGTCTCAGCTTGGGCGTAACGAGCCACTGCGAGACACGGCGAGGGTTCTTTCCCGTTTTTGTGCTGGCATGGTTGTGCGCACATTTGGTCAGGAGAAGCTTGATGAGTTGTCGGAGTGGGGCAGTGTTCCGGTCGTGAACGCCCTGACAGACAGCTATCATCCCTGCCAGGTGATGAGTGACATGCTGACGATGTACGAAAACACTCCCGAGTTTGAAGGGCTGAAGGTTGCCTGGGTTGGTGATGGCAACAACATGGCGCATTCCTTTATTAATGCTGCTGTGCATTTCCCCTTTGAGCTTGCACTGGCTGTGCCTGAGGGTTTTGACCCTGATCCAGAGATTTTGGAGAAGGCGCGCAGTCTTGGTGCAAACATCACGGTCACCCGCGATCCTCGCGAAGCCTGTAGAGGCGCACATTACATCAACACGGATGTATGGGCCTCCATGGGGCAGGAAGAAGAGCAGAAGGCACGAGAGAAGGCTTTTGCTGGCTTCCAGGTGAACGATGATCTTATGGCGCTCGCAGACCCGCAGGCGAAGTTTATGCATTGCCTGCCTGCCCATCGTGGCGAAGAAGTCTCCGAGTCGGTGCTCGAGGGGCCGCAGTCAATTATTTTTGACCAGGCTGAAAACCGGCTGCACATGCAGAAGGCTATCCTCGAGTGGGTATTCAGTGAATAGTATTTTTAAGAGTTAGAGGACGTAATGAGCAAGGATATCAAGAAAGTTGTTCTGGCCTACTCTGGTGGTCTGGACACATCGGTCATTCTGGCATGGATTAAAGAGCACTATCAGTGCGAAGTTGTGACACTGACAGCTGACCTTGGCCAGGGTGAAGAACTGGACGGCATTGATGAAAAGGCTTTGGCCACTGGTGCTGTAAAGGCATACGTTGAAGACCTGCAGGAAGAGTTCGCACGCGACTTCATTTTCCCCATGTTCCGATCCGGAGCAATTTATGAAGGTCGTTACCTGCTGGGTACCTCTATTGCCCGTCCGCTCATTACCAAGCGTCTGGTGGAGATTGCTCACGCAGAGGGTGCTCAGGCTGTTGCACATGGTGCAACTGGCAAGGGCAATGACCAGGTGCGTTTTGAGCTGGCAACAACGGCTCTTGATCCTAGCCTCAAGACCATTGCTCCCTGGCGCGAGTGGGACCTGAAGTCCCGTTCTGACTGCCTCAGATTTGCAAAGGCACACGGCATTGAAACGCCTATCAGCCACGGCAAGCTGTACAGCTGCGACCGTAACCTCCTGCATTGCAGCTTTGAGGGCGGCGAGCTGGAAGATCCGTGGAATGCTCCTGGCGATTTGGCCTACGCTATGTGCGTGTCTCTTGAAGATGCACCGAACGAGTCCGAAACCATCACTATCGACTTTGAAAAGGGTGATGCTGTTGCCATCGATGGCGAGAAGATGACTCCCGGCGAGATCATGATCAAGCTGAATGAGCTTGGTGGCAAGCACGGCATTGGCCGTCTGGACATGGTTGAGAACCGTTTCGTGGGCATGAAGTCCCGTGGCGTGTACGAGACCCCCGGCGGAACCATTCTGTACGCTGCACACCGTGATCTCGAAGGCATCACAATGGACCGCGAACTGATGTCCGTGCGTGATGGCCTGATTCCTCGCTACGCCGAGATGGTCTACAACGGTTTCTGGTACTCCCCAGAGCGTGAAGCCATTCAGGCATTCATTGACAAGTCTCAGGAACACGTCACTGGTACTGTGCGCCTGAAACTGTACAAGGGTCATGCTATTCCTACTGGCCGTAAGTCTCCGTTCTCTCTGTACCGGGCTGACCTTGCGACCTTTGAGGAAGATGATGTCTACAATCAGGCTGACGCAGCCGGTTTCATCAAGTTGCAGGGCCTGCGGCTGAGAGGCTTCGAAAAGTAGGAGCGGCCATGTCCGAAACAAAAATGTGGGGCGGACGTTTTGCGGCAAAGACCGCAGCTTCTGTTGAAGACTATACGTCCTCCCAGCAGTATGACCGTGCGCTGTACGCCGAAGATATTAGCGGTTCTATTGCTCATGCTCACATGATGGCAAAGCAGGGTGTGCTGACGGCAGAAGAAGCAGAGACTCTTGTTAACGGTCTGAATTCAGTCCGCGAAGAGATCGAAAGCGGCGTGTTTGTCTGGAAAAAAGAGCTTGAAGACGTTCACATGAACATCGAAGCTCGCCTGACTGAAATCGTTGGCCCGCTGGGTGGAAAGCTCCACACTGGCCGGAGCCGGAACGATCAGGTTGCTCTGGACTTCCGTCTGCACGTCACTCGCCGCATGCGTGAGTGGCAGCATTTGCTGGCGCATCTTGTGGAGAGCATTGTGGCGCGTGCCGATGAGAATCGTTCTGTGATTCTTCCCGGCTGTACGCACATGCAGCCTGCACAGCCTGTGAGCCTTGCGCATCACCTGCTTGCGTATGCCCAGATGTTCCGTCGTGACAGCGAGCGTGCTGCTGACTGCGAGAAGCGTGCGAATGTTTCTCCGCTCGGCGCTGCTGCTCTGGCAGGAACCACCTATGCCTTTGAGCCTTCTGCTGTTGCGGAAGAGCTGGGCATGAATGGTGTGTTTGCGAACTCTATGGATGCTGTTTCAGACCGCGATTTCGTTGTCGAGGCTGTGTTCACGGGGTCCATGGTGATGGCGCATCTCTCCCGCCTTTGCGAAGAGATTATTCTTTGGTCCAATCCCGCTTTTGGGTTCATTAAGCTGCCTGATGCGTTTGCAACAGGTTCCAGCATTATGCCTCAGAAGAAGAATCCCGACGTTGCCGAGCTGATGCGTGGCAAGACCGGTCGTGTGTATGGTGCCCTGAACACCTTGATGACGCTCATCAAGGGGCTGCCCCTCGCGTATAATCGCGACATGCAGGAGGACAAGGAACCATTTTTTGACGCTGACCGGACGGTGCGTGCATCTGTGTCCATTATGGCAGACATGATGGCTGAGCTTGGTTTTGACGCCGAGCGCATGCGTGCAGCTTGTGCCCGAGGCTATCTCAATGCAACAGAGTTGGCAGACTATCTTGCGTCCAAGGGACTTCCGTTCCGTCAGGCGCATCATGTCACTGGCAACGCTGTTGGCTATGCTGAGAAGCAGGGCAAAGGTTTGGAAGACTTGACGCTTGAAGAGCTTCGTGAGTTTTCTGAGCTTATTGAGGCTGATGTCTTTGAGGCTCTTGCCTATGAGACGGCAGTCGCTCGTCGCGAAACCAGCGGCGGCACAGGTCCGAATTCTGTCTCTCGTCAGATCTCTGATCTGCGGGAGTGGCTTGGGCAGTATGCGTAAGCTATTGAGTTGGGATGAGGTATGAGGGGAAGAGTTGGGGGCCAGCCCCCAAACCCCCGCGTAAGGGAATGATTCCCTTACGTATCCTCAACGAAAATTAAAAAAGTCCCCTGAGTAAAACTCAGGGGACTTTTTTAATTTGTTGGGTGTGCGTAAAGTGCGTCTTTCTCTTTTACGTGTTGTTACGTGTATTCTTTTTGAACGCGAGCGTTCAAAAAGAAAGGGTTGGAGCGCAAAGAAAAAGAACACACGGGACGCCCACTAGGCCAAAAATAAAGGGCCGGATGTAGGGGAAAGCCAACGGCTTTCACACATCCGGCCCTTTATTTTTGGGCGATAGCGGGATTCCCAAGGGCCTCGTCCTTGGGCGGGGTCAAGGGGCGGCGCCCCTTGCAGAGGTGCGGGGACAGAGTCCCCGCCCACCCTCGCACCCCTTGCAGAGCACGAGACGGAGTCTCGTAAGCAAAAAAGGGAGCTTAAGCAGCAGTTCTGATGTAGTGTTATGAGAGTGTAGTGCTATGAATTTGAGTGTTTGGAAAACAAATATAAAAAAGCATGTTGATAAAATAGATAAGGCGTCATATAGAGGGAGTACGTCTGAGTTTCTCCACTTCAACATTCGGAGTAGAATCTATGAGTCAAAAACAAGCTGGCATTGGGCGCGATTTTGTACGTCGTTATGCGAACTATCGTCCTATGATTAAGCAGTTACTTTTTCAGGGTACGCTGAACACAAGCGAGGAAAAGGCTCAGGAAATTCAGTTTGTTGTGAACAGGCTGGTCTCATTGGCGGTAGACAATTCTGATCCATCTCGTCGTCAGGCATATTTATATTTGAATGACAACAGGGCTTTGAATTTACTGTTCAATCAAGTTGGGCAGTGCTGCACTGAGGAGAACGGAAGTTACCTGCGGGTGGAGCCTGTGGGGTGTCCTGAAGGTGCGTCGTGTATGTCTCGGCTGACTTTGCCGGGGGCGGGGCATCCGTTTGGTCATTAAGAGAGAGGGATAAAGAAGCGAGCAAGGGCTGCGGCGGAAGTCGCGGCCTTTTTTTATGGTGAGGGGGAGGGGATAAAAAAACCGGAGAGAGGGGGAGAGACTTCACGATGAGTGAGAGCCTCTCCCCCTTTCTCCGGCCTAAGTGGGAGACCGCGAGATTAACGGGGGCGGAAAGTGATACGGCCGCGATTCAGGTCGTAGGGGGAGAGTTCCACGGTCACTTTGTCGCCGGGAAGAACACGGATGCGGAATTTACGCATTTTGCCGGAGATGTGAGCCAGCACTTCGTGATCGTTCTCGAGTTTCACACGGAAGGTCGCATTAGGGAGGGCTTCTTCAACAACGCCCTGTACTTCAATAGCTTCTTCTTTAGCCATTTGTTCTCCTCATGGGATGGGTTAAGCCACGTTTAAAATACATAAAAATATTGTCATCCTGAGTTGATGCAGGATGGCAGGCCCAAAAGCGCCTACAACATGGGGGCCGGGTCGTCAAGCTGAGAGCGTTGATGACGGGGGCCACATTTGATGTTGTTCATGGCAGAAAGCGGCTTGGACCGACGCACAATTGTGTATCAGCTAATACAGCCTGCGACAAGAAGGAGTGGAAAAAACAGGAGTATTGGCGGAGGGTCACAGGAATCGAACCTGCCAATCGTTTCTCCAACGATTCAGACGGTTTTGAAGACCGCGCCAGCCACCAGACTGGAAGACCCTCCGAGCGGAA
The DNA here is from genome assembly GCF_900167065.1 of Desulfobaculum bizertense DSM 18034. Classification (NCBI taxonomy): domain Bacteria; kingdom Pseudomonadati; phylum Thermodesulfobacteriota; class Desulfovibrionia; order Desulfovibrionales; family Desulfovibrionaceae; genus Desulfobaculum; species Desulfobaculum bizertense. The sequence goes on from NZ_FUYA01000001.1 coordinate 580,105, forward strand.
AACAGGAAAGTGGTGTAAAAGAAAGTGTAATCCTGTAGATGTGCGAGGTAAAGTCGCAACGTAAGCAGAGCCAGTGAAGTATCAGCTTAGCGGATGGTATTCAAGGATAAAAATGACAATTTCCAATTGTTGAAGATGTGTTCACTTTTTGGAGAATAATCCGCATAAAACCATAAAAACTCCGAACCTTCGCCCCCCTGCTGACATAGACACCCCGCGAGCTGTATGCTAGTTTTTTATGGTAAAGGTTACATGGCACATTTTGCAAAAGAAAAAGGCTTCCGGCCATTGCCTGGAGCTATTTCAATTCTTATACTGCCGATTATTCTGCTAATCAGCGCTTAGGCGTCAACGCTATAGAGGAGTTCTAACTTGAACAACTTCGCCAAGAACCTCTTTTTATGGGCGGCGATCTCGCTGATCATGATCGTCCTGTTTAATTTGTTTAACCAGCCTCCTGCTCCGCAGCTGAAGTTCAGCTATTCTGAGCTGTTGCAGCGCGTGGATAAGGGCGATGTGGTCGATGTTAAAATCCAGGGCCAGCGCATTACCGGTACTGTTGTTGAGGGGCAGCGTTTTGTCTCCTTTGCACCAGAGGATCCGGGCTTTGTGCAGCGTCTTTTGGACAAGCGGGTTCAGGTTACCGCCGAACCAGATGAAGAGTCGCCATGGTATATGACGCTCTTTATTTCGTGGTTCCCCATGCTGCTGCTCATTGGCGTTTGGATTTTCTTTATGCGCCAAATGCAGTCGGGTGGTGGCAAGGCCATGAGTTTTGGACGGTCCAAGGCGAAAATGATTTCGCAGGATCAGTCAAAAGTTACGTTTGAAGACGTCGCGGGTGTTGATGAAGCCAAGGAAGAACTTTCCGAGGTGGTTGAATTCCTGCGTAACCCCAAAAAGTTTACTCGTCTTGGTGGCCGCATTCCCAAGGGCGTGCTGCTCGTAGGCCCTCCCGGAACTGGTAAAACCCTGCTGGCACGTGCTGTTGCTGGTGAGGCTGGAGTCCCGTTCTTCTCCATTTCCGGTTCTGACTTTGTTGAAATGTTTGTCGGTGTGGGTGCATCCCGTGTTCGTGACCTGTTTGTTCAGGGCAAGAAAAATGCTCCCTGTCTGATTTTTATTGACGAAATTGATGCTGTTGGTCGTCAGCGTGGTGCTGGTCTTGGTGGTGGTCACGATGAACGTGAGCAGACCCTGAACCAGTTGCTGGTCGAGATGGACGGTTTTGAGTCCAATGAGGGCGTTATCCTCATTGCCGCAACCAACCGCCCAGATGTTCTTGACCCGGCCCTGCTGCGTCCCGGCCGTTTTGACCGTCAGGTTGTTGTGCCGACTCCGGACCTGCGTGGTCGTGCCCGCATTCTGAGCGTGCATGCCCGCCGCACTCCGCTTGGCAAGGATGTTGACGTGATGACCCTTGCAAAGGGAACTCCCGGCTTCTCCGGTGCTGATCTTGAAAACCTTGTGAACGAGGCAGCTCTTCAGGCTGCCAAGCTGGACAGGGATCAGGTCCTCATGGAGGACTTCGAGACAGCCAAGGACAAGGTCCTGATGGGTAAAGAACGTCGTAGCGTCATTATGTCCGAGGAAGAAAAGAAAACCACTGCATACCACGAAGCTGGTCATGCTCTGGTTGCTATCCTGACCGAGGGCACAGACCCGGTTCACAAGGTATCAATCATTCCTCGTGGTATGGCTCTGGGTGTGACCCAGCAGCTTCCGGTTGATGACCGTCGAAATTATAGCCTGAAATTCCTCGAAGGAACTTTGGCAGTGATGCTTGGTGGTCGTATGGCTGAAGAAATTATTTTCTCTCAGCGCACGACTGGCGCCAGCAATGACATTGAGCGTGCTACAGACATGGCTCGGAAAATGGTGACACAGTGGGGCATGAGCGAGGCTCTTGGACCGCTGGCCTACGCTGAAAAGGATGGCTCTGTCTTCCTCGGTCGCGAAATGGCAAGCCATAAGCACATGAGCGAAGAGACAGCTCGTCTGATTGATGGTGAGATTCGCCGAATCATTGACGAAGCCAATGAGCGCGCTCGTAAGGTGCTTAATGATAATCTGGACCTGCTGCACAAGGTTTCTGAGGCCTTGCTGGAGCGTGAAACCATCTCTGGTGACGACATCCACCGCATTATGCGTGGTGAGGAACTCCCTCCTGTCGAAAATGGCCAGAATGGAAAAGCTGCTCCGAGTGCTGCGCCTGTTGTTGCCGAAGAGGCTTCGACGACACCTGAAACCGAGACAACTGCACCTGCTGCTGATGAAGAGAAGAAGCCCGGCCTGTTTAAGCAGGCAATGAACGATGAGCTTCCTCTGAAAGATGCACAGCAGGAAGAGGAGTTTAAACTGGAACCGCATGTTGAGGATTCTGCTGAGGAGTCCAAGGATGCGTCGTCAAAGGCTTCTGGTAAGGAAGAAAAGGAAAATTAACATGCATGGTAACGTTCACTGGAACGTTTCGGGGGGGAGGGTGCTCGGCCCCGCCCCCTTTTTTGTCGTAGGTATTGTCAACGTCACTCCTGACTCGTTTTATGACGGCGGAACGCATCCGACGGCAGAAACGGCAGTTGCACATGGTGTGAAGCTTATTGACGACGGTGCGCAGGTTCTTGATATTGGTGGCGAGTCCACCCGCCCGTCGGCCGAGCACGTGGGAACTGGCGAAGAACTGCGCCGGGTTGTTCCTGTTGTGCGAGAGCTTGCCCGTTATGTTCGCGAGAACGAGAAAGACGCGGCAATCTCTGTTGATACCTACAAGGCTGCAACCGCTGCTGCGGCTCTGGAAGCCGGTGCTGTCGTTGTGAACGACATCTCTGGCTGCCGTTATGACCCTGAGCTGATGGACGTGCTGGCCCAGTACAAACCGGGCTACGTGCTGATGCATTGTCAGGGCATTCCCGGAAGCATGCAGAACAATCCCTCCTACGTTGATGTTGTGGATGAGGTGATTGACTTTTTTGACCAGCGCTTGCGTGTTCTGACCCGTGCGGGTGTTCCGGAAGAAAACATCGTGTTGGATCCGGGCATTGGTTTTGGCAAGAACCTTGAACACAATCTCGAAATTTTGCGGAACATCGAAGCATTTGGCCGCTTTGGTCTGCCCATTTACATGGGGCTGTCCAATAAGTCTTTGTGGGGCGACCTGCTGGGGCTGGAGCTGGATCAGCGTGCGAATGCAACGCAGGTGGCAACGGCGCTCCTGAGTGCTCGAGGAGTGCAAATTCATCGTGTTCATGAAGTCGGTCTTACGGTACAATCGTTGAAGATCGTTAAGGCACTGGATCGCAAAGCGTCATCCAATTTTTAGTCAGGAGGCGGAATGCTCGAATTTGGCGGGCTGAGCATATCGTGGATTGAGCTTGTAGACATTTCGCTTGTTGCGGTTGTCTTTTATCAGCTTATCCTCCTTATTCGGGGGACACGAGCCTTGTCTGCCTTTACCGGGCTGATTTTTATCGTCCTCATTTTTTATTTCTCTGGAGAGCTGGGACTGAGCACACTGCACTGGTTGCTCGGAAAATTCCTCGGTCCCATCTTTCTTGTCATTGTTATCCTGTTTCAGCAGGATATTCGCAACGCTCTGTCCCAGTTTGGGGCAGGGCGTTTGTGGAAAAGAACATCCCAGGAAGACCAGGATTTTACATCCATTATAGCTGCTGCACTGGCTATGGCCGAAAAGCGGATTGGTGCTCTTATTGTCATAGAAAAGCACGTTCCACTTGGTGACCTTGTCGAGCGCGGAGTGGCTGTTGATGCGCGCATTTCGAAAGAACTCTTGCAGACCATATTTTATCCAGATACGGCCCTGCACGACGGCGCGGTGATTGTCCGTGGGAAACGCATTATGGCTGCTGGCTGTATTTTGCCGCTGGCGGTTGGCGTGAAGTTCAAACAGCATTATGGAACCCGGCACAGGGCTGCGTTAGGTATTACGCAGGAATCTGATGCTGTGGCTTTGGTTGTGTCTGAGGAGCGTGGAGAAATTTCTGTTGCTGTGGGTGGCCGTCTGACAGGCGCGCTGGATGAAGTCCGGCTGAAGCGCGTTATGCGGCGCATCTGGAGCAGGTAACTGGATATGGAGCAGCTTGCATGAGAAAGAACTGGTCCTATCGTCTTTTGGCTCTCATCCTTGCGCTTGGATGCTGGTATCTTGTCACGGGGCAGGAGAAGGTGGAGCGCTGGATCGAAATGCCTATTGAAATTGTCAATGCTCCCAAAGACCTAGCCATACATTCAGGACTCCAGACCCACATCAAGGTGCGGGTTCGAGGGTCCAAGCCCATGTTGCGGGGACTTGATGAACGCAACATGGCATATCCTCTTGATTTTTCGAAAATCAGAGCTGGGATGAACTCGCTGACAATTGAGCGAGGTCGAGTCCCGGTCCCCAAGGCTGTTGAGGTCATTGAAATTGATCCCGGCCGTCTTTCTGTTCAGGCTGATCCGCTGATAACGCTGGAGCTTCCTGTTGAGCCGATGTGGCGGGGCAAGCTGACGTCTGATTTTATGCTGACAGAGGCGTCCGCCGAGCCTGCCCGTGTGATGATTCAGGGGCCGGAGCGGCGAGTTTTGGCGCTACGAAAAGTCAGCACACAGCCACTTGAAGAAGAAATCAAGATGGCCAAGACTGTGGTGCAGAGCGTACTGGTTGATGTGCCGGAAGCAATGAAGGCCACTCCTGCGCGAGTCACAGTTCGCTTTGTTTTCGAAGAAAAAACAAAGGATGTCTGGGTCAAGCTTCCTGTTGAAGCTCGAATTGTTGGGCAGGGCATGGACCCTCAGTCTCAGGTGGAAGTGAAGCCAGAAATGGTGCAGCTCCATGTAGAGGTTCCTCTGAGCCTGCTTCGGAAAAAGGATTTCAAGAAAGAGTTCGCAGCCTTTGTTGATATTGACAGTCCGCTGTCAAAGGGCTGGAACGTGATTGAGTATAATACTCGTCTTCCTGCGGGATGTACGCTGCTGAAGGCTGTGCCGCAAAAGATCGAGATACAGGTTCGTAAAAAATAAGCTTGAGGTGACTGCCTCGGCAGCTTCATTTCCTCATTGAGCACTATAAGGTCTTTTATTCATGGCGAAACGTATTTTTGGAACGGATGGACTGCGGGGACAGACAAACATTTTTCCGATGCTGCCGGAGATTGCCCTTCGTTTGGGGCTGGCGGCTGGCCAGTATTTTCGAAACGGCAAAAAACGCCACAAGGTACTGATCGGAAAAGACACCCGTATTTCTGGCTATGTCTTTGAGGCTGCACTGACTTCTGGCTTTTGCGCCTCTGGTATGGATGTCCTGCTTGTTGGTCCGCTTCCTACCCCAGCGATTTCGTATTTGACGAGAAGCATGAGAGCTGATCTGGGCGTTGTCATTTCCGCCTCGCATAATCCTTTTATGGATAACGGCATTAAGTTTTTTGATAGCGACGGTTTTAAGCTGCCCGATGCTGTAGAGGACCGCATTTCTGACATGCTGCAGGACCCGGATTTTCAGTGGGATTATCCTGCTCCTGAAAATGTCGGTAAGGCTGTTCGGCTTGGTGACAGTGATGGGCGTTATATCGTAGCTGTCAAAAATTCTTTCCCGCGAGAGTTGTCTCTTGATGGCGTCAAGATTGTTGTGGACTGCGCCAATGGTGCAACCTACAGCGTCGCTCCCCGTGTTTTTGAAGAGCTTGGAGCCGAAGTTGTTGTCATCGGCAATGAGCCTGATGGACTGAATATTAACGACAAGTGTGGATCGCTGTATCCTGAGCAGGTTGCCCGGCGTGTGCGTGAAGAAGGCGCAGACATTGGTCTTGCCCTTGATGGTGATGGTGATCGACTGATTGTTGTTGATGAAAATGGCCGCATTCTTGATGGCGACCAGATTATGGCTCTGTGTGCGTGGGAGATGATGGGACGTGATGCTCTTCCTGAAAAGACCCTTGTTGCGACGGTTATGAGCAATATGGCTCTGGAAGTCTTCATGAAAGAGCAGGGTGGACAGTTGCTCAGAACCGCTGTTGGTGACCGTCATGTTGTGGAGGCCATGCGTCAGCGTGGAGCCATGCTTGGGGGCGAACAGTCTGGGCATCTTATTTTTATGGATCATTCTACAACTGGAGACGGTATCCTTGCTGCTCTCCAGCTTTTGCGGATTATGGTGGAACAGAACAAGCCACTGTCTGAGCTGGCTCATCTTCTGGAACCATATCCACAGCGCCTTATCAACGTTCACGTTGAGCGAAAAATACCTTTTGAAGAAGCCCCTCGGGTGATGGACGCAGTCCAGGAAGCTGAACATGAACTTGGTGAAACTGGCCGGGTTCTGTTACGATACTCTGGGACTGAGTCTGTGGCCCGCGTGATGGTCGAGGGTCAGGATGAAGCTCAGGTTGAGCGACTGGCTCAGGAGCTTGCAGATGTGTTGAAAGCACATTTGAAGTAATTTGACACAAAGAAAAGATATGAGAGGGCTTTTATGGATATTCGAAAAGTAGTTATTCCTGTGGCTGGATGGGGAACGCGCTCTCTTCCCGCAACAAAAAATATTCCTAAGGAAATGCTGCCCATTTATAAAAAACCAGTGGTGCAGTATGTCGTTGAAGAAGCCATTCAGACAGGCCTGTCTGATGTGATTTTCGTCAACAATCAGAATAAAAAAATAATTGAAGACCATTTTGACTACAATCTTGTTCTGGAAGAACTGCTTCGCCGCAAAGGCAAAACAGAGCTTCTGGAAGAAGTGCGTGGTGTTGCAGAAATGGCAAACATCATTTCTGTTCGCCAGAAGGTCCAGAAGGGCCTTGGGCACGCGGTGCTGTGCGCCCGTGAAATTGTCAAAGACGAAGCCTTTGGCGTTATGGTTGGCGATGATTTGATCTTTGGCATGGAGCCGGGCATTAAGCAGCTCGTTGACGTTGCCAAGGCCGAAAAAAAGGCCGTTATCGGTGTCGTGGAAGTGCCTCGTAATAAGGTTGACCGCTATGGCATCATTGAAGGCGAGGAGTATGAATCTGGTCTGTTCCGCGTAAATAACCTCGTGGAAAAGCCTGCTATTGAAGACGCTCCTTCCCAGATGGCTATTGTGGGACGCTATGTGCTCATTCCAGAGATTTTTGATCATCTGGAGCACGTCAAGCCGGGCGTTGGTGGCGAGATTCAGCTGACGGACGCCTTGCAGGGGCTGGCTTCTGACGGACAGCTTCTTGCTGTCCGCATGGCTGGTCGCCGGTTTGACGCGGGCGACTGGGCCGAGTATCTCACTGCTAACATCTATTTTGCTCTCCAGGATGAGCAGCTTCGCGATGGTCTCGTGAAGAACCTGCTCGAACTTTTGCCCTGCAAATAACCTGTCCCAACGCAATCCCGACCCCCATCGGTCTGGACCGGTGGGGGTATTTTTTTATGAAACTCTGGCATGTTGCGCTTCCCTGCGCCCCTTTTCAGACTCTGACGTATGCGCACCCGTCCTGTTTTCCTGCGGATTCTTTGCAGCCAGGACAGCGGGTGCTTGTTCCCCTCGGGCGCTCAACCCGTTTGGGCGTGCTTGTCCGCGAAACTGATGATGCCCCAGAGGGCGTGACCCTCAAGGAAATTGTCTGGCCTGCGGAACAGTCGCCCCTGCTCGATGAGCGCTACATGAAGCTTGCCGAAAACCTTGCGGCCCGGCAGATGCTCCCTCTTGGGCGCATCCTCGAAGTGCTTCTTCCTCACGGGTTTCGTACCGTTAAAATTTCCTTTCGCCTTTTTGACAAAGAATTTCCTTCCCGAATGTCTGGCATTGAGCTGACGCGCTGTTCTACTGAGGAGCGCATTCGTTTGCATGAGCTGTGGACAGAAGGAAAAATGCAGGTGTCTGCCAAGCGGGTGGCGCAAAAAGAGCAGGAATACTGTTTTTTGACGCAGGACCCGCCGTGGCCAGTTCGCCCCTCTGCTAAGCGTCAGAAAAAGCTTTTGGAATATTTGTGGGAGCATGGCCCGACACCGCGCCCGGCTCTGACTCGTGAGCTTGGGGCTGATGTGTCGACCCCACTCAAGACGCTGGTAACCAATGGCGTGATTCGTCTTGGTGCCGCTCCGCAGTATGGTGACCCCGAAGATTGCGCCTGCGAGCGCATTCCGGATACTCCTGCACTCTCAGGAGAGCAGGCGACGTCACTGGAGCAGCTTTTGGGGGCCATGCGAAGCGAGCATCCCAAACCGCACCTTGTGTTCGGAGTGACAGGAAGCGGCAAGACCCTTGTGTATCTCAAGCTTGCCGAAGAAGCGTTGTCACAGGGGAAGAGTGTTCTGCTTCTTGCTCCAGAAGTTGCCCTTGCCTGTCATCTGTATCGCGCTGTGAAAACACATTTTCCTGATCGGGATGTGCTCCTGTATCACGGGTATCAGGGACCAGCCACGCGTGAGACTTCGTTTTTGTCCTGTACCGCAGAAAATGGTCCAAAGATCATTGTTGGAACGCGGTCTGCGTTGTTTTTGCCAGTGCCTCGCCTTGGACTTATTGTGCTCGACGAAGAGCATGACGGCTCATTCAAGCAGGAAGAGCGGATGCCGTATCAGGCCAAGGAAGTGGCACATTTTCGGGCATGTAGCGACCGGGCCTTGCTTGTCCTTGGTTCTGCAACCCCGGACCTCAAAACTTTTCAGGCTGCCCGACAGGGAGCCATTTCTTCAGTTACCATGGAGCATCGTGTCGGTGCTGGCACACTCCCAGATATTACGCTCGTTGACTTGCGGGTGGAGAAAGAGAGTGTAGGACCGCTGACGCCAACCGCTGCCGAAGCTTTGCGGCATGTGGTGGAAAAGGGCGAGCAGGCAATTATTATGCTGAATCGCCGAGGCTATGCGCCTTTGGTGTATTGCCTTGACTGCCATTCTGTGATGCGCTGCCCACATTGTGATGTGGGGCTGACGTACCACAAGAACCGGGAGCAGCTTGTCTGTCACTATTGTGGCTACAGCCTTGATTTTCCGTGTCGCTGCACCTGTGGCAGCAGTAACTTTTTGCCAATGGGCGAAGGAACAGAATCCATTGAGGAGACCCTGAGTACTGTTCTGCCTGCGGGGACTGGCGTCTTGCGTATGGACAGGGACAGCACGAGGCGTCCGGGCCGTATGGAAGAAATTCTGGATGCATTTGCCCGGCAGGAGGCACAGGTGCTTGTGGGGACGCAGATGCTGTCCAAAGGGCATCATTTCCCGAATGTGACGCTTGTTGCGGTCCCGGATGGCGACATGGGCCTGAATCTTCCTGACTATCGTGCGGCAGAGAGAACCTTTCAGCTTCTGGTGCAAGTGGCAGGACGTGCAGGACGTGGCGAAAAGCCTGGCAATGTATTGATCCAGACGCGTGACCCTGAGCATTATTGCTGGAAGTATGTACGAGAAAATGACTACGCAGGTTTTTTTGAGCATGAAGTCGTGCTGAGAAAAAAATATGCGTACCCGCCTTTTGTGCACCTTGGTCTTGTCCGTATGAATTACCCCAAGGAATGGGAAGACGGTGAGGCCCGCATTATGGACCTCGTGCAAGGGCTGTGTGAGGCTGGAGCGCGTCTTGGCGTCCGTGTCTTGGGGCCTGCGCCCGCGCCAATAGCCCAGCTACGGGGACGAAAGCGCTTTCAGTGTCTGCTCAAGGGAAAGGACTGGCCTTCAATCAGAAAGGTGTATGCCCATCTGTACAATTCCCTGTCGCGGTATACGAAAATTCGCCTGTCGCTCGATCTTGATCCTGTGAATATGCTCTAGTGCTGTGCGCTGATTCTACAGAACGTGCTCATGGCTTGCCCGCCAGTCGCATTTGCGTTAGGCCTGTTGGTCTTGAGGGAATAGCGTGTAAAGGAATTGGCTTGAGTACATGGAACTTATATCATTAATTGCGCTTGTTGTTTTTGTTGGCGCATTTACACAGGGGCTTGCGGGGTTTGGATTTGCATTCTTTGCCCTGCCAATCCTGTCGTTTTTTATGGATTTTAAGGTCGCGGTTGTTTTGCTTGTGATTTTGGCCCAGATTCTCAACGTGATGATTCTGTGGTTTCACAAGGTTCGCCCCGACTGGAAACTCCTGTTGAAGCTCACTGTTGTGACCCTCCCGGGTATTCCGGTGGGCGTGTACATGCTACGCTTTTTCCCTGTACCGTTTTTGCAGGGATCGCTTGGCGTCACATTGATTCTTTTTGCGCTGTACCAGTGGTTTTTCCATCCGCGTCCGCGGGAGTTGGGAAAGGCCTGGGTTGCGGTTGCGGGCTTTCTGGCCGGAGTGCTTGGTGGAAGCCTGAATTCACAGGGACCGCCTATTATGCTGTACGCGGCGCTCCAGCCCTGGGACAAGGATAAAGTCAAGGCAACGCTTATTGGCTATTTCTTTGTTTCGGGAATTCTGGTCATCATTGTGCAGGCGGCACAGGGGCTGATGAGTATGGAGATTATGCGACTTTCCGCATGGTGTCTGCCCGTTTTGCTTCTTGGTGCTTTTGCCGGCAGACTGGCCTATGTCCGGCTCGGTGAAGGTGGATACAGGCATGTCTTTACCGCGCTGCTTTTAGCGCTTGGGGCTATGATGATTGTCCGAAGTTCTGGAATGATATGAACGCGTCACTTGGAAAGATGCTGATTCTTTTGGGAATAGTTTGTGTCGGGGCAGGGCTGGTACTGCTGTTCTGGGACAAGCTGCCGCTTTCGCGTTTGCCGCTTGGTCGGCTCCCCGGAGACATCAACATAGAGCGGGAGGGATTCCGATTCTCTTTTCCGATAGTGACCTGCATCATTGTGAGCATAATCCTTTCGGTTCTGCTCTCGATTTTTCGAAAATAAAAAAAGTCCGGTTCCTTGTGGAGCCGGACTTTTTTTTAGTCAATTTCAGGGAGACTGGCGTCCCATTTGAGAAGCTTGTCCATAGACTTGCGGTATTTTCGCAGGTGCACATAGAGTGCGCCAGAACCGCCGTCTTTGGGCTGCGCTGTCACAAAAGCGAGGACAACGCCGTAAAGTGGCTCGTGCATCAGGATGGAGAAGACTTCTTCACGCACGACGCTGCGGCCCTGCGGGGAATTATGTCCCTGTCCTGTGACGAGTAGCAGGGAGCGTTTGCCGAGCTTGTAGCTGCGGTGAATGAAGTCCACAGTGGCGTGGATAGCTTCATCAGCAAACATGCCATGCAAATCAAGGCGGTCATCAAGAGGCATACTGCCAGCCTTGAGCTTGTTAAAGATCTTGGGGTCCAGTCCTTTGACCCGGCCGTACTGGAAATTCGGGGTATTCTCGTGCTCAAAGTGAATGTCACCAAGAGCCAGCTCGCGCAGGGTGTTCTGCTCCGCCTGGGCAAGGTCCAGAGTTTTTTCTGGGCTGACCTTAGGCGCAACGTCGCGGCCTGAGCCATCAATACGGGAAACACCGCCCATTGCCTTGAGGAACATGTCCTCTTCGGAGGCTGGAGCCTGTTTTGTTTTTTGGGTCATTGGCTGGGTTCTGTGAGAAATCGCCTTAGGCGGTTCTGCTTTTTTTTGCTCTGGCTTTTTGGCCTGTGCTTTGACCGGAATAGGTTTACGAACTTTTTGCGCCTTGTGGTGCGTTGTTTTTTCTATTTTTTGTGCGCCAGACATGGCGCGCATAAACAGTGCGCTTTCATCGTTGCCCAGCTCGGGTTTGGCGACCGGGATGGGCTTTTTCTTTTCTTTTTTCTTTGGCTTATCAGCGTCAGGAAGGTCCAGTTTGGCCTTGGAGAGGGCCGAAAATGAGGTAAATTCTTTTTTGCTCACGGTATGCCTCCTTTGTGTTTTTTCACGCAGCAGGCACGGACTGTCAAGTGAAGCTCAGGAACTCCTTGATGACTGCATAAATGCTTTGTTGTTTCTTTTGTGACGGGATGAAAAAACAGGTGTGAAGGCAACTGTTGCTGATGATGAAGATGGAGAGATTTCTGGACAAGAGGGAACTTGGCCAGTACAGAATTGAACCTGTGTAAAAGAACACATGCGTTTGAGAACATTTTACATATGTGAGGGAAGTTCTGTGTCTAATGAGTTCTTTAGTCGTAAAAATGTCCTGATTCGTTTCCTGTACACCATTGTTGTTTGCATCGGATTTGAAGTCGTTCGTTTCGTTGCGCTTTTGTGTACCCTTGTGCAATATGCGATTGTTTTGGTCACAAAGAAGGAAAGTGAGCCGCTTCGTCATTTCTGTAATGTGATGTCTCGCTATGCATATCATTGCCTGCGCTATATGACTTTGAACAGCAACGAGCGTCCGTTTCCGTTTAGCCAGATGCCGTATGACACGGAAGAGCCAGACCGGCCTGTTCGGTACGGAAAATAATATGAATAAAAAGAAAGCCCCGCATTGCGGGGCCTTTTTTTTATTTGATGCAGATTTTTTCTGTGGGCAAGTTTCGCAGGATTTTTCGGCAATACCAGAAGGCATAGAGCGCTGCGACCCAGGTGACAGCAAAGATGCCCCACCAGATGGAATTCAGGCCAAGCCCAAGAACCGAGGTGCAGGTCCAGAAGACCAGTGCTGGAGCGATAATCTGTCGAAAAAGACCAATCCAGACGGCAAACATGGGGCATTTGAGTCCCTGCATGCAGGAGGTGTGTGAGTAGAGCACCACGTAGGAATACAGGGTGAGTGCGGCAACGTGCAGGTACTGTGAGCCTGCGGCAACAACCGCCGGGTCGGGGGTAAACAGGGCGATGAGCTGTTCGGCGAGGGTATAAATAATTATAACTCCGCCGACCATGAGCCATGCACCATAAACCAGAACCTTATGCAGGGTTTCGCGGATGCGTTCATCCAGTCCGGCGCCGTGATTCTGTGCGGTCAGGGAAAGCACCGCAACATTGAGTCCGATGGTGGGCATCAGGATGATCTGTTCCACACGGGTGGCAACGCCATAGCCCGCGACCGCTTCTTTGCCAAAGATGGAAATGAAGTAGGTGATGATAAAGATTCCGAGACCAACCGTGACCATATTCATGGAGGCGGGGAAGCCCTGCTTAAAGATTCGGGTCAGGGTCGCCGGATGCGGTGTGTAGCCCCTCGGAGTCAGGAAATCCTGAAGCAGTCCGGTCTGTTTTGCCCGGTAGGCAAGGTAGATCATTTGAACGGCCTGCGTCAGTACCGTCGACAGGGCAATACCTGTAATGCCCATGGCCGGGATGCCAAAGCCACCGTAGATGAACCACGGGTCCAGTCCGACGTTGGCCAGACTGCCCACAATGAGAACATTACGGAAGGTTTTGGTGTCACCAGTCGCATTCAGCGCCGCGTTAAAAATACCATTGAGCACAAAGAAAACAGCACCAATGAAAATAGGCTGCATGTAGAGCAGGCAGTCTTCAAGATATTCTCCGCTTGCACCAAGAAGCCCAAAAAAGAACGGCGAGGCAAAGTAGCCAATAACGGAGACAAGGAAGGCGACAAGACCACCAAAAATGACGGCCTGACGGGCCAGCTCGCGGGCGTCTTTCATGTCCCGGCTTCCAATGGCCGTGGCAATAAGAGCGGTGGCACCGGTCTGGAGGCCACTGCTTAATGAAATGACAATGAAAAAGACGGGGAAGGAAAGCGAGAGCGCTGCGACGGCGTTCGTGCTGATAAGCCCGGCAAAATAGGTATCGGTGATGTTAAACATCGTTTGAAAGAAGAAACCGACACTTGCGGGAGTCGCTATTTTGCGAATGAGCTGAGGTATGGGTTGCTGCGTCAACAGCAGGGAATCATCAGCCATGAAAACTCCTGTTCTGCTACGATGAAAAAAAAGTATACCCTGAGAAGAGCGAAAGGGAAAATAGCGCAAGTCCGGTGAATGAGCTAGAGCAGAGAGAGGGCTTTTGCCCACTTGCGTAAAGATTTTTGTGCTGCTGTCGAAAAGTCATGTACGGAACGATGAAAATTTTGAGAGATTATGACGAGTTGAGGTGTCATACCGTTATGCAGAAATCTGTTCGATTTCAGGCTGGAGCAGTGCTCCTGCTGAGCCTGTGTTGCGTTTTGGCTTTTGGGCGCAGTGCGTTTTGTGCTGAAAAAATTTTGTGCGTGTATGACAGAGGTTTTGTCCCGCTTGCCTATGAGCGCAATCAAAAGGCTCTTGGCTTTGAGGCAGACGTTTTGCGCGCAGCCTTGCAGTATTCGTCCTATGAGCCACGCTTTGAGGCTATGGATGACTGGAGCAAGGCCCAGCAGCGGGTTTCTGGTGGTGAGGCGAAAGTTGCCCTTGGTATGACCCGGACCCCGATTCGGGACAAAGTTTTTCTTTTTCCGAAGACGCCGAGTGTTGATCTGAATCTGAGTTTTTTTGTGCGTAGCTCCGAAGGAATGCACAATGTCAATGACATCCGGGGGCATCAGGTCGGAACGCTTGGCGACACCCTGTATGAACGCCTTCTGGAATCTTTTGGCGGCGTCAGTGTTCGGCGCTTTGAGACAGAAGACGAGGGCCTGACTGCACTCAAAAATGGTGAAGTTGATGCTTTTTTTGGTGCGGACAGAATCATTCGGTACCACATACAGCGAGACAATATTTCTGGCCTCAAGACTGTTGGCATTCCGCTGGCGCAGGTGCCCGTGTATTTTGCCGTGCATCGCCATACTCCCAAACTTCGCGATGCCATTGAACAGGGACTGGAGCGAATTCTGGAAAATGGACGCTATGACAAGCTTTTTCGGAAGTGGTTTGTTCGTGAGCTGTCCCCAAAGCAGAAGACACAGCTTTTGACAGCTGCGCAAAAGGCGCGGGGTGCCCGCTATCTTCCTGGTCGCGGGCATGGCGAAGGTGCTGCGGTCCTCATGTGTTCTGGAAAGATGTATAGCGCTGGCTCTTTGGTCAAAGGCCCAACGCAGGACTATTCCCCACTGGAGTCGGCACTTTTGCAGGCTGCGGCTGCGGGGAATCTCGAAGTGCGGGCCGTGACCGTTGTGAAAGCAAACGGCGAGGCTCGGGTACTTTCGGCGAAAGAACGGAAGTTTGTTCGGCATTTTGGACGTGACGTGCTGGTCTTGTGGGACCCAAGTCCAGGAACACACGCGACGTGGATGATTACGCAAATGTTACCGTACTCGGGGAAGGGCGCAAGTCGGCAGTAAATATGCTAGGATAGCCCGGAGGAAGACTCTGGAGCTTGTGCCTTTTTGATGGGAGGAAGGTTATGCATAGCGTTCTCGCAGTGGATATCGGAGGGACGAACAGCCGTTTTGCTGCATTTACAGTTAATGCATACGGAGTGCTGGAGCAGGGGGAAACCCTGTGGCTCGAAACGCGTCGTTTTGCATCGTTTCAGGCGTTGATGCAGGGCGTTCGTGACGCAAACTTTGCCTTGTCTCCACACGATGCAGACTGTGTTGGGCTTGCTGTTGCTGGTCCTGTGCAGCGGGAAGGACGCTACTCCAATCCGTCTAATATCCCGTGGGATATTGATCTTGTTCACCGAGATGCCGAACTTCTGCGTGATTATGTTTTGCTGAATGACTTTACGGCGCAGGCCTATGCCTGTCTGACTCCTGCTCTGAGCGATGCCTTGCAGGTTTTGCCGGGGCGAATTGTCCCTCGGGCAACCCGGGCCGTCGTTGGAGCGGGAACTGGTTTGGGGAAGGCTGCGCTTGTACCTGACGAGTCAGATGTTTTTCATGTGATGCCTACAGAAGGCGGACATGCGGTATTTCCGTTTATTAGCCGTGACGAATTTGAGTTCATGGATTTTGTTATGCAGCGTACAGGACGCCAGCAGGTCATTGGGGATCTGGTGGTGTCTGGGCCGGGGCTGTCGCTTGTGCACGAGTACCTGACGGGAGAACGGCTTGCACCTTCGGAAGTTGCCGAGGGCTTGCTGCCGCAGTCTCGAACGCTGGCATGGGCTGCACGGTTTTATGGTCGTGCCTGTCGGAATTTTGTGCTGAATACGCTCGCTCTTGGCGGTTTGTACATCGCCGGAGGTGTTGCCGCAAAGACTCCTCAGCTCGTGACCTGCCCTGCGTTTCGTTCGGCATTTCACTGGTCAGAAACGCATGGGGAAATGCTTGAGGAAATTCCGGTCTGGCTGAATGCAAATGAGCATTCCGGGTTGTGGGGTGCTGCTTTTGCCGCGTTGCGATATCTGGGAGTGGAGCAGGGCGCAGGCTGGACCAAGGCATAGGCAATAGAGGAAAAAGAAACAGGCACATGCGGTTTTTCTGGCGTGTGCCATTTTTTTGTGGCACATGGTGAGCCTCCATCTTCATCATTTGGTTGAAAGTGCAGCTATTGTGAATAACAGAAACTGATTTCTGCCTATTTTTTATTTCAGATTGTTTTTCTATAATATAATTTGTGAAAAAGTCTGTTTTGTACTAGATATGAACATGTAGGTCGAAAGAAGATATATATCAGAAAGTGAAGGATTTTAGGCTGTTAAATTCCCTACAAAAAAAAGGGAAAAGCAATGGCAAAGGTCTTTTAAAAAGGATATGTTCCCTTTTGACTGACGTCTCAGAGTCCTTTGTGGCAAAGGATTCTGATTTCAGCCTTTTTATTCAGGAGTTCGATTATGAAACTGTCTACCCGGAGTCGCTATGGAACCCGGATGCTGATTGACATTGCTCTGCATAGCAATGGGCGGCCCGTTTCCGTAAGCGACATTTCCAAACGCCTTGGAGTCTCGGTTAAATATCTGGAGCAGCTCATTCGCCCGCTCAAGCGCGGGGGCTATCTGGATAGTGTGCGCGGACCCAAAGGTGGACACATGTTGACTCGCTCTCCCGAAGAAATCACTGTTGGCGAAGTTGTTCGATTGCTTGAGGGCGGGATTAACCTGACAGAATGTGTTGCAGAACCAGACAAATGCGAAAGGGCAGAAACATGCTCTGTGCGCGACGTCTGGGTCGAGGCGACCCGCGCCATGAATTCCATTCTGGATTCCATGACCCTTTCGCAAATTAGCCATAGTGAGGGGTCCTGCTGCTAGGCGTCGTTGTGGTGGTGACGCTCAGTACGGGGAGAGGCCGAGAAAACTCGGTCCGCAGGAGAAGACTTTTTGGTCCAGTGGCTGGACCACATGCAGGAAGACTCTAGTAGAGACTTCCTGCTTTTTTATTGTGGAAAAAACTCTGAGCGTGACGGTGAAGGCTACAGTGGATTTGGGCTTTTTGCGCAATGCCATACACAGTGCGGACGGGTATTTTTGCAAAAAGAAGAAAAACAGCTGTATACAACGCTATTTTCAGATGCATATTTGAGACGATTCAATATGTGTGAGCCTGTTTTGAACTGTATGTGAATCATGTAACATGAATTTGCGAACGTTTTATTGTGATGCTGTGTATGCATGCACTTGCAGTTTGCAAAGAAGTATTGTACCCAGAGCATCCTTTACCGCAGAACGCCGAAGCATGCGGACCGTCCGGTCCTGCCCTGCCGTTTTCCAGCCCGAATGCGCACGCGTCCTGCCCGAGTCTCAACCCCCTTAAAGGTTAGGTATTATGGAGAGTTTTAAGGCCCTTGGCCTTTCGGACGAAATTTGTGAGGCGCTGGCCAAAAAAGGTTTCAGCAACCCCACCCCCATTCAGGAAGCTGTGATTCCCAGACTGCTTGGCGGCGAAAAGGACACCATTGGTCAGGCTGCTACCGGTACTGGTAAGACCGCAGCCTTTGGTTTGCCTATTTTGGAATCTGTGGAAGAAAAAGCTGGTCATGTGCAGGCACTGGTCCTGGCACCGACCCGTGAACTGGCCATTCAGGTGGCCGACGAAATGAGTTCTTTGCAGGGCAGGCGTCGAGTTCATATTTTGCCTATCTATGGTGGGCAGTCTTTTGGTCCGCAGTTTAAAGGACTGCGTCGTGGTGCCGACATCGTTGTTGGTACTCCTGGTCGTGTGATTGACCACATTGAGCGTGGTAGCCTCGACCTCTCCCAGCTGAAATTCCTCGTATTGGATGAGGCAGACGAGATGCTGAACATGGGCTTCATTGACGACATTGAAGCTGTCATGAATGCTGCATCTCCCGATCGTCGGACACTGCTGTTTTCCGCAACCATGCCTCCGGACATTCTGCGCATTGCCCGCCGCTACATGAAAGAATTCGATCATGTTGCCGTGAAGCGCGAACAGCGTGATATGCCGCTGACCGAGCAGGTATACTACGAAGTCAACGAAGGCGATCGTTTCGAGGCCCTGTGCCGCGTGATCGACGCTACCGAAGACTTCTATGGTCTTGTTTTCTGCCGTACCCGTGCAGACGTTGACCAGGTTGCTGTACGCTTGCAGGAGCGTGGCTACGGTGCAGAGGGCCTTCATGGTGAGGCATCTCAGGCCCAGCGCGAAAAAGTGCTGGAGTCCTTCCGCCGTCGCCGCATTAAGGTCCTGGCTGCAACTGACGTTGCTGCCCGTGGTATCGACGTTCAGGACCTGACGCATGTTGTGAACTTCGCACTGCCTCAGGACCCCGAAACCTACGTGCACCGCATTGGCCGTACTGGCCGTGCTGGCCGTACTGGTCGTGCTGTTACCCTGATTTCCCCCAACGAGTTCCGCCGCCTGCGCTACATTGTGCGCAATGCAAATGGCGAAATCCAGAAGGGAACCCTCCCGGCAGTGCAGGCTGTTGTGGATGCTCGCAAGAAGCGCCTTTTTGAGGGCATTACTGGCGTTGCAGAAAAGGGTGGCATGGAGCCGTTCGAAGGTTTTGCTTCCGAACTGGTTGAGTCTCTTGGCGCAGAGCAGGCTCTGACTGCTGTGCTCAAGATGGCATACAGCGATGCACTTGATCCTTCCCGCTACCGCGAAATCAGCGAAGCCTCCCGCCGCAACAGCCGTGGCAATGGCCGTGCTGAAATGTTCTTTGCTGGTGGTCGTGCAGACGGTCTGTCCCCGCGTGAGCTGGTTGACGTTGTTGCTCGTGATGCACACGTCAATTCCCGTCTCATTCAGGGCGTCCGCATCATGGCTCGCCACGCCATCTTCACCGTTCCGGATGAAGAGGTTGAGGGTATTGAACGCGCATTCCGCAAGCTGGCCGCTGGCGCTCCGCCGCTGGTCAGACGTTCTCGCGACAATCGCCGCCGTTCTTCCGGTGGTGGCTATGACCGTCGCCGGAATGATGGTGGTGGACGTCCTCGCCGCGATTACCGTGGTGGACCCCGCCGTCAGGGTGGAGGCTATAACGGAAACCGGTCCGAAGGTCGTGGCCGTTCCGAAAATCGTGCTCCGCGTTCTGACCGTCGTCCCCCTCGCTCTGCAGAGAGCAACGCATAGTTTGAATGCACATCAAAAGCGCCTCCCTTGGGAGGCGCTTTTTTTTATGCGGTCCAGATGAGTCCTGCCGGACCTGTGCCCGACACACAGCCAAGGCATTGTGGTCCTGTCAGGACATGTCGGCGTTCCAGTTCTTCGCGCCCAATGTTTCTCGACATGATGTTTGGACTTTCCCCCAGAACACAGGGGCGCTCAAGCGCCTGATTAAAATCGCAGTCATACAGAAGTCCATCCCAGCCAACAGAAATCCCATTCTGACAGTTTAGCCCCGGCAGATTCGCTCCGCTTTGGGCAGAGACCTGCATCTGTACAAAAAGATCATCCTCATCAAGCGTGGTAAGGATTTCCATAAAGCGCCACAGCGGAACATTCACGTGTGGAATCAGCGCCGTGACTTTGACGTTGAGAATTTCTTCAAACAGGGTGCGCACCGTCCTGTCATAGGCAATGCGCAGGCTCGGTGCGTGTGGCCCGAGCGGCTGATGCAGAATGAGTGAAAGCTGGAGATCCGGAGACATGCCATAGCCACGATCATTGAGCTTGTGCAGGACGCGAATTTGTGACGGAACAAGGGCGTCGTCAGGAAGCTCGTTAATGTAATTTTCCAGATAGCCGGGCAGGGCGGCAACAAGCTTCACCCTGTATCGGGCGTAGAGGTCCAGAATATCCTCAAGGCCTTCCAGAGTGAGGGCTGCAAGGCTGGTGTAGACCGTGAGGGGGAATTCTGGACTGAGGGTTTTGAGCAGTTGCCGAAAGTGCGGATTAAGTTCTGGTGCGCCGCCTGTGAGGTGAAGCTCGACTGGGGTAAGGCGTCTGGCAAGTTCTATGGCTTCAAGGATTACTGCCCAGCCCATCATGTCCCGCTCTGAGGGCAGGCAGGAGAGTGGGCAGTTGAGACAGGTGAGCATGCAGCGCGTTCCAAGATTGAGCTGCATGTGTTCTATACGCCGGACGCCTAAGGTTCCCCGCAGGGGCTGGAGAAGCATGTGCGCTCCTTGGCTTAACCCTTGGCCACAGCAATGACGGCCTGCATGAATGCGGGCAGGTCGTCAGGCTTGCGGCTGGATATTTGATTGCGGTCAACAACAACTTCTGCATCTTCCCAGCGGCCACCGGCATTGCGAATGTCATCCGCAATGGCAACCGTTGACGTGCAGCGGAATCCATCCAGAATATTGGCAGAAACAGGAACCCAGCCACCATGGCAGATATGGGCAATGGGTTTGCCTGCCTCGTGCATGGCGCGGGTAATGTCCTTAACGTGCTGCGAGCGCCGGAGACGGTCAGGAGCAAAGCCTCCGGGAATGATGAGAAGGTGGTATCGTTCTGGGCTGACATCCCTGATGGCAATGTCCGCAACGCAGGGGTAGCCATGTTTGGATACGTAGCTGTGGTCCTTTTCTGGCCCGGCAATGAGGACCTCTGCACCTGCTTCGCGCAGGCGAAGAACGGGATACCACAGCTCCAGATCTTCATAGTTGTCTTCAACAAAAACCAGTGCAATTTTCCCCAGCAACTCCTGCATGGCGAGTCCTCCTTGTCCAGAAAAGATGTATACAGTACAGTGCGCACAGTATCAGAGAAGTATACGCTATGCTGAGGCTTGCGGCAATTCGCCGCCGAACTTCGGTGAGAAGTGACTATTCGGAAAAGGAGACTGCACTATGCTGCTGCGAAAGCGGGCTTGGGACCTGATGCGGGAGGATGTCACCAGAGGGGTGCGCGGTGAGAACCTGATCTTTCTGTTGCGCCGGATGCAGGCGGCAATTGAACGGGATGCGGATAATCATGTGGCCGTGATTGAAGACAGTCATGGTCATTACCTTGGAGTCATCACCATGTGGGATGTGGTGGGCTATTTTGAGAAGCAGATTTTTCAGCGGGATGAGCTTGTGGATTTTGAACATGCTGACTGGGATAAAGCTTTTGCGACTGCGTGCCGATTGAGTTGTCACATTGGCGTGGAGAAGCTCATGCGACAGCATGGCGTGCCATGCCTTGAACCCACAACACCCATGATTCTGATTTTGGAAAATCTTCAGCGGGACCGTCGAGACTGGGCACTGGTCCGTGAGGGAGAAAAAATACTGGGTATTGTCTTGAAAACAGATATATTTCAGGAGATTGGGGATGAAGTCTTGCAGGTGTTCTAATGCAGGTACAGCCCTGAAAGATATGTAAAGTCGCAGTCTTGCGGCTTTTTTCTTGTGGTAGAGACAAAAGAGGAGTGAACGCACTGCGGCGTGTGACCGTCTCTGTCACAGTACAGAAGCTTTTCAGTCACCCTTCTCCATGCTACAAGCGCGGTTACAGGAGAAAAATGCCGTATGTCCAAGCTGTTCAGTGTACTGATTTTGCCGCTCGTTCTCTTTTTGGGAGCATTTGTCCTGAATGTTTCTGGAATGACCATAACGCCGGGACTTCCCGAAGCTGCCTGCTACGCTGCTGCGGGGCTGGCCGGGGTTTTGTGCTGGCGATTTAAGCGCAGTCGGGGCGTTTTTGCCACGGGGTTGATACTTCTTGGCTTTTGGCTGGTGAGTTTTCCTCTGGCTTCAGGCATGCAGTATGATGCTGTCAGTCTGGTCGGCTATGCAGCCTATGCAGATCTCCTGCCCATCTTTTTTTGTATTCTGGTTCTCATGGGAGACCGTGGCCTTTTGACACCGTGGGGCATCCTTTTTTTCTCCGCAGTGGCATTCTGTGGCGCGCTGTTTCTGACCGTCGTGGACGGTGGCTGGGGCCTGCTGACTCCGCAGGTCGCGCAGGATCTCCAGAATCTCTTTGCGACGACGCTTCATCACCGCCTGCTTCCAAGCTGGGCCGACATGTGGACCTGGCTCCCTCAGCCCGCAATGGTGCACACGTTTTTAGCCGTTGTCTTTTTGCTCCTTCGGGCTTTTTTTCTTGCTGATCCTCTGGAAGTTGGTTTTCTGGGAGCCTTGCTGTGCACTGCCGCAGGCCTGCACTGTGTTGGAAACCCTTCGGCCTCCGGGCTGTTTTTTTTCGCGGCCTTTGTGAGTCTTATTGTGCCGCTTTTCCAGGATTCCTACCGCATGGCCTTTCTTGATGAACTGACGGAAATTCCCTCACGGCGAGCCATGACAGCCGACTTTAAGAAGCTTGGGGGCTGCTATGCGCTTGCCATGTGTGACATTGACCATTTTAAAAAGTTTAATGACACCTATGGGCATGACGTCGGCGATGATGTTTTGCGTATGGTGGCAACGCATCTGAACCGGGTGAGTGGCGGAGGAAGTGCCTACCGCTATGGTGGTGAAGAATTTGCCATCCTTTTTCCGAATTCCAATACGACCGACGCCCAGCCTCATCTGGAACAGGTCAGAGCCAATATTGAAAACTCGCCGTTTACGCTTCGGGCAAATGACCGGGCTGGAAGTGGGGCCAAGGGACGCGGGAAGGCAACGCCCAAACCTCGTGAGACTGTTTCTGTGACAATTTCTATTGGCGTTGCTGAACGCAAAGACCAGCGCCAGCAGCCAGAAGATGTTTTGAAAGAGGCGGACAAAGCCTTGTACAAGGCAAAGAACAGCGGGCGTAATCAGGTGGCCGTGGGGCACTAGTTCGTTCACACATATTTTGAAAATGCATGAAAAAAGGCTGCGCAGAGTGATGCTCTGGGCAGCCTTTTTTGTCTGTTAGCTGAGTGAACTAGATGACGATTTGTTCGCCATTGGGAATGATGACTTCAGGTTTTTCGTCATGCTTCTGCGTGTCGTCATGACGGGGCAGTGTCGGCACGTCCTGAAGATGTGGCTCAAGCTCATCTTCTTCTGGCAAAGTTTCGTCCTGTGCTGTTCCGTTTTTGTCCAGCAGATCAAGAGCCTTGTTCAAAGACTCTGGTTTGTCCTGCGGGGTGGTAGGCTGTACTCGGGGCTGCTCTTCTGGTGTGTCATCGGTCCAGAGACCAGACACGGAGTCCCAGATAGCTTCGAGTCCATCAACGAACAGGGCAAAAAGTCCGGGCGTTTCCTGAGGTGCTGCCGGAGCGTCAATGGCTTCTTTTTGTGGCTCCGCTGTTCTTGCAGGATTGGGCTGCGGTGCTGGCTGTGCCTCAGTGACGCTCTCACTGTGTGCCGGTGCAGGTGTTGCCTTGGGCTGCACAGGATCGACGGTCGGCATGGGCATAGGCACGATGTCTTTGCGCTTGCTTGCCGGATCGGCAGACAGGGCCGGGCCATTAATCAGCAGAACATAGGGGCGGTCAGCAATCCACTGCTCGTGAATGACGTGCAGGTTTGCCGGACGGTTTTTCCATGAATCCCAGTAGCGTTTCTGCATACCCAGAACGAATTTCTTTTCGGTCTGTGCCATTTTGCCCAGTTTTTCAAGATCCTGTGTCTCCAGAATGTTGGAGCCACAGTAATAGGTGTAAACACCAGAGTAGATCTTGTAGGCAGCTGGGGTGTAGCCCGCACGAATGTATTTGCCCATAAGTTCACCCTGAGCCTTGGGACTCATGATGGGGTCAAGGCTTGGAACGGCGAGCATGGCAAGGGGCTGGACCCAGAGGGCCATGAGCACTGCGGTGCTGAGGAGCGCGGGGCGAACGTCCCATTTGGCAACCCAGAACCACAGAAGCAGAGCCATAAGAACAGAAGCCGGAGCCATGACCCAGATGTACTTGAGGTCGGTTGGCCACGGAGTAAAGGCGTTTACAAAGAGAGTTGCCAGTCCAAGGATGGTCAGCAGCACTGCAAAGGCGCGGATGAAGTATTTGACGCGAGTTTGTGGCAGATTCAGTACGCCCTGTGCCAGCAGCAGGCTGAGCGGCGGGAACAGGGGCATAAGGTAGACCACAATTTTGGTACTCAGGCTTGTCAGCAGGATGAACCCGGAGAGCAGGGCGCACCACAGATAAATCTGGCCGGAGCGTGTGCTGTCAACGTCTGCATGTCGAGCTGTTTTGCCCAGGATGGTGGACCAGAACGGACCCTGTACGAGTTTTTTGAGTGGCAGCAGGAAGATTACAAAAGTCCACGGCAAGAGGGCTGCCGGGAAGGTTGCAAAGTAGTGCCAGAACGGTTGCTGATGATGCGAGGCGTTCAGAGCACGGCGGTAAATCTGTTTGTAGAAAATATTTTTGATGAGTTCCTGTTCTCCTGAGAACCATGCGCCAGCTATCCATGCTCCAAGAATGACAAGGGAGAGCAGGAAGCCATAGGCAACATCACGCCGGAAGAAACGGGAGATGCGGCCTGTGATGGCGAGGTACACAATGGACGCCAGAACAGGGAACACAAAGCCCAGCGGTCCTTTGGTCAGCGTTGCGACTGCGCAGAGAGCAAAGCCAAGGAGAAGCAGACCGGTAGCCTTTTCGCGTTGCCATGCGCGGTAGAAGCAGATGTGTGCAAAGGTGATGAACGTTGTGAACAGCAGGTCCATGCGTGAGTACTGGGCAAGGGCCACGAAATAGAAACAGGTCAGCAGGATAAGTCCTGCACCCAGACCGTTTTCATTCTTTTCGCGGAGAATGCCATGGTTCATGGACAGGGTGGCAACGAGGAAAAGCAGTGCGCTTGCCGCTGCACCAGCAAAAAAGAGCGGCGCAGTCGGAGCCTTAAAGATGGGCATAAACGCAGCAAGGAACCAGAAATAGACTGGTGGCTTGTCTGGGTATGGAACGCCATTGAGGTACATGACCAGCCATTTTTTGGCATAGAGGACATGCTCCAGTACGTTGCCGTAGCGGATCTCGTCAGAGAACCAGAGCGCGCGGCTGTCCAGTGAAGGCAGGGTTTGGAGCGCGAGCAGAAGGAGCAGCAGCAGGAATGGGAAAAACGCTGCTGCGGTCCAGAGCTTGGAGAGAAATTTATTCATGAGCGACAACATCCTTTTGTATTCCAAAGGTATAGATAGCCCAGGCCGAGAGCGAGCCAAGAACCCAGCCAAAGAAGGTATCCGTCGGATAATGCTGCATAAGATATATTCTTGTGCCAGCCATGAGCGCAAGTACCAGACCAAGGAAAAGAGTCCAGCGCCAGCGTCTGCGCCACAGAATGAGAGCGAGCGTCGAGCCACTGATGTCAGCTGTGTGACCCGATGGGAACGAATGGTAATGCGGGTTTAGCGTCCACATGTGAAACAGGGTTTCGCCTGTCATGGGACGTGGACGGCCAATAATCATTTTGAACACATGCACCACTCCGCCGCATATGAGCAGGTGGAAGAACAAAAAGGTCAGGGCAAAGCGAACCCAATCCTTCTTTTTCTTTTGGTAGCCGTAGACCAGTATGCCCAGGTAGCTGACGTACATAACGGCATTGCCCCAGTCCGTAAACCAGAATGCATACTGCCGCAGCAGGTCGTGGGCGTTTTTATGGACCCGAATGATTTGCATAAGCGCGTATTCATCGGGGTAAAAATACATAATGACTGCAAGAAGCAGCAGAAAGGGGAATGATCCGAGCAAAAAGTGCACGGCGGGATGTCGTGTGTTCATTGGCGCTTTATAGGGTAATGAGTGTGTGCATGGCAAGCCTGCGCAAAAAGCTGCACTGCGGCCTGTTTATCGGTGATGTTGGGAACGTCTCTTGTTTTCCTGCTCACGTTCTTCAATACTTTTTTTGAGCTGAACAAAATATTCCCGCTCTTTTAAACGCTGGCCAATCCAGATTCCGACGCAAACGCCCACCGTATTTGCCAGCATGTCGAGCCATGACGGGTCGCGGGTAGGGGTCATGATCTGGGCAAGTTCGAGGACAGCCCCGAAAAAAATCATGGCTCCAGCGGCTGTGATGGCGGTGTCCCGTTCGCGGAAGGTGCGCATAGGCAAAAATCCGAGCCAGGCAAAAGCTCCAAAGTGCTGCACGATGTCGAAATATTTGAAAGCCGTGTCGTCAACTGTCTCGGGCCGGAGCGTAAGCCATGAAATGGCAATGATGGAGACTATCCACAAAATGAGCAGTGGTACTGCTGTTTTTTGCTTTGGCATGACTGTGTCCCGTGTCTCTTGCGGTCAGGCGACCGTTGTGGAGCAAAAAAAAGTTTAGCACGCTCCCTGGAGTTCTGCTCCATAAAAACGTGCGTCAGGCAGAGAAAAGGAAAAAGGCTCTGGAGCTGGTCCAGAGCCTTTGTGATGCGTCGAGTTAGCTCCGCTTTCTGGATTTGCCAACGGCAAACTTTTTGGGATCAAGGTGATATTTTTTCACCTTGTAGTTGATGATGCGGTAGCTGGCTTTGAGATCACGCGCAGCCTGAAGCATATTGCCTCGGGCTTTTTTTAGCGCGTCAACGAGCAGTTCCTGCTCAAAGCGGGCAACGGATTCACCAAAGGAAAGGTTGGTGTCTGTTGCCGAAGACTCTGCGGTCTGCAAGCTTGGCGGCAGGTGATAGGTACGAATAACTTCTTCGTCACAAATCAGCACGGCGCGTTCCATGCAGTTGCCAAGTTCGCGGACGTTTCCTGGCCAGTGATACTGCTGGAGCATATCAATGGCAGGGGTCGAGATGCGCTTGACGTCTTTTTTGTACTCCTCGGAGAAGCGCTGCATAAAGTGCTCAGCCAGAGGAAGGATGTCCAGTCGACGTTCCCGAAGCGGGGGAATGAAGATTGGGAAGACGTTGATGCGATAAAAAAGGTCTTCGCGAAGGGTGCCGTCCTCCAGCATCTGCTCCAGTGAGCGGTTGGTTGCTGTAATGAGTCGGGCGTCAACACGAATGGTCTGTTCGCTGCCGATGCGCTGAATTTCGCGTTCCTGAATGGCGCGCAAAAGTTTAGCCTGTGCCTCAAGGGAAAGTTCACCAATTTCATCAAGGAACAGGGTACCACCATCGGCGAGTTCGAACAGGCCCTTCTTGCTGGAAACAGCGCCAGTAAAGGCGCCCTTCACGTGGCCAAAAAGTTCGGACTCAATAAGTTCTGCGGGCAGAGCCGCACAGTTGAGCTTAATGAGTGGCTTGTTTTTTCTGGGGCTGACGCTGTGGATTGCTTCGGCCAGAAGCTCCTTGCCAGTGCCAGATTCACCGCGAAGGAGAACAGTGGCCCGGCTGGGGCCAACCTGAGAAACCTGCTGGAGCACCATGCGCATGGGCTTGGATGCGGCAATAATATTGGGATGCGAAAAAGTGTCGTCAGAGCTGTCGTGCGGCTCCTGCGTCATGCCCTGCGCGAGCAGGTGGCGTTGCATCGCCATTTCTTCCTGAAGTGATGCAACTTCTTTGGCCACAAGAGAGGCCACAACCTGAAGGAAGTTGCAGTCGGCTTCAAGCTCTTCCTGCGTTCCGGCAGGAACGTCGACGGAAAGCGTTCCCAGGACTTCTGTCTGGTTGTTGTCGTCCGCATGGCGAACTGGGACGCAGATAAAGCCAAGCTTCGACATTTCCTCTTTGGTACGGCCAAAGGCCAGATTCAGAAAATGCGGGTCATCTTTCTGAACCGGGACAATGACAGATTCTCCAGAGTCCATGACCTGACCTGTCACGCCCTGTCCGGGCTGATAGGAGACCTCGGAATAGCGCTGAGATCCCACGGTGACAGTCAGTTTGAGGGAATTTGTTTCAGGGTCGAAGATGGTCAGCAGGGCACGTTTGTATCCGTGATTTTCGCACAGGGTACGCAGCAGGGACTTGAGTCCGGACTGCATGGAACCACGCGGACCGATTTCTTCAACAATCCGTACAAGAGTCTGGAAGTACGCAGACTGTTTTTCTGACGAGATGGCTAGGCGTGTCATCGCTTCTTGGGGTTGTGCCCCAGGTGCAAAGGCATCTGGCGCGGGTGAAACGTGTCCACGGCCTTGGCTGTGCTGGCAATCAGGACAGCATGCAGCGTCAGGTCGTAGCTATAAATTTCAAAAAGTCTCAAAACGAAACCTCCCTCGGCAAAACGCCGAGGAAGGCCTGTTCTAAAAGTTGTGAAGTTTGTGCAAAGTGCATTGGGCAGCAGCAGATTCTGCAGCAGGGATGCGTTCGCGTTTTTCGCGACGTCGTTCTGCGCAAATGTTGTGAATCGGTGTTGGTTTTTCTGTGTACCGTTTCATGGCTGTCCTGTACTCTTTGTCGGTCTGGAATATTATTTGTTCTGCGCTGCTTCGATGCTTGCGGCCTTAAACTCGGCAAAGCCTTCGAGTGGCAGGGCTTTTTCTTTTTCCAGAGCCTTGTATGTGTCGAGTGCTACTTTCATATCGCCTGCCTTTTCTGCGGCAAAGGCGGTACGCAGGAGCACCTGATTTTTAAATGAAGCCGGAGCGGTCTTCTGCAGTGCCTGCAGAACCTTGAGTGCATCGGCATCTTTGCCCGCGGCGGTCAGCTCGGCGGCCTGAGCAAGGCCAGCAACAGCAGAAAGGCTGTGGCCATTGCCTGCAATAATGCCAAGTTCCTTGGCTGCTTCCTCGTGTTTGCCATTTTCGACAAGTGTGGAAGCAACTTCAAAATGCAGGGCGGTCTGCATGGACTCTGGAGCCTCTTTTGCAAACTCGCGGAGGCTGGCAACGCGAGCGTCTGCGGGCTGTCCCAGAATTTCTGCCATGCGGGTCTGAGCCTTTTCGAGCCGGGAATTCTGGTACGAGTTATACATTGCCGTACCAGCCAGCGCCAGGATAAGAATGGCAATAGCCGCCAGGATAAAGCGAATGTTGTCTACGATAACCTGAAGCACGGGATGCAGCTTGTCAGGCACGTTCTCCAGAAGTTCTTCACTAGGGTTACCCTGAGTCGGATGTGACTGGGTCTCGGTCATTGTCGGTTATCCTCCATATGGATATTGACTTGCTGGCTGTATTTGGCAAAAACTCAAACAGCTCATGCGGCTGAAGTTCTATTTTTACTTCTGCTTTACAGAAATGTCAAAACAAGTCTCAAGAGTTTTTTCATTTCTGTTGTAAACGTTTTCGACAGGATTTCAAGGTTTTTCCCCTGGTTTTCCCAAAAGAATTGGCTTTTTTGTCCATTTTCTTCATTTTTAGCAATCAGAGGGAAACCATATTCTTTTTTTTAGGAGGAGTCATGGACATTCAGGAAATGATGCTGTCCGTTGGTCAGCGTGCAAAGCTTGCCTCGCGCAGTATGGCGAAGGCCTCTACCGCTCAAAAAAATGCCGTGCTTATTCGACTGGCCGAACTTCTCGACTCGCGACGCGATGAAATTGCTGCGGCAAATGCCCGCGATCTCGACGCCGCAGAAAAAGAAGGCCTCGACGCCCCGCGTATGGACAGACTCCGTCTGACTCCTGCCGTCATTGATGCAATGGCTCTGGCCTGTCGCGAAGTCGCCGCTCAGGACGACCCTGTAGGCGAAATTTCCGGCATGCACAAGCGTCCAAATGGCATTCTCGTCGGCCGGATGCGCATCCCC
The DNA here is from genome assembly GCF_900167065.1 of Desulfobaculum bizertense DSM 18034. Classification (NCBI taxonomy): domain Bacteria; kingdom Pseudomonadati; phylum Thermodesulfobacteriota; class Desulfovibrionia; order Desulfovibrionales; family Desulfovibrionaceae; genus Desulfobaculum; species Desulfobaculum bizertense. The sequence continues at coordinate 609,622 of NZ_FUYA01000001.1, forward strand.
CTCGGTGTTATTGCCATGATTTTTGAGTCTCGACCCAATGTCACGGTCGATTCCGGCATCCTTTGCCTCAAGGCTGGCAATGCCGTTATCTTGCGCGGTGGGCGTGAAGCTTTTCATTCAAATCAGTATCTTGCCACGCTTTTGCACGAAGCGCTCACGGATAATTCGCTTCCCGCTGACGCTGTTCAGGTCATCGAAACCACCGAACGTGCCGCTGTCCCCGCCCTGTGCAAGCTCGATCAGTACATTGATGTCATGATCCCGCGCGGTGGTGAAGGTCTCATTCGTGCCGTTGTTGCCGAAGCAACCATGCCCGTGCTCAAGCATTACAAGGGTGTCGTTCATGCCTATGTTGATGAAGCTGCCGACCTTGACCGTGCAGTAAAAATCGTGCTCAACGCCAAGGCTCAGCGCCCCGGTGTCTGCAACGCCCTTGAGTGTCTTTTGGTACACAAGGCTGTCGCAGAGCAGCTACTGCCTCGCGTGGCAGAAGCTCTGTCCGCTGCTGGTGTGAGTTTCCGGGCCTGCCCCCGTGCCTTGCCTTTTCTCGGTGCGTCTGCCCAGCCCGCAGCAGAAAATGACTGGGGCATGGAGTTCCACGATTTGATTCTTGCTGTTAAGGTGGTCGACTCTATGGATGAGGCCCTCGACCACATTGCCGAGCATGGTTCAAACCACACTGAGATTATTATTTCTCAGGATCACGACACGGCTATGCGGTTTATGCGTGAAGCTGACGCCTCTATGGTCGCCATCAACGCCTCCTCCCGTTTCAACGACGGCGGGCAGCTCGGTCTTGGTGCAGAAATTGGTATCAGCACCTCCAAGCTCCATGCGTACGGCCCTATGGGTGTAACCGAATTGACCGGTGCCAAGTTTGTCGTCTTTGGCGAAGGTCAGGTAAGGGAATAGCAATGGCTCGAATTGGTTTGCTCGGTGGATGTTTCAATCCTGTGCACAACGCCCATCTGCGTCTCGCACTTGAAGTGCAGGAGCAGCTCGGTCTCGACAGTATTGAGTGCATCCCCTCGGCCGTGCCTCCGCACAAACCCGGGCAGGGTATGCTCGACTTTGATCGGCGCGTTGAGTTCCTCGAAGCCGCTACGGCGAGTCTTCCGCAGGTTTCAGTTAACACGCTTGAGGCTAACCGACCCGGACCGTCGTACACAATCGATACTCTTTGCCGCCTGCGTGAGACTCGCCCCGATGACAGCTTTTGGTTCATCCTTGGGGCGTGTGACCTGTTGATGGTTCCCCTTTGGAAGCGAGGTTTGGAGATCGTGAACTATGCCAATCTCGCCGTTGCCAATCGCGTCGACGACACCCTCGACGGAGTGATTCGTTTTATGGGGCGCACGTGGCCAGAAGCTCAGCGAGATGGAGCTAGCACGTGGCGCTTCCTCGACGGCCATCAACTCGATTTTGTCGAGATTCCACGTCTCGACATAAGTTCCTCGCAGGTCCGTGAGCGGTGGATTTCCCAGCGCAGTGTCTATGGACTCGTCCCTGAGTGCATAGACTCCCTTCTCGAGCAGTATGAGCACGAAGTCGCTACCGTTTGGAAGGCGTAGAGGGAAAATTGGGGCCTGCCCCAGTGCGTTAGCGCTGGATGGGTGGGAGGGGAAAATTGGGGGCCTGCCCCCAAACCCCCGCGTAAGGGAATGATTCCCTTACGTATCCTCAGCGAGTTTGAATTCCCTCCACGCTTCGCGTGAATGAAATTCAAACTTGTTGGGCATAACGTCGAGAGCTTCTTTCTCTTCTGCGAGTTCGCCACCTTTTTCTTTCTGAACGCGAGCGTTCAGAAAGAAAGGGTTGGAGCGCAAAGAAAAAGAACACACGGGACGCCCACTAGGCCAAAAATTAAGGGCCGGATGTAAGGGAAAGCCAACGGCTTTCACACATCCGGCCCTTAATTTTTGGGCGATAGCGGGATTCCCAAGGGCCTCGTCCTTGGGCGGGGTCAAGGGGCAGCGCCCCTTGCAGGGTTTGGGGCAGCGCCCCAATAAAACAACAAGAGCACCCACCCCTGCGCCCTTTCCTGCGTTTTTTTTAAAAAAAAGCGCAGGAAAGGGCGAGGAGCTGCGTTCTGCTGATGCACACGGAGGCGCGAAAAATTGACTTAGGTCAAGGAATCGGCCGGAGAGTGCTGTAGTGGTCAGGAATTCCGAAGTATTTCGGTGAGGACCTGTTCTGGCATGATGTCTCGCATGCAGCGGATGGAATCGGGACAGCCTTTGCCACCGTGGAGGGAGCAGGGGCGACAATGCAGCGCGGATTCGAGGACGACGTCATGCTCTCCGCTGGGGAAGAAGCCCCAGTGAGATGTTGTGGGTCCAAAGAGTCCGATTGTAGGAACGCCGAGAGCTGTTCCCATGTGCATGGGGCCGGAGTCTCCAGTCACGAGGGCGCGAGAGCGTGCGATGAGCGCGCAGGTTTCCCGAAGGGAGCTGGCGTTTGTGGCGTCGACGACATTCTCGGGCAATTCCTGAGCCGGGAGAGGCTCGCTGCTGCGGCCGAGAATGAGGCAAGACCAGCCTTTTGCATCAAGCTTCCTGATGAGGGTCAGCCAATGGCCAATGGGCCACTGCTTTCCGGGATGCGTTGCAAAGGGGTGAAGGGCGACGACGGGACGCTCAGTAAGCCCATGCTCTGTGAAAAACGAATCGGAAAATGATTTTTCTTGTGCGGTGAGCCAAATTCGCGGTCGAAGTTCCTCGCGAGATGGGGCTTCTTTCTCAATTGCGAGGGCGTAACGCTGCGGTACGTTGTACCGGTTAAGGCGCTCACCGAGAAGGTTCAGACGCGTGCGACTGAAGACGCGGCGAGTGAGACTGAATTTTGGATAGCGCCGTACAGGGCCTTTCCAAAAGGTTGTCAAAATTTGAGACCGCAAGGTGCCGTGGAGGTCGAGAAGCCCCCAGCCTTTGTAGCGCTCAGAAAGCTCACGGGCGGCGCGAAACCATTCTTTGCCTTTGAGGCTGTGCTCATTGGGAAAGATGAGTCGGTCAATACCGGGGTGGTTCTCTAACACTGGTGCAATGCCTTTGCGGGTGAGAACGTGAAAGTTCCAGCCGTGGGTTGCGTGCAGATAGTGAAGAGGCCCGGAGGTGAGAATAAGATCGCCAAGAGCTGAAAGCCTGATGGCGAGCCAGTTTTTGGGGAGAGGACTAGACATTCCGCTGCTCCAGTTTTTGGGCAATGGACGCCCAGACGTGCTCTGGCGTGATCTTGCGCATGCAGTCGTGATGTCCTTCGGGGCATTCTTTGGGACCGTGTAGCGAGCAGGGGCGACAGGGCAGGGTGTGCTCCAGTACCGTTGAATTTTTGCCACGGGGGAAGAAGCCCAGCTTGCGGACTGTTGGCCCAAAGATGGCAACGAGGGGAGTTTCCTGAACCCAGGCGAGGTGCATGGGACCGGAGTCTCCCGAGAGATAACAGTCGAGCGCGGCAATGTGCGCGGCAAGCTCGGTCATGGAAAGCTGTCCTGCAAGGTTGAGAACGCCGTCCTGTTGCTGCGGGGAGAGCTGAGCACCCTCAAGAACCTTGGCTGCAAGGGGTTCTTCGCCGGGACCGGCAAAGAGAACGACTTTGACGCCCTGATTGATGGCCTTGCGGACGATTTTAGAAAAATATTCAAGTGGCCACTGCTTTGTGGGCCACGTTGAGCCGGGGTGAATGCCCAAAAGCGGGGCATTGCGAATCGCGAACGTTTCTGCTGCGGCGATGTGCGCCTCTTCTGGCAAGACAAGATGCGGCTTAGTCGTGACAGGAATCTGAAGTGGTCCAAGCAGACGCAAAAGGCGTTCGATTTCGTCGAACTGGTCAAAGGCGCGGTCAACGGTGTGGGTGTAAAACCAGTTGTTGAACCACGGTTTTGAATATCCAATGCGCTTGCCCGCAGAGGTCCACCGGGAAATCAAACCACTGCGAAAACTGGTGTGCGGGCTGATCCAGAGGTCAAAGCGCTCCTTGGCGAGTTTTTGACCATAGGAGTAGGCCCCGGAAAAACCTTTTTGCGCGCCACGCTTGGCAAAGCTGCGGACGGTGCAGAGTTCCGGCTGGGCCACAAAAAGCTGATCAACGCCTTTGCGGACAAAGAAGTGGAGTTCTGCGTCGGGGTATGCAGCAGAGAGTGAGTGAATAAGCGGAAGGGTGAGAATGGCGTCGCCCAGAAAGGCGGTGTTCCAAATGCCTATACGTGTCATGAGTTCGTATCGCGATCTATTGTGTTGTAGTGTAAGATACAGTCAGCAGCGGCCTCAAGGTCGTGAGCAATGGCAAACGGAGCAGCAGGACTGGCGTTTTCTGGAACGCTCCACGCGGTAAATGGTGTGGAAAGCTCATAGTCCGCGAGTTGGTCTGTGCCTTTGCCAGTGAGCACGAGAATGGACGCAGCGAGGCCTGCATTGTGGCCAAAGCTGATGTCTGCTGATTTGTCGCCGATCATAACAGTTTCTTCTGGTCGAAGTCCAAAGCGGGATGAAAGATCCTCCCACATTCCGGTGAGGGGCTTGCGGCAGGAGCAGTTTTCTTCGGGGGCATGGGGGCAAAAGGCGGTTCCTGTAATCTGGATGCCCTTACGCTCAAGGATTTCGAGCAGCCGTTTCTGGACAGCGCTGTAGTCTTCGGCAGAAAAATACCCACGGCCGATTCCAGACTGGTTGGTGGCGATGAACAAATTCATGCCTGCCTTGGCAAGCTCCTGTAATCCTTCGGCAGCTCCATCAAGAAGCTCGACGCCTTCTGGCTTGTGCAGGTAATGTTTGTCAATAATGACTGTTCCGTCACGGTCGAGAATGATATTTTTTATATTTTGCATAAGAATAAGTGGCTAAAGGCTATATGCCGTACAAAAGTGTGTTGTGCGGCAAGCTGGGCCTTGCGTCAAGTGACGACTCGTGCAATTTTTGGCACTTGCCCGGTGCAAGCTGCCTCTGGTAGGAGTCAGCTTATTCTATAAGAATCAATACGTCTGCATCAACTGTTGATTTGCATACATTTTCGCGAAAACGCGAGTGGGGAGGAACGTGTTAGAGTTATTGCTTGCCGTTGGAGTTGCTGTTGGCGTGTCGCTATTTTGTTCTGTGAGTGAAGCAGCTCTGTATTCTGTCCCGTGGAGCCGCATCGAACAGCTTCGGAATGAAGGGAAGAAATCCGGTGAAATGCTCTATGAGCTTCGGAATAATGTGGATAAGCCCATTGCGGCCATCCTGACCTTGAATACCGTGGCCAATACCGCTGGTGCTGCTGTTGCTGGCGCTGCTGCGGCCCGGGTGTTTGGGGTAGAGTGGCTGGGCTATTTTACGGCGGTCTTTACGCTCATTATTCTGGTTTTTTCCGAAATTTTACCCAAAACGGTTGGCGTGATGTATTCTCGCACGCTAGCTCCGCTTTTGGCTCGCCCCCTGACCTTTTTGGTTTGGGCGCTGTCACCTGCGATCTGGATTCTCGGGATTGTGTCAAAGCTTGTCCAAAAGCCAAAACGCAAAGGTCCGGCCGCAACAGAAGAGGACATTACGGCTCTTGCCACGCTCTCCAGAAGAGCGGGCATCCTCAAGCCCTATGAGGAAGAGTCGATTAAAAATATTTTGCAGCTCGACGTGAAAACCACGCACGAGATCATGACGCCCAGAACAGTTGTTTCTTCTCTCCCTGCGGATATGACCGTTAAGGAGGCCCGAGAGGAAAAGCACTGTTGGTCACACAGCAGGATTCCCGTCTTTGAAGGCGATGATCCTGAAGACATTGTGGGTCTTGTGACGCGACGCGAAGTGCTGCTTGCTGCTGCCGAAGATCTCGAAGAGAAACGGCTTGCAGACTTGATGCACCCCGTCCAGTTTGCACTGGAAACCTTGACCCTGGACAGGTTGCTCATTAAATTCCTCGAAACCCATATCCACTTGTTTATCGTTCTCGATGAATATGGTGGACTTGCAGGCGTGGTCACGCTTGAGGACGTTTTAGAGGAAATCCTTGGAAAGGAAATCGTCGACGAAACCGACGAGGTGGAAGACATGCGGGAACTTGCCCGCCAGCGTCGTGCCCAAATTGCGGGTTCGGCCAAGAAACCCTAGTAACCGGGTCGGGTTAGAGTATGGCTAAGAAAAGTAACAGGAATATCTACATTGTTGCCCTGCTGCTCTTTTTGAGTGGTTTTGGCTACTTGCTGTTTTCCGGTTTTTCGCAAAACAGCGTGTACTTCCTGAATGTTTCCGAAGCGCTGTCCATGGAGACGAATGAACTTTCGAACATCCGTCTTTTTGGCAAGGTTGCCCCAGAAAATCTTTTGGGCGGTCCCGGACAGCTTGATGTGGAATTCCAGCTTGCGGACAGCAACGGTGGTGACGGTTCCATTCGTGTTGCCTACCACGGTGTTGTTCCGGATACCTTTAAACCCGGTGCCGAAGTGATCGTGGAAGGTGGCATGACCGAAAACGGTGTGTTTAGCGCCCGGACGCTTATGACCAAGTGTCCTTCCAAGTATCAAAAAAAGCGTGATGAGGAAAAAGCCCACCAGGGATAATCCGGTGGGCTTTGGCTCGAAAACGTTGTCATAATTCCGGCCTTGCCGGTACCCCCTTCATCGAGGTTGCTGATGCATCTATTTGCCTACTTCTGTCTGCTTGCAGCGCTCTTCGTGTCGCTGCTCTTTGGCGGACTCTCTCTGTATATGCTTTGGACGGGACGCACTCGGTACGCCCATTGGACCGAGCGGGGGCAGCTTGCCTGCTTTGCGCTGGTCATGGCGTCCTCTGTGGTCCTGCTTCGGGCACTTGTTGCAAAGGATTTTTCCCTCCAGTACGTCTGGCAGTACACAGACAGCTACCTTCCGCTTTTCTATACCGTGACGGCATTTTGGGCAGGACAGGCTGGTTCTATGCTGTTCTGGGCACTGTGCATTGTGACGTGTGGACTTTTCTTTGCTGCCTCAAAACATTACGCCAAACTCCAGCCCAATACCCGGGTGTGGTTTTGGCTTTTCCATTACTCCGTTCAGGCCTTCTTCCTGTATATCCTGAGTGGTCCCTCCAACCCCTTCCTTGAGTTTGCCCATGCGCCCGTTGAGGGCAATGGCCTGAATCCACTGCTCCAGAACCCCGGCATGATTTTCCATCCGCCGCTTCTGTTCATTGGTTACGCAGGCTTTACTGTGCCGTGCTGTCTCGCACTGGCGAGCTGGGTGAATAAAGAGAACGTGGACTGGCTGCCTGTGGGCCGCCTGTGGACTGTCTTTGCTTGGCTTTTCCTGACTGCGGGCATCATCCTTGGTGCATGGTGGTCCTACATGGAGCTTGGCTGGGGCGGATACTGGGCATGGGACCCGGTGGAGAACTCTTCCCTGATTCCGTGGCTGGCTGCAACGGCCTTTTTGCACACGGCAATCATTCAGCGTCGACGTGGCTCCCTGCCGCGCATTAACGTGTTTTTCATTACCCTGACATTCTTCCTCTGCATTTTTGCCACCTACGTGGTGCGAAGCGGAGTTATTGATTCTCTGCATGCCTTTGGGCGCAGTGAGCTTGGGGAACCGTTGGTGTTCTTCATGCTCGGAACCCTCATCGCTGGCGTGCTGGTGGTCTTGTCCCACAAGGATAAGAATGCCCGTCCGCTTGATGAGCTGCTGTCCCGTTCCGGCCTGCTTTTTCTTGCTGCGTGGTTCTTCCTCGCCATTGGTCTTGTGATTTTCCTTGGCACTATGTGGCCGCTGATTTCCAGCATGTGGAATCCCAAGCCAATTGGGCTTGAACCTGCGTTCTATAACCGGGTCTGCCTGCCGCTCTTTGCGTGTATTTCCCTGTTCCTCGTGTTCTGTCCGTGGCTCGGATGGAAGGGGGGCGTGGTGAATCGCAAGGCATTCTATGCAGTGTGTGGCTCAATCATTCCTGCTGCTGGCCTGATGTGGATGCGTGGCATTCATCACCCGGTTGCGCTGCTTGGTGCGGTATCTGCCGTGGTTGGTCTCTTTGGCATTGTTGTCCTGTTTGCCAGCCGCAAAGACATGCTCAGAAATCCCCACTCATGGGCTGCATACGGCGTTCATGTCGGCCTGCTGCTGATGACGCTGGCTGTTGCCTTTTCTGGCCCGTACAAGATTGAGCGCGAAGCCGTGCTTCATCCCGGTGAGAGCATGCAGATTGCTGAGTACACCGTAAAGTATGAGGGCATGCAGGAGCGCAGAACTCCGGGTATGGACTATGTCGAAGCGCGACTGACTGTGACCGAGAATGGCAAAAAGGTTGGCACCATGACCCCGCAGCGCCGGGCGTACCGGAACAACCGGAACGTTTTTGCTGAGGTCTCGGTTATTCCGGGCCTGGGTGACGAGCTGTACTCAACGCTGGTTGGTTCTTCTCCTGATGGGCAGGTCTCTTTGCGCATCAGCGTGAACCCGCTTGTGAACTGGCTGTGGATTGGCGGCGTGCTCATGACGCTGTTCCCCTTGCTGGCATTTTGGCGCAGAAAGGCGTAGGCATTTCGGCATGATGCTCCGTCTGAACAAGCTTTCAAAGTTTTACGGCTCCAAGCTGGTTTTGAAGAACATTTCCTTTGAATTACCCAAGGGAAAGGTCCTTCTGCTGGTTGGAGAAAATGGCGCTGGCAAATCCACGCTCCTCAAGGTGATGTCGGGCCTTGCCCGCAGCTCTGGGGGCGACATGGAATGCCGCGTGGCGCAGGACAAAATTGCGTACGTTGGACACCAGACCTTTATTTATCCGGCCCTGACCGCAATGGAAAACCTTCGCTTTTGGGCGAAGCTCTACCAGCGGAAAGATGATGAGGATTTTCTGATGTCCGTACTCGAACGGGTTGAACTCAGGGCAGCAGCCTATGAAGAAGCCGGGACCTTTTCCCGGGGCATGGCCCAGCGCCTTTCTTTGGCGCGAGTGTTCATGCTTGAGCCTGAGCTGCTGTTTCTTGATGAACCCGGAACGGGTCTTGACCAGCGTTCCCTTGGCATTTTGCACAGGGAAATTGCTGCGGCCCGCGAGCGTGGCGCAACGGTTGTCTGGGTGAGCCATGATGTGAAGGATGATCTCAGGCGCGCCGATATGGTGTGTGAGATTGCCCGGCACAGCCTTGGGTACTTTGGTCCTGCACAGGACTACACGCCGCATGGTGCTATTGTGAGCGGAGGTGACGCATGATTGCCCAGCTTCGCGCACTGTTCCAGAAAGACCTGAAACTTGTTTTGGCTGGTGGCGTTGGCCTTGCCCAGCCTGTTTTGCTCGGCCTGCTGCTGATTTTTGTCTTCAGCACATCGCTTGCAACTGGAGAGCTGGCCTCTCCGCAGGCTGCCGCAGCAATTTTCTGGGTCGCATCCTGCTTTTCGCAGGTTCTTATCTTTAATACTCTGTATGGGCTGGAAGAAGCCAATGGCGCGCGCATCGCGCTCCTGCTTTCTCCGGTATCCATTCATGCTATATGGCTGGGAAAAGCTCTGGCAGGCTTTGCTCTGCTCGTGCTGTCCCAGCTTGTTTTCCTGCCGGCTGCGATTGTCTTTTTGGGACAGTCGCTTCATGCAGACTGCCTGATGGCCCTTGGTGGGCTACTTCTGGTAGACTGGGGAGTCGTTGTGCTGGGTGCTCTGTTGGGTGCGCTGGCGCAGGGGCAGGCGGCAAAAGAATCTTTGCTGACGGTTATACTGTTTCCCTTGCTGATTCCTCTGCTCTTGGCGGGTGTGCGCATTGGCGCGGCCTACTTTAGTGCCGGGGCAATGCACGAGGGGAACTGGATGGGACTGGCGTTTGCGTTTGATGCCCTGTTTACGGGGGCTGCGCTCTTCCTGTTCCCAGCCGTGTATGGCGCGGAAGGCTAGATTCTTTCTTGTGAACCTTTGGCTGTGTCTCGGTGCGAGACCGGTCATCAACGCTTTTTCTGGAGAGTTTTTGTGAACACCCGAGTGAACTGGCTTCCCTTTGCAGCTGTGGCCACAGTGCTCATGCTCTGCATTACCCAGTGGTTTGTCTGGGTTTATGCTCCTGTTGAAACCACATTAGGTCCGGTTCAGAAGCTGTTTTATTTTCACGTGGCGCTTGCCTGGTGGGCGCTTCTGAGTTTCTTCGTGGTGTTCGTGGCAGGAATTTTCTATCTCCTGCGCCGTCAGAGTTCCTGGGACCACCTCGGTGGTGCTGCCGCAGAAATTGGAGTGCTGTTTTCTGGCCTTGCGCTTGTGACTGGCTCTGTCTGGGGACGCGCCTCGTGGGGTGTGTGGTGGACGTGGGACCCACGCCTGACCACAACCCTGATTATGTGGTTTGTGTACTGTGCCTATCTGATTCTGCGCTCCAGTGGGATCGGGGCAGAGCGTCGGCCTGTGGTCTGCGCTGTTGTGGGCATTGTGGCATTCCTTGATGTCCCGCTGGTGTTTTATTCTGCCCGTATGTGGCGGAGCATCCACCCGGCGGTGTTTGGCAAGTCTGGTGGCGGAATGGCTCCCGAAATGTTGACGACCATGCTGGTTTCTATTGTAGCTTTTGGGCTGCTGTGGCTGTGCATGACAACCTTGCGCACTCGCCAGCTTCGGCACGGAGAACGACTGGACGCCCTTGCACGGGGCGACCTGAATTAACGCCTTCCTCCGCCCAAAATGGGCAAGGAGTTCCTGATGGATTACACAAGTTATCTTATGATCGGAAACGTCGCCGTTTGGCTTGGCGTTGGTGGATATATACTTTTTCTCAGCTCTCGCCAGCGTCGGTACGAGCTGCGCCTCAAGCAGATGGAGCAGTTACGCGATGAGTGCTAAAGAGACACAAAACACCTCCCAGAATGGGCAGGGGAGTGGGATGAGTTCCCGCCAGCTTCTGCTCCTTCTCTGCGGTATTGGTCTTGTCGCCATGGCGATAGGGTCCTTTATCTATCGGATGGAACACCCCTCGCTGGTCGTTGAAAACCAGCAGCATTCTGCGCCGCCGACGTCGATGGAAAAAGGGCCGTCCATGGAAATGATTCAGGCCATGATGAAGAAGCTGGACGAGAATCCTGATGATGTACAGATTATGTACGTTTTGGGTGAGCAGTTCCGCCGCATGAAGGCCTTTGATCGCGCAAAGGGACTGTACGTCCGGGCGCTCAAGGTTGAACCAGATAATTTGCAGGTGCTGCGGATGCTTGGTCTGACCGAATTTAATCTCCAGGAATATCAGGCCTCAGCCCAGACATTTGGGCGTGTTATTCAGCTTGATCCCAAGGATTTTACAACCTTCTTCAACCTTGGAATTTTGAATAAACACTTCTTGGATAAACCAGATAAGGCACTGGAATATTTCCAGAAAGTGATTGATTTGCCGGATGTTCCCAAAGAGACTCTTGCCGAAGCAAAATCAGAGCTTGAGAGTCTCGGCAATTAAGAGTAGAAGACTTCGAACACAATGAAGGACCCTTGAACGGGGTCCTTCTTTTTATACCATTTTTACGGGGAGTATTCGCGTCGAAATATCGGCGAATGTGTGCTCCCCATGCTGTTATCCTGTTGTGGAGGATGTGTTCAGGAAACCTCATAGATTCAGAAAACGCAGAGCGTCTTTTTCCGAGTCTTATGAGGTGCTTTTTTTAGGGGCACTTTTCGAAACGCAGGAGAGGTCCAACCGCACAGGAGACGGAACTGGCTGACGTGGTGTATGCTCCACGCGGGCACATGTGCCCGGTCGGGAATGTGGATTCGTCGGGGTGAATGAATTGTCCTGATGCGGTTTCCTAAGATTTCACTCCAACATGATTGAATGCATTGGCAATTGCTGCTCCCGTAAGTGTTTTTTTCAGAGAGAACGGGAACTTGTGCTTGCCTCAACGCGTCACTTATGGCACAGCCTCGTCTCCTGTTGATGATCGGGAGACACTGCCAGACGGACAAAATCATGTTGGGCAGAGTACTGAAACCCTCACCCGGTTTGCGAAATCTCACTCTATTATGAACAATGCAGGGGAGCGAAAACCTGTTTTGGGAGTAGGGGAGCCTGCCGCAGATTTGAGTTTCAGAACGAATCTCGAATGATTCCAAAATGCTTGTGACGCAGGCTTGTTGGCCTGCTGTCGTTTTGGAATTCCACCTTCTAGGACGCACGGAGTAACGTAATGGAAAAGATTGTCATGAAGGGACTGACTTTCGATGATGTCCTGCTGGTTCCGGCATATTCAGAAGTCTTGCCGGACCAGGTCAACGTGGGAACTCAGCTCACAAAAGACCTGAGACTGAACATTCCGCTTCTCAGTGCGGCTATGGACACCGTTACGGAGTCCGATATGGCCATCTCTATGGCCCGCAATGGCGGAGCGGGTGTCATTCACAAGAATTTTACAATTGAAGAGCAGGCGCTGGAAGTCGAAAAGGTCAAGAAGTCCGAATCCGGAATGATTCTTGATCCTGTGACTATTCCTCCGACCTACACGGTCGCTCAGGCCCTGAGCGTCATGGAACAGTACCGGGTTTCCGGTCTGCCCGTGGTTGAGGGCAAGAAGCTGGTCGGTATTCTGACCAACCGTGACGTTCGTTTTGTGACGGACCTCTCTACCTCCGTTGCCGAGGTGATGACCAAGGATCGTCTGGTGACGGTGCCTGTTGGTACCACACTGGAAGAAGCAAAGCAGCACCTTCATGCAAATCGCATTGAAAAGCTGCTGGTTGTTGACGATGCCAACACGCTTCGCGGTCTCATCACCATCAAGGACATCAAGAAAATCAAAAAGTACCCTCTGTCCTGCAAGGACGAGCATGGTCGCCTGTGCTGCGGCGCTGCTATTGGTGTGGGCAAGGACCGCGATGAGCGTGCCGAGGCTCTGCTGAATGCTGGCGTTGACTTTTTGGTGCTTGATTCCGCACACGGTCACTCTGCAAACATCCTTCGTTCTGTGGAAGCTGTTCGCAAGAACTTCCCGAACGCCCGTCTGATTGCTGGCAACGTTGCCACCTATGAAGGCGCAAAGGCTCTGTTTGAGGCCGGTGCAGATACGGTAAAGGTTGGTATTGGCCCCGGTTCCATCTGCACCACCCGTATCGTGGCTGGTGTTGGTGTTCCCCAGATTTCCGCAATCATGGAAGCTTCCCGTGCTGCCAAGGAATTTGACCGCTGCATCATCGCTGATGGTGGCATCAAGTTCTCTGGCGATGTTGTGAAAGCTCTGGTTGCTGGTGCTGATTCCTGCATGATGGGTTCGCTCTTCGCAGGAACTGAGGAAAGCCCGGGCGAAACAATCCTGTACCAGGGCCGTTCGTATAAGATTTATCGTGGCATGGGGTCCATTGACGCAATGCGTCAGGGCAGCTCCGACCGTTACTTCCAGGAGAAGCAGGCTCAGGAAGAAAAGCAGGAAGCTCAGATCCACGGAGGCCGTCTGTCTGACGACTCCAAGAAGCTGGTGCCGGAAGGCATTGTCGGCCGCGTTCCTTACAAGGGACCCGTGACCGAAAGCATTTATCAGTTGCTTGGTGGCCTTCGCTCCGGTATGGGTTACACTGGTTGTCACACGGTTGAAGAGCTCAAGGACAAGGCTCAGTTTACGCAGATTTCCCCCGCGGGCCTGCGCGAATCCCATGTCCATGATGTTATTATTACCAAGGAAGCCCCGAACTATCGGGTTGATTCCTTCTAACTTGTCAAAAGCTTAAAAGGCGATTGCGCAATGAAAAATGTCGATTCAGTAGTCATCCTCGACTACGGGTCTCAGTATACGCAGCTCATCGCACGACGCGTGCGTGAAGCTGGTGTCTACTCCGAGATTTTGACCTGCGAGGCGACCCCTGAAGAAATCAAGGCGCGTGAACCTCAGGCCATCATTCTCTCTGGCGGTCCTGCCAGTGTGACTGATGAAGATTCCCCTGTTCTGAACAAGGAAATCCTCTCCTGGGGCCTGCCTGTTCTCGGAATTTGCTACGGTATGCAGCTTCTGGCCCACAATCTGGGCGGCCGCATCACCAAGAGTGAAGAACGCGAATATGGCCGTGCTAATCTGGAGCTGTCTCAGGCTTGCCCTCTGTGGGAAGGCTTGGAAGAAAAAGACAGCCATGTCGTCTGGATGTCTCATGGTGACCACGTTGAAGCCGTCCCCGCAGGATTTGAGATTCTCGCGAAGACCAACAATGTGCCGATTGCTGCTATGGGAAATTCCGAAGAGAAGATTTACTGCCTGCAGTTCCACCCCGAAGTGGCACACACTGACGATGGCAGCACTATCCTCTCCAACTTCCTGTTCAAGGTTGCCGGTCTCGAGCCTTCTTGGACCATGAGTTCCTTCGTGGACGCAACGGTCAAAGATCTCCGCGAGCAGATTGGTGAAGATGAGCAGGTTGTTTGTGGCCTTTCTGGTGGCATCGACTCCACTGTCGTGGCGCTTTTGCTCCACAAGGCTATTGGCAAGCGTCTGACATGTATCTTTGTTGATAACGGACTCTTGCGCATGAACGAAGGTGAAGAAGTCATTGGCTACCTCCGGGAGCACTTTGACCTCAATCTCGTCTGGGTGAAGGCACAGGAAGAATTCCTTGGCCGTCTGAAGGGCGTTGATGATCCTGAGAAAAAGCGCAAAATCATTGGTCACACGTTTATCGAAATCTTTGACCGCGAAGCAGCAAAGATCGACAACGTGAAGTACCTCGCTCAGGGTACCCTGTACCCCGACGTCATCGAATCCATCTCCTTCAAGGGTGGCCCGAGTGTGGTCATCAAGAGCCATCACAACGTTGGTGGCCTGCCCGAGAAGATGAAGATGGGCCTTGTTGAGCCTCTTCGTGAGCTGTTCAAGGACGAAGTCCGTCGCGTGGCTGAGGAGCTTGGCCTTCCTGAGTCCATTATTTGGCGCCATCCTTTCCCGGGTCCGGGTCTGGCTATCCGCGTCATCGGCGAAATCACCGAACCTCGACTGGACATTCTGCGCAAAGCAGACAAAATTGTTCAGGAAGAGCTTCGTAACGCTGGCTGGTACCGCAAGGTCTGGCAGGGCTTCGCCGTTCTCTTGCCCTTGAAGACTGTTGGCGTTATGGGTGATGATCGTACTTACGAGCACGTTATTGCCCTGCGTATCGTCGACTCCCTCGATGCTATGACTGCTGACTGGACCCGCCTGCCTTCTGATCTTTTGGCACGCATGTCCAACCGCATCATCAACGAGGTGAAAGGTGTGAACCGAGTGGTATACGACGTTTCGTCGAAACCTCCGGGAACCATCGAGTGGGAATAAGAGCCGAATAACGGTATGACGGAGCGGTGGTGCGTATGCACCACCGCTTTTAACGCTTAACCAAGGTTCCTGTTATGTTTGGAATAGGTAGCACTGAACTTCTCCTCATCCTGGGTATCGCGCTGCTTGTCATTGGTCCTAAAAAGCTCCCGCAGCTTGCACGAACCCTTGGCAAGGCAATGGGCGAATTCAAGAAAGTCTCTAACGACGTCAAGCGGACCATTGACGCAGAAGTCGAGCGCGTTGAGCGTACAGAGAGCCGTCAGCGTTCCACCGCAGAGCTTAAGCCTGAGGACGCCGCGCCCAAGGCAGATGCTCCTAGCTCCAAAACCGACACAGCCGAGGCTGAAAAGCCTGCTGAATCAGCAAAAGCTTAGGCAGGTCGTCACTGATGAGCGAGAAAGAGCAGAAGTCTCAGGAACGTGACGTGAGTACTGCACCTGAGAGCAGTGCCAAGAATATTTCCCCGGAGCAGACCAGCTCCGAACCCCGCCCAGAGCACAGCGAAGAAATGACTCCGCTGGACGCTGCTGTGGCCAAGACCGCCGCAGAAGCTGCGGGAGAGACTCCGGCAGAATCTGCGAGTGAGATAGAGGTGCCTTCTTCGGAAGAGAGCACCGTTTCGCAGCTTGAGCAGGACGTTACTCCAGAAGAGCACGCACAGGATGTCGACGCTGAACCCGTCGAATCTCTTGACGAGCTGGATGATCCTTCCGCAGGTGCGTTATATGAGCCTGTCGCAGAGCTTCAGGATGAGCTGGACGCCGCAGAAGAACAGGCGAGCGAGTCTCCAGTCGAAGCTGCTGGTTCCGGTGGTGGCGATGATGGCGGAGATGACTCCGGTACGTCTGCCGGCGCTGAGGACAAAGAGCCAGAGCAGGGCAATGAAGACGGTGATGACGACGACGATGATGACGATGAAGAACTCGTCGAGATGGGACTTCTTGACCATCTTGAGGAGTTGCGGAAACGTCTGACCTACTGTGTTATCGCCGTTATTGTTGGCCTTTTTGCCTGTTATGGTTTTGCTGAGCAGCTTTTTGATTTCTTGATGATGCCGCTCAAGCCTATCCTTCCCGAAGGGTCGAGCCTGATCTTCACCGGTCTGCCAGAAGGCTTCTTTACCTACATTAAGCTCTCTGCATTTGCTGGCCTTTTTGTGGTCAGTCCCTTTATTTTTTATCAGCTGTGGGCCTTTATCGCCCCCGGTCTGTACAAGGAAGAGCGTCGCTGGGTTTTCCCCATTGCCTTGTGTTCCTCCCTCTTCTTTGTCTCTGGCGCATGTTTTGGCTATTTTGTCGTGTTCCCCATTGCCTTCAAGTTCTTTATGGGTTTTGGAACAGACATCATCAAGCCGATGCCCAGCCTGAAAGAGTATCTCTCTTTCTCCCTCAAGCTGCTCACCGCTTTTGGTGTCGCGTTTGAGCTGCCACTCTTTATTTTCTTCCTTGCCCGCCTTGGAATGGTGTCTTCCCGCTGGCTCAAGGACAAACGAAAATACTTTGTTCTCGTGGCATTTGTTATCTCCGCAGTTTTGACACCCCCGGACGTGGTTTCACAGTGCTTTATGGCTGGTCCGCTCATTATTCTGTATGAGCTTGGTATCATTGTCGCCTGGCTGTTTGGCAAAGCTGAACCTCGCAAAATGAAAAACGCAGAGTAGTTCATCCCGAACCTAAAAGCGCCCATCTTTGGATGGGCGCTTTCTTTTTTTGGTGAGTGCAAAATTCTCCCCGACGCGCTACAGTATGCTATGGAATTCTGCGAAAGATTTATGGAGCAGGCATGCGGTCTTACTCTTTGACCTTAAAGCAGAAAGCGTGCATGCTACTTCCGCAAATCTGATATGTGACAACCCCTTTGAACCATGAATAAACTGGAGTAGTACATGAAGCCCAGAGCTGCGCGCATTGAGCGACAGACCGGAGAAACCAACATCACAATGGAACTGTGTCTGGATGGCACAGGTGCTTCCAGCATTAAAACTGGAGTTGGTTTTGCCGACCATATGCTTACCCTGATAGCCTTTTGGGCTGGCTGGGACTTGACCGTTGTCTGCGAAGGAGACATCGAGGTCGACGCCCATCATAGCCTCGAAGACGTTGGGCTGTGCATTGGTGAAGCGCTTCGTGATTCTCTTGGTGGCAAAAAGGGCATCAAGCGCATTGGAAACGCCCGGGTTCCTATGGATGAGGCTTTAACCGAGGTTGATATTGATATTTCTGGCCGTGCCTATCTGGTCTATGAGGATGACGTGGTACCAGCTCTCGTTGCAGGTGAAGAAAAAGACCTGTGGCGTGAATTCTTCAAGTCTCTTGCGTTCCGCGCAGGACTGAATCTGCACATGAGATATCTCTATGGCCGAAACGCGCATCATCTCGTTGAATCCGCTTGCAAGGCCTTTGGTCTCGCTATTCGCGAAGCTGCAACTTTGACTGGTGATGGTGTGCAAAGCACCAAGGGGAGGCTCGATTGATGAGAAACACCAATGTTCGATTTCTGGTTCTGAGCGTGGTGTGTGGCGTTTTTCTGTTTGGACTGACTGCCTGCGAAGGTATTACACCCCGTGTGGAACCCCCAAAGGGAAGCCTCGCAGTTGCGCATTTTACCCAGCCGCAGATGGATAATGAACTGCTCGCTGGCTATATTCCCGAAGGTGCGGAACCTGTTTCTCAGGATGTACTTGGCCGTCTTGACGAACTCCTCAAGCAGGAGCTGAAGGCCAGTACAAATCCGTCCTATCTTGTTCCTTCTACCTCCGAGCAATGCGAACACATTGTTCTGAGCCGAATTGACAAGGAAAAGAAGCGGGTCGCCGCTCTTGATTACTGGCTGCGGGTTGGGAACTGCATGAAAGTTGATTACTTGCTCGTCCCACATCTGCTCGCCTTTCACGAACGAAAAGGAAGTGAAGTTTCTGTGGATACTCCAGCAGGGGTAACGCTGGATCTCTTTCTCGTTGATGTCAAAAATGAAAGCCTTGTGAAGCGCTATCACTTTGACGAGACACAGAAGTCGCTGACAGAAAATCTTTTTGAGGCCCACAAGTTTTTTAAACGCAAAGGGAAATGGATAACAGCCTCCGAGCTGGCTCAGGAAGGCCTTGCTCGAGGTGTGAAGGAGTTTGGATTGTGATTGTTTTTCCTGCTGTTGATATCAAAGGTGGTAAATGCGTCAGGCTCAAGCAGGGGCTGGCACACAAAGAAACCGTGTTTAACGAAAGCCCTGTCGACGCTGCAAAGCATTGGGCTGCTCGCGGTGCACGGTATCTGCACGTCGTCGACCTCGATGGTGCCTTTGACGGGCATCCCGCAAACTGGCGCCTGATTCATGATATTTGCCACTCTGTCGATATCCCCGTACAGCTTGGCGGCGGCATTCGAGACATCGCCACCGCAAAGGCCTACGTCGAAGCAGGAGTTTCCAGACTCATCATCGGAACGATGGCCCTGGAAAATCCAGAGCTGTTTGGCGAACTTTGTGCGGCTCTTCCCGGCAAGATTGGTGTTTCCCTCGATGCTGTCGATGGAAATCTCAAAACCCGTGGGTGGGTCGAAGATGCCGGTATGACTGTGTTTGACGTGCTCCCTCGGCTCGAAGAGCAGGGCGCTCAGTTTATCATTTATACGGATATCAGCCGTGACGGTATGCAGTCTGGTGCCAATGTGCCAGCACTGAAAGCCCTCTGTGAAGCGAGTTCACTTCCCGTCATAGCTGCTGGCGGCGTTGCCAGTCTTGACGATATTCAGAATCTGTCTCCCCTTTGCAAAATCGGCCTCGAAGGAGCTATCTCCGGTAAGGCAATTTATGAGGGGACCCTTGATCTGGAGGCTGCAAATGAGTGGATTGACTCGCGAAGCGGGGAATAAATTAAAACAGGTTATGAAGCTAGGAAAGCAGCGGCGTGACAATCGCGTCGCCGCTTTGGAGAAAGAAATGGGAAAGTCCCTCTACAAGCTCGTCGTGAAAGGTATGAGCTGTCAGCATTGTGTCGCCGCCGTTACTGAGGCTCTCGCCAAGGTTTCCGGCCTCTCCAGTGTCTCTGTCGACCTTGAGAAAGGCGTCGCCTCTTTTTATTCTGATTCTGAGCCTGATTACGCTGTTCTCAAGGACGCTGTCGAAAGCATCGGCTTCGATGCTGGCGACCTCGTTCAGTAGAGGTAAGAAGATGGATGGGAGGGGAAGAATTGGGGGCCAGCCCCCAAACCCCCGCGTAAGGGAATGATTCCCTTACGTATCCTCATCGAGTTTAAAAGCCGTGGAAGCTTTGCTTCCACGGCTTTTAAACTTGTTGGGGCTGCCTAAAGCGGCTTCTTTCTCTTTCCCGTGCGTTGCCTCCATTTTCTTTTTGAACGCTCGCGTTCAAAAAGAAAGGGGTGGAGCGCAAAGAAAAAGAACGCACGCCCAGTTAACTAGGCCGAAAAAAAGGGGACCGAAATGTGAGGAGAGCGTAGCTCTCATCACATTTCGGTCCCCTTTTATTTCGGGCGAAAGCGGGATTCCCAAGGGCCTCGTCCTTGGGTGGGGTCAAGGGGCAAAGCCCCTTGCGGGGTTTGGGGCAGCGCCCCAATAAAATATATGCTGCTATGCTTCCCACATGCCGTTTTGCTGAAGGCGTTTCATAAGTTCAAGGGCGATAGCATAGCGGTTGAAGGGGGGCATGATGTAAATGCCAGCGAATTTGTCCCAGGCGTGCTGTACGAGGTCCCAGGCGATTTCGATACCCTCGTCGACGCCCTTGTCGCCTGCATCTTTCATGCGCTGACGGATGTCGTCGGGGATGGTGATTCCGGGGAATTCGTTGTGCAAAAATTCTGCATTCCGGGAGCTGATGAGCGGCATAATCCCGAGAAAGATTGGAGCGGAAATATGAGCGGTCATGTCCGCGACGGCGTCAACGTCGGCCTTTGTGTATACAGGCTGCGTGAGAAAATACCCGGCACCATTCTCGATTTTTCGTTCCATGCGGCGAACCTGCATGGGTTTGTTCTTGGTGTTGGGATTGAAGGCAGCACCAGCGCAAAAGTTAGCGCGCAGACGCATGCTGTCGCCGTGATGATTCATGCCCTTGTTGAAGCGACGTATCAGGTCGAGCAGGTCAAAAGAGCGGAGGTCAAAAACGCCTTTGACAACGTCGTCGGAGCCGGAGGGCGGCGGGTCGCCAGTCACGGCGAGCACGTTGGAAAGTCCCTCGGCGGCAAGGCCCATCAGCGTCGCCTGCATTCCGACAAGATTTCGGTCACGGCCTGTGATGTGGACAATAACCTCGCTTCCAGTACGGCGATGAATCATGCCTGCAAGCGTGGTGTTGGACAGGCGCGGAACGGCGAGCGGGTTCTCTGCAATGGTGATCGCGTCGACGCCAGCGCGTGAAAGGGCGGATGCCGCTTCCAGTGCAAGGCCTGTATCAAGGTGCTTGGGAGGGTCCAGCTCCACAAGAATCATTTTTTTGCCGCGTCGGAGTTTGCGGGAGAAAAGTGTTTCGGGAAGTGCGCGCAGCTCTTCGCCTGTGGTGCCAGTCTCTGGCTGAGGCTCAGGCTGTTTGACTTTGCGGTATTCGCCAGCATCAAGCGCCTTGCGAAGTGCCGCGATGTGTGCTGGCCCTGTTCCGCAGCAGCCACCAATCAGGCGGGCACCAAGAGGGATGGCTTGCAGTGCGGACTGAGCAAAGTAGCTCGGATCACTATTGAAGAGCATTCTGTCGCCAATCTGCTCCGGGAACCCTGCGTTAGGGAACGCCGAGAGAGGACACTGTCGGGTGCCAGCGTTGCGCAGTGCGCGCAGTACGCCAAGTGGGCCAGAACCGCAGTTTGTGCCCACGACGTCAGCGCCAGCGTCTTCGAGGCGGCGCAGTGAGTCTTCAATGTTTAGCCCGGAGAAGGAGCTCCCCTGTGCAGTGAAAACGAGCTGTGCGATGACAGGAAGCTCCGTCAGTTTACGCACGGCTTCGAGTGCCGGGAGCAGCATATCCAGGC
Organism: Desulfobaculum bizertense DSM 18034; assembly: GCF_900167065.1. Classification (NCBI taxonomy): domain Bacteria; kingdom Pseudomonadati; phylum Thermodesulfobacteriota; class Desulfovibrionia; order Desulfovibrionales; family Desulfovibrionaceae; genus Desulfobaculum; species Desulfobaculum bizertense. The sequence goes on from NZ_FUYA01000001.1 coordinate 630,774, forward strand.
GAGTAAATGTTTCAAGTATCAGGGCGTCAACGCCACCCTCAAGCAGCGCCGCTGCCTGCTCTGTATAGAGTTCCGCAATTTTGTGGGCACTTGGCATTTCTTCCAGTCGCCCCAGCGGACCCATTGAGCCTGCAATCCAGCACTGGCGGTGTTGGCAGTGTTCCCCTGCCGCAGCACGCGCGAGTTCTGCCCCCCTGCGGTTGATTTCGTGCGTCTTCCCGGCCAGCCCAAAGCGTTCCAGGCGCAGCGATGTTGCACTGAATGTGTTCGTCTCTAGCAGTTCTGCACCGGCCTGCAAGTATTCAGCATGGATTTCGGAAATCAGCTCCGGGTGGCTTATGTTTAGCTCGTCGTAGCTCAGCTCCGCAGGTATCCCCTTTTCAAATATGCGGGAACCCATTGCGCCGTCTGCAAGTACAACCCGGCGTTTAAGCTCTTCTGTCAGTCTCTGTTCCATCTTCTTCTTTTCCCTTTCCCACATGCGATAAGTGGGCAAAATAGATTCTACACCACTCCTCTTCTTGTCAAGTTTATGGCTGCACAGGTGGGAGGGGAAAGGTTGGGGGCCAGCCCCCAAACCCCCGCGTAAGGGAATGATTCCCTTACGTATCCTCATCGAGTTTAAAAGCCGTGGAAGCTT